>NZ_CP113948.1:955000-1621875 GCF_026810365.1 Flavobacterium praedii
TTGGAGTTTTAGTACTTTTGGTTCTTTTCTTTTCGAGAATAAGTTTTAAGAAAAAAGGTTTTGCATTTAGAACTCATGACGTTTTGTATAGAAATGGCATAATTGCTACCAATACACTTGTAATTCCTTATAATAGAGTACAGCACGTGGCTTTACATGAAGGATTAATTTCTCGTTTTTTTGGGTTGGCAAAAATCCAAATTTTCACTGCTGGAGGAAGTTCCAGTGATATAGAAATCCCTGGAATTGCCAAAGAACAAGCTGAAAATATCAAACAACTTTTGATGGGTAAAATTCAAAAACAATTGTAATGGGAGCCGATTTCAATGAACCCCAAAGACAATCTATTGTTGGGATTTTTGTAATGTTTGTTTATTCGCTTCAAGGATATGCCAAAGCTTTATGGCCTATTTTGGTGATTTGGATTTTTAAATTTGATCAAATCAATAAAGGGTATTTGTTGGTAGGGACTATAGCTGTTTTTGCTGTAATCGGAATTGTTTCTTATTTAAAATATTTGAATTTTACCTTTTATATCGATCAAGAAAATGAGGAGTTTATTATAACGGAAGGCATTTTCAATAAAACTAAAACAACGATACAACTTTATAAAATTCAACAAGTAAATATTAATCAGTCATTAATACAGCGATTGGTAGGTGTTTATGAATTGGCTGTAGATACGGCTGGCTCCAATAAAAAAGAAGGAGATATCAGAGCTATTTCACATGAATTGGCTTTAGATTTGAAAGCTCGTTTATTAGAGAATGAAAATAAAAAGGTTCCAAATAACGACGATTCAATTAGTATTTCAGATAAAATTTTAACTGATAAAGCTATTCATTCTGAAGCTCCGTTTATAAAAATCGGTTTTTTAAGTTTATTGAAAATTGGAATTACTTCAAACTATATAAAAAGCTTTTTTGTATTACTGGCTTTCTTTTTTACACTTTTCGATCATATCAAGCAAATAACTGGAAGAGATGTTTTGCACGATGAAAATATCGAAGATTATGTGGATAAAAGCCAAGTTGCTACTGCATTTTTGATATTTTTTATCATTTTCTTTTTGGCTGTTATTGTTATTAATTTGGTTAAAACAATTTTTACCTATTTTGATTATAAAATTGCGCGGCAAAAAGGATCGTTATTGCTTTCTTATGGCTTGTTGAATACTAAAAGTACGATCTTAAAACCTGAAAAGGTTCAAATTACAAGTATAACTCAGAATTTTTTTCAAAAGAAGTTGAATGTACTGCATCTTAAAATCAAACAAGCAACTGGTGGAGAAAAAGAAGATCACAAACTCGCTATCGAAATTCCCGGTTGTGACAAACTGGAAAAAGATGCGATTTTAAAATTATTGTTTCAAAAGATTCCCGAAAAAGGAGTAATGCTCAAACCTAATTTTAGAAAACTTGGTTTTTCCGTTTTCCTAACAATCGGATTACCAATGTTGGGCTTTTATTTTGTTAGAGATTTGCTAATGGAAGAATTGCCTACTATTGATTATTTTGTGTTGTTATTTGTTGTTTTTATTGGAATAATTCAGTTTTTTATATTCAAAAACAATCGTCTTTATATTAATGATGATTTTATAATTCTGCAAAGCGGTGCTTGGGATGTAACAAATAAAATTATTATACCCAGTAAAATTCAGGCGATTACAACTTCTCAACTCTTTTGGCATAAAAATATCAATATTGGTTCCTTAACTTTGTATACCGCAGGAGGGAATATTAGTTTTCAATTGGGTAATTTTACAGCTATAAAACAATATGTCAATCTTTGGTTGTACGAAATGGAAACTTCCGATAGCAATTGGATGTAGCCCCCTAACCCCCGAAGGGGGAAAGATTGTAGGTTTTAGAATACAGATTTATAAAAAAATGAGTATTTGTTTAAACTATCAAACAAATTAAACTACTAAACAAACTAAATAACATAATGAAACACTGGATTGAAGCCGCAAGATTAAGAACATTACCATTATCAGTTTCTGGAATAATCGTAGGAAGTATGTATGCGTTGGCAAACCCTACTGATAATGTGTTGACACCAACTGATGTTTTCAATTGGGAAATATTTGCTTTTGCGCTATTAACAACTTTAGGGTTACAAGTACTTTCTAATTTTGCCAATGATTACGGCGACGGTGTCAAAGGAACCGATAATGAGGATAGAGTAGGGCCAAAACGCGCCATACAAAGTGGAGTGATAACACCCCAAGCAATGAAACGTGCCTTGGTAATTACATCAATATTAACTTTGTTTTCGGCAGTGTTTTTGATTTATGTTGCTTTTGGAGAAACAAATCTGGTGTATTCTTTGTTCTATTTAGCTCTTGGAATTATGGCTATAATTTCTGCAATTCGGTATACTGTTGGTAATTCAGCTTATGGGTACAAAGGATATGGTGATATTTTTGTATTCGTATTCTTCGGATTGGTAAGTACTTTGGGGGTTAATTTTCTGTATTCTAAACAATTGGATTCAATACTTATTTTGCCAGCTACGGCAATTGGATTATTGAGTGTCGCTGTTTTAAATCTGAATAATATGCGTGACCAAGCATCTGATGCCAAAGCAGGTAAGAATACTGTTGTGGTAAAAATGGGTGCCGAAAAAGCCAAAAAATATCATTATTTCCTAATTGTTTCCGCTATGATTTCGGTAGTTGCATTTGCGATATTAAGCGATTTTCGTTTTGATCAATACCTGTTTTTATTGGCATACATTCCGTTAACAAAACATTTAATTACAGTATCCAAAAATCAAGATCCAAAATTATTAGATCCCGAATTAAAGAAAGTAGCGTTGAGCACCTTTTTACTTTCGATATTATTATCGGTATGCATGATTTCTTTGATTTCGGATATTTTTGTTAATGTTTTCTTGGGAGGACGATAAGTAATTTCAAAAAATAATCAAAGTAGTATTTTCTAACATTTTTAAACGTATACTAAAATGAAAATAACATTCTACGGTCACGCCTCTTTGGGAATCGAAGTTAGTGGCAAACACATTCTTGTAGACCCTTATATTTCGGCCAATCCAAAGGCGTCACATATCAATATTAACGATCTGAAAGCTGATTTTATACTTTTAACACACGCTCACGGTGATCATATTCTCGATGTCGAATACATTGCGTCAAGAACCAATGCGGTGATTGTTTCGAATGCTGAAATTGCTGGTTATTACGGTAAAAAAGGATTTCAAACACACCCAATGAATCACGGTGGAAGCTGGAATTTTGATTTTGGAAAACTAAAATATGTAAGCGCGATTCACTCCAGTTCTTTTCCGGATGGAACGTATGGCGGGAATCCAGGTGGTTTTGTAATCGAGGGCGAACACAAAAACATTTACATTGCTGGCGACACCGCGCTTACTATGGATATGAAATTGATTCCGATGCGAACCCAACTCGATTTGGCGATTTTGCCAATAGGAGATAACTTCACAATGGATATTGAGGATGCCATTATTGCCTCCGATTTTGTGGCCTGCGATAAAATTCTTGGTATTCACTACGATACTTTTGGTTATATCGAAATCAATCACGAGCAAGCCATCAAAAAATTCTTCGATAAAGGAAAAGACTTGATGTTGCTCGAAATCGGAAGTTTTATCGAATTATAATAATTAGGAGCTATTTCCTGCTATTCGTTTCAATCTTGTGAGCCGAACCCCGGCTCACAAGGATTTTCACTACTATCAGGGCTAGGGCATACCGGATTTCAAGATCATTTTTCTAAAACCAGATTAACTTTTTAATAATGACCAAGCAGCTTCTTTCTTTCATTACACTTCTATTTACAACATTTGCATTTGCTCAACAAGACGGTTACTGGGACAAAGACAGATCGACAACCAAAGAAATCAAGGTTTCCGCCAGAGACCGAATCGTCATAAAAACCGAAGATTTACCCCTTGGAACTACCGAAATTGTTTATAGAATCACTCTTTTGGATGAAAATCAGCAATTGGCCGGCAGTTTGGTTTCGGTTCTGAAATCAATTCCCGATCCTACTGGTATCAGTCAAGGATCTGCAGGAGCTGTTTTTGTCTTGTCCAAAATATCTGGAGACGATAAATGTACATACGCTGTTTTTTCATCCGATAAATTGGCTTTAGAATACAAAGATTCAGGAAAAACAATGGAATCCTGTTTGGTTCAGGACGAACCAGTCAGTAAAGACGCCAAACGTCTTTCAATCGAAAAATCAAAGTGTCTTAATGGAAATGCGTTGTGGTTTGGTTTTGAAAGCAAAAACTGGATCATGAACCAAAAAATCATTTTGGAAGTTGTGCCTTGGGTAGATAAAAAACTAAGTCGAGGATGGAGTCTGGATAACCGAAAAAATATTATTGACCAATGCAAAACATCCAGCTTGGCTCAAAAAATGGTTAATTCTGATGATTTTTGCGTTTGTGTTTTGGATAAAATTCAAACGAAGTACAAATATCAGGAGTTTCAAAAGCTATTGACAGTAGAGCGATCCAAAGCTTTTAAAGATTCAGGAAGCAGTTGTTTTGGCGAAACAAGTACTTCTAATGCAGTTTATTCTGATTTGCGTAATCAAGCTTCGCTTTTGATAAAAAAAGCCAAATATGGGGATGCAATTGAAAAATTAGGGGTAATTGTAAACGATGGTAAAGCTACGGTATTAGATTATAGTGCAATTGGAAGCTGTTATCTGTTGACCAAACAATACGGAAAAGCATTAAAGTATCTTCAAGACGGTGAAAAACTCGATAGTACAGAGTTGTTGTTGCAATTGAATTTGGCGCATGCCTATTTGTTAAATGACAATTACAAAGAAGCCAAAAAAATATACAAGAAATACCAAAATCAAAACGTTACTGATAGTTTGAGTTGGGTTCAAAAAACGGAACAGGATTTCAAGGCTTTTCAAAAAGCGGGAATTCAGAGTGAAGATTTTGAAAGAGTATTGAAATTACTGGAGTAATTAGTTTATTTGGTTTTGCATTGTAAATAGTATGGAAAGATTAAATAATAAATCATAAAAAAAAATAAATTTATTCATACTATATATAGGATTTTTTGTTTTTTCAGTTGGAATAATTTTAAACTTTAAAATGTTTATTTTTAATGAATGGCCAACATACTTGTTTTTTTTTATAATCCTTTTTGGAATTTTATTAATTGGAATTTCTTATTTAAAATTTAAGAAACTCACTTAACATTACATTTGTTTTACCATTCACCATTCACCAATCACTATTAACCATTCACTATTAACCATTCACCATTCACTATTCACTATTCACTTTGAAAGCAACCTACCACAAATACATATTAAATTTCAAACGCCCATCCGGAACTTCTCGTGGAGTGATGACCGAAAAAGAAACTTGGTTTATTGTTTTGGAGCAAGACGGTAAAAAGGGAATAGGAGAGTGTGGTCTTTTGAGAGGGTTGAGTATTGACGACCGTCCCGATTATGAAGATAAATTGCAATGGACGTGTGCTAATATTCATCTTGGTAAAGATCAACTTTGGGAGGCCTTGTTAGAGTTTCCATCCATACAGTTTGGAGTCGAAATGGCATTCCAGTCTTTGGCTAGTAAAAATCCTTTTTTACTCTTTCCATCAGACTTCACAAACGGTACAAAATCGATTGCTATAAATGGATTGGTTTGGATGGGTTCAGCCACTTTTATGAAGCAACAAATCGAGGAGAAATTAGCTGATGGATTTCGATGCATTAAACTCAAAATTGGTGCCATAGATTTCGATAAAGAATTGCAATTATTGCGTTATATTCGGCAACATTTCAGTCCAGAGCAAGTAGAAATAAGAGTCGATGCTAACGGTGCTTTTGATTCGAATGAAGCTTTATATAGATTAAATCAACTAACTGAATTTAAACTACATAGTATAGAGCAACCTATTCGAAAAAACAACACTGACAGTATGGCAGAGCTATGTAGAACCACTCCTTTTCCTATTGCTTTGGACGAAGAACTAATAGGCGTGTTTACAGTTGCTGAAAAAGAAGAATTATTACTCAAAATAAAGCCTCAATACATCATTTTGAAACCTAGTTTTGTGGGTGGATTCCGCGGTACTCAAGAGTGGATTACCTTGGCTGAAAAGCTTAATATTGGATGGTGGATAACCTCTGCATTGGAAAGTAATATTGGCTTGAATGCTATCGCGCAATGGACTTTTTTGCTTAACAATTCGATGCCGCAAGGATTGGGAACAGGTGCATTATATACTAATAATTTTGACTGCCCTTTGCAAGTTTCTCAAGGTCAATTGTGGCACAGCAATGCGTTAAATTGGGATTTGGATATTGATACATTTTAATTAAACCCAGATTCCGCATTAGAAATCTACTACAACTAAATTCTTCTTCAAAACCAAGAACTTACTCCTATTTTTAAATTCAAAATACAAAAGTATTCCTTCTTCAAAAATAGTCCGTGAGCTCTTGCTTTTATTGAATAATTTAGTTTCGCTACTAAGTCTAATGCGGATTCTGGGTTAAAACGAGAATAGGTTATATGCAGTTTTTGCGAGAGTGATGGAAGTGGAGCTCTTTTTTGATGCCGTTTTTTTACGGGATCAAAAAAAGCGGGAACGAACAGCACGACCCGAAGTTTTTACGAAGGGACTCGCCCAAATTAAGAATCATTAAATAATATTTATATAATTTAAACTGAAAAAGGCTCCGAACGAATGATTGTTTGGAGCCTTTTGTATAGTATTGAAGAACTGTATATTAATAAGGTAAAACTCTTTTGTTTTTTACTTCTTCCAAAAGTTCGGCCATTGCGAGGTAAAAAGCACTGCTTCCGCAAATTATGCCAAGACCTCCAGCAATGACTGTGATGGTTTCGCTTCCAGTGAATTTTGATACCGCCAAAAGGAAAAATAAAATGGTTAATGAAAGGAAAACAAATTGCTGTACTTTACTGCCGCCCCAAGTTCCCCACCACATAAATGCGGTAAAAATCCCCCAAATGGCTAAATAGCATCCGAAGAAAGGAGCTGGCGTTGTGCCGGCCATTTCAAAACCGGTGTTTGGAAAAAGCCAAATACCCACTAGGGAAATCCAGAAAAAACCATATGAGACAAAAGCAGTTCCTGCAAATGTTTTTCCGTTTTTGAATGACAATATTCCGGCTATTATTTGGGCCAATCCGCCATAAAAAATACCCATCGATATGATTACAGCACTGACGGGAAAGAAACCCAAATTATGAATATTCAATAAAATTGTGGTCATTCCAAAACCCAAAAGGCCTAAGGGTGCAGGATTTGCTAGTTTATTCTCCATTTTTAGTTTTTTTAATTGTTAGTAAAGTTTAAAAATAACGTTATAGTTTGTTGTTAATTGATATAAAAATAACATTTTGTAATAGAAAAATTTCATTTCTATCCTTTTTTTATGCATCTAAATCCAAACCAAAAGTAGTTCTCAGTAATTCAATATTTGGGTTGATTTCTAGAAATCTGTTGTAGCGATCTTGGTCGGTGAAGCTTCTTTTGATTTCGATACTTTCGTTTACATTTACTTCTATAGTGATATTGTGATTGTGTAAATGGCCGCGTAAATGTCCCAAGAGTCCAATCATTTCGCTTTCAAAATCTATTTTAGAGCCCTCATTAGGTAGTTCAAAAGTAATATTGGCACCATTAAGTTTTGGATCATTGATTAAAAGTAAGGATTCCATTATTTTGTATCCCTTTTCGCCAAGTTTTTGTGCGTATTTTGTCCATTGTAGAAGCATTTCTGTTTCTGAGAAAGGTTCTGTAGGCAATGTGGCTGTATTGTCTGTTTTGACAAATCCTTTTAAATTTTCTTCTAATGCCTTTTTGGCTCGGATACTGGAAAGCGATAAAGCTGAAAATTTAGTTTCGTTATTGGGAATATTAGGTGTTTCAGTATGTTGAGCTTTTGGTTTTTCTGCTATTGAAACTGCGGGTTTTGAGATTTCGCTATTTGAAATTTCCTTTGCATTTACTTCGGTTGCAATTGGAGTTTGAACTTTTTCCTTCGAAATTTCGGCTATGGAATAATCTGCAACTTTTCTAAAATAAGTAGGCGGAATTATAAATTGCTCAACTTTTTTTTTTCTCCATCATAAGTGATAGAGGCTAGTTGCATCAAACAAAGCTCGACAAGTAGTCGTTGATTTTGACTGGCTTTGTATTTTAAATCACAATCATTGGCAATTTCGATTCCTTTTAACAGAAACTCTTGACTGCATTTTTGTGCTTGAATTCCGTACATTTTTTGTGCTTGCTCTCCAACCTCAAGCAATACAAGTGTCGAAGGCGTTTTGCTTACCAATAAATCTCTAAAATGAGTTGCTAATCCTGATACAAAATGATGGCTATCAAAACCTTTGGATAAAATATCATTAAAAGCCATCAATAAGTCTGGTATTTTATTTTCCAGAATTAAATCGGTGACGTTGATGTAGGTTTCGTAGTCTAAAACGTTTAAATTTTCGGTAACCGCTTGACGAGTTAGGTTATCGCCACAAAAAGAAACCACTCTATCAAAAATAGACAAAGCATCACGCATCGCACCATCTGCTTTTTGGGCAATAATATGAAGCGCATCATCTTCAAAAGCAACGCCTTGACTTGTAGCGACATCAGCAAGATGTTCTTTAGCGTCTTTTACGGTAATTCTTTTGAAATCAAATATTTGACAACGCGATAAAATCGTTGGAATAATTTTGTGTTTTTCGGTGGTTGCCAATATAAATATGGCGTGTTTTGGCGGTTCTTCCAATGTTTTTAAAAAAGCATTAAAAGCTGCCGAAGACAACATATGAACCTCATCAATAATATATACTTTGTATTGTCCGGTTTGTGGAGGAATACGAACTTGATCGATCAAATTTCGAATATCATCTACTGAATTGTTGGAAGCAGCATCTAGTTCGAATACATTAAAAGCAAAATCTTCAGTAGGATCATCGTATCCAGGCTGATTGATTTTTCGAGCCAAAATACGGGCGCAAGTTGTTTTTCCAACACCACGAGGTCCTGTGAATAAAAGCGCAGAAGCTAAATGGTTGTTTTCTATGGCGTTGAGTAGTGTGTTGGTAATTGCTTTTTGTCCCACCACATCTTTAAATGTTTGTGGACGGTATTTACGTGCCGATACTACAAATTGTTCCATAGGTTTTTTATTCGAAAGCAAATATAGGACTTGAAAAATCAAAAAACAAATTCCAAAATTTTAATTTTTTAGATTATTATTTTCTTGTAAAATTACTACTTCAATTCGTTTTTCAGATAACATTTGTGTATTTTCACCAAAGATTGAAGATTAATTGTCATAAAAATGACTTTTCTATGAATGATTCTAAAGAGATTGTTATTATCGGAGGAGGTTTGGCTGGACTTACAGCTGCCATACATTTGACTAAAATTGGATTAAAAGTCATTTTGTTCGAAAAAAATGAATATCCAAAACATAAAGTTTGCGGAGAATATGTTTCAAATGAAATACTTCCTTATTTGGATTGGCTATCGCTAAATATATCCGATTTAAATCCTACTCATATCTCGAAACTGGAGTTTTCAACTGCAGATGGAACTAAAGTCAATTGTGGTCTACCGCTCGGGGGTTTTGGCGTTAGCCGATTTGCTTTGGATGCTTTTTTATGTAAAAAAGCCATCGAAAATGGATGTATAATCATAAAGGATAGTGTTGATAATGTTATTTATGAAAAAGATAGTTTTACAATTTCAACTTTAAGCAGTGGGATTTTCGTCTCTTCGATTGTAATTGGCGCTTTTGGTAAAAGATCCACTATTGACCAGAAATTAAAACGGTCATTTGTTCAAAAAAAATCACATTGGTTAGCTGTAAAAGCTCATTATTCGGGAGAATTTCCAGATGATTTGGTGGGTTTGCATAATTTTGAAGGGGGGTATTGTGGGGTTTCAAAAGTTGAAAATGACACTATAAATATTTGTTATTTGGCTAGTTATGAATCTTTTAAAAGATTTAAAAATATTGAGGATTTTCAAAATCAAATTGTAGTTAAGAATCCGCATCTGAAATTGATTTTTGCAAGAAGTAAAATTCTTTTTGAAACTCCATTGTCGATTAGTCAGGTGTCATTTGATAAAAAAGAGATGGTAGAAAATCATATTTTGATGATCGGTGATAGTGCGGGTCTCATTCATCCTCTGTGTGGAAACGGAATGGCGATGGCGATTCACAGTGCTAAGATAGTATCTGAATTGGTAGGGAAATTCTCTTTTGGTACAATCAAATCTAGAAAAGAATTGGAAGAAAGATATATTCGAGAATGGAATGTTAATTTTAAAAAAAGGTTGAAAATGGGACGTGTTTTAACATTTATACTGCAAAAACAAAAATTTTACAAGTTATTGATGAGGATAATGATTAAATTTCCGTTTTTAATACCAGTCATTATTAAACAAACACACGGCAAGTTAATTACGGTTGGATGATTAATTTTAATAACAATTGCAATAGTCATGCCCTTCCAAAATAAATAAGAACTATAGCGTTTAATCTGAAATAATTTAAAATTAGTGCTTGTAGATACACAAAACAGAACAGACGACCCTGAAATCATGGATGATTTTGATTTAGAAGGAGACGAATTAAAAGAGGCGCTGGATAAAATTGCTTCTATAAACCATTTGTTAGGAGGAAATCAATTGACTTTGAGAGGGGTTCGCAAATTGCTTAAAAAAGTTCCACATTTAGGAACTATCACAATTGTAGATGTTGGTTGCGGGAATGGAGATATGTTGCGAAAATTAGCTGATTTCGGTTTAAGTGCTAATTTGAATTTAGATCTGATTGGGGTTGATGCTAATCATTTTACTGTAAATTATGCAATAGATTTGTCAGTAAATTATCCAAATATAAAGTATAGGTGTGAAGATATTTTTAGTAAATCTTTTAATGAATTAAAATGCGATATAATATTGTGTACTTTGACTTTACATCATTTTAAAAACGATGAAATTATTAAATTACTAGCTTTGTTTAACAAAAATTCAAGTATTGGTTTTGTGGTGAATGATTTGCAAAGAAGTAGCATAGCTTATCGATTATTTCAAGGGTTTTGTATTGTTTTTAGACTGAATAAAATGTCGCGAAATGATGGTTTGGTATCTATATTAAGAGGGTTTAAAAGAGAAGAACTGATTGCCTTTTCTGAAGAGTTAAGGTTTAAAAAGTTTAGTATCCAATGGAAATGGGCTTTTCGTTACCAATGGATTGTAGAGAAATTTTAGTGTTGATTATTGAATTTAAAAATAATAGCTTCAAAATAAAATAATGAGTGTAAAAATAAAATGTGTTGCCAAGCAATTGCCTAAGTATTCAAGGACTACAGAGGAAATTCTTCCATTTTTGGATGTTTGGTTAGAAGGGCAGGAGGAACGTTTTATTCGAAAAGTAAAGAAAATATTTGAGGGTGCAGCCGTTGATAAACGATATTCGATTATGGATCCGATAGAAGTTTTTGAAAGCGCATCGTTTGAAGCCAAAAATGATATTTATGTTCGAGAGGTGATTGATTTGGGTGAAAAAGTTTTGGAAAAAGCTTTAAAAAAAGCGCAATGGTTACCGGAGGATTTGGATTATATCATCACTGTGAGTTGTACGGGAATTATGATTCCTTCGTTAGATGCTTATCTGATTAATAGTTTAAAATTGCGACAGGATATTATACGATTGCCTGTTACCGAAATGGGTTGTGCGGCAGGAATTTCTGGAATTATTTATGCCAAGAACTTTCTTCAAGCCAATCCCGGAAAAAGAGCAGCGATTATTGCGGTTGAAAGTCCTACGGCTACTTTTCAATTAGATGACTATTCGATGGCAAACATAGTAAGTGCGGCTATTTTTGGTGATGGTGCGGCTTGTGTTTTGCTTTCCTCGGTTGAAGAGGAGGAAGGACCTGAGATTTTGGCTGAAGAGATGTATCATTTTTATGATAATATTCACATGATGGGTTTTAAATTGACGAATTCAGGTTTGCAAATGATTTTGGATATTGGAGTGCCAGAGACTATTGCTTCTCATTTTGAAGATATTATTCATCCTTTCCTGAAAAAGAACAATTTGGAAATAGAAGATATAGATCATTTAATTTTTCATCCCGGTGGAAAAAAAATTGTTCAAATTGTGGAGGATCTCTTTTCGGGATATGGTAAAAATATTGATGACACTAAAGAAGTTTTGAAGCTTTATGGAAATATGTCAAGTGCAACTGTATTGTATGTTTTAGAACGTTTTATGGATAAAAAACTAGAAAAAGGCTCTAAGGGTTTGATGTTGAGTTTTGGACCTGGGTTCTCAGCTCAACGGGTTTTGTTGCAGTTTTAGTTTTTTTATAATATTTGAATGGAAAAAATTGATATAATTTCAAAATTGCCATATTCCAAACCGTTTTTGTTTGTGGATAAAATCATCAAAATTGATGAAAATGGTGTAGAAGGGGAATATACTTTTGATGCTGATTTGGATTTTTATAAAGGGCATTTTAAAGATAATCCAGTTACACCAGGAGTTATTTTGATCGAAGTGATGGCTCAAATAGGATTGGTTTGCTTGGGTGTATTTTTATTAAATGAAAAAGTTAATAAAAATACTTTAATGGCTTTAACATCAACAGAAATAGAATTTTTAAAACCTGTTTTTCCGAATGAAAAAGTAACTGTTCATTCTCGAAAAATCTATTTTAGATTTGGAAAATTGAAATGCAAAGTGAGTATGCAAAATGAGAAAAAAGAAATAGTTTGCAGTGGGACAATCTCAGGAATGGTGATTTAAAATACAAATAAAATGAAAAATCGAGTTGTCATAACAGGTCTTGGTATAGTAGCTCCAAATGGAGTGGGACTGGATGCGTTTGAACATGCTGTAAAAAACGGTATTTCTGGAATCAGACATTTTGAGGAATTAGAAAGATTGAAATTTTCCTGTCAAATAGCTGGAATGCCTGTTGTTTTAAATGAATTGGCTTTGCACTATTTTACTGAATTAGAGCTTAAAAATTTCAATGCGACAGGTATTTTATATGGTGTTATCGCTGGAATCGATGCTTGGAAAGATGCAGGTTTATCAATGGAAATACGAGACGATCCTGATTGGGATAGTGGAACTATTTTTGGAGCAGGAACATCTGGGATAGAAAAATTTAGAGAAAGCATATATAAGATTGATGATTTTAAAACCCGAAATTTAGGAAGCACAAGTGTTATTCAAACGATGAATAGTGGTATAAGTGCCTATTTAGCAGGTAAATTGGGCTTGGGTAATCAAGTTACAACTAATTCTTCAGCCTGTACAACAGGGGCTGAAAGTATAATTATGGCTTATGACCGCATAAAATCGGGACAAGCCAAGAGAATTTTAGCAGGTAGTACAAGTGATTCTGGACCCTATATTTGGGGAGGATTTGATGCAATGCGAGTTTGTACTTTCAAACATAATGATTCACCAGAAACAGGATCAAGGCCTATGTCTGCCAGTGCTTCGGGATTTGTTCCAGCCAGTGGAGCAGGGTCATTGGTTTTAGAGGATTTAGAAACTGCTTTAGCAAGAGGAGCTAGAATATATGCAGAAGTTTTAGGAGGGGCCTTAAATTCTGGAGGACAAAGAGGATTGGGAACATTAACAGCACCAAATCCAGTTGCGGTTCAAAAATGCATTCAGAAAGCCATGGCAAATGCTGGAATTAAAGGTCAAGATGTTGATGCTATTAATGGGCATCTTACCGCTACGACGAAGGATAGTTTGGAAATTTCAAATTGGAGTGAAGCATTAGGGCGTAAAGGAATAGATTTTCCGTATATCAATTCTTTGAAATCCACCGTAGGTCATTGTTTGTCTGCGGCAGGAAGTATAGAAAGTGTAGCATCTGTATTACAGTTGTATAAAGGATATGTTTTTCCGAATCGAAATTGTGAAGATGTACATCCTGAAATTACTTCAATAATCGATGTTTCTAGAATTCCCATGGAGCTTATTGAAAAAGAGGTGACAATTGTTTTGAAAGCTAGTTTTGGTTTTGGAGATGTAAATGGATGTGTGGTTTTTAAAAAATTCACAACCTAATAATCACTATGAAAATATAATAATTTTAATACAAAATAAATATGGATAGAGAAATTGCATTAGAACAATTAAAGGAAATTGTAAAACCATATGTACAAGATCAAGAATCATTTGATTCGTTAACAGAAGAAACTACTTTTATAAATGATTTGAAAATAAATTCAGCAAATTTAGTTGATGTGATATTGGATATTGAAGAAAAGTTTGATATTATGATTGATAATGAATCAATGGAGAAAATGGCAAATGTAAAAACTGCAATTGAAATTATTGAAATCGAGTTGGCGAAAAAATGATAGGCAATGATATTGTTGATTTATTTTTAGCTCGAAAAGAAAGTAATTGGCGAAGAAAAGGTTATTTGGAGAAAATTTTTACTCAGGAAGAACAAAATTTAATTCATAATGATTCCAATCCAGAACAAATGGTTTGGAATTTATGGACTAGAAAAGAGTCATCGTATAAAATTTATAATCGCGAAACAGGAATTAGCGGTTATTTTCCTTTGCGCTTAAAGTGTCATTTTGAAGATGAATTCTCAGGAATAGTTTCGATTGGTGATTTTGTATTTTATACACAAACGCAAATAACAGATTCTTATATTTATTCAATTGCTGTTTCTAGGCTTGAATTATTAGATAACATTATTACTTTAGAGAACTTTGAAAACATAAAGAAAGAAAATGGAATTCCTTTTATTTTTGATTTACCTTCAAATTCAATTAAACCTGTTTCAATTAGTCATCACGGACGTTTTCAAAGAATAATTACTTTAAGATAATTTTCTAAACATTATTTTATACCCAACCTTTTTTTTAATTTTAAAAATAACAATGCAATAGTGTATGCATCTTCTGCAGGTGAATTTCGATAGTATTTTGGAAGTTTAAAAATAGCTGATAATTCATCAAGTGAAAATTCTTTATCATTAATTTCCATTAATTTGCGATACATAACATCTATATCTAATGCTTCATTTTTTAATCGACCACATCCCAATTTTGTTAATGCACTATTAATCATATCTACATCAAAATCAACATGATGTCCTATTAGAACAGCATTTTCAATATAATCTATAAATGATTGTATTGCTTCAGGCTCACTGAGTTTCTTCATTTTGCTTTCTAAAATAAATTCATTAGATAAACCATTATCATGAAAGTATTTGTATTGCAATAGAATAGTTTCAAAACTATCTCCAATTTGTATGCAGTCATTTATTATAGCGAAAGAACCTATGGATAAGATTACATCTTTTTCTGGGTTCAATCCTGAAGTTTCAGTTGTAAAAACAACAAAACGGTTTGATTTATGTTCAAACTTAGCTAAGTAAGTTTTCCAAAAATCAGGATATTCTTTATTTATGTTTTTTAACCAGTCGAGCATAATTATGAGAATTGAGTAAGTTTGAAATTACTTTTAATTAATTCTTCCAGTTCTTTCATTGGAGCTAAAGCATTTTTTAATTTTTCTTTATCTAGTTTAGACAATTCTTCTAAATTGATAAACTGGCCAGAATTTTCATTTTTCAAGCCTTCATTTACTCTAAATTTAGATAATGTTAGGAAAGCATCCGCACAGTTTAAATAGATATCTGAATTTTTATTATCAATAATAGCTAGTTGTTTGAATCGTAAGTATGTATTGTTTAGTGCTTTTATATTAAAATGTAGTGCAAATAACCTCGCACCATCTATAAGAGGCATTAAAGCTTTGGTTTTTATATCAAATTTATTTTTGTTAGGTTCTTCTTCTTCTACAGCGAATTTTTTAAAGAAAGTAAGAGGTGCATTTTTTCTTAAAGCATCGTTGCCTAAAAAATCAAAAAACAAAACATTATGTTCTAAATTTTTAGAAATTACATTTTCAATAACTTCAAATATTTTTTTCTCACCAAAAATAAGTTCTAAATCAAAGAAAATACTACTTAAATCATTGCTGTTTTCACCTGGAGTATTCATCCAGTTGTCATATTGTTTAGTCCAGTCTGTTAGTGATTTACACCAAAGCATATTGCTTGCCATATGACCATTTGGACATAATTCATATCCCACTTTTTCAAGAATTGCAGTTGTTCGTTTGGCTAATTTTAAAAAATAATCCCTCACATCTCTATATTTGTCAGGTGTAACATCTTCAAATATCAACATACTATCTTGATCAGTTAGTAATAATTGTTCTTTTCGACCCTGACTACCGATGCTCATCCAGACAAATCGAGCAGGGGGTGATCCCAAGTCTAATATTGATAATTCAACGGAACGTTTTAATATAGCTGAATTAATTTCACTGGCAATATTGTTTATATTTGAAAGAGGAATATTTTTTTGAATTGAATTTTGGATTAATTCAGTTAATCGATCTCTAAGATGTTTTAGATCCTTTGCGCTTGTAGCTCTTTTTATCTCTTTGATTAAAACCCCTGGATTATTTGCTTGAGCAATAATTAAATCATGTTCGGAAATAACACCTTTAACAGCAGATTTATCGGTTCCATCAAGAGTTACACACAAATGGGTAACATTGTTTTTTAGCATTATAAGTTGTGCTTCAGCCAAAGAAACGTTTTCAACAACTGTAACAACGGGTGAAGACATAATAGTTTTCATTGTAATTGTAAGTGGAAATACACCAGTTGCTATCTTGGAGCACATATCGGTATGAGTTACAATTCCAATGGGTAAAAAATTTTCGCAAATAACAACACTATTCGATAGATTTTCTGTCATTCGAAAAGCTATGTCTTTGGCAGTGTCATTAATAGTGGCTGTTAGTGGAGATCTATTGTATGAAAGTGTTTGAAAATATTGCATTTCCGATTTTTGATCAACATACGATATGTTGTCAGAAGCGAGTTTACTTCTCAGATTTTCTTTTTCTTTTGGATTCCATGTATTGTTGGCAAAGCTTTCCAGAAGGAAGTTTAATACATCAGGATTATTGGCTACAAATGGTCTAAATGTTGCAATAGGTATTCCATAAACAATACTTTCTTCTCTTGCTTTGGCAGTCATCATGTAATTGTTTTTAGCAAAGAACGGTCTTAATCCTAAAATGTCACCAGCATGGCATTTGTTTAATAAAGTTTCTTCTGCATCAGCGATGACAGATAAATGGATAGCGCCAGATGCCACAACATAAAAACAATCGTGCAATTTATCGTTAATTTGAAATAAAGTGTCGTTTTTCTCTAAATTTAAAACGCGAATACTGGTAGCTATCTCTGATAGTTCTCGAAAAGTTAAGTTGTCAAATGGTGGGTATTCTTTTAGAAAATCAGCAATATGTTCAGCAATTGTATTCATAGTTTTGTAGTAAAGTAATACTTGTAAAAATAATAAAAATAGGCTTCTAAATAAAGCTATAAAAACTATTTTTAATAAATTGTATTATTGTTAAAATTATCATAAAATTTAATATTTTAGGTTGGTATTGTTTCTAAATATTTATTTTTATTGCTAAATAAATAAATAAAATATGAAAATTTTAAAAATATATCTCCTAGTTTTATTCTCGTTTTTTGCTTTTTCATTTGCAAATGCGCAAGATAAGCCAAAGAGCTCTGCCGAAAAAGTAACTGGAATGATTAATGGAGCTAAAATTGAAATTAATTATGGAAGTCCTTCAGTAAGAGGAAGAAAAATATGGGGTGAATTAGTTCGTTTTGGTGAAGTTTGGCGTGCTGGAGCAAATGATGCAACAACATTCGAGACGGATAAAGATCTTACAATAGAAGGTATGAGATTGCCATCTGGAAAATATTCGTTTTTTGTTATACCTAACAAAGAAGATTGTACAATTATTTTTAATAAGGAAGCTAAACAATGGGGCGCTTATAAATACAATTCAAAAGATGATCAGCTACGTATAAAAGTAAAACAACAAATCGCAGATTCTACTACTGAAAAATTAACTTATATCATGAATGCAACAGATGTTGAACTAGTTTGGGATAATTGGATAATTGGTTTTGAAGTGAAATAGGTTGTAAATTAAAACATTAAAAAAGCGTCTTAAATTTTAAGATGTTTTTTTTAGGTTAAAACATTGTGGATATTCACATCAATTTAAAGGGGCAACATTATTATTATACATATGGTTTTTGATAAATTCTATTTTACATAATATAAATTATAGTTCAAATATGTCTAGACAAAAAAAAGTTCAAAATTACTAATACAATTAGAATTATATTTATTATTCATCGTTAAATATGAAAATCTGCAAAAAGTACTCTTTTTAAACTTAAATAAGGAAAGCTATCTAATTAGTGTTTTATTTCTTAGGTTGCATTTTTGTTTTAAAACACTTATATTTTTACAAATATATTGGTATAATATTTTTTATGATTAATTGGGTCTTCTCGTATTGAAATTCCAAAATTTGAAAAATCTCCTTCAATATTTTCTCTATGTTCTGGACTCTTCAACCAAGCATCAAATGCACCTTGTGGACTATTATAGTTATACGCAATATTTTCACTAACTCGTAATGCTCCCAATGCATTAATAATATTCTCAGATCGAGCTACAAAATCATCATGATTTACAACATTGTTGGTAATCATATAATCGTTATGCTCTTCAGATTTATAGGAGACATGATTAATTTTTACCAGAGCATTCAACCCAATACTTGTCCTGTAATCATTAATTAGAGTCATAGTTTTAATTTCTTCAGAACTATAATTATAAACAGTGACAATTGGTAATTTTGCTTCAACTGCATCTGAGTTTTCATTAGATGAACAGGAAGTCATGATAGTTATTATTGATGCAATCAATAATAAACGGAGTTTTTTGGTGTCCATAGCGATAATAAAATTAAGTATGTAAATTGGGGGGATATTAAATGCAAAATTAGGTTCAATGTCTTGCTAGAGTGTTATATAATTATTGATTTGATTTGCATCTTTATTTTTTCAAAACAAATTGGTCAATGAAAGTGTTCTAAAACCTGATTTAAGAGTTCCTTTTGCAAAAATTTTTTGGAATTGCCAATGACCTTCAAACTACTGTGGCTGCTGTTTCTATGTCGTTATCCAGTTATTTTATTGGAATATCGGCAGGACAATTATTATATGGGCCGTTATTGGATCATTTTGGCCGTAAAAAAACCATTGTTTATTGGATTGTTGGTCTATATTTTGGCTTCGCTAGGTTGTGTATAACCTTTGCTCCTTTTGCTAAAAATACGGGAAGTGCATCTGCATTAATGGGTGCTACTCAATTGGTAATTTGAGCTTTAGCTTCGCTTGTAGTGGGAGTTTTTGTTAAAGATTCTATGGTGCCGATGGTTGCCATTATGACTTTTATCACGATTGTAGCTTTCATTATTTTGAATATTGGCAAAAGAATTATGAAATCATGATAGGGCATTAAGCTTTGCTACTATAATGAAATCAAAAAACTTCTTTTTTGGTGAAATATTCCAAGCCCAAAACTAAAAATATTGATACAGCAAAGGTGATAAGATTACTGATATAGTTGTTTTTCTTATCTTAACCTATAGAATTTTTGTTTAATTGTGATCCACCTGGATAGTAAACTGTTGCTACGACCAACAATATAATCAAAATAAATATTACCAATAAATGCAATGTCTTTTTAGCATATACTATTTGATTTAGAAAGTAAAAAAATCTATTTTAAAATTATAATGTCTCTTTTCAACGACAAAATTAGGCACTTTCATCAAACATAATTTCGTCTGAACTGCCAATTTTATATAAAGGTTTCTCAATAGGTAATGTAAAATAAAAAGTAGAACCCTCCCCTTCAATACTTTCGACCCAAATTTCACCACCGTTTTTTTCTAAAAAGCCTTTTACCAATAACAATCCAATTCCGGCTCCTTTATTCTTTTTTCTTGTTTCGGAAAGCGTTTTCATTTGCGGAGTAAAAAGTTTCTCCATTATTTCTTTAGACATTCCAATTCCGGTGTCCTTAATCTGAACAATAATTTTGTCTTCTTTACTTTTTGCCGAAACTGTAATTGAACCCCCTTTTTCGGTATGTTTTATCGCATTTGAAACAATATTTTGAATGATGGAAATCAACATTTTACTGTCGGCAAACACAGAGGTATTCTCTTCGATTTCATGATGAAGATTTATGGTGTTTATTGTAGCCGTTTCATTTAAAGTATCAAAAACCTTATCAATGTATTCGATTAGTTTTAATTTTGTTGGAGAAAAAGTGTCCGATGCGTATTTTATTCTTGCCCATTCTACCAAATAGTCCAACATTTCTAATTCATCAGTAGAAGATTTATAAAGCAAGTCTAGCATTTCCTGCACATTATCAGGATTCATTTTATGGAAATTATCTTTTAAATATTTTGCAGTTCCAATAATTGCTGATAATGGACTTCTTAAGTCGTGCGAAAGGATTGCCATAACGCTCTCTTTGTGAGTATTAAGATCTTCCAGTTCTTTGACGTAATTTTTTATGGCATCCTCAGATTGCTTTCTGTCAGTCAAATCCCTTAAAACCTTGACGTAGCCAAGCATTTCTCCGTTTAAACCAATGAGCGGAAAAACCAATCCATAGGCATAAAACAGGCTTTTGTCTTTGGCAATGTGCCATCTATTATCGGTTGCTCTGCCTTCTTTTAAAGCGGTTTCGATTTCTTTTTTAGGAACACCATTCTTTAAATCTTCCTCTGTAAAAATTAAATCAAAAGGTTCTCCAATAACTTCATCTGTTTCGTATCCAAATATCTTTGTTGATCCTGAACTCCAGCTATTTATTATGAAATCATTATCTAATGTAAAAATGGAATAGTCTTGTAAACTATCAATTATTTGACTATAAAACTCAGCTGTTGGTATGTATTTATTTTTAAGAATTTTAATGTTGTCTTGTTTGTTTTCCATTTAATTTATTTGAGTCATTTTGTTGATATAGCAGCTTATATCAAACCACTATTGATTATACTGTTTCGATTGTATAGCTGATTTTCGGCTAAATTAAGTCTAATCTTCGGATATGTAGCAACATCCAATAAAAACTATTTTTGTATTGAGGAACGAATTGAAATTTATTGTAATTGAAGGAAGTTTTTATTCTTAATATTGAGAAACAAAGGATAATCTTTAATGTGGATTTATTCTGCTTGTACGGATTGAAAATCCAACAATCGGGTTTATAACGCTATAGGGTTTTCATTTATTTTATTATTTTGTTATTTGACCTATACTCAAATTATCAACTATAGTCAAACTAAATAATACTTGCCCATTCATATCTACATTTTTATAATTTCCATCTGCATCAAATTCAACAAATTCTAAAGCGTTACCAGTCCAATATACTTGATTTTCAGAACTAGCATGAATATTAATTTCATTAGAAAATTCTCCGTTACGGTTAATTATTTGCGGATTCCAATTTGTTCGAACATCTAGTTTTTCTGCAACAAATCTTGAAGCTTCTATTGCACATTCCATAAAATCAATTTTACCGTAAGTATTATGCATAATTGCAATTCTATTTCGTAAAAATCTAAACGTTGCATCGGGACTTCTTTCAAACATTGTTGAGACACTTATTGAACATTGTCTTGCTTGTCTTCTTAATTGTCCATGTTTAATAGAATCGCCTAAGTCATGAATTATTTCATACGCCCTATTTTCTTTAGCTAACTGATTTGGGTCAGCTTGTAAAACATTCTTCAACTTGTTTCATAGTAAAAACTATTTTGAGCTATGCATCAACTTTTGTTCTCTTCTCCGGTCTGATAATCATACGTAAGGATTGGTCTTTGGAGAAGTAGGCAATCATCCAATGATAAAAAGTATTCAATCTATTGCGATACGTTATCAAAGACATCAGGTGCACAAATAGCCAAATCATCCAAGCAAAAAAGCCTTTGAAATGCATTTTGGGTTTGGGCAAATCAACAACGGCTTTGTTTTTTCCGATGATGGCCATAGAGCCTTTGTCTTTGTATTTAAAGGGTTTAAGCGACTTGTTTTGAAGTGTTAGTTTAAAATTTTCGGCCAAATTTATTCCTTGTTGGATTGCCACTTGCGCTACTTGCGGGTGACCGCTCGGGAAATCTACATCGTTGAGTTGGATGCATGTATCGCCAATGGCGTAGATGTTTTCGGTACCATTCACTTTGTTGAAAGCATCAGTTGCCATTCGTTTGCCACGGCCGTAACTTTCTGCAGGAATTCCTTCAAACTCCCTTGCTGAAACTCCTGCCGCCCAAATTAAGTTTTTGGTTTGAATGGTTTTACCATCGGCAAAGAATACGGTGTCGTCTTTGTAATCGATCACACGGGTGTTTAGCTTTACGACAACCCCAAGTTTTGTTACTGCTTCAAGTGTATCTGCTTGTGATTCCAAACTCATAGGCGACAACAAGGCGTCTCCCCCATCGACCAAATAAATATTACTGGCTGTGGTGCCTAATTCGGGATATTCTTTGAGTAAAATATTTTTGCTCATTTCGGCAAACATACCAGAAACTTCGACTCCTGTAGGTCCGCCACCAGCAACAACAATGGTTAACAGTGTTCTTCGTTTGCGAATGTCTTTGCAAATAGCAGCTTTTTCGAGGTTTTTCAATAAAGCATTGCGCATTTCAATGGCATCATTCAGCGTTTTCATCGGAATGGCATTTTTCTTGACATTTTCCATCCCAAAATAACTGGTTTCGGCGCCCGTTGCAAAAACCAAGCGGTCATAATGCAATTCTCCGTTATTGAGGACGATTTTGTTTTCGGCAGAAATTACTTTTTGCAATTCGCCCAAACGAAATTGCAGATTCTTTTTACCTGCAAAAAATTTACGGAAAGGATAACTGATACTTGAGGGTTCCAGAAAAGCGGTTGCTACCTGATAGATGAGTGGCGGAAAAAAATTATAATTGTTTTTGTCAACAAGAATTACTTCTATTCCTTTGTGGTTGGCAAGTTCTTTGGCTAAATTAATTCCAGCAAAACCACCGCCTATGATTACTATTTTCATATTGAGACTTTTATGAGAAAGATTGTTTTAATACTATCTCATAAAAGTACAATATATATTAGGCCTAAAATTTAGTTTTTGAATTTTTTAACAGGCTTTTCTGCTATTTCAGTTTTGTTTTGCAATAAATAGTTGGCCAACAATTTTTCAATCAATTCGTCTTTGGTCAGATGATGAAAAATGGTTTTAATTTTTGTTTTTAATTCGGCATCCACATCGTGATTGGGTTTGGTTTTGAAGATTTGCTTCGCCCACAAAAGGGTGTTGTTTTCTTCAATACTCGCAACAGACGGTTTTTTGTATTTGGTAAACTGTATTCCCAATTCTTTTTCGAAATCTGCTATTTCGGCGACTTCTTCAGGTTGCAAAATAGTCAAAGAAAGTCCCTTGGCTCCTGCTCTGGCTGTTCTTCCACTACGGTGCACATAGTTTTCATAGGTGTCAGGCAAATGATAATTGACCACATAAGCCATTTCCTTTACGTCGATTCCTCTGGCTGCCAAATCGGTAGCTACCAAAATATTGATGTGTCCCTCACGGAATTGCTCCATGATTCGGTCACGGATACCTTGTGACAAACTTCCGTGCAAAGCACCTGATGAAAATCGGTTAATGGCTAGATTTTTGGCCAGTTTATTGACAGCAGCTTTGGTTTTGCAAAAAATAATACCGCGTTCTCCGTCTTTAGAATTCAAAAAATGCATTAAAACATCGAGTTTTTCTATCGGATCTACCACTATATAGTTGTGATCAATTCCTTGATTACCGACAGTTTCCATGTTGGCACTTACCTGAACTACATTTTTGTTTAAGTAATTCTGGATCAATTGCTTAATGGTTCCTGGCATAGTCGCCGAAAACAAAAAGGTTCTGTATGTTTTGGGTAATTCGGTTATGATTTCGTCTAGCGCTTCTTTAAGGATCGACACCATTTCGTCGGCCTCGTCGAGAACTAAGAACTTAGTTTCTTTTAGGCTAATGGCAGAGCGTTGCAACAAATCGATTAATCGACCGGGTGTTGCTACGACGATGTGTGTTGGTGTTTTTAATCGTTCGATTTGTGGTTTAATTGGAATTCCGCCACAAACGGCCGCTATAGAAACATCAGGAAGATACTTGGCATAACTTTCTAAATTAGTAAAAATTTGTTGCCCTAATTCTCTTGTAGGTACTAAAATTACGGCTTGTACAGCAGAAACGGTAGTGTCTACTAATTGTATTAAAGGCAAACCAAAAGCAGCGGTTTTTCCCGTTCCCGTTTTGGCAAGTCCCACAACATCGGTACTGTTTGACAACAATAACGGAATGGTTTTTTGCTGAATTTCGGTTGGGGTTACAATTCCCATTTCGGTAATCGCTTTTAGTATTCCTTTTGAAACGCCTAAATCTGAAAATTGTGCTGACATGCTTTTTTGTTTTTTAATTGTAAAATGCTATTGAATAGCAGAATGTTGTTTTAGCCCCGATAGCAGTGAAAATCCTTTGTGGGCTGGGGTTCAGCCCACAAAGATTGTAACGGATAGCGGGATTGGCTCTTGAAAAATATCACCCCCGATCGCTATTTGATTCATATTTTTACTGAATACTAAAAACTGATCACTGATCACTATTTTTAATCGGCTTCGTTCATGATTTTTTCACGATATTTTTTTCCGATTAACAGGGTCATTTTTAGTTTGTAATCGTCCATCAGCCATTCTCTGTAATTCTTGCTGCATTGGCTAAGGCATTTTGAAAAACGTTTGACGCGGTATTCAATATCGGCTTCTAATTCTCTTGAAAGTGCTTTAGCTTCATTTAATTCTTCGGTATTGTCTACGCACATAGCGGCGTGTTGATCTATCGATTTTTCTAGAACCACTTTAGATCTTAAATTTTGAGCGATGACCAATTTATGTTCTTCGTCTACATCAAAAGTTACATCTTCGGTTTTTGGAAATTTGGCACGCAATTCAGGAGGCATAGTGTACTTAAAATGCAATTCTATTTCGCTATCATCTCTTAAGTTTTCTAAGTAAAATTCTGGAGATTTAAAGATATGTTGCCAATTGATTGGGTCACTCCATAGTCCAAAACGAGCAGCATTATTTCCTAAATCAATAACATAGAATTCATCTTTGTTGGGTAGTTTTCGTGAACCACGTCCAATCATTTGATAATATAAGGTCAATGATTTTGTGGCCCTATTTAATATTATGGTTTCTACAGTTGGTTCATCAAAACCGGTGGTAAGAATACCAACAGATGTCAAAATTGCATCTGGTGTGTGCTTGAACCAATGTAAAATTTCTTTTCGTTCTTCGTTACTGCTAGTATTGTCTAAGTGACGAATGGCATAGCCTGCTTCTCTAAAAGTTTCATATACATATAAAGATGTATTGATACCATTATTAAAAATTAAGGTTTTTTTACCTAAAGATTTCTCGGTATAGGCGTGCAATAATTTTTCTTGCATGGCCATATTGGTATATAAATCATCGGATGATTTTACGGTATAATCTCCGTTGATACCTACTTTTAATGATGTTAATCCCACATCATAACTATAGGTAACGGCTTTTGCCAAGAAACCATTTTCGATTAATGAACTGATGGTGTCTCCTACGATTAATTCATCGTAGCTTTCGTGCATGGGTAATTTTATGTTTGAGCTCAATGGTGTTGCAGTCACTCCAAGTATGAATGCATTTTTGAAAGAGCTCAATAATTTTCTGAAAGAGTTGTAATGTGCCTCATCAATAATAACTAAACCGATATTATCCAAATGAAGTTTTTCGTCATTAATTCGATTTTTTAAAGTTTCTACCATCGCCACAAAACAAGAAAAGTCATTCTGGTCTGGAAGTTCTTTTACTTTGCTGTTGATGATTTTATTTTTTACGTCGAATCCTTTTAACATTTTTGAAGTTTGCTTACACAATTCAATACGATGTGTAAGCACCACCACTTTTTTGTTGTGTTGGGATAAATAACGACGAACGATTTCAGAAAAAATCACTGTTTTTCCTCCACCTGTTGGCAATTGATATAATAAATGGTGTTTTGCAGGGGCATTGTCTATTCGCTCAAATATGGCGTCAATGTCTCCTTGTTGGTAAGCGTAAAGTTCCTTTTTGACTTCAATTTCAATTTCTAAAGTGTCTTGATGCATTGTGAATTTTTGGATTTTTGCAAAAATACGCCTAAAAAACAGTTATTCAGCCAAATTTTTTTAAAAATATATAGGACAGATTAATTAAAATTGATTCTAAATTTAACATTTAGTCCTCTAGAAGTTCGATATTTGTTTTGAAATCAGCGACATTCTTCCATTTTTGGGTTAAAGTTTCATTGGTAATAGCAATTAATCGGCTTTTAAAATCAGTGATAATTCCGTTTGAAATGATGAATTTTATGGCCTGTTCGAAAGAGTTGAAGATACTTTTATAAAATAATTCTTGTTTTATTGTGTTTTCTGAAGCAAAAGTTTGAGCAATTTCGATGTTATAAAGCATCACATCAGCAATAACAAATGGGTCTACACCTAAAAGAATAAAATGCTTGATGTATTTTTGTGCTACAGAACGTCGCATTTTTGGTTTCTTTCTTCTTCCTTTTGTTTGCAGTGGAAAATATTCATGGGAAATTTTGAGTTTGCATTCCTGTAATAAAGTTTCCTCCTTTGGGTTGAAGACAAAATTGTAATACACCTTTACAGGACTGAACTTTTCATACAATTCCAGAATTTGTTCTTCCAATTGCTCTTTATTAAGTTCATTCAAATATTTTTTTAAATCGCGCTTGCTCATTTTCAAAGTTTAAGAATACAAAAGTAATTTACTTTGTTAATCAATACAGCAATAATCAATGTTATTACCTAATTTTGCCTTCTTTAATTGTAAAAAAACGACAAATGCTTAAAATTTTTAAAATTACTGCCATTTTAGAAGGCATCTCTTATTTGGTTTTATTTTCGAATATGCTTTTTATTAAGCCAACAAATATCGAACTTTACAAAACATTGTTGTATCCCATCGGAATGAGTCATGGTGTATTATTTATAGGATACATTTTATTGGCTTTTTTGCTAAAAAAGGCTCAAAATTGGAATTTTAAAGTTTTCGGAATTATATTGATTGCTTCGTTATTGCCGTTTGGAACTTTTTATATCGAGAAAAAATATTTGTAAAACATGAACAAAATCATCCAATTTATTTTTGAATTTCTTTACCCTATTTTTAGAAATTGGGGTATGAGTAGAAGTGCGTCAACTTATTGGAGTTTATTTTTTAATACTATTTTATTGTGTTTTTTGGCGTATGGTCTATATGTAGTATTCCGATTTATATTGGTAACTATTATGGCACTCGTTGCTCAAAGAACCAAAACTAAGTTTGATGATTTATTAGTAAGCAATAAAACAGCTAAGTACATTGCTTATCTTTTTCCATTATTTTTTGTCTACAAATCGGTTCCAGTACTACTAGAAAAATTTGAATATTGGGAAAGTATTTTTGGAAAAACTGTTGGGGTTTACATCGTATTGCTTATTTTATGGATTATAAGAACTATTTTTAATTCCTTACGCGATTATTTAAAATTAATTACGCGTTACAGTGATAAACCTATTGATAGTTTTATTCAGGTAATTATGATTGTGCTTTGGATGTTTGGAATTGCATTGATTATTTCTAAACTCTTTGATATTGATCAAAAGGAATTATTAACTATACTTGGAGCGGTTTCTGCAGTAATTATTTTAGTTTTCAGAGATACTATTTTGGGTTTTGTAGCAAGCGTTCAAGTAGCCATAAATGATATGGTGCGAATTGGCGATTGGATTACCATGGATCGTTATGGTGCTGATGGGGATGTGATCGAAATCAATTTGGCTACCGTGAAAGTTCGAAATTTTGACAATACAACCACTACGATTCCAACCTATAGTTTGAGTTCCGACTCTTTTCAGAACTGGCGAGGAATGCTCAATTCAGACGGCAGACGTATCAAAAGACATATCATTATAAAAGCCAGTAGTATTCGATTCTTGGAAGATCAAGAACTTATTGATTTGAAAAAAATAGATCTTTTAAGCACTTATATTGATCTTCGAAAAACTGAAATTGACAACTACAATCGAGGTCATAAAATTGATAAAAGTTTGGCTATAAATGGTCGAAACTTGACAAATCTTGGATTGTTTCGAAAATACATTACCCAATACTTACAGCAATATCCAGGATTAAATAAAGATATGCTGATGCTTTGCAGGCAATTACAACCAACTCCTTATGGTGTTCCTCTAGAAATTTATGCTTTTTCTAAAGACAAACGTTTTGAGAATTACGAATACATTCAAGCTGATATATTTGATCATATCATTGCTTCGATTACCTATTTTGATTTGGAAATTTTTGTTATGCCTTCTGAAAATATAGTAAAATCTTAGCAGTATTTTCTAAGATGAGTAACATTTAATTTTAACCATTTAAGAAATATAAGTTCATTTTAGCCGGGTAAAAAACAATAACTTATATTTCATTTGGGGTTAACCTTTTCAGTCCAATCTACTTTATTGATACGTTAGGGCGCATTTTTTATTATCCATCAGAATTGTAGTCTCTTAGTCTCTTTTTTACCCTATCCTATCTTTTACATACTCAATCTCCGTTTTTCCATGGGCTTTTGGTTTTCCATCAACTCCTAAATTGACCATAGTCGTACTGTCAATAGTGATGATTGTTTCACGTGTCATCATATTTCTGGCTTCGCAAATTAATTCTATCGAACTACGACCAAATTTAACCACATCAATACCAATTTCTATAATATCCCCTTGTCTTGCAGAGCTTCTAAAATTGATTTCCGACATGTGTTTGGTAACTATTCTGGAATTTTCGAGTTGGATGATGGTATATAAAGCCAGCTCTTCATCAATCCAAGCCAATAATTTTCCACCAAATAAAGTGCCGTTAGGGTTTAAGTCTTCTGGTTTTACCCATTTTCTAGTATGAAATCTCATAATTTTTTATTTAATAATGCTAAAATAAGATATTACTAACAGTAATTTTTATATTTTTAAAGAAAAAAAGATGAATCAGAGAGATCAATTAATCAAAGAAATTCGAGGAGAATCATTAGGAAATGTGAGTAATCAGTCATCTTCAGATGAATTATTTCAAAATGAGGTACTTAGGCCTATATTGAAATTTCAAAATGATTTGTTTATTGCTTCTTTTTTAAATTACATCAGTAAATACAAAAGAGATTTTTATACTAAAACAGTCGAAAATAAATTGGCAATTATAGAAAATGCCATTCAAAAAGACATCAAATTTCGAAATGCTTTAAAAGGAATGATTATCGCATTGTTTACTACGGATGAATACTCACTTTATATCCAAAATTCTTCAAGTCTTAACAAAAGAATGATGAATTTATTAATTGAACGATTAAAAAGTCAAGTACAGTTATTTGAAAATTTGGAGCATTAAAGAAAGTGAAATTTAAAACATATTCCTCTTCTTTTTTTAAATTAAATAAAACAAAAAGGCTCAAACTTTAAATCAGTTTGAGCCTTTCTTTTAATATGTAAAAACTTTATTTTTTAATAATTTTTTGTTTGTATTCTTGTCCGTTTTCAAAACGAATTTGAATAAAATACAAGCCATTATTTAAGTTACTCATATCTATAGTATTGTTAACCGCTTTTCCAGCTTGAATCATAATACCATTAATAGATAAGATTTGATAATCTAAAACTGCTGAACTTGAAGATACTTGCAGTTGGCTGCTTACCGGATTTGGAAATATAGAAATGGATGTTGTTTCTGTTAAGGTCTCTTTTGCTAAACTCAATTTAGCAGTACTAGCACCCCATGTATAAGAATATCCATTTGTTTTGTTTAATAAATCTGCCGTTTGATTAGCAGTACCACTAGATCCATTATTAAAAATTAAATTGATAGATGTTGGGCCAGTTATGGTATATTTATAAAAACCATTAACGTCTGCTACCATAGCAATTCCAGGCCAAGTTGTATTTGCAACACTTCCGGCAGGAACGGCATTCCAATAATGTACTTTTGGCACTCCAGTCCAAGTTGTTGGTGGTTTAAAATAAACTGTTAAAGTTGGTACAGTTACAAAAGTATACACTTCTGTTTTCACGGCAGAAGAAGTACCGACAGTATTTATGACCAATGCTTTTACAGTAGTATTTGCAGTAATTGAGAACGTTTTTGCTCCAACAGCTGATGGTGAAGATGTCGTTGGTGTTGTCCCATCCAATGTGTAATAAATTGTTGATGTATTTACATTGGCAGTCAATACTACATTAACTGTTGTTCCTGTAGTAAAGGTACCTCCAGCAGATACGATTGTTAAATCAGGTGCAATTATAGGACATCTATTAGTTGGTTCAGTTGCAAGCCATGCATTATCATAATATTTGATTCCTGCAGTAGCTGTTAAATCGGCAGTTTTTAAAGTCCCGTCATTGAATATCAAGTTAGTTGCACTTACTGTAGATGGGAAAGTATATTTATACCAATCGCCACAGTCTTGTGTCATTGCAACTCCAGGCCAAGTTACAACTGGAGCTGTACCAGTTGGTGCCCAATAGTAGACTTTTACAGCTGCATTCCAATTTGTTGGTTTTTTGAAGTAAACAGTAAATGTGGTTGGTGTTGTAAAATTATAAACTTCAGTTTTTACAGCAGACGAAATTCCAGTAGTATTTTTAACAAATGCCTTTAGAGTTGTATTTACAGTAATGGTAATTGTTTTTGTACCAACTGCAGACGGTGATGTAGTACTTGGCGTTGTGCCATCCACAGTATAATAAATTGTGGATGTATTTACATTTGCAGTCAAAACTGTTGTAATTGTAGATCCAGTTGTAAATGTTCCTCCAGCTTGAGAGATCGTGAAATCTGGAGCAATGATAGGACATCTGTCAACAGGTTCTGCACTTAACCATGCGTTGTCGTAATATTTGATTCCTGCAGTAGCAGTCAAATCGGCTGTTTTTAAAGTGCCGTCATTGAATAACAAGTTTGTTGCACTCACAGTTGAAGGAAAGGTGTATTTGTACCAGTCACCACAATCTTGCGTCATAGCAACTCCTGGCCATGTTACAACTGGCGCTGTTCCTGTTGGTGTCCAATAATATACTTTTACAGCAGCATTCCAATTGGTTGGTTTTTTAAAATATACAGTAAAAGTAGGAGGAGTTCCAAAAGTATAAGTTTCAGTATAAACAGAAGAACTAACGTTAGCTGTATTTTTTACGAAAGCTTTTAATGTTGTATTTGCTGTAATTGCTAAAGTTTTTGTGCCAAGAGCAGAAGCAGAAGTTGTTGTAGGCACTGTACCATCAGTTGTATAATATATAGTTGAAGTTGCATTGTTGGCAGTTAAAACTACATTGACAGCTGTTCCTGTGGTAAATGTTCCTCCTGGTTGTGAAATGGCTAAACTTGGAACATCTACTACATTTCCTTTGTCCCAAATAGCATAATCAGTTCCTGACGCTTTTAAAACCCATCCAGTACCTGGATTCCATAAACCTGGGCCAATTTTTACAGTTACTTTATTGTCTATAGTTGCAGAATAAAATGTTGAAGAATTAGAAACAACAACACTACTATATGCATTTATTCCATTTGCTTTTCTAACGGCCAATATACTATTTATAGCAGTTTCATTAGCAGTATAAACAACTGTTACCCCATCTTTTTTATAAGTTCCTCCATGATAATGTGGAAAAAATACACATGGAATACCTGGATGTGTAAGTATATAAGCATATGCTTTCATTATATTATCGTTAGATGTAAAACTACCAGCTTTTACAAAGGTATCATGATTGTCTACAAACGTAACCGATTTATCAGCATAACCAAATTGACCCGCTAAACCTGGATTTCCGGCTAATACACTGTAGTTTCCATTATTAAACGCAGGTTGTAATGTATTATAATAAAGAGCAAAATCAAAAGCTGCTGATTTTTTACCTGCACCATCAATCCATGTTTTTAAATTATTGATGTTTCCATCCCAATATTCACCTACTGAAGCATAAGGAGTAGAAGAAGAAATATAATCTCCAAAATAACTAGCAGAAAATCCTTTTGCTACATCCCATCTCCAACTATCAAAGCCTAAAGCTTTTAATCGAGTTAAATACTCTTTTACTCCAGTTTGAACTTGAATATTAGTATGATCTAAATCTCTTGCACCATTAAAATCTTCTCCTGTATCAGCATTACCACAAGGCTTAACACCTGTTATGGTTACAAAATTGGCCTCATCACTATTTGTAATTGAACTGCAATCCCAAGTTGGATTTGTAAAATCAGTCCAATTAGTACTTCCAGCTCTATGATTGACAACAATATCAGCCATAGGGTGAATTTTAGGAGAACTTGTATTTAAAGTAGTTAAAAGCGTTCTTAATTGTGCCTCAGAACCATAAGAAGTCTGAGTAAAATTAAACAACTCTGTAGGTATATATCCTACTCCACCCGTTGATTTGCTTGGAGGTGGTAACCATATAAGATTAAAACCAGCAGCAGCATATCCAGCAGCACGGTTATTTAAATAATTGTACAATCCACCTTCTGCAACAACTGAAGGCTGGGTATGCACATCCCATCCAAAAGACTGTAGCATAACATCATTCACATTTGCCGATGATTGTGCTTTTATAGTCATAACAGATGAACAAAAAAACAATACAAATAGTAGTGTTTTTTTTAATAATAAAATATTTTTCATAAAGTTAATTTGGGTTAATAAAGTATGAAATTAACAAATTATTCGTATAATTTTTACTATATATATTATTTAAATCATGGTTTTTTAAAGTTATCACAACTCTATCGTTGTAGTGAAGTTGAATGTTAATAAATTATTATGAAAATATTTAAGTGAGTGAATTTCAATAAACTAAAAATCGATCAAATTGTTTTCTTTATGAGTAATTAACCCAAATGATAGAATTCAAAATTATGGGTTATATCATTTTAATTTTAAACAAAAAAAATGCTCAAACTTTTATTTTGTTTGAGCATTTTTAAACTTTCAAGATTAAAAAAAGTTGCTTTTTAATCTAAGTATTTGACCAATAAGATTCTTATTTTTCCATCTTTTTATTCAAAATGTATAAATTAGGATTCACAACAATTGTTTCAATTTTAGAGGAACTTTCAAATTCAGTCCATTCTGATTTTGGATTCAAAGTCACTTCTGTTCCGTTTAGAGTAACTTTTACAGGTATTTGAAAACCAGCAACAATATTTGTCCAATGGTATTTTAAAGTGTTACCATCAAAAGAATATTCTAATGTTGGAATTCGAATATCTCTCAAATATTGATTAAAGAATGGATTTAAATCCATTCCTACTTGTTGACTCAAATAATCTTCGATTTGTTTGGTGGTAACGGTTTGATGATAAAAAGTACTATTCAAACCTCTTAGAATAGTTCTCCATTTTTCATCATTGTTTACTAACTGGCGTAATGTATGGAGCATATTGGCACCTTTGTAATACATATCTCCTGAGCCTTCATTATTTACATCATAATGTCCGATAATAGGCTTGTCATTTTGGATGTTTTTACGAATGCCTCTTACATATTCATATCCAGCTTCTTTTCCATAATAATATTCCAGAAATAGGCTTTCAGAATAACAGGTAAAACTTTCATGAATCCACATATCAGCTATGTCTTTGTATGTAATATTATTTGCAAACCATTCGTGTCCAGATTCATGGATGATGATAAAATCGAATTTCAACCCCCAACCCGTTCCACTCAAATCACTTCCTAAATAGCCGTTTTTAAAACCATTTCCGTAAGTTACACAACTTTGATGTTCCATTCCTAAATATGGAGCTTCTACCAGTTTGTAACTATCTTCGTAAAAAGGATATGGACCAAACCAATGTTCAAAAGCTTTCAACATTCTCGGAACATCTTTAAAATGTTCTTTAGCTTTTGTTAAATTATCTTTCAAAACATAATAGGTACAATCCAAATTGCCTTTTTCCCCTTTGTATTTCTCAGAAAAAGTCACATAATCTCCAATATTAATATTTACTCCATAGTTATTAATCGGATTTTTTACAACCCATGTATAGGTTTTGGTTCCGTCTTTCAATGCTTTTACAATTTGCAAACGACCATTGGAAACATCGGTCAATTTTCCGGGAACATTCACACTAATTTTCATTCCTTCGACTTCATCATACATGTGGTCTTTGTTTGGCCACCAAACACTGGCTCCTAACCCCTGGCAAGAAGAAGCAATAAAATCATTCCCATTTTTGTCTTTTTCCCAAGTGATTCCGCCATCCCATGGTGGTCTAACCGCTACTTTTGGTTTACCTTGATAAAAAATTTCAATCTCTTTTATAGCCCCAACACTTTGCTCAGAAATCAATGTTATAAAGAAAACATTGCCTTCTCTTTTGTATTTTAATTCTACGCCATCTTGGATTATTTTAGTAATTTCCATTGGTTTTTGCAAGTCAATTTGCATTACAGAATAAGGTTGTAAAACTTTATATAGAATGGTATTAGATCCTGTAATTGTGCTGTCTGCAGGATTTACTTTTATGTCAAGATTGTAATGTTTTATGTCCCACCAAGCTCTTTCTTTGGTGATACTTCCTCTTAAAGAATCTTGTCTTGTAAAAACAATTTCAGATTTGGAAAGCAAACCTTGTGCTTGAACGCCAGTGGAGATTAAAAAAGAGATTACTAATAAATTAAAATATTTTTTCATAAAATTGATTATTTCTCTTCAAAACTACATACTTTTTTTAGATAATTTTCAATAAAAAAAGCCCAAAAGTAATTTATACTAATTGGACTTTGATTGTCTATTAAAATGAATTTTATTATATCTTGATTGTGAATAAGTCAGATAATTGAAAGCTTATTTTTATTTCTGACGACTTTTCAAAACTTCAACCACGTCATTCAGTTGAAAACCTTTGGCTTGAAGTAAGATTAAATAGTGAAAAAGCAAATCAGCGCTTTCGCTAAGGAACAAATCATCGTTATCATCTTTGGCTTCAATTACAACCTCGACTGCTTCTTCTCCTACTTTTTGGGCAATTTTATTAATTCCCAATTTGAATAAGGAAGCTACATAACTTTTTTCAGAATCAGCATTTTCTCTTCTGGTTTTGATAGTGTTCTCTAAATTAGAGATAAAACCATAATCCTGTTTATTTTCGGTTGCCCAGCAAGTATCAGTTCCTTTATGACAGGTTGGCCCCACAGGTTTTGCTTGAATCAATAATGTATCACTGTCACAATCGTTTTTGATGTCAACCAAATTCAAAAAATTACCGCTTTCTTCGCCTTTGGTCCAAAGTCTTTGCTTGGAACGGCTGTAAAAAGTTACTTTTTGAGTATCGATTGTTTTTTGATAGGCTTCGGCATTCATGTAACCCAGCATCAAAACATTCTTGGTTTCACTATCTTGGATGATGGCAGGAATTAACCCGTGCGCGCTTTTTGAAAAATCTATGTCCATAATATAAAGTTAGAAGTTAGAAGTTAGAAGTTAGAAGTTGAAGAATTGAAGTTTAAAACTTTAATTCCACCAACACTATACTCTAACCTCAATATTATTATTTTTAAGTTCTTTTTTTAACGCTTTGATTTCAATTTCTTTAAAATGAAATACGCTTGCGGCCAATGCTGCATCAGCTTTCCCCTCGATAAAGGTATCTACAAAATGTTGCACATTCCCTGCTCCTCCTGAAGCAATTATTGGGATATTAACCAATTGTGATAATTTTGCCAAAGCTTCATTTGCAAATCCATTTTTGGTTCCGTCGTGATTCATTGAGGTAAAAAGGATTTCTCCAGCTCCTCTCTCTTCCACTTCTTGTGCCCAATCGAATAATCGAATTTCAGTAGGAACCTTCCCTCCAACCAAATGCACCATCCATTCGCCTTCAATTTGCTTGGCATCGATGGCAACTACTATGCATTGGCTCCCGAATTTTTGTGCCAAATCATTAATCAACTGCGGATTTTTTACTGCCGAAGAATTGATAGAAACCTTATCTGCTCCGTTTTGAAGCAAAACTTCCACATCTTCTACTGTCGAGATTCCTCCACCCACAGTAAATGGAATATTGATAGTCGCAGCCACTTTTCGAACCAAATCTACTAATGTTTTTCTACGTTCTTCTGTTGCCGAGATATCTAGAAAAACCAATTCATCAGCACCTTCATCCGAATAGATTTTGGCCAATTCGACAGGATCTCCAGCATCACGCAAATCTACGAAATTAACGCCTTTTACGGTTCTTCCGTTTTTGATGTCGAGACAAGGTATTATTCTTTTTGTTAACATTATTTAAAGTTAGAGGTTAGAGGTTAGAATTTAGAAGTTCATAACCGAGAAAAAAATCACTTTAATTTACTTTTAGCTGTGTTTATAGAAGCTACTATTATTGCAACTAATTCATTCGCTTCTTTGCATAATCTTATCATTTCATTTTTCACATTTTCATCTTCTAAATCATATAGTTCCAATAAAATTTCAATAAAAAAATGGCTTTCATCAGCTTCTTCCTCAACTATTTTTAATTTATTGATAAAATCTGCTGTAGATTTGCCTCTTTGAGATGCCCTATAATTTGCACCGACAGAACTCGAACATCTAATCAATTGATTGACATAAGCATTATATTCTCTGGAATGAGGAAAACTTCTACAAAGTTTACCACAATCAATTGCGAATTTTTTAGTTCTTGCTTTTAAATCTTGGGCCATAATTTAAAGTTAGAGGTTAGAAATACGAATTTAGAAATAAATTAGAAAAATTAAATCTTGAAAATTTAGAATCCAAAATATAATTAAAATGATTCAAAGTTTTTTTTCATTCCAACTACTTCTAACCTCTAACTTCTTACTTCTAACTTCTTATTTCTAACTTCTTATTTCTAACTTCTTATTTCTAACTTCTTATTTCTAACTTTGAATTATATAATTTTCCAATTGTTTCAACGAAATTCGACCTTCGTAAATCGCTTTCCCGATGATAGTCCCTTCACAGCCCATTTCAGCTAATTTAGGAAGTTCATCAAATGTAGATATTCCTCCAGAGGCAATCAATTTTATGCCATTGGCTTCCGCTAAAATTTTAGCATACAAATCAAAACTTGGTCCTTCCAGCATCCCGTCTTTGGCAATATCGGTACAAATCACGTACTGAATTCCTTTGCCTTGATAGTCTTGGATAAATGGCACCAAATCTTCATCAGAATCTTCCAACCAACCTGAAACGGCTACTTTTTCGTTATTGGCATCAGCTCCTAAAATAATTTTATCCGAACCATATTCGGCAATCCATTTTTCAAAAATGGCTCTGTTTTTTACAGCAATACTTCCACCGGTGATTTGATTAGCACCAGATTCAAAAGCTATTTTTAAATCAGAATCAGCTTTCAATCCGCCGCCAAAATCAATTTTCAGTTTGGTTTGCGTAGCAATTTGTTCCAATATTTTATAATTTACAATTTTGCTCGATTTAGCGCCATCCAAATCTACCAAATGCAAGTATTCGATACCGTGTGCTTCGAATGATTTAGCTACTTCAAGCGGGTTTTCATTGTATATGATTTTTGTATTGTAATCGCCTTTGGACAAACGAACACATTTTCCTTCTATAATATCTATTGCGGGTATTATTCTCATTTATTTTTATTTAAAGATTTAAAGATTGAATGATTTAAAGATTTGTTAACAAAGCCGTTTAATTTTTAAATCATTAAATCTTTCAATTATTCAATTTTAGAAAATTTGCTAAAATTTTCTCCCCAACATCACCACTTTTTTCGGGGTGAAATTGCGTTCCAAAGAAATTATCATTCTCTAAAGCCGAAGAATATTCCACTTCATAATCAGTAGTTGCAATGGTTTCTTTGCAAATAGGTGCATAAAAACTATGGACCAAATACATGTATTCATTCTCAGCAATTCCTTTGAACAAATCTGATTTAAGATTGTAAATAGTATTCCAACCCATTTGGGGCACTTTTACTTTTGGAGAAAATTTGATGACATCTACATCAAAAATGCCCAATCCTACTGTATTTCCTTCCTCGGATTTGTTGCACATCAATTGCATTCCTAGACAAATTCCGAAAACGGGTTGTTTTAGCGTTGGAATCAAATTATCCAAACCACTTTCTTTAAGCATTTTCATTGCATAACTAGCCTCTCCTACTCCAGGAAAGATTACTTTATCGGCAGCTTTTATTTCTTCCGGATCATTGCTCAAAACTGCCTTGAATCCCAATCTTTCGATGGCAAACATGATGCTTTGAATATTTCCTGCTCCGTAATTTATGATTACTATTTTCATGTTTTTAAACCATTAAGAAATTAAGGTATATTAAGAATTTAAATCTCAATAATTTATAATTCTAAATTTATAATTATCTAAAGCATTCCCTTCGTACTCGGCAAAATCATCTTCTCTGTATCGCGTTTTACGGCAACTTTTATCGCTTTCGCAAAAGCTTTAAAGATGGCTTCAATTTTATGATGTTCATTGGTTCCTTCGGCTTTAATGTTGATATTGGCTTTGGCACCATCTGAGAAGGATTTGAAGAAATGATAAAACATCTCTGTTGGCATTTTACCTACCATCTCCCGTTTGAATTCGGTTTCCCAAACCAACCAGTTTCTGCCTCCAAAATCAATCGCTACTTGGGATAAGCAGTCGTCCATTGGCAAACAGAAACCATAACGCTCGATTCCCAATTTATTTCCTAATGCTTTGGCAAAAACTTCACCAAGCGCAATGGCTGTATCTTCAATCGTATGGTGCTCGTCAACTTCTAAATCTCCTTTAACCAAAATTTCTAAGTCCATTTGTCCGTGGCGTGCAATCTGATCCAGCATGTGGTCGAAAAAAGAGATGCCAGTTTCGATTTTGCTTTTTCCGGTTCCATCCAAGTTCAAATTGATGTAAATATCGGTTTCATTGGTTTTTCTAGAAATAGTTGCCGAACGCGCTTCTAGTTTCAAAAACTCATAGATTACTTTCCAATCGGTAGATTGCAAGATAATCACATCATCTAATTCCTCTCTTTTTACAGCAATTTCGGTGCTTCCTGCTCCTTCGGTGGTATTCATAAAAATAGCTTTTGCACCCAAGTTTTTGGCCAATTCCACATCGGTCAAACGATCACCCAAAACAAAGGAATTGGCTAAATCATATTCAGGATTGTCAATGTATTTAGTCAACATTCCAGTTCTTGGCTTGCGGGTTGGTGCATTGTCTTCCGGAAAAGAACGATCCACAAAAATATCATCAAAAAGAACGCCTTCGTTTTCAAAAGCTCTCAAAATAAAATTTTGGGTTGGCCAAAAAGTATCTTCCGGAAAACAGTCGGTTCCCAATCCATCTTGATTGGTCACCATAACTAATTCGTAGTCCATTTCTTTGGCTATTTTTGCCAAATATTGAAATGCTTTTGGGTAAAATTCCAGTTTGTCTAAACTGTCTAATTGGTATCCTTCTGGTTCTAAAACAATGGTTCCGTCACGATCTATAAAAAGTACTTTTTTCATTGGTTTCTTATTAATTTAACTCTTTCAGGGTTTAAAACCCTGAAAGAGTTATTGCATTGATTAATTTTTTATTTTCTTCCTCTGTTCCAATAGTCAAACGCAAACAATTTTCGCATAAAGGCTGCGTTGTTCTGTTGCGGATTACGATTCCTTTGGCTATCAAATTATCGTATCTTTTGTTGGCATCATCCACTTTAATCAATATAAAATTGGCTTCAGTTGGATAGATTTTTTCAACATATTTTATATCAAGTAATACTTTAAGTAATTCCTCTCTTTGCTTTATTATTGATTTGATTTCAGATTGTATTTCATCGGTATTATCCAATCTTTCCAAAGCTCTTTTCTGAGATAACTCGTTTACATTATAAGGTGGTTTTATTTTATTTAAAACGGCAATTATTTGAGCGGAAGCATAACAAATTCCCAATCGGATTCCCGCCAAACCGTATGCTTTTGAAAGTGTTTGTGTGATGATTAAATTAGGATATTGCTCCAGTTTTTGCAACCAACTTTCTTTTTCCGAAAAATCGATATACGCTTCATCAATCACTATCAAACCATTAAAATGCTCTAATAAAGTCATTACGCTTTCTTCCGAAAATGAATTTCCTGTTGGGTTATTGGGAGAACACAAAAAGATCATTTTCGTATTATCATCAATTGCCTTAAATATTTTTTCAATTTGAGGCTGAAAATCCGTGGAAAGCAATACTTCTCTATTTTCTACCGCATTGATATTAGCCAAAACGCCGTACATTCCATATGTAGGTGGTAACGTAATCACATTATCCACTTTTGGCTCACAAAACGCTCTAAAAATTAAGTCCAATACCTCATCACTACCGTTTCCTAGCAGCATTTGGTTTGTATTTACGTTGTTTTGTTTGGCAAGAATACTTTTTACAGAAGCTTGTTGTGGGTCAGGATACCGATTTACACCATTATTGAACGGATTTTCATTGGCATCCAAAAAAACCATTTCGGCGGTGTCAAAATCCTCAAATTCATCTCTTGCCGACGAATAAGGCTTTAAAACCTTGACGTTGTCACGAACTAAACTATCTAAATTAAAACTATTTATCATTTTCAAGGGCTTTTAATCGTAAAGTAACTGCATTTTTGTGGGCCTGTAATTCCTCGGCTTCAGCCATAATTTCAATAGCCGAACCAATATTTTGTATTCCAACTGCGCTGATTTTTTGAAAAGTCATCGATTTGGTAAAACTGTCTAGATTTACACCGCTATAATTTTTGGCATAACCATTCGTTGGTAAGGTGTGATTGGTTCCTGAAGCGTAATCACCAGCACTTTCTGGAGTATAATTTCCGATGAAAACAGAACCGGCATTGGCAATATTATCAACGTAAAAAGCTTCGTCTTTGGTGCAAATGATAAAATGTTCTGGGCCATATTCATTAATTAATTCTAAAGCGACTACATCATTTTCGACAAAAATCAATTTTGAATTGGCAATAGCTTTTTCTGCAATGACTTTTCGAGGTAAAACCTCCATTTGAGAGTAAATTTCCAGTTCGACAGCGTCAATCAATGTTTTTGAAGTCGATACTAAAATCACTTGGCTGTCTGTTCCGTGTTCGGCTTGAGACAATAGATCGGAAGCAATAAAAGCAGGAACTGCAGTATCGTCAGCCACAATCAATAATTCTGATGGACCAGCTGGCATATCGATAGCGACACCAAACTGAGTAGCCAATTGTTTAGCCACCGTTACAAATTGGTTTCCGGGACCAAATATTTTATACACTTTCGGAATTAATTCTGTACCAAAAGTCATTCCAGCGATGGCTTGAATACCTCCCACTTTTAGAATTTTGGTAACACCACATAAATACGCGGCATATAAAATAGCTGGATTGATGTTTCCTTTTTTGTCTGGAGGCGAACACAACACGATTTCGCTACATCCAGCAAGATTTGCGGGTACCGCCAACATCAATACGGTTGAAAATAAAGGAGCGGTTCCCCCTGGAATGTATAAACCAATTTTTTGGATTGGTCTTTTTTCCTGCCAGCAATTTACACCTTCAATAGTTTCTACTGTAACTCGATTCGTTTTTTGGGCTGCGTGAAATTTTTCAATATTTGACTTTGCCAATTGAATGGCTTGTTTTAATTCATCAGAAATTGTTGCGATGGCAGTTGCAATTTCACTTTGAGAAACTTCTAAATTTGGAACTGAAACGCCATCAAAAAGAGAAGTATATTTTGCCACAGCAATATCCCCTTTGGATTGTACTTCCTTGAAAATTCCTTTGACAGTTACCTCGATATCATCAACTGTTTTGGTTGGTCTTTCTAAAAGGGTTGACCAAGTTTCTGGTTTTGGATTGTATATTTTATTCATTTTAGCCCCCTAGCCCCCAAAGGAGGAATTGCTACAAGAGAGGTTGCCTGTATTTTTAATGTTTTTCAATTTTTTTTTAAATTTCTAGACTTCTAGAGAATTCCCCCTTCGGGGGTTAGGGGGCTTACAGTACCATTTTCTCAATTGGGCAAACTAGAATTCCTTCTGCGCCAACCTCTTTTAGTTGGTCTATTACTTCCCAAAAAGTGTCTTTGTCAATTACCGAGTGCACACTGCTCCAGCCTTCTTCGGCCAATGGCAAAACGGTTAAACTTCGCAATACAGGTAGAATTTTTCCGACTGCCTCAATTTTGTCATTTGGAATATTCATCAATATGTATTTTGATTTTCGTGCTCGTAAAACCGATTCTATTCTGAATTTTAAGGTGTCTATTATTTTTTGAGATTCAGGGCTTACTTTTGGAGAAACAGCTAATACCGCTTCACTTTTAAAAATAACCTCAACTTCTTTCAAATTATTTTTGAATAAAGTGCTTCCGCTAGATACAATATCGACAATTGCATCTGCCAGACCTATATTTGGAGCAATTTCTACTGAACCTGATATTTGGTGAATATCAACTGTTACTCCTTTAGAATTAAAAAAATCAATTACCGTGTTTGGATAAGAAGTTGCAATTCGCATTCCTTCTAAATCTTTTACGGATTTGTAATCGAATGTTTTTGGAACTGCTACCGAAACTTTGCATTTTGAAAAACCTAATTTTTGAATTACTTCAATTTTTTTTCCTTTTTCAACCAATAAATTATCTCCAACAATAGCTATGTCTACGACTCCATCAATTAAATATTGAGGTATATCCGAATTTCGTAAATACAAAACCTCCAAAGGAAAATTAGAAGCTTCTGCTTTTAATTGGTCTATACCATTATCGATAGAGATACCTGCATCTTTAAGGATTTGAATGCTTTCTTCGTTTAAACGACCTGATTTTTGAATGGCAATTTTAAGTGTACTCATTTTAGTTTTTTTAGTTTTTTGTTTAGATTAAAGCTTGAGTACAAAGAATAGGCAATAAAAAACCCGTTTGATGTACTCAAACGGGTTTAGATTATTGTGATTTACACGCATACCATTAACACATCGCTTGAGAGCAATTATGAGAATGATGATGATGTAATTGAATTGATAACATAACTTTATAATATTAGATAACTCTTTGTTTCTTTTGCAAATATAGAGGATAAATCAATTACAATCCAATTTTTATTTTAACGTTTCGATAATTATTTGTTAAATTAAATATGCTTAGGCAATAAATATGATAAAATAGTGAAAAGTAATTAAATATTGTAAAAAATCATGGTTGTTTAAAAATGTTAAACACCTATTAGTACTATTTTACATATTACCAACAGGTGTTTAACCAATCCTAAATAATTATTAGTAATTTACTAATTTAAAACAGCTTCCAAAGAAGGTCCAGCAGCGACTAAACGTTTTCCTTCTTCAGTATCTGTATATTGTTCAAAGTATTTGATGTAACGAGAAGTTAAATCTCTTGCTTTGCTTGCCCATTCTTCTTTATCAGCATAAGTATCTCTTGGGTCAAGGATTCCTTCGCTTACTTTTGGTAATTCAGTTGGAATCGTCAAGTTTAAGAATGGAATGTCAATTGTAGGTGCATTTTCAATTTCACCACTAATAATTGCATCAATTATTGCTCTAGTGTTTTTTAATGAAATTCTTTTTCCAGTTCCATTCCATCCTGTGTTAACTAAGTATGCTTTTGCATTGTGTTCTTTCATTTTACCAATTAATGTTTTAGAATACATTGTTGGGTGTAATGTTAAGAATGCTTCACCAAATGCTGGAGAGAAAGATGGTTCTGGAGCAGTAATTCCTCTTTCAGTTCCTGCTAATTTAGAAGTGTATCCACATAAGAAGTGGTATTGAGCTTGATCATCAGTCAATATAGATACTGGAGGCAATACTCCAAATGCATCAGCAGAAAGATAGATAATTTTGCTTGCGTGTCCTGCTTTTGAAGGCAATACAATTTTGTTAATATGGTGAATTGGGTAAGAAACTCTAGAGTTTTCAGTAATTGAATGATCGTAATAGTCGATTTCTCCATACTCATCAACAATTACATTCTCTAATAATGCATCTCTTTTGATTGCTCTCCAGATGTCTGGTTCATTGTTTTCGCTCAAGTCAATTACTTTTGCATAACATCCACCTTCATAGTTGAATACACCATTGTTATCCCATCCATGTTCGTCATCTCCAATTAAGTAACGTTTTGGATCTGCAGATAAAGTAGTTTTTCCTGTTCCAGAAAGTCCAAAGAATACTGCTACATCTCCTTTTTCACCTACGTTAGCTGAACAGTGCATTGAAGCCATTCCTTTTAAAGGCAAGTAGTAGTTCATCATTGCGAACATTCCTTTTTTCATTTCTCCACCGTACCAAGTTCCACCAATAATTTGGATTTTTTCAGTAAGATTAAATAAAACGAAGTTTTCTGAATTTAATCCTTGTTCTTTCCAGTTTGGATTAGTTGCTTTTGAACCATTCATTACAATGAAATCTGGCTCACCAAAGTTTTCCAATTCATAGATAGAAGGTCTGATAAACATATTTGTAACAAAATGTGCTTGCCAAGCCACTTCCATTACGAAACGAACTTTAAGTCTTGTATCCGCATTTGTACCACAAAATGCATCAACAACATATAGTTTAGGTGAAGTTGAAAGTTGTTCTAATGTTAAAGCTTTTAATTCATCCCAAATTGCTTTAGTTGTAGGATAGTTAGGAGAACTAATTCCACTTTCTTTATCCCAGCAAATTGTATCTTTTGTTACATCATCTTTAACAATATATCTATCTTTAGGAGAACGACCAGTGAAAATTCCGGTTTTTACAGCTACAGAACCAGTATCAGTTAACGCTCCTTTTTCATACCCTTTTCTTTTATGAGAAACTTCTGCTTGGTATAATTCTTCATAAGATGGGTTATAAACTACTTCATGGTATCCTGTGATTCCTAAGTTGTGTAATTCCTGAATAATTTTAATGTTTTTCATGATTTGTTATTTATAATTTGATGTGTTATTTTCTTTCTCAAAGGTACTTTAGTAAATAAGGAAAAAAGCTGATTTTTATCATGTTTAGTAAAAAAATATACGCAAACGTTTTCGCTTTCGTCTTGTTTTACAAGGGTTTACAAAGGTTTTTTATAACTCAAATGAATTGGTTAACAATTTGATTCTTAGAAACAAAATAAAACAAAACTGACTTTTATCATATAAAATTAGCAAATTTTTCAATTTATTTACACTATTATTTACAACTAAAATACTATAAAATATGTTTGAATGGTTTAAATTATTGTTTACTCCGACCGAAACACCGGAGATGACTCAGTCATTAATTGTATTATTTTTGACTATAAGTGTAGGTTTTTTTGCGGGTAAACTTAGAATCGGTAGCGTTTCGCTTGGTGTTTCCGCGGTAATGTTCGTAGGTCTTTTTCTAGGGCATCTTGGCTTTAGTATGGAAGCAGAATTAATTCAATTTGTACGAGAGTTTGGTTTAATTCTTTTTGTTTATGGAATTGGTATTCAAGTAGGGCCAACTTTCTTTTCTTCTTTCAAAAAAGAAGGATTAATTTTTAATGCTTTGGGAGTGGGAACTGTTTTTTTAGGAGGAATTATCACCTATTTAATTCACTTATTTGCCAGCGTTAAAATTGAAAATGCTGTTGGATTAATGTCAGGTTCCGTTACTAATACACCAGGATTAGGAGCTGCAAAATCCACTCTTATTGAAATTCAAAAACAACTCAATTTCCCTTCAGACCATTTTGCGGATCCTGCTGTTGCTTATGCTATTACTTATCCGATCGGTGTATTTGGGATAATTATGATTATAATTTTGGCAAAAAACGTTTTGAAAATTGATTTAAAAAAAGAAGTAGTGTTGCTTAAAGAAAAAAATAAAGATCATGAAAATCAAATCGTTCGTCAAAAATGTAGAGTAACAAAACCTGAAGTTGTTGGAAAAACAATCCGTCAAATATTGAAGGAGTTTCATATTGATGATGTGATTATTTCCAGACAAAAACAAAGTGGAACTAAAGTAGTATTTTCTCCTTCATTAGATTCGACAATAAAAGATAAAGACGTTTTGATGGTAGTGGCCAAACAAAAAGACATTAATAAATTCATTGATATTGTTGGAAAAGTTTCTACAGATTTATTTATTGAGTCTGAAGATGATATTACTACCAAAATACTTAGTGTAACCAAAAAAACAGCTACTCATAAAACATTGGCACAATTGGATTTGTACAATCAATTTGGATTGAAAGTAACTCGCGTTGTGCGTTCTGGATTAGAAATTTTAGCTCAACCTACTTTAGAACTTTATTATGGCGATACTTTATTGGTAGTAGGTGGCAAAGAAGCTATTCAGGAGGCTGAAAATATTATTGGAAATTCTAAAAAGATACTTTTGGAACCTGATTTTCTTTCTCTTTTTGGGGGATTGATTTTTGGAGTTATTATTGGTTCAATTCCAATTATGATTCCTTCTTTGCCTGTTCCTTTAAAATTAGGATTAGCTGCAGGACCTCTTTTGGCCGCTTTATTTATCAGTAGATATGGTGGTGTTGGAGTTATTCATTCGTATATCAATAATGGTGCAATTCACTTCATGAAAGATTTTGGTATTTGTTTGTTCTTTGCTGCCGTAGGGATTAAAGCAGGACATGGTTTTTATGATAATTTTATAGCAAATGATGGATGGATGTGGATTTATTATGGTTGTTACATTACTTTTATACCATTAACAATATTGGTTTTGATAAGTCGTTTTGTGTTCAAACTTAATTTTTATCAAATGGTGGGTATTATGAGTGGTTCTTATACGGATCCAGCTGCTTTGGCTTTTAGCACCAAATATTTAGATTCGGATATCCCAAATCAATCGTATGCAACGGTTTATCCTTTGGTTACCATTAGTAGAATTTTGGTTGCACAATTGCTTATTTTACTCTTTGCGAGTTGATGTTGTAACTATTTATTTCAATTAAAAAGAGGCTGTCTAAATTTAAATAGACAGCCTCTTTTTAATATACAATTGATTTGAACCATTAAGATATTAAGAAAATTAAGTCTTGAAGTCTTCCTTAATAAACTTAATATCTTAATGGTTAAAAAATTTTTTAATACTCCAAAAGCGCTTTTAATTCGGTTTCAAATCGCCCTTTCGGCAAATATTGATCTTCGAGTGCCTTTGTAAACGGAATAGGAGAATCCAAACTGGCCACACGTTTTACAGGAGCATCCAAGAATTCAAAACAATTTTCCATTATCAATGCCGAAATATCGCTGGCAACGCCGCCAAACATAGAATCTTCTTGGTAAATGATGACCCTTCCCGTTTTCTTAACCGATGCATAAATAGCTTCAGTATCCAAAGGTTGAAGCGTTCTTAAATCCAATACATCTGCTTTTATTTCAGGGTTTTTATCTAAAGTTTCCAAAGCCCAATGTACCGCTGCTCCAAAAGAAATAATCGTGACATCATTTCCTTCTTTGAGTAAGGCCGCTTTCCCCAAAGGAATGGTATAATAATTTGTTGGAACATCTTGAGAAAAACTTCGGTACAATTGTTTGTGTTCGAAGAACAATACAGGATTTGGATCATTGATGGAGGCATTCAGCAAACCTTTTACATCATACGGAAAGGCAGGATAAACGACTTTTAATCCCGGTGTTTTGGTAAACCAAGCTTCATTGGTTTGGGAGTGAAAAGGCCCTGCTTGTGTTCCAGCACCGCAAGGCATTCGAACCACAACATCGGCTTTCTCCAACCAACGGTAATGTGATTTTGCCAATAAATTTACTATTGGATTAAATCCTGTCGAAACAAAATCTGCAAATTGCATTTCGACAATCGCTTTGTAACCGTTAATGGACAATCCCATAGCAGTTGATATCACTGCACTTTCGCAAATGGGTGTATTTCGAACGCGCTCTTTGCCAAATTGCTCCACAAAACCATCTGTTATTTTGAAAGCACCACCATATTCGGCAATATCTTGTCCCATGATAACCGATTTTTCGTGTCGTTCCATTGATTGGCGTAAACTGTTGGAAATAGCATCTATAAAACGGATATTTTCTGTTTCCGAATTAGGTTGAAATTCTTCGTGAATATACGGTTTATAAACATCGTTTAATTCTTCTTCATAAGTAGCTCCTATTTCGGGTTCGGCATTGGCCATGGCCCAACTTTCATCAATGTCTTTTTTGATTTCATGTTGAATTTCATCATCATATTCTTTTGTCAGAATATCATTTTGATACAAATAGCTTCTGTAATTGTCTACTGGGTCTTTTGCGGCCCATAAATCCATTAACTCTTTGGGGACATATTTTGTGCCACTAGCCTCTTCATGGCCTCGCATTCTAAAGGTTTTGAATTCCAATAAAATGGGGCGAGGATTTTCAGTCATAGCTATTTTTAGTTCGGTAATTAAATTAAAAACGTCCAAAATATTATTCCCGTCAACAATATGACTTTCGATACCGTAGCCTATTCCTTTATCGGCTAGATTTTCACAACGGTATTGTTCGTTTGTTGGTGTTGATAAACCATATCCATTATTTTCGATGATAAATAGAACTGGTAAATCCCAAACCGCCGCAATATTCAAAGCTTCATGAAAATCACCTTCGCTTGTGGCGCCTTCTCCGGTAAAAACAGCTGTTACTTTTCCGTTTTGTTTTAATTTATTGGCTAATGCTATTCCGTCTGCAACCCCCAGTTGAGGTCCCAGATGCGAAATCATTCCGATAATTTTATATTCTTGCGTTCCAAAGTGAAAACTTCGGTCTCTTCCTTTGGTGAAACCATTGGCTTTGCCTTGCCATTGTGAAAAAAGACGTTGCAAGGGAATATCTCTTCCTGTAAATACACCTAAATTGCGGTGCATGGGTAAAATGTATTCATCTGTATCCAAAGCTGCTGTAATTCCAACAGAAATAGCTTCTTGCCCGATTCCGGAAAACCATTTGGACACTTTTCCTTGTCTGATGAGGATTAACATTTTTTCCTCTACCAATCTTGGTTTCAAAATTCTTTTATATAAATTTAGTAAGGTATCGTTGGATAGGTTTTTTTTATCGAAATTCATTTTTAGGGGTTTATTGATACAATTCAAAGATAAATAAATATAACAGTTTCAATGTTAATTGTTATAATATTTTGAATTATGAATAATTAATGAAAAGAGTTATCTGTTTTATTCTTTATATTTGTCGTTACGAAGTTTTAGACTTCTAAAGTATAAAATACAGACATAATATGCAAAACATTCCTAGTGTTAACTTGCGTGATTTCCTTTCGGACGACCCGAAACGTAAACAAAAATTTGTAAATGAAATCGGTAGTGCATTCGAAGATATAGGCTTCGTAGCGCTCAAAGGGCATTTTTTAAACGATCAATTGGTTGATGAATTGTATGGTGAAATTCGAAATTTCTTTTCGTTGCCATTAGACACAAAACACAACTACGAAATTCCTGGAATTGGCGGGCAAAGAGGTTATGTTTCTTTTGGAAAAGAACATGCCAAAGGCCGTAAAGAAGGAGATTTGAAAGAGTTTTGGCATTTTGGACAATATGTGGATGAAGATTCCAAATATGCTTCAGAATATCCAGATAATGTTGAAGTAAAAGAATTGCCACGTTTTAATATTGTAGGTAAAGAAGCTTATCAAATGCTAGAGAAAACGGGTGTTTATGTATTGAGAGCTTTGGCTTTGCATCTTGGATTGAATGAATTCTATTTTGACGAATTTGCCAAAGACGGAAATTCAATCCTAAGACCTATTCACTACCCTCCTATTACATCAGAGCCGGAGAATGCCATACGTGCAGCTGCTCATGGTGACATCAACCTAATTACTTTGTTGATGGGTGCTCAAGGCAAAGGCTTGCAAGTTCAAAATCACAATGGAGATTGGATTGATGCAGTTGCTGAACCAGATGAATTGGTCATTAATGTGGGTGATATGTTATCCCGTCATACCAATAATAAACTGAAATCTACGATCCATCAGGTGGTGAATCCCCCAAGAGAATTATGGGGTACATCCCGTTATTCTATTCCGTTTTTTATGCACCCCGTAAGTGACATGAAATTAAATTGTTTAGAAAATTGCATTGATGCCGAAAATCCTAAAAAATTCGAGGATATTACCGCAGGAGACTATTTATATGAACGTTTAGTTGACTTAGGTTTAATTGCCCCTCAGCCCCCGAAGGGCGAGTAAAAGAGACTATTTCAAAAACCAAATTCCAATGGTACACTTTTGGAATTTGGTTTTTAATTTTTACAAGTTGAGTTTTATTTTTAGAATAAAAAATTTATGGATTTACAAGACCAATTGAAAAATCTTTTTCCGGATCATGAAATGGGTCCAGAAGAAGTAATCGAAAAAGAAGCGCATGAATTATACGTTCAAAAAGTGCCTATGATTTGCAAATTCGAAAAAAGAAAAGGCAAAGCGACTACTATAATTGAAGGTTATGAAGGAACCGACGAGGATTTTAAAATTCTGGCCAAAGAAATCAAAACCAAATTAAGTGTTGGCGGGACTTTCAAAGATGATTCTATTATCATTCAAGGTGATTATCGTGATAAAATAATGATTATTTTAAAAGAAAAAGGCTTTAAAGTAAAACGTGTAGGGGGATAAGCCCCCTAACCCCCGAAGGGGGAATATTAAGCCTGATAAACTAAAAATCAAATTAAACCTATTTACCCCTAATAGGAGTTCCCCCTTTGGGGGTAAGGGGGATTAACTATGGCTATTCAACAATCCGAATTAATACTCAATCCTGATGGGAGTGTGTATCATCTTAACTTAAAACCCGAAAACATTGCCCACGACATTATTTTTGTGGGAGATCAAGATCGAGTGGCAAAAATTACCAAACACTTTGATTCCATTGAATTTTCGACTCAAAAAAGAGAATTCAAAACCCAAACAGGAATATATAAGGGCAAACGCTTAACGGTGATGTCTACTGGAATTGGGCCTGATAATATTGACATTGTGATCAATGAATTGGATGCACTTGTTAATATTGATTTGGAAACTCGAAAACCAAAAGAAAAATTAACTTCATTAAACATTATTCGTATTGGGACATCAGGTTCTTTGCATGCCGATATTCCTGTAGATAGTTTTGTGATGGCACAATTTGGCTTAGGACTAGACAATATGCTCCGCTCCTATTTGATTGATGCTGTTTCTAATAGTGAAATGGAAAATGCATTTATTGAACACACCAATTGGGACTTACTAAAAGGTAGACCAACAGTAATTCCTTGTTCATCGGTATTAGAAAAAAGAATAGAAAGTAATGTAATATTCAAAGGAATCACGGCAACTGCAGGTGGTTTTTACGGACCACAAGGTCGCGTTTTACGTTTAAATATTAAAGACCCAACCTTAAATTCCAAAATGGATAATTTCCAATTTGAAGGAACCAGAATAACCAATCTCGAGATGGAAACGTCTGCTATTTATGGACTTTCGGCACTTTTAGGACATCAGGCTTTGTCATTGAATGCTCTTATTGCCAATCGCGCCAACGGAACTTTTAGCAGTGATCCATACAAAGCTGTAGATGAATTGATTGCCTATACTCTGGATAAATTGGCAGAGCAATAAAATGGCAGAAACTCACTCAAAAATTTTATTCCGATTTCATAGTGCTATTTTAGATGAAGAAGTAGTTGAAACCATTTGGTCACAAATAATTGATTTGGAAAAAGGAATCTTTAAATTAGATAACGTTCCTTTCTATGGGCCACTTATTGCAACAGAAGATATTTTCTATGCTAAATACGATGAAAATGAAGAAGCCATTGTATATAAAGAAACGATTTCAATTTCTGGGAATTCGATTATTCAAGTTGTGATTTTAAAAGACAATTATGATAAGGAAATTATTAGAGAAAAACTCAAAGTAATGAATTGTCGGTCTGAAGGATTTAATGAAAAGTATTTTGTTGTTGAAATTAAAAAAGAGGTTGATTATGTTGTAGTAAAACATTTTTTAAATGAATATTCTGAATTAGAAGTATTAGATTTTGCGGAACCCTGTTTGTCCAAAAAACACAGTGATGATTTATTGAAATAGTTTTTATATCAGATTTAAAGGCAATGTAAATGATTAAAACAATTTTCAAATCTTCCGATTTATTAACCCAACAAATTCAAAATTTAGGAATTGATACTTGGGACGATTTATTGATTTACGTTAAAAATATTCCCTACGGCCGAAACGCCAACCGTGAAGATTTGTCATTAATTTTAAAAGAAAACAAAGGCACTTGCAGTTCCAAGCATGCTTTTTTGAAAGAAATTGCCAACCTAAATAAAATTCCAAACGTAAAACTCATTATTGGAATTTATAAAATGAACGAAATCAATACTAAAATTGGAACTATTCTCTCTGATAACAGTATTGATTTCATTCCTGAAGCCCATTGTTACTTGAAAATTGATAAAAATCGTATTGATTGTACAACTCCCAAATCGAATTTTGCTAAAATCGAAAAGGATTTATTGGAAGAAATTGAAATTGAACCCTACCAAGTTGGAGAGTTCAAAATCAAATTCCATAAAAATTTCATCAAAAAATGGTTGTCGGACTCAAATGCTACTATCACTTTTGAACAATTGTGGGCGATTCGAGAACATTGTATTACTTATTTATCACAACAATATTTATAAAATTATTTTTATTTTTTAAATATAATTTATTATTAGAAGTGTTGAACAATTAGATAGTAAATTGGCATACCAATTGTGATGTTTACCGGGAATGTTACCGCGAGTGCCATGGGCAAATAAAGACCGGGATTTGACTTGGGTACCGAAATTTGCATTGCTGCTGGAACGGCGATATAGGATGCACTTGCGGCCAATACGGCAAAGATGAATCGGTTGGTGATATCATCGGTGACAAAGGAACTCAAAACTGCGAATATGCAACCGTTGACCAAAGGAATAATCATTGCAAAAAGGAAAGGAAACCATCCGAATGAGAAGAAGGATTTTAGTTTTCTACCACTTGTTACTCCCATATCCAGAAGAAAAATGGCCAAAAATCCTTTGAAAAGGTCATTAGTAAAGGGTTTGATTCCCTCTGCTTGTTTGGTACTCGCCAAAAAGCCGATTACCAAACTGCCAAGGATTAACAATACACTACTATTGGTCAAAGAGTGTTTTAGGACAGCACTGAATTTTATTTTATCAGAAGATTGATCTTTATTGAATATAGATATCAGGACGAGCCCAATGATAATGGCAGGTGACTCCATTAAAGCCATTATAGCGACCATGTGTCCATGAAGGGTTAATTGCTGTGATTCGAGATAGGAAACCGCCGTGACAAAGGTAACAGCACTTACCGAGCCGTAGGCCGCCGCAATGGCTCCTGCATCATAAACACTGAGTTTTCTTTTTAGGATAAAAAAGGTGTACAATGGTATTAGCATCGAAATCATGATTCCAAAGAGCATGGACAAGGCAATCTCGCTCGAGAATTCTTCATGCGACAGTTCTTGTCCTCCCTTAAAACCAATAGCAAACAGCAAGTAAAGTGAAATAAATTTTGATGTATTAGGTGGTATTTCCAAATCACTTTTTAGGAGTACTGCAATCACGCCAAGCACAAAAAAAAGTAATGCTGGATTGGTTAGGTTCTCGAGTAATAGGTTTAAGTTCATGATATTCTGTGTTTATTTATTATTTTATTATTTACTGTCAATTTAAAAAAGTGTTACTCAATAAACTCAAGTTCTCCTGTGCGTAATGTGTAAAAGGCTCCTACAATTTTGATTTCCCCTTTACTTTCCATTGTTCGTAATATTTCGCTTTTTACCCTAATCTCACTTATGGTATGACGAACATTGTTTTGGGCAACTTCTTTGACAAAGGATTCGTTTTTGGATGATTTTTCACCATGAAAATCTTTGCTCATCTCAACTGCGGGCTTTATGTTTGCGAGCATTGAGGTTATGTTTCCTAACTTTACATCATCTATTGCACTTTTTACCGCTCCACAGTGTTGATGCCCCATTACCAATATTAGTTTTGCCCCAGCTACTTTACAGGCAAATTCCATACTTCCCAAAAGGTCTGTGTTTACAAAATTGCCCGCTACCCTGCCCACAAATACATCTCCAATTCCCTGATCAAATACATCTTCTACAGGCACTCTGCTATCGAGACAACTTAGAACCATCGCCTTTGGGTGTTGACCTCCCGTTGCAACTTTTCTAATTTCGTCTGAATGCTCGCGTTGCGTTACGTTACCGCTTTTAAAGCGTTGGTTGCCTTCTTTGAATTCAAGTAAAACCTGATTGGGTGTTAATTGATCCTGTTCTGCTTTAGTCAGCACATGCTGATGTTTATAGGATCCCGTGTGAGATGTATTGTTTTCATTTGAAATCTTGTTTGAATTCGTTTTACATGATGGAAACAATTGTAGGAACAAAACTAAGGTTGCAACTTGTAACATTTTCATAATTTGTTTGATTTAAAATTTGACATTGCAAATGTGGGAACTAAAAAACATAAATTTTCATTTATATTATTAATTAAAAGCATTAAAATTTTTTATGTTTTTATTTCGATTTAATTCTTGTTCGGCATTAATTATTCTGCCATCGTTTACAATGGAAGCGTTTCGTATGATTGATTTCATTCTTTACTTTTTTATAGCTCTTTCCAAACGGTCATTTATAGATTTACCAAGTCCTTTGTTGGGCAAACGCTCTGCAATGATTACGTCCAAGTTGCTTTTGTCCAAACGGTGCATTGTGGCATATAAATTCTTTGCGGCTTCGGCTAGATCTCCTGTTCTGGAGAGCACTTCTTGAAGTATATTTTCGGTACCTGTAATTTCATCCTTGAACAAAAGCAACCCAACTTTTTTACCAGAGAATGATGGTATCAACTCGGGTACATTGTCGGTAAGATAGGTGCTGGTTTTTGGTGCGTAATGTCGCGAAAGCATTCCTGGAGCATCGGGTGTACTGTTTTTAGTAGTTGTGACTTGCACCTTTCCCACGATTCGTTCTATAGCTTCTATTGAAATTGAACCGTGCCTGTAAAGAATCGGTTTATCATTTTCGAAACCAATTATTGTAGATTCTATTCCGTTTTGGCACGCTCCTCCATCCAATACAATTTCCAAATTCTCTTTGAAATAGTTTGAAACATGCATGGCAGTTGTAGGACTTATACAACCGAAAGGATTAGCACTTGGTGCTGCCAGCGGAAATTCAAGTAGTTCCAAAAGCGCTAATGCCACAGGGTGATTCGGTACTCTTACAGCAACAGTCTCTTTGCCAGCAGTGACGATGTCTGGAATGTGAGGTTGTTTTTTCAAAACTAACGTTAACGATCCTGGCCAAAACTCCTTGGCAAGCTTCCAGGCCATGTCTGGAATATCAGAGGCAACCGTGTCTAAAAATGCGGTAGACTTGATATGTACAATTAATGGGTTGTAAAAGGGTCTCTTTTTTAATTCGAATATTTTTTTCAAAGCATTTTCACTATAGGCATTTCCGGCCAATCCATAAACGGTTTCGGTGGGAATAGCTATTATCTCATCATTTATCAAAGCCTGCGCGGCTTTGGTTATATTAGTTGTTGTCATGGATTTTTTTTAAGGATTACAATTGTCGCAATACGTAGGGTCTTCAGATTTTTTTTGGTTTGGATACATTTCTTCTTTTACATAAGAACATTTTTGGCAGGTATAGATATGACTTAAAGTGGATTGGGTTGGAAAACGACACCATTCACAAGGAAGACCCAGTTTGGCATCCGTCACCCCAAAACCTGGGGTATTGCAATTAGGACAACAGGAATTGATTTTATCGGCTAATTTTAGGGCAGCACTTTCAATAACATTCATACGGGTAGGATTGTACATTGCCCGCATATCGGTTTCAATATAAACTGATCCATATAATTTGATGAAATGATTGTACACGTCCACTAATTTTCCCCAATCGCTGATGCCTTTTTCTATTTCAATAAAATCATCGATGGATTTCCTGGCAATCAAGGCGTGTGATGGGAATTTTGCCCTTCCAGCAAATTCATCCAACTCCTGTTTGCTATGTATTACAGCACCACTAAAATTGGTGTCCATACTTAACTCTCTGGCAACAATCTCCAAATTATTTTTTTTGTCGATAAAAAATAAAAACTCATCATCGGCAGGAGCAAAGAAAATGGATGGGTGTGAGCCAAAAGAACCTTCGCTTGCTATGGCCATATCACAATTGGTCAACTCCATAGCCATAAGGCATTTTTTCTTGGCGGTGTTTATTGGATCCTCTTTCCTATCTATTTCTCCTGTAAATGTTCCAAGTTCATCGGTGTCAAAATTTGAAACTACAAAACATTTCACACCTAATTCCCTTGCTAAAATTGGAGCAATTACTTTTTCTTTTTCATGTTTGGTTGCAATTAGCAGTTTTCTTCCAGCAAACATTTTATTCTTCAGTATTAGAAAAACGAATATGAACCGTTGATGTTATCACTATATTCTGGTTTTGTGTTGTTCCTTCAGTTATTATTCTGGAGATTGCTTCAACACTTTCTTTTAGTTCGGGAATTCTTCTTATTGCGATTTCGTCTTCCTTTCCATAACGCTCCTGTGAACTGAAGTTCTTCTTTTGATGGAAATTGATTTTGTTGATGAATAAGTCCATCAATAGTTCCTTTGCCTCAGTTGGTGAAAAATTACCGTCTATAAGTATAATTTTCTCAGTTGTTTTCATGTGCAATACTATTATGATTATAAATTTGAAGATTTTTTAGTCCCGATACTATTGAAATCGCAAGAAATAATTTTTGAAAAATAAACTCTCCTTCCATTAAAGTGGTTATAAAAAAAAGAACCGTCAATATTGCGCTTGCAAAAATTATAATTTCGACTGTTTTCATTTGATACTATGTAGGTTAATTTAAAGTACTTTATGCTTAATTTTTATGGTCTATCTTTTGTATTTTGTATTTTCGAAAGGAACTTTTTAAAAGAAACTCTTGCCTACCTTTATTGATATTTTTCTCAATAATTTTAGAAATTTTATTTAACAGCACAAAACTCCGAATTCAAATTCATTAATTTTTATTTATATTTGTAATGTAATATATTAGATTTTTTTATGAATTATACTTTAAATCAACTCCAGATATTTTTGAAAATAGTAAAAACACAAAGTGTAACAAAGGCATCGGAGGAATTACATCTAACCCAGCCCGCGGTATCGATACAGTTAAAGAATTTTCAGGAACAATTTGACATTCCATTGACAGAGGTGGTTGGGAGGAAAATTTACATCACCGATTTTGGCTATGAAATTGCCGAGGCAGCCGAGAATATCATAAACCAAGTACATGCCATCAACTATAAAACGTTAGCCTACAAAGGACAAATGGCTGGTAAATTGAAAATTTCAATCGTTTCGACAGGTAAATATGTGATGCCCTACTTTCTCGCCGATTTCATGAAAGAACATTCGGGGATCGAGTTGCTGATGGATGTAACAAATAAAAGTAGGGTTATTGAGAGTTTAGAAAACAATGAGGTCGATTTTGCACTAGTTTCCATTTTGCCTTCCAAACTCAATATAGAAAAACTAGACCTGCTTCAAAATAAACTGTATTTAGTGGGGAATACTGATATCACTATCGAAAAAGAGGATCAGGAAGAAAGTTTCTTCGAAAATTTGCCTTTAATTTTTAGGGAAAAAGGTTCTGGAACAAGGCAAACCATGGTTAGTTTCTTTGAAAGAAACGCCATTTCGGTATTGAATAAAATGGAACTCACCTCAAACGAAGCCGTAAAACAGGCATTAATAGCTGGTTTGGGTTATTCAATTATGCCTTTAATTGGAATAAAAAGCGAACTGAGTAACAATGAACTGCAAATAATTCCAGTTAAAGGATTGCCTATTACAACCAACTGGAGTTTAATATGGCTCAAAGGAAAAAAGCACTCCCCTGTTGCAAAAGCAATTTTAAACTATATTGAAAAAGAAAAATCAAATATCGTACATGATAAGTTCGAATGGTACGAAAAATACTAAAAAATATTTTTAAAATAATGAGATTCCTTTTTTAAATCTATCTTTACTTTTTCAAAAAATAAAAAATGAAAATAATACTTACGGGAGCTACAGGTGTTTTGGGATCGCATATTATGTATGATATTCTAGAGCTTTTTATCAAAGAAAAGAAAAACGGAAAACTTTTTATTATTGCCAGAAACAAAGGAAAAGTAAGTGCTTTAGATCGTATTAATGAGCTTTTGACTAGTGATTACACCCCTCAAATTTTACAAAAAAGCGGTTTAGAAAAAGTACATGAATATATCGAAATTATTGATTCGGACTTAGCGAATCTTAAAGGTAGTTTTTCAGAGAAAATTAAAGGGGCTTACTTTATTCATTCTGCAGGCTATGTCAATTTATCTACTGACGAAAACCTAAAAGAAAAGATTTTTGATGAAAATGCCAAAATAACCAAATCTCTTTTCAAGACTTTTTCCCCTTTTATCACGAAGTTCATTTATATCGGCACTGCGTTTTCATCCGGAATACGAGACGGTATAATCGAGAATGATTTCCATAACCTAGATTTCACTCCTGAACATCGCAATGCGTATGAGGACGCCAAATTTCATTCGGAGAATTATATTGCTCAGGAATGCAAAGCTTTGGGATTACCATTTCAGATTTTGAGACCAAGTGTGATTGGAGGTAAAATGCTGGGTACCGAAAGTCCTTATTTCATTCCAAAATACATGGTTTTTTATCTTTTGGCCAAGTTTTTTCATTTTACTTCACAGCGAAGAGGAGAGCAAGAAAATGTGCGTTTCATCATCAATGAAGAAACAGGTTTAAATATCATTCCTGTTGATTATGTGGCCAGAGTAATTGTAAACACTTTTGAACGAGATGACATCGAGCAGCTGAACATTGTAAGTGACAAAAGCTTTAATATCGTGAAAGGATTACAGTTGATTATGAAAGAAGTGGGTTATACCAATTTTACTTTAATCAAAAATCCACTCGATTTTACATATAAAAATACAATCGAAAAGCTGTATTATGAAAGTATTGGTAAGCATTTGAAACCTTATTTTATAACCAGTCCTAACGAATACGACACCACTTTGCTGAATTCAATTCTGGAAATTCCAAAATTAGACAGTCAGGCCTTTACCAATATGATTCGCTATGCCATATCCAATGATTTTAAGGATATTAATGTGTAATTAAAGTTGCTGAGTTGCAAAGTCCCTAAAACTTTTATAAACTTAGTGACTTTGAGAAAAACTTAATGACTTAGTATCTTAGAAACTTAGTAACTTTAAAAAAAAAAAGTACTTTTACAAAAAGCAATAAAGATCCCTACTTTTGGGTATTATGATACAACTTAACAAAACTAATTTTCATATAGTAAAGTCCAAGTTTCAGCTGAAAAAACCTTGGGATAGTTTTGTTATCTTTTTTTTAAGCATCCTGATTACAATTCCTTTATTTATAGTACTTCACCAAAATTTAATCGATCCACATTGGTATTTTAATTTGGATCGAATACTTCTTTTTATTTTAGTTCTGACAATAATTCACTTCGCATTGTACACATTGCGAACCATAATTATTGTTTGTTTAGCACTCTATTTGTTGGTCCTTATTTATGGAACTTTATTTGGGAATTTTAGTTTCAATTCTGTTTTTGAAGATTATAATTCCATGTTGTACACTATGAATAATAATCCATTTCCACAAGATATTATCATCGCCAAATTGCTGCCATTTCCTAATAAAGAAGAGATTTTAAAGGCAATAGAATACGAAAATCCAAAAGTTAGAAACTTTGCGATTATGGCCACTACAAAACATTTCAAAAATTGCAAGGGATATTCAGAGTATAGAAACTTGATTCAATGTTTTGCAGTTTTTAAAGAAATAAATAGTCGTTGGAACTATGTGAATGATCCCAAAAATGGAGATTATATAGCAACCGCACACGAATCCTTACGCTACTTTTCTGGAGATTGTGACGATCATTCCATTTTGATGGCGGCTGCTATTAGGTCCATTGGCGGAACCCCAAGATTGATTCATACCAAAGGTCATATCTATCCCGAAATATTAATTGGAAATATGAAAGACCTTGAAAAAGCAAATTTGCTAATAAAAAATGTATTATTTCCATATGAAAGCCAACACAAGCAACTTAATTACCATATCGACGAGCGCAATCAAGTCTGGCTAAATCTTGATTATACCGCAAAATATCCCGGAGGTCCTTTTCTGTCCGAAGAAATTTTGGGTGCATTGACATTAGAATAAACGATAAAATTAATTCTAGTGTTAGTCTTTTTATTGAAGCTATTTCCCGCGTTTCGTTACAAGTCCTCACAAAAAAAGTAAAGTTTCTAATGTTCTGAAAAGAGCTTCCTTTGGTCGCTTTTCCAGAACAAGAAACTTTTACTTTTTTTGCTCCGGGCTTTCCACTTCACTCGGGGCTAGGGCATTTGTTTATTTCAATTTACTTTTATCGTTTAACCAATAAAGTTGTCTCCCTAATTCGGCCAAAAAAGGCAAACCTATTTCATCATATTCGTAAACGTTGTCATTAAAAATTCCGTCTTTATTGACTAATATTGTGGCCGAAACCATAAACTCAATATTTTTTTCTGAGTCTACAATGTAAGCACAATCAATAAGTGTTCCGTAAGCATCGCCTACTTTATTGTATATTTTTATTGAAGCTGGGATATTTTCTTTAGTATCACCAAACATAAAAAATTTGCAATAACCATCATAATATTCTTTTGGATCGTAACCTGCATTTTTTGGTAAATTTTGCATCGAAAAAAGAATAAATTCTCTGTCTTTTTCTGTAATATGAAATCGTTCACTTTTCTTGAAATTATTGGGAAAAATGATTCTTTTCAAAGTATTATGTAAAGTTTCAAGCGGATAGTAATTCTTATTCGAAAAGTCAAAAGGTTCCTTTACAAGTGTGTCATTATCTAGGTATCCAATTCCTTTTTTGATTTTATTCAATTGCAAAGGGTTATATTTTTCGGTTGTATATTGAGGGAAATTTTCAATAGAAAGATCGTCTTTGTATAACGCAATCGATTTGATGGTTTTACTACCCGAATTTGGAGTTGATAAACGATGATTGATTCTAAAAGGTTTTAATCCTTTAATCTCCATATTTTTATTTAGATAATCAAAACCAATAAATTCAAATAAATTATTGCTAGCATCATTATCGCTTACAGCAAAAATCTTAGAGATTTCATCAGAAAATCTTATTTTATTTGGATTGCCGTCAATTGTAAATTGACTGTTTATAGAAGTATTTGGAATACTATTTAATTTTTCCAAAGCCATAACGGCAATAGGAAATTTTACAGTGCTGGCAGGATAGAAATAGTTGTTTTTGTTGAGGTTATAGGTATAATCTTTAAAGATAATTTTATTATTTTTTTCTCTAATAATTTGAGTATAAATAATTTGAAGTTCATAGGCTTCAGGATTATTCATCACTTTTTTTATCTTGTCATTATCTGAAGTTAAAGCTTTTTTAAGCAAGTTTTGAGCATTGCTAATATTTGTAATCGTACAAATGAATACAATTATAACTAATGAATTAAAGTGTTTTTTTATCATATTATCCAATATATTGGTTCCAATTTATTACTTTTCAAATATATATTTGCTTGACTAAAGTGTTTATTCCCAAACCATTTTCCTTGATTGGCACTCATCGGTGAAGGGTGCCCTGATTCCAATACCAAATGTTTATTTCTGTCAATTTTAGCTCCTTTTTTTTGGGCAAAACTTCCCCATAACATAAATACAATATTTTCTTTTTCTTCCGATATTTTTTGAATAACGGCATCTGTAAAAAGATTCCATTTAAGGTGTTTATGACTATTTGGATTGTCTTTTCTAACAGTTAATGAAGCGTTTAAAAGTAAAACACCTTGTTTGGCCCAAGATTCCAAATTTCCTGATGTGGGCATGAAAATCGAATCCAAATCGGTATTGATTTCTCTAAAAATATTGCGCAACGAAGGTGGAATTCGCACTGAATCATTTACCGAAAAAGATAAACCATTGGCTTCGCCATCGCCGTGATATGGATCTTGACCAATAATAACCACTTTTACATTCTCAAAAGAACAAGTATTTAAGGCTGAAAAAATCAACTCTTTGGGAGGAAAACAAACTGAATTTTGATATTCTTGATCAACAAGCTCGATCAATTCCAGGAAATAAGGTTTCTCTATTTCCTCAGATAAAATAGTTTGCCAGGAAGGATTCAAGTTGATTTGCATATTCAAAGTTTATTTCACAAAGATACACGAAGATTCAAAAGAGATTCGCAAAATTGGCAAAACAAAAACATTATGTTTCTTAGTAAATCGCTGTGGTTTCTATTTTGCTAATCTCTGTGAAATAACCCTATGTTTCTTTCTTAAATAACCTTATTTTTGTAGCGTCAAATCAAATTTATAAATGATCTCCATTACCGAAAAAACGTTACAAGATTTACAATTTCCTACGGTTCTCGAAACGATTTCCGATATTTGTAATACTGATATAGGAAAACAAAAAGCCTTAGAAATAACTCCTTTTAGAGACAAAGATACTTTGATGAGCGCTTTATTGCAGACTTCTGAGTATGTTTCTTCTTTTCAAAACAACAATGCCATCCCCAATCACGGTTTTGATGCTATTACATACGAAATAAAATTTTTAGCCATCGAAGACAGTTTTCTAGAAGTCGGTGGTTTTAGAAAAATTGCCACAATATCCGAAACGACGAATGTACTATTGACGTTTCTGAATAAATTCAATGATTATTACCCTAATCTTTGTGCCAAAAGTTCTGGAATTCAACTTACCAGAGCGATTATCACGCTTGTTGATGCTGTAGTTGATAAATATGGAGAAATAAAAGACAATGCCTCACCAGAATTACTAAACATTCGCCGCAATATGAATTCGGTTCGAGGGAAAATGAACCAAAGTTTTGGAATAGCACTTACGCAATACAACGGTTTGGGATATTTGGATGATATTAAAGAAAGTTTTGTGCAAAATCGTCGTGTTTTGGCTGTTTTAGCAATGTACCGACGCAAAGTAAGAGGCTCTATTTTGGGTAGTTCCAAAACAGGGAGTATTGCTTATATTGAACCAGAAGCTACGCTGAATTACTCTCGTGAACTCAGTAATTTGGAATATGAGGAAAAAGAAGAAATTACTAGAATTCTAAAGCAATTATCGAATGCAATTCGACCATTTTTACCATTGTTGATTCAATATCAAGATTTCCTGAGTGATATTGATGTGATTGCTGCAAAAGCGAAATATGCCAATAGAATCAATGGAATTTTGCCAACAATTACAGAGGAACGCCGTCTTTATTTTAGAGATGCCTATCATCCTATTTTGTATTTGAATAACAAGCAAAAAAAGGAAGTTACGCATCCACAAACCATCGAATTAAGTCAAGAAAATAGAATAATTGTTATTTCAGGACCCAACGCGGGAGGTAAAACCATCTCGATGAAAACGGTTGGTTTGTTGCAATTAATGTTGCAATCGGGAATGTTGATTCCTGTACACGAACGCAGTGAAACGTTTCTATTTGATAGAATACTCACGGATATTGGAGACAACCAATCAATTGAAAATCATTTAAGTACTTATAGTTATCGATTGAAAAACATGAACTACTTTTTGAAAAAGTGCAATAAGAAAACCATGTTTTTGATTGATGAATTTGGTACCGGTTCTGATCCTGAATTGGGAGGTGCTTTGGCCGAAATTTTCTTGGAAGAGTTCTACCATCGGGAAGCTTTTGGATTAATCACGACGCATTATTCGAATCTAAAAATTTTAGCAAATGAGCTCCCTTGCGCTACTAATGCCAACATGCTCTTTGACGAAAAATCATTAGAACCCATGTACAAATTGGCTTTGGGACAAGCGGGAAGTTCATTTACTTTTGAAGTAGCTTTAAAAAATGGAATCCCATTTAGTTTAATCAACCGCGCTAAGAAGAAAATTGAAGTAGGAAAAGTTCGTTTTGATAAAACAATTGCCAACTTGCAGAAAGAGCGTTCCAAAATGGAGAAAACGTCACAAACGCTAAAAGAAGAAGAAACCAAAGCGCGTCAGGAAGGCAAAAAAATGGAAGATATTAATGTCAAAATCAAGCAAAAACTGGAAAGCTACCAGGAGTTATATGACAGCAATCAAAAGACAATTTACATAGGTCAAAAAATTGAAGATATTGCTGAGAAATATTTTAATAATAAAAATAAAAAAGACCTGATAGGTGAGTTTCTGAAAATCATCGAAATAGAAAATTCCAAACGCAAAAAAGCCACTCCTAAAGAAGCAAAAGCGATTATCCAGAAGAAAAAAGAAATTATAGAGGAAGTTACTGTTGTCGTAGAAGAAATCCGCAAGGAAAAGAAAGAGAAGAAATTAAAACCTGTAATTGTAAAACCCAATGTTATTCTAAAAATAGGAGATCGTGTGCGTATGCAGGATGGAAAATCAGTGGGAACCATTGATAAAATTGAAAAAAACAAAGCCGTAGTGAATTATGGTGTGTTTACTTCAAAAGTGAGTTTGGATGAATTGGAGTTTGTTGAACATGGGAAAAAATAGTATTCATTAACACAACTTTGTCAAATTTTTGAACTTTAGCAAATATTTTTAGAAACCTTATCATGCAAAACCTCCCTCTCCATAAAAAAATAATCCTCTTTGACGGTGTTTGTAACCTCTGTAATTCTGCGGTGCAATTTATTATCAAACATGACAAAAAGGATGTCTTTAGATTCGTTCCTTTACAATCAGATTTGGGTTTAGATATTTTGAAATACATTGGAATTGATTTTGCCAAGATAGATAGTATTGTACTTTATGAGCCTGGAGTCGCTTACTACTACAAATCGGATGCAGCATTGCAAATTGCAAAAAGTTTGAATGGTTTATATTCATTTGGAATTATTTTTAAAATTATTCCAAATGGAATCAGAAATCAATTATATGACTATATAGCCAGAAATAGATACAATTGGTTTGGCAAAAAAGAGAGTTGCATGATACCTACTCCAGAATTAAAAATAAAATTTTTAGAATAATTGTATTCTATGATAAATGTCATCTCTTTAGATGGATTGTTATCTTAAATTTGACCAATCTAAAAAATTAATTTTTATGAGAAACTTATCGCTTTATTCTTGGGAAAACGGTGCATTTATAATGGTAATTGTTTTCGGATTGGTAATTATTGGTTTAATTGGAGCAGTTGTATTGATGATAAATTCTGGTAAAAAAAAATGATTAGTTTTTTTGTCTAAAAAAAAGAGGATGCCTTTCTGTGGACATCCTCTTTTACTTTTTATAGAAATAAATTATCTAATCAATTTTCTGTATTTCAATCGTTTCGGAGTCAAATCACCACCCAAACGTTTTTTCTTATTTTCTTCATAATCAGAGAACCCACCTTCAAAATAATACACTTCTGAATTTCCTTCAAACGCAAGGATATGAGTACAAATTCTGTCTAAGAACCATCTGTCGTGAGAAATCACTACCGCACAACCTGCAAAGTTTTCTAAACCTTCTTCCAATGCACGAAGCGTATTCACGTCCAAATCATTCGTAGGTTCATCCAGTAACAATACGTTACCTTCTTCCTTCAAAGTCATAGCTAGATGCAAACGGTTTCTTTCTCCACCAGAAAGCATGGATACTTTCTTGTTTTGTTCGCCACCACCAAAGTTAAAACGGGATAAATAAGCTCTTGAATTCACTTGTTTCCCTCCCATCATGATCAGTTCTTGCCCATCGGCAAAGTTTTCCCAAATGGATTTGTCAGGATTAATATTCGAATGCGCTTGATCTACATAAGCGATTTTCACAGTATCACCCACCAAAAATTCACCATTGTCTGTTTTTTGCTCTCCCATAATCATTTTGAAAATAGTCGATTTACCAGCACCGTTTGGTCCAATAATTCCAACAATTCCAGCTTGTGGTAACGTAAAATTTAAATTATCATACAACAATTTATCTCCAAAGGCTTTAGCTACGTTTTTGGCTTCAATAACATTAGTACCTAATCTTGGACCATTCGGAATATAAATTTCCAAGTTTTCATCCAATTGTTTTTGGTCTTCGTTCAAGAGTTTATCGTAGTTCTGTAAACGTGCTTTTTGTTTGGTTTGTCGTCCTTTTGCTCCTTGACGAACCCAATCCAACTCGCGTTCCAACGTTTTTCTACGTTTAGAAGCTACTTTTTCTTCCAATGCCATACGGTTTGATTTTTGGTCTAGCCAAGAAGAATAATTCCCTTTCCAAGGAATACCTTCACCTCTATCCAATTCTAAAATCCAACCTGCAACATTATCCAAGAAATACCTGTCGTGTGTTACCGCAATTACAGTTCCAGCATATTGTGCCAAATGTTGTTCTAACCAAAGTACACTTTCAGCATCCAGGTGATTGGTAGGCTCATCCAGAAGTAAAACATCAGGCTGTTGCAATAGTAAACGGCACAAAGCTACACGGCGACGTTCTCCTCCAGATAAATTCTTAATGGGTGTGTCACCTTCTGGCGTGCGTAAGGCATCCATTGCAATTTCTAATTTGGTATCAATTTCCCAAGCGCCCAAAGCATCGATTTTATCCTGCAAAGCTGCTTGACGATCCATTAATTTATCCATTTTATCTGCATCTTCGTAGTTTTCTGGAAGACCAAATAAATCATTAATTTTATTGTATTCTTCCAAAACAGCCATTGTTTCAGCAACACCTTCACGAACAATTTCAATAACAGTTTTAGAATCGTCAAGTATAGGTTCTTGTTCTAAATACCCGACGGTATAACCTGGTTGAAAAACTACATCACCTTGATAGTTTTTATCAATTCCTGCAATAATCTTCAAAAGGGAAGATTTTCCAGAACCATTTAGACCTAAAATACCAATTTTAGCTCCATAAAAGAAACTCAAATAGATGTTTTTCAAAACAGGTTTATCTGCACCTTGATAGGTTTTACTCAATTTTTGCATTGAGAAAATTACTTTCTTATCGTCTGACATATTTAAATGTTTTAATTTATTATATGATTAATTATTGGTTTTGAATGTCAATTACAGCCTACCTTTTAGAGAACTAAATACCCATGCGATAGCAAAGAAACCAATACCAACAGCGGCAAATCCCCAGCCTGATACATCTCTGTATTTAAAAACGCCTAAGCCTATTAGTAATAATCCCATGAGCACCATTATAAAGGCAGCCCATCCTAAAATAGTATTTTTATTCATTCCCATAATTGTGGTATTTGTTTTTTGAAAGTTGCAAATATCGGTATTTTTTAGTAGATTTTTAGTTTAAAAGATTTATTCCTGATATAAAATAATTGCACTTCTGCCAGGGATACTTATGCTTTGATTTTGAATTGCTTCTATTCCATTTAAATTGATAATCGCTCCATTACATACCATCTTCCAAGTGCCTTCAAGCTCTTGTTGGATCTCATTTTCGTTTCCATTAAAATAGACTCTTATTGTTTTCCATTTATCACCATTTGCATTATTTTTTAAAGTATAACCAACCAAAAAGGGAGAATCTAAAGTTAAGAATTCCAAATGCTCTTGGATCATTTTTTCAGATGTCATTTTGAATGCTGGATGATTGTTTCTTAATGCAATTAGATTTTTGTAATATTGATTAAGCTCTTTGTTCTCGTGTTTCCAATTCCAATCTATTTTATTGATGCTATCAGAAGAATTATAAGAGTTCTCAACGCCCAATTTGGTACGTTTCATTTCTACTCCCATATGCAAAAAAGGAATACTTTGTGAGGTTAAAATAATGGTGTTAGCTAGTTTGTCCATTTGTACTAACTCCTCTTCACTTGCTTTTGGATTAGAGATTTTTAGCTTGTCATACAAGGTATTGTTATCATGACAAGATACATATCCTATTACTTTTGTTGGGTTATCCGAATATGGAAACTGAGCATAACTACGTTTTAAATCATATTTAACTTGCGGATGATTTGTTGAGGCTACGATTCCAAATTGAATTACGTCTTTGTATTCTTTATTTCCACTTACAAAACCTTTTTCTTCTACATTAGACCAATGTCCTTTTACTGCATCTCTTATATCATCGGAGAAAACAGAAATGTCTTTAAGTTTTTTTACATTGTTTTTTAGCGCTCTTTTTTCAATAGGTAAAGGAGAATCTCCTGCAGTCCATCCTTCTCCATAAAGAAAAATGGTTGGATCTATTTTCTTTAATGCTACCGAAATTTGATTCATTGTTTCAATGTCGTGAATAGCCATTAAATCAAATCGAAAACCATTTACATGATATTCTTTTACCCAATATTTTAAAGATTCTATCATAAATTGGCGAGCCATTACACGGTCTGAAGCAAATTCATTACCACAAGCCGAAGCATCCGAACGTTTTCCATCAGGCCAATTTCTATAATAATAACCAGGAACTAATTGGTCAAAAATATCAGTAGAACTAGTGTGATTGTATACCACATCCATAACCAAACGAATATTGGCTTGATGCAAAGCCAAAACCATTTCTTTATATTCTTTGATACGAACTAAACCATCAAAAGGATTGGTGGAGTAAGAACCTTCTAATGAATTGTAATTCTGAGGGTCATACCCCCAATTGTATTGTTTTTTATCCAAGTTATATTCATCAATTGATTTATAATCAAATACTGGAAGTAAGTGTAAATGCGTAATTCCTAATTCTTTTAAATGGTCTAATCCTGTTGTTTCGTCATATTCATTTTTAGTATTTTTCTCGGTAAAGGCTAGAAACTTACCTTTGTTCTTAATACCTGATGATGGATCAATTGAAAAGTCTCTTACATGTGCTTCATACAAAATTATATCCGAAACTGACTTCAAAACGGGTTGCTTGTCTGTATTCCAGTTGGACGGATTGGTTAGTTTAGGGTCGAATATTAAACCTCTATTTCCATTTACTCCAACTCCTTTTGCGTAAGGATCTGGCATTTCTTTTGACCAATTACCTTTGTTTTTAGCTTGTAAAGTATAATAGGTATTGTGATAATTTCCGTTTAATATGATTTCCCAAACACCGGTTGTTTTATTATACAGTAAATTTTGAGTTGCAATAGGACTTCCGCCGTTTCCTAGTTTGTATAGATTAATTTTTACTTCTTCGACATTGGGACTCCATAACTTAACTATAGTTTTGTTTGTGGTGTATGTTACTCCAAGATCATTCTTTAAATAAAGGGGATATGCATCAAATGAAGCATATTTTAAATTATTTATTTTTGAATTTTGTGCCATAGCAAAATTAACGATAAGTAATATCCCAATTGTGACTAGGATATTTTTTGATAAAGTAAACATAATTTTATTTTTTAATTAAAAATTTTATATAACATTTCTCGTAATAAATCCGCTTGTGTTAAGCTATTTGCTCCTACTCCTTTACTTTTTACGTCGGTATCTCTAAGGGACGCAATAATTTGGCTTACTTTTTTCATTGGGTAATTTTTTAAAGCCATATCGTAGTCTTTTAGAAAAAAAGGATTAACTCCTAATGCCGAAGCCACATTTTTAGGATTTTTGTCTTTCAATCCGTGGTATTTTAATAATTGAATAAAAAAACTAAAAACCAATGCAGTTGTCATAACCAATGGATTGTCTTTTGGGTTTTGGGCAAAATTATCTGCTATTTTGTATGCTTTTAGTTGGTTTCGTTCACCAATCGCTTTTCGCAATTCGAAGACATTGTAATCTTTACTGAAACCAATATTTTCTTCAATATCTTTGGCCGAAATTGTACTTCCAGCGGGCAATATGATTTGAAGTTTTTCGAGTTCATTATTAATTTTACTCAAATCAGTTCCAAGGAATTCGACTAGCATTGCTGAAGCTTTGGGCTCTATGTTGTATTTTTTGCCTGCTAACACTCGCTTAATCCAATCTCCAACTTGATTTTCATAAAGTTTTTTGCTTTCGTAAACAACTCCGTTTTTGGCTAAGAGCTTGGTTACTTTTTTTCTTTTGTCTAATGTTTTGTATTTATAACAAAAAACCAAAACGGTTGTAGACATCGGATTTTCTACATAATGCTCAATTTTATCAATAGTTCTGGATAAATCCTGTGCTTCTTTGACTATAACCACTTGACGATCTGCCATCATCGGATATCGTTTGGCTGTCGAAACTACATCTTCAATAGTAACATCTCTACCATATAAAACAGTTTGATTGAATCCTTTTTCTTCTTCGGATAAAATATTTTTTTCGATATATTCAGCTAATTTGTCAATATAATAAGGCTCCTCTCCCATCAAAAAATAAATGGGTTTGATATTTCCGGCTTTTATATCATTAACAATCTTTATAACTTCGTCCATATTTTGGGTTTCGGGTTTCGGGTTTAAAGTTTCAAGTTAGATCCTTAATCTTTAAACTTTAAACTAAATTAACTAATTTCGCAACATGCAAAAACTCAATTTTCCTTCTTATTCATTTCGTTTCAAAAATAGCGAAAATAAAGTATCTATTTTTGATAGTATAAGGAAAAAATTCATCATCCTTACGCCAGAAGAATGGGTTAGACAACATGTAGTTCACTATTTATTAGAAGAGAAAAAGTTTCCAAAATCCCTTATAAACGTTGAGAAAGTATTAATGGTTAACGGTTTGCGTAAACGGTATGATGTAGTTGTTTATAATTCTAATGGTTCTATTTTTTTATTAATCGAATGTAAAGCTCCTGAAGTAAAAATTACTCAGGCTACTTTTGATCAAATAGCAAGATATAATATGACAATGGAAGCTGAATTTTTGATGCTTACCAATGGACTAAATCATTATTTTTGCCTAATGGATTTTGAAAATGAAAAATATACTTTCCTCGAAAATCTGCCAAAATATAACCATAAAAGTATTTAGATTCTAAATATCTAAATACTCAATATCTAAAAATCTCGAATGAAAATAGCCGTAGTTATTTTGAATTGGAATGGCGTAAAACTTTTAGAACAGTTTTTGCCATCAGTTATTCAATTTTCACCAGAAGCAACTATATATGTTGCCGATAATGCATCAACTGACGAATCAGTTGCATTTGTAAAAAAGAATTTTCCTTCTGTAATGATTGTGCAAAATAAAACCAATCAAGGGTTTGCAGGTGGCTACAATGATGCCTTGCACTCTATTGATGCAGATATTTATGCATTGGTGAATTCAGATATAGAAGTGACTAATAATTGGTTAAAACCCATTTTAGAAACATTTGAATTCGAAACGGAAACGGCTATTATTCAACCTAAAATATTGGATTTCAAAAAGAAAAACTATTTTGAGTATGCAGGTGCGGCTGGCGGATTTATAGATCAATTTGGTTATCCATTTTGCCGTGGGCGAATTTTTGATACTTTAGAAAAAGACAACGGTCAGTATAATGACAAAGTAGATATATTTTGGGCTTCGGGAGCGTGCTTTTTTATTCGCTCTACTGTTTATAAAGAATTAAAAGGTTTTGACGAAGATTTTTTTGCACATCAAGAAGAAATTGATTTATGTTGGAGAGCAATTAATAAAGGATATAAAATAAAATACATTTCTGATTCGATTGTTTATCATGTTGGAGGCGCCACTTTGCAGCAAGCCAATCCTCAAAAAACCTATCTCAATTTTAGAAATTCATTATTAATGTTAACCAAGAATTTACCGCAAAATACATTATTTCAAGCACTTATAATCCGAATGTTGCTGGATGGAATCGCAGGTATTAAGTTTGTTTTTGAAGGTCAATTTACTCATTTTTGGGCAGTTATACGTGCACATTTTTCTTTTTACAGCTTATTTTTAAAGAATTATAAAAAAAGAGAAAAAAATCAAGTTAAAATATACTTTAAAACTAGAAGTGTCGTTTTTGAATATTATGTTAAAAATGGCACAGTTTTTGTTGATGTAATTTAACAATAAATTACATTTAAATTTAACATTTAAAAACTAACTTTGTAAATCACATGTTTAATTAAAATATGCATTCTATGAAAAAAATAATGATTACGCTATCCGCTTTAGCACTTCTAACTTCTTGTGTATCCAAAAAAGAATATGCAGCTTTGGAAGCTAAAAATAAGGAAACACAGGATTTGTTAAATACATGTACAGTAAAACTAAATTCTTGCTTAGAAGAAAGAGCTGGTCTTAAAGCTACAGTAGATGGTTTAAAAGAAACCAACCAACATTTGATAAGTACTTCTAAAGATATGACCGTTTTATCAACTAAAGGTGCTGAAAATATTGAAAAAGCTTTAGAATCTATCAAAGAAAAAGATTTGAAAATTAGCAGAATGCAAGATGCATTAACTAAAAAAGACAGTGTTACTCTTGCTGTTGTAACTAGTTTGAAATCAGTGGTAGGATTAGATGATAAAGACATCGAAATTAACGTTGATAAAGGTGTTGTTTTTATTTCAATATCTGATAAAATGTTATTCAAAAGCGGTAGTTATGAAGTTAGCGACAAGGCAAAAGGCGTATTAGCTAAAGTGGCTAAAGTAGTAAACGACAAACCCGATTTTGAATGTATGGTAGAGGGACACACCGATTCTGATGTTTTGAAAGGAAATGGTGTTTTACTTGATAACTGGGATTTGAGTGTAAAACGTTCTACTTCCATTATTCGTTTATTAACAAATGAATTAGGAGTAAAACCAGAGCAATTAATTGCAGCAGGTAGAAGTTCATTTGTACCTTTAGTTCCAAATGACTCTCCTGAAAACAAATCAAAAAACAGAAGAACTCGCATCTATGTAATGCCAAAAATAGATCAGTTTTATGATATGGTTGAAAAAGAAATGAAAAAGCAACCAGGAGCAACTGCAGAACCGGTTCAGAAATAATAAATTCATTTTATTTTATATTAAACGCCTCGATAGTCTCGAGGCGTTTTTTTGTTTAAACCCAGAATCCGCATTAGAAATCTGGTTTAAATCATATTCATTATGACTTTTATTATTATGAATATATTTATTTAAAGATCGTTTGATTTTTTAATACTGTGGATTTTAACCTTTTCATTGCGCCAAAACATAAAATACAAATTATCTATTTTATAAATACCAATGTACATCTACTCAACAAAGAGCATAAAAAAAGCAGAACCGAAGTCCTGCTTTTATGAATCCCTAATTTTTTCTTTAACAACCAATTAAATATAAATTAAGAATTTCATTCTATGAATTCTAAAAAAAAGTATTAATTATTTAAATATTTTACTAATTAAATACATTATTCCGTACAAAACAATTTTTTTGTAAAAAAATTATATAAAATTTAATATATTTTTAAATAATATCAAGACTTCCCTTACCTTCTCTTATCACAATTGGCTCATCTCCAGACAAATCTATAATAGTAGAACCTATATTATCCCCATAACCACCATCGATAACTATGTCGACTAAATTTTGCCATTTTTCAAAAATAAGTTCAGGATCAGTTGTGTATTCAATTACTTCGTCTTCATCTCGAATAGAAGTTGAAACGATAGGATTTCCCAATTGACGTACAATTTCTAACGCAATCGAGTTATCAGGAATCCGAATACCAACAGTGGTTTTCTTTTTAAACTCTTTGGGTAGATTATTGTTTCCTGGAAGAATAAAAGTATAAGGACCTGGTAATGCTCTTTTGAGTAATTTAAAAGTAGAAGTATCAATCTGCTTCACATAATCGGATAAATTACTTAAATCGTGGCAGATAAAAGAAAAATTGGCTTTTTCAAGCTTAACCCCTTTTATTTTGGCTATTTTTTCTAGTGCACGGGAATTGGTGATATCACAACCGAGTCCATATACGGTATCAGTTGGATAAATTATCAAACCACCATCTTTTAAAACTTTAACAACTTTGGCAATTGCCGCTTCGTTTGGTTTGTCGGGATATATTTTTATTATTTGAGCCATTTCTTTATTTGTTTAAAGTTGAAAAAAAGTTTAAAGGCCTAAAATTCAACTGAATTAAACTTAAAACCTTAAACCTGAAACATTTTCTTATCCAATAATATCCAATTTTGCAAAACGTAACAGCAATTTTTTTAAACCACCTACCTCAAATTTGATTTCTGCTTTTTTGTCAGCTCCTACTCCTTCTAGTCCAATTACTTGTCCTTTTCCAAAACGTTCGTGCATAACAATATTTCCCGGAATCAATTTGTTGTCAAATAAATTAGCCGATCCTGCAGCAGTTGGATTACTGACTGATACTGGTTTTAGTTTTCTAATATTTAAATCCGGTTTTACTCCCCCTTCGGTCGTTGGAGGATTTCCCCCTATCGGTTTTGCCAATCGCAATTTTGATTTATCTACATCTCCAAAAATATCACTGTCAATCGTTGGCTTATAGCGGTAATTACTCTCTGCAGGAGTAAGATATTCGAGGTACTGACCATCAATTTCTTCAATAAAACGGGAAGGTTCACTATCTGTCAATTTTCCCCAACGGTAACGTGATTGAGCATACGTCAAATAGGCTTGATGCTCTGCACGTGTTAAAGCTACGTAAAATAAACGACGTTCTTCTTCTAATTCGCTTCGCGTACTCATACTCATGGCACTTGGAAACAAATCTTCCTCCATTCCTACCACAAATACATGAGGAAATTCTAGTCCTTTCGCCAAGTGAATGGTCATTAAAGCCACACGGTCTTCATCACTTGTATCGTTATCAAGATCGGTTGCAAGAGCCACATCTTCCATAAATTCGGATAAAGCACCACGCGCGCCATCAATTTCTTTTTGCCCCTCAGTAAAATCTTTGATACCGTTTAATAATTCTTCAATATTTTGAATTTTTGCCATTCCTTCAGGAGTAGCATCTTTCTTTAATTCTTGAACTAATCCTGTTTTTTTGGCCACATGATCAGCTAGGTAAAAAGCATCTTGATTCTCATTAATTACTTGAAAACTTTGTATCATAGTCACAAAATCAAGCAATTTATGTTTTGTCCCTGCATTCAGTTTCAAATCAATGCGCTCTATGTTTTGCATTACCTCAAAAATGGATCTTTTGTAATGATTGGCCGCAATTGTTAGTTTTTCGATGGTTGTATTTCCAATTCCACGTGCTGGGTAATTGATAACACGAATCAAAGCTTCTTCGTCTTTTGGGTTAATCACTAATCGCAGGTAACACAATACATCTTTCACTTCTTTGCGTTGGTAAAAAGACAAACCACCATAAATACGGTATGGAATATCTCTTTTTCGCAATGCATCTTCCATGGCACGGGACTGCGCGTTGGTTCTGTATAAAATGGCAAAGGCACCATTATGTAACTGGTTTTTCATTTTTTGTTCCCAAATTGTGCTGGCAACAAAACGGCCTTCTTCATTATCGGTAATACTCCGATTTACTTTTATTTTTGGACCAAATTCATTGGCTGTCCAAACCACTTTATCCAGTTTTACTTTGTTTTTGTCAATAATAGTATTGGCTGCTTCTACAATATTTTTGGTCGAACGGTAATTTTGTTCTAGCCTAAAAGTTTTTACCCCTTCATAGTCTTTTTGAAAATTCAAAATATTATTGATATTTGCTCCACGAAAGGCATAAATACTTTGCGCATCATCTCCTACCACACAAATATTCTGAAATTTATCCGATAAAGCGCGAACAATCAAATACTGTGAATGATTGGTATCTTGGTACTCATCCACCAATAAATAACGAAAACGGTTTTGGTATTTAGCTAGAACTTCCGGAAAACGAGTCAATAATTCATTGGTTTTCAATAATAAATCATCAAAATCCATTGCTCCAGATTTAAAGCAACGCTCGACATAATTTTGATATATTTCACCCATTCTAGGCTTTTTGCTCATGGCATCGGCCTCTTGTAAATCAAGGTCATTAAAATAGGCTTTAACTGTAATCAAACTATTCTTAAAGTTCGAAATTCTACTCAAAACCTGTTTCGGTTTGTAGACATCCCGATCGAGTTGCATTTCCTTGATTATTCCCGAAATAGCTCTTAAAGAATCTTGTGAATCATAAATCGTAAAATTGGAAGGATATCCCAAATGCTCCGCTTCAGAACGCAAAATTCGAGCAAAAACAGAGTGAAAAGTTCCCATCCATAGATTTTTAGCTTCACTGGCTCCCACGATGTCCGAGATACGTTTCTTCATTTCTCGCGCTGCCTTATTGGTAAAGGTAAGGGACAAAATACTGAAAGGATCCACGCCTTGATGCATCAAATATGCAATCCTGATGGTAAGCACACGAGTTTTTCCTGAACCCGCACCAGCAATAATGATCATAGGACCATCCTTTTGCAATACAGGTTCACGTTGTGCCTCGTTAAGTTGTTCTATATATTTTTGCATGAAATAACTACTGTTTGATGCAAAAATAAGAATTTAAGAATGAATAAACGAGCCTTAACAGAATTCAAATAACATAATTTGGATAGCAGTTTTCTGTAGGTAGTTTTTAGATGGTAAACTCTTAATCCGAATACCGAAATTTACATTTGACCTTTGTATTATAAAATTATCCATTTATGATTACATTGTTTTAAAATGCAAACAATTATAAAAATATTCGTATCTATATTCATAGCTTTTTATCGATATGATTTTCAATTAAATATAAAACAATAAACCCCAATTTTTTGTAAATTAGCAATGACTATTGTCACAATTATTAACTTAAAAATTATTACCATGAAAAAACTAGGTCTATTTTGTTTACTGTTGGTTTGCATTGGGCTCCAAAATTGTAAAAAGAAGGAGACACCAAAAGATATTGAAACTATCAAAGCTGGGGATGAAAAACCAATTAGTGTAACATGCTACAAAGCACTTTATGAACAGGATACAATTGATCTGAAAATGAATACTTTAAAAAATGGAAAAATAAATGGTGATATGGTAATGAAAATTATCGATATGCCTGAAAAATCAGGAAAAATCACTGGTGAATTTCATGGAGATACTTTATTTGTTGACTATACGTTTATTCAAGGAACCAACGATAAAAAAGTATTCAAAAATCCGATGGCATTGTTAAAAAAAGACAATCAGCTCATTTTGGGTAGTGGAAAAATTGAAACTTATTTAGGAAGGTCTTATTTTGTTAAAGATACTCCAATAGATTTTGAAAAAGTAAAATATAAATTTTCTACTGTGGAGTGCGCCATTAAATAATTAAAATTCAATTAGGTTTTATTAGTCCTAGCAATTTTTGATAGTTATCTGATTTTGCTAGGACTTTTTTTTTCGATTAAAAATTAATTTTTTGCATTGTAAAACATCCTACCGATGGAGAAATTCTGATATTAAGATAAGTTCATCGTAGTACCTGCCATAACTTTGAAAATGGTATTGTTTATTTTGATATAAACATTAATGGCGCTTGTATTGGTCACTATATTTTTATCTATCGAGAATTTCAGGTTTCTAAACGCATTGATATAATCAACCAAATCAATTTGTTTGGAGTAATATATTGCTTCATTATTGGCTAATATTTTAAAGAATTTTTCGGTTTCATTCCATTTGTTTTGGTCCGTTCCCATTTCCCAACTGTGTCCCCAAATATCTAATACAGCCAATTCTTTGGTTTGCAAAAAATCTTTAATAACGGTATAAAAATGTGCCATTTCTTGAGCATCTTTCTCTGGTTGGTTGGGCTCCCAATACGCTTTCGCAAATTGATGCATCGTTGGAAACCATCTTAAAAAATCTTTTGGGATTTCAAAATTGTATGTATCTCCAACGGTTCTGGCGTATTCAATTCCCAGTCCATTCATGGCATCAATTACAAAATCGTTGGTATTACCAAAAGGATAAGCCATTCCTCTCACGGGATATCCCATCAAGCGTTCGAGCTCTTTTCGATCTTCTACAATTTCATAAATGACGTCTATCTTAGAAATATCAGGTAAATTGGGATGATTAGCCGTATGTACTGAAACTTCGTGACCTTTATAAAGATCCTTCATTTCAGTTCTATCAAGATAACTGGTTGTGCCCAGTTTGTTAGAATTTAAATGAAAAGTTCCCACAAGATGATATTTATTCATCAATTTTACCAATTGTCGGTCTTCGGTTCTGCCATCATCATAACTCAAAATTAGTGCTTTTGTTTTCCCTTCTGGAAAAAGCATTTCAATTCTGGTAGCACTTTTAGCAATTTCAGGATTGGTTTGAGCAACCGTAGAAAAAGCAATCAATAACAGTAATAGGGATATTTTTTTCATAAGTATATAATGTTTGTGTTTAATTATCCAACCATTTTTTGAAATCATTAACGCGATCCCGGCTTACAATTCTAGCATCAGTATCCAGAAATTTTGTAGCAATAGATAAGCGGCTGTTAAAATACGTACTGACTTTCTCTATCGAATGAATATTTAGGATTATTTTCCTGTTGATTCGGAAGAAATTTTTGGGTTGCAACATTGTTTCTAGTTGGTCTAAGGTATAATCAATAAGATGGTGATTTCCTTTTTTCGTAACTAAAAAAGACAAACTTTCTTTGGTTTCAAAATGATGAATTTCATCAATTGGAATAGTATCAATGGTTTGACCAGATTTGACTAAAAAACGTGTTTTAAATTCTTTATTCAGTTGTTGATACGCTGTTGCAATACTCGAAATAAGATCTTTGTTTCCTGATTTTTGTTGCTTTTTAAATTTCGCTATAGCAAATTCTAATTCTTGTAATCCTATGGGTTTTAGCAAATAATCAACGCTGTTTTGCTTAAAAGCTTGAATGGCATAATTATCGAAAGCGGTGGTAAAAATAACAGGAATATCTAGATTTATTTGATTGAAAATCTCAAAACTATTCCCATCCGCCAGATGAATATCCATGAAAATTAAGTCGGCATTTAAGCCTTCTCGGAAAGCTGCTACCGAAGTTTTAATCGTATCGAAATACTCCATTACAATTATAGCTGTGTCTATTTTCTGCAAGAGAACCGTCAAATGTTCTGCTGATAATTTTTCGTCTTCAATAATGACAACTTTCATCTGGTTCTATTTATTGTTTTTTATTGGTCGGATGGAATGTCCAGTTCCTCTTATTTTTTTGACTAATTAATGCAATTGGCATTTCATCTTCTTTGGATTAAAGGTAAAATTACTTTAAAAATTTTGCCGTTGTTAGAAATGATAACTTTGTCATCAGTAAAAAATGAGTAGCGTTTTTCTATATTTTTCAAACCTGTTTTTGTACTGTCGGCAACGTTGCTTCTTGGCAAAATGGGGTTTTCGATTATTAATGAATTGTTCTCCGTGTAAATTAAAACTTTCAACGGATTGGCTTGCGAAGTTTCGTTATGCTGAATGGTATTTTCGACCAGCATTTGCAAACACATTGGTAATAGAAAATCATTTTTCTTGCTTTCTTCTATTTTTATTTCAAAAAGTATACTTTCTTCAAATCGAATTTTTTGCAGATAGATATAATGATTTATAAAATCCAATTCTTCTTTTAAGGGTACTAATTCTGAATTTTTATTATCCAAAACATAACGATAGACTTTGGATAATTCATTGATAAAATGAGCGGCTTTGTCTTGATTTTTATAAACCAACGAAGTCAAAACACTGAGATTATTGAACAGAAAATGCGGATTCAATTGATTTTTTAAATTTTCCAATTGTGCATTGGCACTTTCTGTTTTGTATTTTTCGACTTCAAGCAAGCTATTTTTTAAGGCATTAAAAAACTCAGTTCCAATTTTTATAGATAAAAGTACAAGAGTAAAGAGTATGGCTGGAGGAAATATTTCCATCATTTTACGATCGATAATCCTACCATCACCAAATCTTAATTGATGAAGCGTATACATCAATGTAAATAAGGTAATTGATGTAAAAAAAAGCGAAAGTAAACTCTGAATAATCAATCTTTTTTTTGCGTTTTCAATCCAAGGATGTCTCGTATTTAGAAAACCGTCGATAGCTTCATTTCCTTGCCAAATAATCAGTACAATTGCTGTAATAAATACTAAATCCCACTCAAAAAAATCCTCAATCCGAAAAAAGACAATTTTAAAAAAGAGTGTTATTGCAACCGCAATCCCTAATTTTTGTGTTATTTTAAATTTTGAATTCTTCATTTTTTTCTTGAAACTGCAATTTATAAATAAAATTTGTAAAGAAATCCGGTTTACAGATTAGTTATTTATTGAAAACCTATTTCGTAGTCGTTTGCTAAGCTGTTTTTTACTTGGGAGGATTTCCTTCGTGTGGTGGACGAGTCGATTTTTCGAGTTCGAGATACTTTACAAATACATTTTCAGGGATGACTTTTTTTACTTTGGAATCTCTAATTTTTGCAAGTGCCTCTACTTTCGGTTTTTCCGGCATACGGGGTGGATTAGATTTAAAATCAATTAACTTATCCATTTCTGTAAAAAACTCCTTGTAGACAACACTTATTTTTGCCGTTTGGTTTTTGTCGAGTTGGAGTGGTTGACAAATTTTTTCGTTTACCATTTTTAATCGTTCTTCAATGGTGGGGGGTTTACGTCCTTTTCCATCAGCTTGGGGCTGGGCAAAGCAAAAACCTGCAAATAACACAGTAAATAAGGAAGTTATTACAATAATTGATCTCATAATTATTTGATATTTAATTGGTATTGATTTTGGTTCTAAAAGTAAATTTTACGATTCTTTTTGTCTCTTAAAATTGTAATTTATAAATAAAATTAGGAAAAAAGCCCAATTGATAGGTTGTATTCAAACTCATATTTTTAGTATCATACGTTTGTGAAAATATATTTTTATGATTGGTCACATTTTGTAAATCCAATGAAAAGGATTGGGATAGTTTTTTGGTTTTGCTATTAATGGTATAACTTCCTTTTAAATCCAATCGAAAATAATTTGAATAATTGGCCGAATAGGCAGCTGTTGAAAATACTTCTTGACCCGTTGTTTGCGAAGCTGTTAGGTCTATTGGTGTATAAGCCCTACCGCCAGCATTGGTGAACTTAAGGTCTGTCGAAATTTTATTTTGACCACCTACTTTCCATTCTTTTCCTCCTAAAATATTAAAAACATATTTTCCGTTGAAAGCCGTATTTCGCTCCACGCCATCGCTTCCTTTGTATTTTGAACTGTACAAAGACGATGTAAACAAACCGTAATACCCCTTACTGAAGAATTTTTCAATGGTAACTTCTGCACCATAATTGGTTCCAGTTCCTGCATTGACCAGATTGTCTTCCAAATCGGTTTTGAAGCTTGAACCCGTGTTCAACATCGAATAACTGCTGGAAAAAGTATTCACTGGAACATTAGAAATAGATTGATAATAGACTTCGGTTTTCACCCTCCAATCTTGAAACGGTTGCAAATCGTATCCTAAAACAAAATGCTGACTTTTGGTAAAATCTAAATTTTTGTTGTTAAAAGCATACGAACCATCCGTTTTTTGAGTTTGCAAAAAATATACATTTATCGGCTGCATTTGCGAATGCAATCCATACCCCAAACTAAAACTACTGTTGCTATTTACAGCATATTTCAACCCTAATCGTGGTTCAATTGAAACCGAATTATTCAAGAAAAACTTTTGCGAATGCATGCCTGCATTTAAAGTTAGTTTTTCGTTAAGGTTGAATTTGCCATGAAAAAACACTTGCGCCAAATTTGTAAAACTGCTTGTATCCCAAACCTGTTTCCATGCATCAGTATTATTTTGTTTTGTTTTATAAAATAAATCCAAGCCCATCAATTCATCTTGAATACCTGCTTTTATAAAAAATTTGGAGTTTACTTTTAAACTATAAGTAGAGCCAAAATTATAGCCCGTTTTGGCCACATTGCTAACTTCTTTGGAAAAAGAAGCGTTTGCCATTCTGTCAAAATCATACGAAGTTTGGTCTGTTTTAGAATAATTCAATCCAATAGTCGAACTGATAAATGATTTGGTATTGATTTGTTTGAAATGATTCAACCCTACTATTCCAATTTTACTAGCAAAATCAACTTGATTGCCGTTTCCGTATAAAGAATTTGAATTTCCACCATCAATATTTATGGTGCTGGAAGCCAAAATTCCGAACATGGAGAATTTACCCAATTTAGAGGTACCGCTGTTCAATTTAAACGATAAATCTTGATAGGACGGAGTTGCTGTTGTCCCGATATCAACACCAACCAGTTTAGCAACTCCTGCTAATCCGTAGCGATATCCTACCAAATAGGAAGAACCTTTTTCTTTGTTTATGGGGCCTTCAGTCGTGGCTTCAAGACCAGTAATAATTCCCAATTGAATGGTAGTTTCTCGCTTTTTTGAATTTCCATTTCTAAAACCAATATCAAAAACACCCGAAGTGGCATTCCCATATTCAGCTGGAAAAGCGGATGTAAAGAAATCGGAATTCTTCAACAAATTGGTATTCAATGCACTTACGGCTCCTCCAGTCGTCCCAACCGATGCAAAGTGATTGGGATTGGTCACATTCATTCCGTCAATTCGCCACAAAACACCAACCGGAGAATTTCCTCTAATAACAATATCATTTCTGCTATCATCGGGCGTGCTTACACCCGCAAAATTGGCGGCCAATCGGGCAACATCGCTTCTGCCGCCTGCAAAGCGATTGACTTCTTCCATAGAAAATGTTCTCGCACTTATGGAGGCCAACTTATTAATCGTGCCCGCTTTGTTGGATGTTTTTATAACCACTTCGTCCAGTTTTTTATATTCATCTTCCATCGTTATATCCAAAATCACTTCTTTACCCGAAGTTACAATCACATTTGGAATTACAACTTCTTTATAGCCTACAAACGTGACTTTAATTTCGTAACGATCAGGAGTAATATCTGTTAGAGTATAATTCCCTTTTTCATCGGTTACCGTTTGTTTTTCGGAATTGTTTATTTGCACGGTTGCCCCAATTAGGGCTGTTTGCGATAGTTTATCGATCACAATTCCGCGAATATTCTGCTTGTTATTTTGAGCAAATGTAGCCGTAGAAAGGAACAGAAGAAAAAGTAATTTTTTCGCCCCAAGTGTAGGCTTTATTCGTTTGAAAAATAGCACAATACTCAACAGTAGCACTATTAATAAACCCCAAAAAAATAAAGGCGACATTGCTTTGTCTGAATTTGCAGCTGTTGATTTCCATTTCCCATTTTCTAAAACCAAATTAATTTCTTGCTTATTTTCGTTATTCAAAACGAAAAGTTGGTTGGGCAAGCCTTTTTTTAAAATAATCAAGGAGCTCTGATTGTGTGGAATATCCATAAAAAGTGTATTTTTAAAATACATCGATGTGATTTTTTTTGGAAAACCAAATACCTCTGTTACCAATTTAGTTTCATGTCCTAACAAAACTTGTGGTTTACCAAATTTAAGCGTGTCTTTTGCATTACAAATAAACAAAACACTTTTGTTGAAATGGGCTATTACTAATGCTCGGAATTCTTCGGGTGTTTTGTATGCATTTTTTGAATATTTATAATCAACCTCACCTTCAAAAGCGGTTAATGAACTGTAGATCTGCAAAAAGCATTTCCCTGTTTCATCTTGATAAATCATTACGGTTGACAAATCCGGCTGATGTGCAAATATTGAAAAACTATAAAAAAGGAACAGAATTCCAATTATATATTTTTTCTTTGTTTTGGGATTAAAATAATTAGTTAACATAAGCTCCTTTCAAACAATTAATAAAATTATTTGCTCCAGCTTTGTCTACATGATAATGATATCCTCTTATTGCATCACTATGTCCTCTGCATTCATCGAGATCGGTTGATTCAGCTCCTTTTGTATCCAGTCTTGCATACAATCCATGACCATCAATTGCATAACCAATCATAGGTGCATGTCCATCCGTTTGGGCAATTTCTTTCGATTTTCCATTGGCTGCATGATAATGGTAACCCGCTCCCAAATTGATATGTCCACCGGCATCGTCAAATGGTGCTAGTGTATATGCTGCCAAAATAATGCTAACCGGTGCCGGAGCATCAAATCGAACTCCGTTAAAAGCAATTCCTCTTAGACTAGGTCCAGAAGATTGTGGCCCCATTCCGAATTGTATGGAATTAGTTAGTTTAACAGGACTTACTGGGAGATAATAGGTTTGAGTTAAATTAGCAACGTACGAAGGTAAACATTCCACACAAAAATTTTTGTATTCTGGTCCTACACTTGGGTTTGCAGCTGCCTGGCATTCGGCTTGTGTTTTGGTTTTAATCACTTCGCCTGTACTACTTTTGTACATCATCCAAGTAGGATCAGAAAAAAAAGTGGCTAAATTTTTTATAAATGCACCATCCACATCATATACATTTCCGTCTTTTAACCAAATTCCACCAGCATCTGCTCCATCCGAAATATTTGTGGGACACCATGGACCCATCGCATGATCAGTGGGAGTACCTTTGCTAACAATTTTATAACAATCCACAGTTGTTCCATTTGAGAGTGTCTTGGAAACAATACTTATTGGTTCCGCTAATCCTGCAAGAATAAAATTATCCGAATTTACTTTTACAACGGTGCTAACAGTTGTGTCAACTGCATTTTCATTGTCTTTGCTACATCCGAAAGTAATTAATACTATTACAATTAGCACTGCTATTTTCTCGATTTTGATTTTTTTGTTTTTCATATTAAGTTTTTTTAGTAGGTTTCTTTTTCTAATGTTTTGATATCATCCAGCATTTGTTGCATTTCCAATTCCAAAGTTCCGTTGTAAATGCCTCTTATTCTTTTGGTTTTATCCACCAAAATAAAATGTTCTGTATGCAGGAATTCCGTGCTGTCTTTACTAAAACCAATGTCTTCTTCGGCAAAATAGGATTTGCGGGCCAAACTGTAAATGTCATTTTTAGAACCCGTCAGAAAATGCCAATTTGGATTCGAAATTTCATTTTTAGCTTTATAATTTTTTAATACAGTCGGTGTGTCAATCCAAGGCGTAACCGAATAGGAGAGCAATACAATATTGGAATGGAATTTTAGGCTTTCGTTTACAATTTTTAGGTTGGTTGTCATTTTTGGGCAAATGCTGCCACAGGTCGTGAAGATAAAATTGGCAATGTGAATTTTCCCTTCAATCGATTTTTGAGAAATCAGAATACTATCTTGATCCCAAAAAGAAAAATTAGCAATCGTGTGTTTGATTTTAGATTCCATTTCGGATTTATCGGTAAGGAATATTGGCGTGAATTCGGGCTCGTTATAATAGGGTAAAGCAATGGCTTCCTCTTTTTTATTCGAACAACTTATCAATATTAAACTACTGAACAACAAAAACACTATCCGATACATTTTTACAATTTTTAGTTCCCAATAAACCATATCTTTTTCCTTTTATAATTACATAGTTGGCTCTAATTTTGCCATTGTCATACCATAATTTTTGACTTCCTTCTTCCTGACCGTCTTTAAAATGTGCCAAATGAATTAATTTTCCATCGAACGTCCATTCGCTCAATTCGCCTTCATATCCATCATTTTTGGCAATGAATTCAAACCGTTTGTTTCCGTTTTCCCAATAAGCCAATTGTTTTCCGTTCTTTTTCCCATTGAAATAAAAACGTGATTCCATCAGTTGTTTGTTGGGATACCATTTTTGGCAAACGCCACTCAATTGACCGTTGATAAAACCTTCTGAAGAAATAGTATCTTGATTGGGATATAATTCAAATAAAAAACCGGAATATTTTTCTTTATTTAAATAGACAACATCATTCAAAACCGTAATTTCTTTGGATGATTTTAGGCTATAGATTTTAGGTACTTTTGACTCATTCTTGGAACAGGAACAAACCAAAAGAAACAGAAAATAAATTTTGAAAAATTTCATTTATTGTGAAATAGTTCCAGGTGTTCCGTAAAATCCGTTTCCGTTTAAATAGGGTGCTTCATCGGTAAAATGGTAATGATAAATACCATTTGGATAATCAACAGTTGCGTGAGTATGACCGTGATAAACATCTAAAACGGCATTGGTAACCACCGTTCCGTTCTCTTCTTGTGGGCCATAAACAGGAAAACCATCCAATAAAAATCCTATCAAACCCGATTTTGTCGATTTTACAGTAGTTAAATACAAAGGCTCCACGTGATAATGATACACTCCTTGTTGTTGTGGATGTCCATAATATTTGTCGAAAGTGGCAATTTCGCCTGTCAAAGCTTGGTTGTTAGGTCCTGCATATTGGTTGAAAAGCGCCACTCCATTTATAGCTACACCAATTGCACCTAAAGGCGTAGCAGCATGTGTCGAAGCCACTACAGGATTTAATGGTATTTTGATTGTAGCGGTTTGTTCAATTATCGAATTTGGATTTTTGACAAAAGTATTACCACCAAAAGTGGTTCCAGAATAGGATTCGTATAAGGCATTAGTTGTTGGATAATAAGCACTTTTATGATCTGGCAGATCTTTTGTTTTAATGTAAATATAGGTTCCATCACTGGTAATGCTGGTCGCTCCATATATTTTTTTGTAAACAGCTGGGATTTCAGTTGTTGCTGTGGTTGTATTTGTTATGGTATCTTCGCTGTCATTATTACTGCAACTTATAATGCTGCCAAAAGCAATTCCAATTACTAACAAAGCACTCATTTTTATATTTCTCATACTTGAATATTTTAAAGTTTATTCAAAAGTATTTCTTGTATTCGCTTCTAAAAAGTTAGTTTTGGTTGAGTTGTAGAAAAATCGTGTTGAGTCGTTATAGAGACACAGTTTTCAAAATTTGCAAAGGTAGTTTCGAGAATTTTTTTTTTCAATACTAATAAAGCAAACTGACAAAGTTAATTAAGCACTTTCTTCATTGAATTGGCGTTAATTCGTGTCAAATTTTTGTCAAGTCTAAATTGTGACGACTTTCAAAACAATAATAAAAAATTAATCTTAAATACTTCATCGTCTAGTTGTTATAAAATAAACTATTTAATAACTTTATGGTTGCCATGAAAAAGCTGTCACCATATCGACTATCCAAAGACGAATCGGCTTTCGTCCAAGGACCTTTGTCTCGTTTTAAGGAGTTGGTTTTTACTTTCAAGGTACAATATAACTTTATCAAGGCTTTTCGTAAAATGCACTTTATTGGGCCCTGTGTCACGGTTTTTGGGTCGGCACGTTTTGGTCCGGAGATGGATCATTATCAGGATGCGGAACGAATTGGAGCTGCAATGGCAAAGCTGGGTTTTACCGTAATGACTGGTGGCGGCCCCGGTATTATGGAAGCTGCCAATAAAGGCGCTTATGAAGCAGGTGGCTATTCCGTGGGTTGTAATATTGTACTTCCCGTGGAGCAAAAACCAAATCCGTATCTCCACAAATGGATTTATATTCCGTATTTTTTTGTTCGAAAAGTGATTCTTGTGAAATATTCCTTCGCCTTCATAGTGATGCCTGGCGGAATTGGCACTTTGGACGAATTGTTTGAAGCCCTGACTTTAATTCAAACCAAAATTATTGCCGGATTTCCCGTCGTGATTTTTGATACTGAATATCATAAAAATTTGTGTGAACATATTGATATGATGGTGCAACACGAAAGCATCAGTCCTGCAGATATGCAATTATTGTTTGTAACGGATTCCGTTCCCGATTTGGTAGCGCATATCGAAAATCACGCCATTAAAAAGTTTGGACTGAGGAAGATTCAATATAAACCAAAATGGTGGTTTGGAGAGCGTAGCAGGTAATGTATTTGTTTTTTCTTTTTGGAGTAGTAAGGCAATTGGGTGATTTAGCAGAGCTTTCCTAGAATTAAATAGAATTTGTTTTTTTTAGAAATACTTCGGGGAGTGGGTTTTCAATAAGAATGTAGTTATAGTAGTTTTCTAATGATAAATCTAGGTTTAAGTCTACTTTCAAAATAAGTTTTAATTATTTTTTTAAAAACACATCGTAAGCAAATCGAATTAATGTACCTAATACAACGACTAAAAAGAAGATTCGGATGAATTTATTACCTCGATTGATGGCTATTTTGGCCCCTATCCAACCACCAGTTGCATTACTGGCAGCCATCGGTAAGGCGATAGCCCAGATGATTTTACCTTTGAGCATGAATAAACAGATAGAACCAAAATTTGTTGCCAGATTTACCATCTTGGCATTGGCAGAAGCGTGCAAGAAGTCAAATCCCATTAAGGCGATAAAGGCAACAACAAGAAAGCTTCCCGTGCCAGGACCAATAAATCCATCGTAAAATCCTACCACAAAACTGATTCCAACGCCATTCAAAATTTGGGTTCTTGGAGAAATATCTCTAACTTGATGTTGTCCAAAATTTTTCTTTGCATAAGTATAAATTGCCAATAAAGAAAGAACCACCAGTAATAATGGTTTCATGAAATCATTGCTCACATAGGTTAATACTGTCGATCCCAAAAAGGCAGCTGGAAAGGCCAAGAGCATCATGATAATGAGGATTCGCCAATTGATTGTGACTTTTTTCATGTATTGATAAGCGGCGAATGAAGTACCACTAAAGGCTGGAATTTTCAAGGATCCTATCACTGTAGATACGGGAAGATTAGGTAATAAGATAAGTCCCACCGGAGTTTGTATGAGACCGCCACCACCTACAATTGCATCAATAAAACCTGCGAAAAAAGCAGCTAAACAAAGTAAAACGATGATGTAGGTCTCCATATAATTTGAATTCGATTTGGTATTTCTCTCTTGCAGATTAACTTAGAAAATAAGATTTTTTTTTAAAACTTTACGGTTGTTCGATTTTAAGACAGATAACAAAAATACTATTCCACATTCTATTATTGCAAAAAATTAGCTATTGATTTCGTTTCAAAAACATTATTTTTGCTTTTTTAAAAAATAGAACAAAATGGATATTTCAAAAATACTAGAATTATTGAGTTATACTTTACCCGCAATTATCACAGGGATGGTTGCTTATTACTTTTTTAATTTACATACCAAAAATGAAGAAGGAAGGCGTCGCTATTTATTGATGAAAGACGGGCAAAAAAACTCCATGCCTTTGCGTTTACAAGCTTACGAGCGTATGACCCTGTTTTTGGAACGCATTAGTCTTTCTAATTTACTGACTCGTATTTCTCCTATTTCGACCGACAAAAATGATTACGCCAATTTTGTTATTGCTCAAATCGATCAGGAATTTGAACATAATTTGGCACAACAAATTTATATGACCGATGAATGTTGGACAATTATTACGACTGCCAAAAATGCTACAATCCAAATGATTCGAAAAGCGGCTATGAGTCCAATTGTAAATAATGCGGATCAATTGAGAGAAACTTTGTTGAATGATTTACTAGAAAGGCAAACGCCAAGCAATGCAGCTTTGGGTTATATCAAAAAAGAAGTGAGCCAGATGTGGTAATTTTAGTTGCTTAGATTCTAAGAGGCTAAGTTTCTAAGTTTTTGTTTTAGAAACTTAGCTTTTTTTTGTTCTTTTATAAAATTCTTATAGTCATAGTAACTTAGAATCTTAACCTCTATTCTTTAAGTAATCGATCCAATTGAAATTGTTCTTTTTCATTCAAACTGGGCAATAACGTTTGAAAAGAAGTTCTAATTTCAGGATTTTTTAATAATACTCGAATATTTTCTCTTCCAAATTTCGAAAATTGCCACATATGGTGCGTGGTGGCATTGACTAAATTTTTTAAAATTGCTTCATTGATTATATTGAAATTAATTAAGTATTCTAAAGCATTTTGTCTGGTTGTAGCTTCATAATTGGGAGAAGAATAATTGACCAATTCCTGAATGACTTTTTCTTTATTAACACTATATTCGGGTGTTGAAATGGCTAATGATAACCATAAAATCCTCAAATTTAAATCATTAAACCCAATCCAGTTTTTTGATTTGTCTAAATACTCATTTCTTTTATTTCCAAAATTATTCCATAAATTATACAATGCGAATTCTTGAGTTTGATACGACTTATCATCGAGTAACGTTTCATATTCGATTCTGAATTCTTCAGGTATTTTTTGAAGAGTACTTGCCACGGCCTGACGAACTTGAATGTTTTGAGTTTTCAACGCCAGTCCCAATAATTGCTTTTTGTCTTCAAAGTTCTCTTTCATAAGTTGGCCTACAATTGCTTCTTTTACGGTGAAAAACACATTAGATTGCAATGTTTTTTCGAAAAAGTTATATTTCTCTGCCAATGGTTTGTTTCTGAGTTTATCAACTTCAAGTTGTACTTGCATTGCTTTGTTTTTGGCTAATAATGTATTGGCTACTTCGCTATTAAAACCAGAAGATTCTAGCCATACTTTACTGAAATTTGCCAAATCATAATCAGAAACTTTCTTAATCTCGTCAAAGAAATTTTGTGTAGTTACATTTTGGTAAGCATACTTATTCAGATAACTTTTTACCGCTTTTTTGAAGGCTTTCTCCCCGATTCCATCTCTTAAAACGTGTAATGCCCAAGCTCCTTTTTGGTAAAATGACAGAGAGCTGGCTTTAGCATTCAGCACCGGAATGGTATCCGTTTTGGAGGCCTGTTTGAGTTGCATGGATGATTCGTTTAATTTGGAATAAAAATAATCCTCCCCGTAGATTTCTTTTTCGGCTAGCAAAGCATAATAGGTGGCAAAACCTTCCTGAAGCCAATGATCTTTTCCGCTTTGAGCAGTTATTAAATCCCCAAACCATTGATGTGCTAGTTCGTGTGCATTAACATTGGTATAACTTCTATCTTCAAAACCAACTTCATCGACTACATAACGGGTTGTAAATAAAGTTGCACTAGTATTTTCCATACCAGCATAGAGAAATTCTGAGACAGGAATTTGTCTGTAAATTTTCCAAGGGTACTTCACTCCTATTTCTTTTTCCAAATAATCAAAAATTTCCTTAGAATAGCGATAAGTAGGTTCTTGTTTGCTAATGTCTTTTGGATTAATGTACATATCTAATGGAATTCCAGATTTAGATTTTTGGTGACTTTTGTTAAAATTTCCTATTGCAATCATCAACAAATACGAACTCATTGGTTTTTTCATTTGGTAACTCCAATGTGTCATGTCTTTTTCGTTATATTTTTTTTTCAAAACTCCATTGGACAAAATTTGGTATTTAGAATCAAATATTATTTCCATATTAAAAATTACTTTTTCATTGACATCATCAAAACTAGGAAACCAATGACTGGTATATTTTCCTTGTCCTTGTGTCCAAATTTGTAAGTTTTGGGTTGTTTCTGAACCTACAAAATACATGGTTTGTTTGGGTTTGGCTTGGTATGAAAACTGTAAGTGATTTTTGCCTTTGTGGAAAGGATAAATCAGCAATAATTCATTTCCGTTGGTTACAAAAGGAATCTTTTTGTTGTTTAGTTCCACTTCAGAAAATGTCATATTTTGCGCATCAATTTTGATGGTGTCAATTGGTTTTAAGACATTAAAAACATAGGAAACTGCGCCTGTAACACTTTTTGTATTCGGATTGACACTTATTTTACCGTTAACAGTTTTGAAATCAACCGATTTGGTTTGTTGTGCAAATGTATATAGAGATAGAAGCAGGAAAAGGTATTTCATTACAATTAAATTTGGTACTAAAGATATTCAAAGTTACAAAGGTTTGATTAACAAATCGAACATAATTTGTAAGTTTACTGCCAAAATAAACTAATATAATACCATTGAAAAAGAAAGCCTTATTTAATTGGAGCAGCGGTAAAGATTCTGCTCTAGCATTATACAAAATCTTGCAAGGAGAAGAATTTGAAATTCACTGCTTATTAACCAGTGTAAACCAACAATATCAGCGTATTTCTATGCATGGTGTTCGAGTAGAATTATTGGAACAACAAGCAAATAGTATCGGATTGCCACTTGAAATAATGCAAATTCCCGAAATGCCAACTATGGAAGTGTACGAAGCAGTTATGCAAACCACACTTGCCAAATTAAAGGAACAAGGTGTAACGCATTCCATTTTTGGCGATATTTTTCTAGAAGATTTAAGAAAATACAGAGAAGATAAATTGGCTGAAATAGGTTTTGAAGGCGTATTCCCGTTATGGAAAGTTCCTACCCAAAATTTGATTCAGGAATTTATTGCATTGGGATTTAAAACTATTGTAGTTTGTGTCAACGAGCGTTTTTTGGACAAGAGTTTTGTTGGTCGCATCATCGATCAGGATTTTATTAATGATTTACCCGAAAATGTTGATGTATGTGGTGAAAACGGTGAATTTCATACGTTTACTTTCGATGGACCGATATTCTCCAAGCCCATAGATTTTGAAATTGGTGAAACCGTATATCGTAAATATGAAAAACCAGAAAACAAAGAGGAAACTAATACGGCATGTGATACATCAGCTTCTGATGCCTTTGACTTCGGGTTTTGGTATTGTGATTTGTTGAATAAGCAGTAATTAAACCCTTTTTGTATTTGAATATTTGGCTCTTTAAAACGATAAAAGAGTTGTATTATATAGAATTTTAAAAAATAGAAACCATAACTGATAATGAAGAAATGGTTTCTATAGTGTTATAATTAAGATTTAAAACTTAATCTATTTCAGGTAAAATAAAATCATTCAAAACACTTTTTTCAGACATGAGAGCCTCTATTTTATTTGATTTTCTAGGTGCAATTTCAGATAAGTTTATTGGACTTCCATTAGTTACTAAAATGTTGTCTTCTATTCGAACAGCAATTCCCCACCATTTTGGATCGCAATTACTGCCAATCGGAATATATATTCCGGGTTCAACGGTAACCACCATATTTTTTTCAAATGTTAAAAATAAACCAGGATCATGTACATCTAGTCCAATATGATGTGTTGTTCCATGTGGGAAGTATTTTCTAGAATCTTCTGCTTTTTTAATAATGCCTAATTGTAATAATCCATTTGTAATCACTTTTCGCGCTGCCTGATCGGATGCTGTAAAAACATTTCCAACTCGTACTGATTCAATTCCTTTTTCTTGTGCTTCGTAAACCAAATCATAAATTATCTTTTGCTCTTCAGAAAATTTACCATTGGCAGGAATAGTTCGGGTTAAATCGGCAGTGTAACCATGATATTCAGCACCAAGATCCATTAATACGAGTTCGTTTTCAACTTTGATTTTACTGTTTTCACTATAATGTAATACGCAACCATTATTTCCTGCACCAACTATTGATGGGTAACCCTCATATTCGCTTCCATATTTTTTGTAAATAAATTCATGAACACCTTGAATTTCTGCTTCAGACATTCCTGTATGCATGGCTTTCATTATTTCGCGTTGTCCCATTGCAGAAATTCGAATGGTTTTTGTTAATAATTGAATTTCTTCATCGGATTTTATTTCACGCAAACTGGCCATGTACGTATTTAAAGTTTTTGTATCTATCTTTGCTTTTTTAGGTACAATTCCATTACTATTTGTATTATTCGTTTCCAAATTTGTAGAGTACCCAATTTGTTTTTTAAATGAATTTACTAATTTAAAAATATCAGCTTCTTCATTTTTTAAATCTCGGTAATCTTCTTTAAATTCTGTAAAAAACACATTGTCAAAGCTATAAAAATTTACACTTTCCTTTAGAAATTCTTTTCCATTAAGAGCATTGTCAAATCCTAATTTTTTTACGGCACCTTCAATTCCTAACCGTATACCGGTCCATTGTTCAGCTTTTGGATTTTTTTCTTGAATATATAATTGTTCGTTATAAATTTTACCAAATTTATCAGTTTGTTTATCTGAAAAAATCAATAAAACACAGTTTGATTCTCTATAACCAGTTAAGTAATAGAGGTTTGGATCCTGATGATACACAAAATCGACATCATTGGCTCTGTTATGTATTGGATTTCCAAAAAATACTGCTACACTATTTTTCGGCATTTTTTTACGCAATGCTTCTCTTCTTGCTTTATGAAATTGAGGTGTTAAATAATCATTAGGATTGCCATTTTGTGATATTGCTGTATATACAATTGTGATAATTAGGATGATAGAAAATTTGATTTTCATTTTAATTGGTTAACTATTAGTAGAGAGGTTTTTTTGTTAGAAAAAATGTAAATATATATATTTTTAGTTATGATTTTTTTCTAAAGAAATGATTTTTGAAATATCACTCAAAAAAAAAAGAGAACAATAAAGTAGCTATACTTTAAAGTTCTCTTATAAGAATGTGCAATAATTGAAATTAACCAAACATCAATTTATTAGCCAAACTCTCTAAACGTATCTTGTTTGAATACTTTTGTGTATTCCAATAAAAAATACAGGTATTTTGAATAGAATAATTAAAACTCAGTTTCAAAATATTTAGTTTAGTTAATAGTATAGATGGCATAATTTGTAAAAGGTTGCGTCAATTTTTATAATTATTATTTTTCTTCATAAATTTTAAACAACTGCGACACAGTATTCCAATTGCGAATAGTTGCCGTTACATTCAGTTTTTTCTCGATGTATTTTTGATCAAATCTTGTTTTTCCCGCTCCTACAGCATACTTAATAAAAATTCGATTTTCATCAATATGTGCTTCATCGGGTTTTACCTGACTCATTTTTAAATCATTGATAGAATCACTTCGCAACGCAATGGAAGTAAAAGCTACATATAATTTTTTAGTGTCAACATCTTTCTCTTTCAGAAATGGATTGTTTTTGAGACTTTTTTCTAAATCCGATTTTCCAATTACAACAATAGGAACTTCGTGACCAAATGCTTTAAAAATTTCTTGTTTAATTTGAAAACCCACTTTTGCAGCATTTTCTTCTTCGGTATCCACAAAAACATTTCCGGATTGTATATACGTTTGCACATTCTTGAAACCAATAGCTTCTAAAGTTGCTTTCAAAGCGTCCATTTTCATCATATTGTGCCCTGAAACATTGATGCCACGAAGAAGTGCGAGATGAGTTGTCATTTTTTTATTTTTAGAATTGCAAAAGTATTGTGCTTATTAGTAATAATTAGATATTTCTTAAATTTTTACTTTTACAACCACTTTTTTTACTTTCGAAATTTGCCCTGCTTTTACACCAGGTCTATGAAGATCCTCTGGAAAAAAAAGCGTAAACATTCCTTCCTCTACTCGAAGCATTGACGTTTCGCCTTTGTAGAAAGTGTAATCTTTTTCTAAGTTTTCTTCAACAACCTCTTGATTTGTTAAAGGAGTAAATCCCATAAGTTCAACTCCTTGAATTACGTATTGAATGTCTATGTATTTATGATGACCTTCTAGAACAGAATCTTGCTCTTCCTTGGTATCATATTCCTGAACAATGGCAAAAATAGCATCATTGTCAATTTCGTATTTCCCTGGCTCTATTGTCACTAAATCAGTGTTGGTAATGAATTCAAATCCTTTGGCCAATCTTTTGGTAAGGGTACTGTATAATCTGTAGTTTTCTATTTTGTCAATAACCATTTTATGCTTTTTATATTTGTTCCAAAGATATTGTGAATTATAAGAATTTCCTAAACAATCCCATTTCCAAATTTCCAAACAAAAAACTATCTTCGCTTCAAAAATAAAAATCCGTTTTCATCAGCGCTTTTGCATTTGCAAATTTGTTTAATCCGTGTACAAAAAAAATGTCCAATAATCTCCTAGATACTCCCATAGAATTTCTCAAAGGCGTTGGTCCCAATCGGGGCGTGTTGTTGCGTAAGGAATTGGGGATTTTTAAATATGGTGATTTAGTCAATTTTTTTCCAAATCGGTATATTGACCGCACTCGGTACTATAAAATTAATGAGTTGCAAAATAATATTGCCGAAGTACAGATTATTGGTAAAATTATCAATATCAAAACGGTTGAATTTGGTCGTAACCAAAAACGTTTGGTCGCTACATTTGTTGATGATACAGGACAAATGGATCTCAACTGGTTTCAAGGACACAAATGGATTAAAGAGAGTTTGAAGCTCAATGAAGTCTGTGTTATTTTCGGAAAATGTGCCCAATACGGAAATCAATACAGCATGGCTCATCCCGAAATCGAGTTGTTGAGCGAGCACGAAAAAAGCCTGCGTTCGGCCATGCAACCCGTATATCCATCCACTGAAACTTTGGCCAATCGCGGCATTACAAATCGAGTGATTAACAAAATAATGCAGCAATTGTTTCTGGAAACTCAGGCCTTATTCAGTGAAACTTTGCCTTCTTATTTAACAAATGAACTTAAGCTGATTCCCAAGAATGTAGCTTTGTTCAATATTCATTTTCCCAAAAGTGCCGAAATTTTGGTGAAAGCCCAATTCCGATTAAAATTTGAAGAATTGTTCTTTATTCAATTGCAATTGATAACGAAGAATCTAATTCGGAAACATAAAATAAAGGGACATCCTTTTTCAATAGTAGGACAATTTTTCAACGACTTTTATAAAAACCACTTGCCTTTTGAATTGACAAATGCCCAAAAAAGAGTAATTAAGGAAATTCGAACTGATATGGGAAGCAATGCCCAAATGAATCGATTACTCCAAGGTGATGTGGGTTCTGGGAAAACCATTGTTGCTTTTATGAGCATGCTTCTGGCATTAGACAATGGTTTTCAAGCCTGTTTAATGGCACCAACGGAGATTTTGGCGAATCAGCATTTTATAGGATTGTCTGAATTGGCAGCTTCTTTAAATATCAATATAAAAATACTGACGGGTTCAACCAAAATCGCTGCACGTAGAATTATACACGAAGAACTGGAAAATGGTACTTTGCAAATCCTTATCGGTACCCATGCTTTGCTGGAAGACAAAGTAAAATTCCAAAATTTAGGACTGGCGGTTATTGATGAACAACATCGTTTTGGCGTAGAACAACGCTCCAAATTATGGAAAAAAAATGTTATTCCTCCCCATATTTTGGTCATGACGGCCACACCTATTCCGCGAACTTTGGCAATGAGTTTGTATGGAGATTTAGACATTTCGGTGATTGACGAATTGCCTCCCGGAAGAAAACCTATTCAAACCGTGCATCGTTTCGATTCCAATCGATTAAAAGTATGGAAATTCATTCGGGATGAAATCGCTTTAGGACGCCAAATTTATATTGTCTATCCTTTAATTCAAGAATCAGAAAAAATGGATTATAAAGATTTAATGGACGGTTACGAAAGTATTTCTCGTGATTTTCCATTGCCTACCTACTCCATTTCAATCCTTCATGGCAAAATGAAACCCGTCGAAAAAGATGCAGAAATGAAACGTTTCTCCGAAGGAAAAACTAATATTATGGTTGCAACAACCGTAATTGAAGTCGGTGTTAATGTACCCAACGCCTCTGTAATGATTATCGAAAGTGCCGAGCGTTTTGGATTATCGCAACTACACCAATTGCGCGGTCGTGTTGGGCGTGGTGCCGATCAAAGTTATTGTATCTTGATGACTTCATTTAAATTGTCCAGTGACAGTAAAACCCGTATGGAAACGATGGTGAATACCAACGACGGTTTCGAAATTGCCGAAGTCGATTTGAAATTACGTGGACCCGGTGATTTAATGGGAACCCAGCAAAGTGGTGTGCTCAATCTTCAAATTGCTGATATTGTCAGGGATAGAGAAATCCTATTATTGGCTAGAAATTATGCCATTCAAATTCTCAAAGACGATGCCCCTTTACAAAAACCTGAAAACGCAATCCTTAAAGCCGTTTTTATAGAATTAACCAAAAAGAAAAATATTTGGAATTATATTAGTTAGTTTTTAAAGTTGCTAAGAGGTTAAGAATCTGAGTTTCTATTATTATAAGTAAATTTTTTTTCAACTCACAACATATTTTTCTAATCTTAGTTTCTCAGTATCTTAGAAACTTAGTATCTCAATTTCCAATATTTGTATGTACAAACGTTAAATAATAATCAACAATTCTAATATTCCCAATTCTATAACCTAAATTTGCATTTAACTAAAATTTCTGAAACCTAACCCTATTTTTATATCTAATTTATATAAAGATAAATAGCTCTCCCCATGAAAATAAAAAACATCATTTACACCCTATTAATAATTGGATTTGTTGGATTCATTGGTTATAGAATTGCTTCGAATAAAGCAAAAAACAGCGAGCCAAAAGACAAAGAAGGAAAAGATAAACCAATTACAGTAACAGGAATAGTTGTTCTTCCTAAAACTTTTGACAATAATTTATCGCTTTCCGGTTCTATTGAGGCAAATGAACAAATTGAGATTCGATCAGAAGTATCAGGAATTGTTGAGGGTATTTATTTTCAAGAAGGAAGTAATGTATCCAAAGGGCAATTGTTGTTCAAAGTAAATGATACAGAGTTAAAAGCACAATTAACGCAAACCAGTACCAAAGAAGGTTTAGCCGCAGAAAATGAGAGAAGAGCAAAATTATTGTTGCAAAAAGAAGCGATAAGTCAAGAAGAATATGATTTTGCAAGAGCTGATTATAAATCTGCACAAGCCCAAACCCAATTAATTAAAGCTCAAATTGCCAAAACTGCTGTTCGTGCTCCTTTTTCAGGAAAAATTGGACTTCGTTCTATTTCACCAGGAACTTATATAACTCCAACAGTTTTAGTCGCAAAATTGGTTAACAGCAGTAAATTGAAAATCACTTTTTCAATTCCAGAGAAATATGCTTCCCAAGTAAAGACAAACACAACTTTGAGTTTTACAGTCGAAGGTTCGGATGAAAAATTCACTGCCAAAGTATATGCTATTGAACCTGAAGTTGCTATTACTACTAGAACTCTTCAAGTTAGGGCAATTACCGAAAACAGTCAAGGGAAATTATTGCCAGGAACATTTGCTAATGTACTTTTGCCGCTGAGTGTTATAAAAGATGCAATTGTAGTTCCAACCGAAGCTATTGTTCCTGTTCAAAATGGCAAAAAAGTATATATTTCTAAAAATGGAATGGCCAAAGAGATTATGGTTGAAACTGCCAATAGAACAGATGCTTCTATCTTGGTGCTTTCGGGCTTAAAAGCGGGAGATACTTTGTTGACAAGTGGAGTAATGTCTTTAAAAGATGAAGCCCCTATTAAGGTGATTTTAAATTCAAAAAATTAGATTTTTGATTTAAAAAAACAATCCTTTATTTCAAATTTATATAAAGTTGTATATATAGAATTGTTTTTTTAAATCTAAAATCTTTATTTATAAGTCAAAGCATACGACGCACCCAATTGATAACTAACTATATTGTCTTTAAGTAATTCAAAACTTAATTCAGCAAATTTTAATAGTTTAAAAAAAGAATATTCATTGCTAGCAGAAACATCATAAATCTAAAATCTGCGTTTTAAAATCTAAAATCTTTTAAATGAGTTTATCTACATTAAGTATAAAAAGACCTGTAATGACAATCGTTATGAATTTAACGATTATTTTATTTGGTATTATCGGTTACACTTATCTAGGTGTGCGGGAATTTCCATCTATAGATCCTGCTCAAATTTCGATACGAACCAATTATACAGGAGCCAATTCGGATATTATAGAATCACAAATTACTGAGCCTTTAGAAAAAGCAATCAATTCGATAGATGGTATTCGAAATGTAACATCTTCTAGTATTCAAGGAAGTAGTAATATAACAGTTGAATTTAATTTGAATAAAAATCTAGAGGAAGCTGCTAATGATGTTCGCGACAAAGTATCTCAAGCTATTCGAGATTTGCCGCAGGATATAGATGCTCCTCCAGTTGTTTCTAAGGCTGATGCCAATGGAGATGCAATTATTTCGATGACCGTTCAGAGTGATTCCAGAAATGCCTTGGAACTAAGTGATTATGCAGAAAATGTTATAGGCCAACGATTAGAAACAATACCAGGTGTAAGCGGAATTCAGATTTGGGGACAAAAAAGATACGCTATGCGTTTATGGATTGATCCAGTTAAATTAGCTTCGTATGGATGTACAGTATCGGAAGTTAGAGAAGCATTAAACCAGCAAAATATTGAATTACCTTCTGGAAAATTAACGGGAAGCAACACGGAACTTACTGTAAAAACGGTCGGAAATCTTTCTAAACCAGAGGAATTTAATAATATTATTATTCGCTCAGATGGAGAGAAAATTGTTCGTTTTAGCGATGTTGGTTCTGCAATTTTGGGACCCGAAAATGTAGAAACCAAAATGAGCCAATCTGGTTTACCATTGGTAGGTGTTGCCATCGTACCACTTCCGGGAGCTAATTATTTGGACATTTCTAAAGCTTTTTATAAACAATTTCAAAAGCTTAAAAAAGATTTACCCAAAGATATTAAACTAAATATTGTAATTGACAATACTATTTTTGTTAAACAATCGGTAATTGAAGTAGCTGAAACATTAGGAATTTCGATTATTTTGGTGATTTTGATTATTTTCTTGTTCTTTAGGGATTGGGCAATTGCTTTTAGACCATTAATTGATATACCAGTTTCACTTATTGCTACATTTTTCATTATGTGGCTTTTTGGCTTTTCTATTAATGTGCTTACTTTATTGGCTATTGTTCTTGCAACTGGTTTAGTTGTAGATGACGGTATTGTGGTAACCGAAAATATTTACAAAAAAGTCGAAGAAGGAATGTCACCAATTGAAGCGGCAATTAAAGGCTCGAATGAAATATTTTTTGCGGTAATTTCTATTTCAATCACCTTAGCTGCGGTATTTTTACCGGTTATTTTCCTCGAAGGTTTTGTCGGGCGATTGTTTCGGGAATTTGGTGTAGTGATTGGTGCAGCCGTTTTAATTTCAGCTTTTGTTTCTTTAACTCTAACACCCATGCTCAACGCTTATTTAATGAAAAGCGGAGAACAAAAAAAATCTAAGTTTTATATACAAACAGAACCGTATTTCGAAAAATTAAATAGTTCATATGCTGATGCTTTGAATCGTTTTATGAAGAAAAAATGGTTGAGTTTTCCCATTCTAATAGCTTGTTTTGGACTGATTTATTTGTTTTTTAATATAATTCAAAAAGAAACGGCTCCTTATGATGACCGTTCGGCTATAGTTATGTCTGTAACAGCTCCAGAGGGTTCTTCCTATGAATATACGGATCGATTTATGCAAGAAATTTCAAGATTGGTAGATGATTCTATTCCAGAAAAAAAAGTCGCTTTGGTGATAACTTCCCCAGGTTTTGGCGCTTCAACCGTAAACAGCGGTAGAGTACGTATTGCTCTAGTGGATCCTTCTGAAAGAAAGTTGAAACAAAAAGAAATTGCCGAAAAATTAACAAAAATCACTAAACAATATTCAGTTGCAAAAACGTCAGTTATTGAACAGCCAACTATTGCGGTAAATAGACGTGGTGGTTTACCCGTACAATACATTATTCAAGCACCAAATTTTGAAAAATTAAGAGAAAAAATTCCATTATTTATGGATGAAGCTGCCAAAAATGAAACTTTTTCTATAACAGATGTGAATTTAAAATTTAATAAACCCGAAATAAATGTTTCAATAAATAGAGAAAAAGCAGAGAGTTTAGGCGTTTCCGTAAAAGATATTGCTCAGACTTTGCAACTTTCACTCAGCGGACAACGTTTTGGTTATTTTATGAGAAATGGAAAGCAGTATCAAGTTATTGGCCAGTTCGAAAGACAAGATCGTTCCAAACCTTTGGATTTAACTTCAATGTATGTAAAAAATAGCAAAGGACAACTCATTCAAATGGACAATGTGGTTACTATTGAAGAGCAAAGTAATCCGCCACAATTGTATCATAATAATAGATATATGTCGGCGACAGTTTCTGCAGGTCTCGCTCCAGGCAAAAGTATAAGCGATGGAATTGATGCAATGAATGAAATTAAAGCCAAAGTACTCGATGATTCTTTTACAACCGATTTAGGGGGAGAATCTAGAGATTTTGTTGAAAGTAGTTCGAATACTTCTTTTGCTTTCGGATTGGCATTGTTACTCATATTTTTAATATTAGCAGCACAATTTGAAAGCTTTATAGATCCTTTTATTATTATTTTGACAGTGCCAATGGCTGTTGCTGGTGCTTTATTTTCACTTTGGTTGTTCAATCAAACTTGGAATATTTTTAGTCAAATTGGAACCATTATGTTGATTGGATTGGTAACCAAGAACGGAATATTAATTGTGGAATTTGCCAATCAATTGCGTGAACAGGGAAAATCAAAATTAGAAGCAATTCTAGAAGCTTCGGAAGCGCGGTTACGTCCTATTTTAATGACAAGTTTGGCTATATCCTTGGGTGCATTGCCTATCGCATTATCTTTAGGAGCAGCATCAACCAGCAGAATTGGAATGGGAGTTGTCATTGTAGGAGGTACTATTTTTTCATTGGTACTTACTTTATTTGTAATTCCGGCTTTGTATTTAATGTGGTCTAAAGCAAGAAAGCATTATCCTGAATTTGACCATATTGACGAATATGAAAACGAAGTAAAAAAATAAATTTTCAATTGATTAAAGAAATGGTTTTAATTCAAAAAAAATCAATTCTTTGATAATATAAATGAAAGTAAATAATTATGATAAATACCAAACTATTTTTTAGAAGTCTACTGTTGCTTTTCTTTTGCTTTGCAATAGGAAATGCACAAGGAATTTTAACATTAGAAAATGCCATTAAAATTGCATTGGAAAACAATTATGAAATAAAAATTGCCGACAATAATTTAAAAATGGATAAAACCAATGTTGCCATTGGTAATGCCGGAATGCTACCATCAATTAGCGCCAATGCATCTGATAATAAAAGTGTTCAAAATACTTCGCAAACTCGTTTAGATGGTACTACAGTTGAATTAAAAAATGCTCAGAATAATAATTTAAATTATGGTGTAGGTTTAGACTGGACCATTTTTGATGGTTTAAAAATGTTTGCCCGATTCGATCAATTGAAAGAATTACAAAATTTGAGCGATGCACAGTTAAAAAAGACTATTGTAAATACCGTAAGTAGTGTAAATTCTGTTTATTATGATTTGATTCAAGAACAACAAAAACTAGAAGATTTGGATTCTACAATAGTAATTTCCAAGAAAAGATTAGAATTCACAAAAAATCGTTATACCATAGGAAAAGGTTCAAAACTGGATGTTTTAAATGCTCAAGTTGATTTGAATACCGATCTTGGAAATTTATTAAAAGAAAAACAGATTTATGCCAACGCAAAAACACTTTTAAATAAAATATTGGCTAGAGATTTAAAAAGCGATTTTATTGTTTCTAAGAATATAACCGTTGATAGAAAATTACAGCTATCAGAATTATTAGCATTGGCAGAAAAACAAAACCCTGAATTGATTATTCAAATCATTAATAAAAAGGTATCAGAATTGGATTTAAAGCAAATTAAAGCGGATCGCTATCCAATTGTACAAGTAAATACGGGATACAATTTTAATGAATCAACTTCTAGCCTTGGTTTTAATACCCAATCTTCTGCGCGCGGATTGAATTATGGTTTTACAGCTTCATTAAATTTATTTGATGGAAATGCTCAAAACAGAAATGAAAAAATTGCTAAAATGCAAGTAGAAAATTCAAAGTTAGTAATTGAACAGCAAACAATTAACTTGCAGAGTAACTTGACAGTGGCTTTTCAAATTTATTTAACCAATTTAGATTTGATTGATTTAGAAGAAAACAATACAGCCATTTCAAAACAAAATCTAGATATTACAGCCGAAAAATTCAAAATAGGAACAATAACTTCTGTTGAATTTAGAGCCGCTCAATTGAATTATATCAATTCAAAAATTCGTTTGAGTACAGCACAATTTCAAGCAAAATTATCCGAAATTACTTTAAGGGAACTCGCAGGAAATCTTCAGTTTTAAGAGATTTTCTTAATTAAAATACCCGATTCTTATAACCTTTCTATAGAATTTGATGCTTTTTTTGGTTTTTATTAATCGCGTTCAACAACATTAAAAATTAAAAATATAAAAAAACATGTTGAGGAAAAAATTTAAATACAGCGTTGAACTTTGTTGTAATAGTTTTAAACTTTGATACAAACTAGCTTTGACCCTCAAGAAACATTGATTATATTTGCAGTCTTAAAAATTTTACAATTTAATTACAATTATTCCAAAACAACCTGGAATCAATAGTAGTGGTACTTATTAAATAAAAAACAAATATTAGCTTCGCATGAAAATATCATATAACTGGTTAAAACAGTTCATTAAAATAGATTGGAAATCAGATGAAACAGCTGCATTGCTTACTGATTTAGGACTTGAAGTTGAAATCGTAGAAAAATACCAATCCGTAAAAGGTGGATTGGAAGGAATTGTAGTGGGACATGTTCTTACTTGTATTCCACACCCGGATGCCGATCGATTGAAAATAACCACTGTTGATCTTGGAGATGGAGTTCCTTTGCAAATTGTTTGTGGTGCCAGTAATGTTGACGCGGGACAAAAAGTGCCTGTAGCTACTATTGGTACTGTATTATATGATAAAGATGGAAGTTCTTTTACCATTAAAAAAGGAAAAATAAGAGGACAAGAAAGCCATGGAATGATTTGTGCCGAAGATGAATTGGGTCTTGGCGAAGGTCATGAAGGAATTATGGTGCTTGATAATGCAATTCCAGCTGGTACATTGGCTTCTACAGTTTTTAAAATTGAAAATGACGAAGTTTTCGAAATTGGTTTAACACCAAACCGTGCAGATGCAATGAGTCACTTTGGAACAGCACGTGATTTAAGGGCTGGATTAATCCAAACAGGTATTAATGTAGAATTAATTACTCCATCGGTAAGTAATTTTAGAGTCGATAAAAGAACTCTAAAAATTGATGTTGATGTAAAAGACATTCAATTGGCTCCAAGATATTGTGGAGTAACTATTTCAGGAATTACTGTTAAAGAATCTCCAGATTGGTTAAAAAATAGATTAAAAGCAATTGGAATCAATCCAAAGAATAATATTGTTGACGTCACTAATTATGTATTACATGATTTAGGTCAACCTCTTCACGCCTTTGATGCTGGAAAAATTACTGGAAAAATCATAGTGCAAACCCTTCCGGGCGGAACAAAGTTCACAACATTAGATGACATAGAAAGAACTTTGCATGAAGAAGACTTAATGATTTGTGACGAAAAAGGCCCTATGTGTATCGCTGGTGTTTTTGGTGGTAAAAAATCTGGAGTTTCTGAAACTACTAATTCTATCTTCCTTGAAAGTGCCTATTTTAATCCAGTAAGCATTCGAAAATCAGCCAAAAGACATCAATTAAATACAGATGCTTCTTTTCGATTTGAAAGAGGTATTGATCCAACAATAACAGAATATGCTTTAAAAAGAGCAGCCTTATTAATACAAGAAGTAGCGGGGGGGGAAATTACATCTGACATTGTTAATATATACCAAAAGAAGATCGAAGATTTTGCCGTGTTTTTAAATTTTAAAAATGTAGCAAGAATTATTGGACAAGAATTGCCTAAAGATACAATTAAACAAATTTTAGCTTCGTTAGAAATTAAAGTAAATAGTATTTCAGATGCTGGTTTGGGTTTGACTATTCCTGCTTATAGAGTTGATGTACAAAGAGAAATCGATGTTATCGAGGAAATTTTGAGAGTCTACGGATATAATAATATTCTGTTCTCCAAAAAATTGAATGCTACCGTTTCAAATTCTCCACGAAATGAGGATTATAAAGTGCAAAACATTGTTGCTTCTCAATTAAACTCACAAGGATTTAATGAGATGATGGCCAATTCATTGACAACAGCTTCTTATGTACAACTTTCTGAAATGCTAAAAGAAGAGTATAATGTGACAATGCTAAATCCATTGAGTAGTGATTTGGCAACAATGCGCCAATCTTTATTGTTTTCTGGATTGGAAGCTATATCGTATAACATTAACCGAAAAAATTCCGATTTAAAATTATTTGAATTTGGGAAATCGTATCATAAATTCCTATCCGGTTATGAGGAAATTAAACATTTAACATTATTTCAAACAGGAAATAGAAACCAAGAGAATTGGGCAAGTCCCCAAAAACCTTCCGATTTCTTTTTGTTCAAAGGATATATTGAAGGAATTTTATCAAGATTAGGGATTTCAAATGCAAAAAATGTTGCAGTAAATACAGATGTGTTTTCAGAAGGAATTGCTTTAGGAATAGGTAGTGATATTTTGGTTGAATTTGGTGTTGTTAAGAAATCAGTTCTAAAACATTTCGGAATCAAACAAGAAGTTTTCTATGCCGATTTTAATTGGGCTATAGTTTTAAAATTAATGTCTAGTAAAATTAAATACACTGAAATTCCAAAATATCCTGAAGTTCGCAGAGATTTGGCTTTATTAGTAGATCAAAGTGTATCATATGATTCAATTTATAATATTGCAAGACAAACCGAAAAGGCATTGTTAAAAGATATTAATTTATTTGATGTCTACGAAGGACAAAATTTACCAGAAGGTAAAAAATCCTATGCTTTGAGTTTTATCATACAAGATACAACCAAAACGCTAGAAGATGCTCAAATTGACAAAATTATGAATAAACTGAAAAAGAATTTTGAAACAGAACTTGGTGCAAGTTTGAGATAAAATCTTTTTACTATTTATGAAAAACCTAATTTCAATTAAGAAATTAGGTTTTTTTTATATCTTAAAATCTGTGCCAATCTGTGAAATGGGTGTCGTTTTTTTTGATAAATTACAAATTCTTAATCACAAATTCACTTCTTCTGTTTAATTCGTGTTGCTCTTCATCACAGGAATCTTCTGGAATGCATTTTACAATTGGAACCGATTCACCATAACCTTTGGCAGAAATTCTATTTTTTGGTATTCCTTGTTCCAAAATATAGGTTCTTGTAGCATCTGCTCTTTTTTGAGAAAGGTCTTTGTTGAATTTATCATTCCCGCGATTGTCAGTATGCGAACCAATTTCAACCACCATTTCTGGATATTTATTCATCAGTTCCACCACACGATTTAATATTTTTTTGGATTCTTTTCGAATATACCACATATTATAATCAAAATAAATTGGATCGGTCTTGATGATTAAACGGTCTCTATCTTTTACAACATCTTTCTCGGCGGCAACAATGGCAGCTGTTTTTTCTTTTTTCTTGGCTTCTGCTATTTCTTTAGCCTTTTGATCTGCAATCAATTTGTCTTTTCTCAATTGTTGCACTGCTGCTATATCTGCCAATTTCCTCGCTTCAAGTGCAATAGCATCTTCTTTTTTCTTTAGTTTTAGAGCATTGACATCAGCTATTTTCTTTTCCTGTAGAGCAATTGCATCTACTTTCTTTTTCTTTTCCAAAGCAACCAATTCGGCAGCTTTCAATTGTTGCGCTATAAGTAAATCGGCAGCAACTTTTTTATCCAAAGCCACTTGCTCTTCCTTTTTGATAATTTCTAAGGAACGAATTTCCATAGAACCATCATTTACTTTGTTTCTTTCTCCTGAAATATTGAAGCTTTTTGAATTTTCAGTATAATTTTCTTTGGTAGCAAATACCGAATAATTGGATTCACATTCTATTGTAAAACTAAATTTCCCATCGGCTGAAGTTATTGCTTTTTCCAGCTCTTGATTCGAAGTGTTTTTCAAAATTACAATTGCATTTTCAAGTGCTAAATGGGAATCCACATCAGTAATAACACCAGCAATATATTGTTTGCAATCTTCAATCAGTAAATCTTTGGTTTCTTTCAAAGAATAAATATCATCTTTCCCTTTACCTCCTAGCCTGTCGGATGAAAAATAACCTTCCTTGGAGTCCGAATCAATATAATAAGCAAAATCGTCATAACCCGAATTTACAGGTAATCCTACATTTGAAGCTTTGGAATACGAATTACTTTGAATATCGGAAACAAAAATATCCAAACCACCATAACCTTCAAGCCCATTGGAAGAAAAGTACAATTTGTTGTCTTTGGAAATAAATGGAAATTGTTCTCTCTTGGATGTATTTATCTTATCTCCTAAATTTATTGGAGTACCAAAACTAAAACCATCTACTGTTACGCTAAAAATATCCAATGAGCCCAATGTTCCAGGCATATCCGATGCAAAATACAATGTTTTTTCATCTGGACTTAAGGCAGGATGTTCGACTGAATAATCTGGGCTATTGAAAGGCAAAGTTTTAATATTGATCCATTTGCCGTTGACTAACTCAGCTCTAAAAATCTGAATATTCGAAATTTTGTCTGCATTCTTTCCTCTTCTTCCATTATTAGAATTGTTTCGAGTAAAATACATTGTTTTGCCATCTTTGGTGAAAATAGCATTAGATTCGTGCATAGGCGATTTTAAATCTTTAGAAAAATAGCTTACTATAGAATCATTTGCATTTATATTTTTTAATGAAATACTAACTAAATTAAGATATGATTCATTATTCCATTTGTACTTTTTGTCCAATAGAGTTGGTTTCTTTTTAACCGCTGCAAATACTAAATTATCCCCCAAAACAACCCCTCCAAATTCTGATTTTTTTGTGTTTAATGCCAAATTTTGAATCGAAAATCGTTCGCCAATAGCAGTCACATTTTTAAGTTCTTTTATATCCCTTTCTAATTTTTCAATCGCTGCTTTATTATTTGAACCCAAATAAAATTTTCGCATTAAATCATTTGCTTCTGCGTATTTTCCCCTGGCTTTCAGCGTTTTAGAATATCTAAAATAATATCCTTCGTCCAAATTTTTGTTTTGAGCTAATAAGGAATATTGTTCTTGAGCTTTATTATAATCATTAGTAAAATAATAACAATCACCTAGTTTTTGAATTACATCAACGCTCTGATTTTTAACCATTACCTTTTCATACAAAGGAATAGCAGCGCTATAATAGGTTTTACCAAATAAAACATTTGCCCTTTGCAAATCCTGCTTTTGGGCTTTTGCAAATTGGATTGAAAATACGAAAAGGAGTATGTATATATATTTCATGTTTACTTTTTTAGAAGAACCTAGGTGATTTATCATACCCTTTACCCAATAAATCCAAATTGTATAAGAGTACAATTTCGTGAGAACCCGAATTAAACTGACTTAGATTTGAGGTGGTGTAATCATAAGAATACCCTATTCTTAAACTAGGTGTTACATTGACATTCATTAGTATACTAACCGAATCACCAAATCGATAAGCTGCTCCAAGTTCAAATTTTTCATTGTATAACACATTGGCTGTCAGGTCAACAGAAACCGGAGCGCCTTTTACAAAAATGGACATAAAAGCAGGTTTGAATTTGAAGTTTTCATCAATATCAAAAACATAACCTCCAGTAAAATAAGTATGTATTTCTTGTGGTCCAAACGAATTAATAGGAGCTCTTGATTTGATATGTTCTGCCGAAAGCAAGTTGGGTATTGAAATACCAACATAATAATTATCGGTAAAATAATACCCTCCTACTCCGATATTGGGTACTGTTTCATTTGTGTTTTGAGAAAATGCATCATCGGTAGAAATATTACCACTATTCAATTGAAAGCCATTAAAATTGGTGCTTATGGAAGAAAAACCAGCTTTTAGTCCAAATGAAATTTTTTGTTTTTCATTCAATTGAAGGATATAGGCAAAATCAGCAAAGAAATTGGTTTCCTTTTTGGCGCCATCACCAATATCATCAGAAATTAAAGAGAACCCTGTTTCTATCTTTTCATTTATTGGTGTATGAGCAAAGAGTGTTAGCGTTTTTGGGGCTCCTTTAATTCCAGACCATTGGTAACGATACAAACTTCCTAAATTAAGTATGGAAGGTGTATTGGTAACATAGGCTGGATTTACTGCACTCATATTTGTCATATACTGCGTAAAATGAGGGTCTTGCTGTGCGGATGCCTTTAGTATAGAAAGGAAAAAAAACACTAGAAGTATTATTTTCTTCATTAGAATAAATTTTATAAGTAAAAAATTGAATTATCGGTTTAAATAAAGTTGGCCTTGTTTTGGAGACAAATTGTCTTTATTATAATTGATAACATAAAAATAAACTCCTGTTGGTGCGTCACCATTAATAAAGCTGGAATTGGAATTTTTTCCGTCCCAAGCAGGTTTGTAGATATTGCCTTTAAACATCAAATTGCCATAGCGATTGTAAATTTCTAAAGTATAATTAGGGAATAAAAATTCGATATCAACTATTTCAAAGGTTTCATTTACTCCATCTCCATTTGGTGAAAATCCATCAGGAATCAAGAAGTTATCTTCTGTTGCGGTACAATCGGTTAGAGTAACCGTTGCTACCAATGGATTGGAATAACAGTTTGTATTTGTATCTAAATTAAAACCATAATAAGTTGTTCCTTCCAAAAGCAACTCGCTATTAGTCAGTACCGTGCCATTTGTAGCTGAATCATACCAGGTTAAATTACTATTCGAATTTGTATTGTTTGATAAATTAAGAATAGTAGGTTTATCTATTCCGCAAAATTTTTGCCCGTTTTGATTTAAAGTTGGAGAAGGCACAACATTTATAAACACATTAATTGAAGCCGCAGCTGATTCACATCCAGTTGTACCATTAGCTTCTTTTACATAATAAGTACCTGAAACCAAAAGTTTATTACTAGCCAATGGTGTTGAATTAGAAAGTGAATCATACCATTTGTATTGATTCCCATTTGGATTTAAACTGGCTACCGTTTTTAAATCTGTCTCACAAAATTTTTGATCAGTTGCAATTGGAATATTAGGTATTGTATTTATATCAAAACTTTTGGATATTGGACTTGGAAATAGTGCTGAACAACTATTTGATACATTGGTTAAATTATTTATATTCAAAGTATTATTGCCATTTGCTGAAAGCGAAGATGCTGGAATTAAAAAATTTGTTTTACCCCCACTTACTGCCAAAGAAACTGTTTGAGAACCTATTGTATTAGCTCCATTTACAGCATAGCTCAATGTGATATTCGTTAAAGTTCCCAATCCAGTAATATCAACATTTACGTTTTGACCCAAACATCCATCTTTGACATTCACAACCATATTTGTGACATCTGGTACCGCATTGACAACAAAAACTTTCGTTAGAGTAGAACTGTTGGTACAAAGTGTCAATGAATTTGTAATATTGGTAATTGATAGCGTAGTATTTCCTGCATTTGCAATTAAGTTGGACGCAATTTGAAATGATCCCAAACTGCCAGCAATAGTTAAAATTGCAGATTTGGCTGAAACAATATTAGCGCCTGTTAAATTGTAAAGAATATCATAATTCCCGTCCGCCAAATTGGAAGCTCCAGAAAAATTGACCATAGCATTGAATCCTTGGCAAATAGGCAAAATTGTAAGTGTTGCATTATTGATTTGTGGTGTACTATTGATTTGTACTGCAATCATTTGTAAAGGAGATTCACATTTTGTCAACGCATTTACGTCTTTTACAATGTAATTTTCAGATAGTAATGGAGTTGTACTTATTAATGGAACTGTACTTAATGCAGAATCGAACCATTGATATTGTGCACCTTGTGGTTGTAAATTGGCAACTGTTGGAGTATCAGCAGTACAAAAATTTTGGTCAATTGCAACAGGAATTGCTGGAATTGGATTTACAGTAAAATCTTTAGGAATTAATGTTGTAATCGAACAACCAGTTAATACATTGGTCACTTTGGTAATAGTAAATGTCTTCAATCCAACATTTGGAATATCTGCCGCTGGAATAACAAAACTCTTTGTGCCTCCAACAACAGTCAACGCTAAAGTTTGAGTTAATACAGAATTGACTCCAGAAATTAAATAATCTATAGAAATATCCGTCAAAGAACCTAAGCCAGTCAGGTCAATTGTTGCAGGCAGTCCTTGACAAATATCTTTTATGACAATGGTCAAATTTGAAACATCAGGTAAAGGATTTACAGTAAATTCTTTATTCAATGTCGACAAATTGGTACAACCAGTTGTAGTATTAGTGATTTTGGTAATGGTAACAGTCGTTTTACCTGATTTAGGTATTAAACCACTTGAAATTGGAAAAGAAGAAACTCCTCCAATAACATTCATAACACCCGAAACTCCACTTATTATATTTAATCCTGTCAAATTGTATAAAATATCATAAGTCCCATCGGTAAGATTTGAAGTTCCCGAAAAAGCTACTGTTACATCTTCATTTTGGCATACAGGATTAATCGTTAGTGTCGCATTGTTAATTTTAGGAATTGGGTTAATTTGAATCACTCCTGAAATTAACGGAATTATATTGTTACAAATATTAAGTGTTGACCCACTAACAATATTTGTAACGGTTATGGTATAATCTCCAGAAGCAGAAAAATTACTTCTATCAATTGGAAAAGTCAAAACATTATTAAAAAAGCTACTAGTTTTAGTTATTGGTGATCCATTACCCGATATTGTATAGGTCACGGAATAGGTTCCGTCTGGAATATCTGTAACATTTTGTATAGTTCCAGAAAATGCAGTTGTTGCAATTTCATTTTCACAAATTGGAGTATTTAAGTTTAAAGTGGCTCCTGTATAATCAAGTAGTTTTTCTATTGTGATATCGACATTCGAGGTTTCATCATCACAAACATTATTATCTGTGAATACCGTATACGTAAAACGATAACTTCCTGGACCTTTGGTATTATAAATATTTTGGATATCAACAGTAGAATCTGTATCGTCGTTATTGTCAATTTCATCAGTTAAGACTTCGGTCCAAACTCCACCTTGGTCTTCACCTGTTAATAGATCATTTAAATTAAAATTGGTATAAGAACTTAACCCATTAGAGCACAATCTTAAATCAGTAGGAATTCCAGGTTCCGGAGAACGATAAATTGTAACAAAAACTTTAGCATCAGGAGGTGCCGCACAAGAACCTATAGCGGGTATTGAATACGTATATTCGTAAGTAGTATCATAATTTAAATTTGTAGCATTTAGAATATTTTTGGTTAAACCCACAGCACTTGTATTTCCAACCCAAGTGCCTCCAGACTGAGGTGCTAGAAAGCTACCATTAAAAGCCTCAAATAAATTATAGGCCATATTGGCATTACAAATCGAAGAATTGAGCGCAGGTACCCCTGTGTATCCTCCAATGGTAACGGTTACAATGGCAGTGTTATCAAGACAACCAGAAACTCCAGTAACGGTATAAGTATAATGATACACACCACTTTTTCTGATTAATTGTGCATTTAGAATACCCGTTGTTTTATCAAATCCTCCTGATTTATCATCATCTTTCCATGTTCCTCCAAGAGTATGACCTAAGTCTAATATTAGATTAAGATCAATATTTTGACTAGCAGGATTTGTAATATCACAAACATCAATGGATTTGTCATTTCCTGCACATTGCGCATTTACTTTTGTAGAGCATAAAAAAAATATATAGAAACTTAAACAAACGTAGCATATAAAATGTTTTGACGAAAATAGTTTTGGAATCATATAAAATGTAGGATTTTCCCAAAAATAAACATTTTCTCATAACTTAACATACATTTAACTTAATATTTAAGATATTTTTTTTTAATAATACATTCTTTAGTGAAATAATTCAAAATAGTAGTTGATATAAATAATTATACTTTCGTCATTTAATAGTAATATAAGAACTGAAATTTATTGTGATTAAATATAGCACAAAAAACAGCCCCACATTGCTGTGGGACCTTCTATATTCAAAAAATCAAGAAATTATTTTTTTTCTGATTTTTTTAAAATTTAGTTTTTTATAAACTTCATACTTGAACTTCCTTTGTCTGATTTTATTTTTATAAAATAATTTCCAGAACTTAAATTAGATACATCAATTTTTGAAGTATTTTTTAAATTAGGAAGCGCAATTACCATTTGTCCCAAAATGTCATAAACAGCAATGGATTGAATTTCGACATTCTGAATTTCAGAAATGTTTAAAACTTCATCTGCTGGAATTGGATACACTTTAAAATAATTAGAAAATTCAAAGTCTTGTGTTCCTAAAGTTGTCGCAAATTTAGTTGTCGCTTTATTAGTTAACACAGGGAAATTATAATCAAAATAGATGTTAGCTTCATTATCAAATGAATCTCCTACTTTCAAAGTCGATTTGGTTTTGATCTTAAAAGCAATATAACCGTCATTGTTGGCATCATCAAAAGGAAGATTAATATTCTCAAAAATAAACTCCACTTTATTGCCGTCAGAAATTTTAGTGATGTACGAATGGCTGGCATCATTTGGAACCAAAGTCGAAATATCGAATTTTGATAAGTCAATCATATCTTTTACAACAATATTCTGTGCAGCATAATTTCCAGTATTTTCAAAACGGATTAAATAATGTACATATTCACCAATTAAACTCGGAGTAATAACATCACCTTCTAAACACGTTTTGTCATTTGGATCTAAAGAACCTACAACTGTATGATTCAAAACAAACATATTGTCATTTGGATTTTCATCAACATCAGCTGAGTTTACTGTTGCTGTATAATGCAAAACAGTGCCGCTATTTACTGCTGGAGTTTCCATCGGACTATTTACATTTAAAGTAAAGGTAATTTCACGAGTTTCAAATGGCTTTAAATCGGAGAAATTCCAAGATAAACTATTTGTGTTTTGACTAGAAACTATAGGATTCGAAACCACTACATCCAAAACAGCATCGTCAAAAGATAAATTAACAGTTCCTGATTGAGCTACATTTCCTTTGTTTTTGTAAACTAGTTTATACTTTGAATCAAAACCAGGTCTAGCCACTTCTAATGGAATTAAGGTGATTTCTAAATCAGGATGTACACCATTTGCAGTAATACAAAAATCTTGAATAAATGGACTCGTTTGTGATGGGAAATCAACATTTACTGTTGAAGGTGATACACTAAAAAATGATGAATTTTCTACAATAATAGGGGTAATAATATGTTTTCCTTCTTGAGGATGAAGGTTGTAGTTTCCTGATTTATCACTTATGAAATCTTGAGTTATTATTCCGTTTGTAATATTAAATTTCAGGAATGGATATATAGGATCTTCATTATCACATCCATTATTATTAGAATCCCATTTCTGACTACCATTTATACTATAAGATATTCCGCCTGGTATAAAAGTACAATAGGAGCTTATCACACATTTACCTCTTAATTCAGGATAGTTATAATCCATTCCAGCCTTCATATTTTCTAATTGAAATTCATCTACACAAATGTATTTTAATAAATTTTCACCTATGTTATTTCCTACATATATACTTTCGTAACTTCCGTTTTTTACAAATACAGAATTTAATAGATAATTATTGGAAAGATAAATGATTTTAGCACTATGCATTTCAGAAGCATCAAGTGTTGTAAGTTGATTGTCTCTACAATCTAAATATTCCAATTTATCAATTCCTGACATTTTTAAATCAGAAATATTTGAACCTCTACAATCAATATCTATTAGACTTGGTAGATTTTGCAATAATAAAGTGGTTGAGATTATATAGCTATTTGATTCATTAAATCCTACACAATGAACTGTCTCCAAGGAAGGTAAATTTGCAATTGTTAAATCGTTAAGAGCATTATGTGCACAATTTAAACTTTTAAGAGCGGTAAGTCCTGTTAAATCTAATTTAGCAATTCCATTATTATAGCAGTTCAAATAAGTTAACTTTGAAAGCCCAGCAAGATCTAACATATTTAAACGAGTAGAATTGCAATCTAAATACTGTAAATTTTTTAAATTTGAAATATTAATTTTTTTAAGGTTAACATTCCCTTGTATTTTAAGAGACCTGAGATTAGTGAAATATTCTATTCCTGTTATATCAGTTATATAGGGATGATTTTCTTCAACAATGCCATACGCATCTAACGCTTCAATAACATCAATTTCTTTGTCCCCATTTTTATCAAGTTTAATATCTTCTCCATTAATACCCTTAACAGCATAATAATTTACAACATTATTTTTAAATGATGCATCGGGAAAATTAATAATCTGTGCACTCAATCCATTAAAAAAACAAAAAGCCAGAACTAAAAAGTAGATTTTTTTCATAAGTAAATATTTAGAAAAGCAAATATATACTTTTGAAATTATTTAACACTTTTTCTTATTAAAAAAAATATAATAATTACAAAAAAAAAGCCCCACATTGCTGTGGGGCTTTCTATATTCAAAAAATCAAGAAATTATTTTTTCTCTGATTTTTCCATTTTAGCTTTCAATGCAGCCAATACATCATTGTTATCTCCTAAAGTTGCAGCTGGTGCGTTTGTAGATGATGCAGATGAAGTATTTTCAGTTACAGCTTTCACGTTTTTCTCTTCTTCTTCACGGAAGATAGCAGTGTGAGATGCAACTACTCTTTTGAATTCTTTGTTGAATTCAATTACTTTGAAATCAGCAGTATCACCTTTTTTCAATTTCTTACCGTCTTCTTTTTCAAGGTGACGAGTAGGAATGAAAGCAACGATATCATCTCCGAATTCTACAGTAGCTCCTTTGTCAACGATTTCAGAAATTTCACCATTGTGGATAGTTCCTACAGCGAAAGAATCTTCGTATTGATCCCAAGGATTAGCAGTAGTTTGTTTGTGACCTAAAGATAATTTACGTCCATCAACATCTAATTCTAATACTACAACATCAAGTTTTTCACCAACATTTACAAATTCAGATGGGTGTTTGATTTTCTTAGTCCAAGATAAGTCAGAGATGTAAATTAATCCATCAATTCCTTCTTCTAATTCTACGAAAATTCCAAAGTTTGTAAAGTTTCTAACGATACCTGTATGTTTAGAACCTACTGGGTATTTAGCAGTGATATCAGTCCAAGGATCTTGAGTCAATTGTTTGATACCTAATGACATTTTACGGTCATCTCTATCTAATGTTAAGATAACAGCTTCAACAACATCTCCAACTTTTACGAAATCTTGAGCAGAACGTAAATGAGTTGACCATGACATTTCAGAAACGTGGATTAAACCTTCAACACCTTCAGCAACTTCGATAAATGCACCGTAATCAGCGATTACAACTACTTTACCGTTTACTTTATCACCAATTTTTAAATCAGCATTCAAAGCATCCCATGGGTGAGCGTTCAATTGTTTCAATCCTAATTGAATTCTTGTTTTCTCATCATCGAAATCAAGGATTACAACGTTTAATTTTTGGTCTAATTCAAGAACTTCACTTGGGTGGTTGATTCTACTCCAAGAAAGGTCAGTAATGTGAATTAATCCATCAACACCACCTAAGTCAATAAACACACCATAAGAAGTAATGTTTTTAACAACACCTTCTAATACTTGTCCTTTTTGTAATTGACCGATGATTTCTTTTTTCTGTACTTCAATATCCGCTTCAATAAGCGCTTTATGAGAAACAACAACATTTTTGAATTCGTGGTTGATTTTTACCACTTTGAATTCCATCATTTTGTTTACATATACATCGTAGTCTCTAATTGGTTTAACATCAATTTGAGATCCTGGTAAGAAAGCTTCAATTCCGAAAACGTCAACGATCATACCACCTTTAGTTCTGCATTTTACAAAACCATTAACGATTTCTCCTGTTTCGTTAGCCGAAATAACTCTATCCCATGATTTGATAGTACGTGCTTTTCTGTGAGATAATACTAATTGACCAGTTTTGTCCTCACGGATGTCAATTAATACTTCTACTTTATCACCTACTTTTAAAGCTGGGTTGTAACGGAATTCGTTTAATGAAATAACACCTTCCGATTTTGCGTTGATATCAACGATAACGTCTCTATCTGTGATTCTTACAACTACTCCTTCAACTACTTCTTCTTGGTCAGTTGCAATGAAAGTTTTTGATACTAGTTCTTCGAATTCTAATAAGTTTTTCTCATCTACTGCATCGATACCTTCTTCGAAGTTATGCCAGTTAAAATTTGCTAAAAACTCTTCTTGTGATTTTAATTGTTCAGACATGCTGATAAAAAATTTGTATTCTGTTTTTCTTGAGTTTCTCAAAGCGATAGAAAAAACAGAAGTTGTTTTACTTAAATTGTTGATACCTAAAGGAAACTCCTATCCACCAAAAGGTGTGCAAAAGTAATTCATTTATTTAATATGGCAAAATATTTAAAGCGAGATATTTATTAGGAACACAAAAAGAAGCAATAAAAGGTTTTGGAGCGAAAAATTAGGCGTTTTTGGAGGTATAGTTCCCGCTGTCCTTCCAATCTTTTATAAGCTTAGTCAAAGTTTTGAGCTTTGACAAAGCTTATAAAAGGATTTTCCCTCCCATCTGGGCTAGTTAGGCAATATTGTGATGTATCGGCAATAAAAAAAACAATTTCAAAAACGAGAGCATGTTAATTCAGTAATCTTTGTCAAAGTTCAAAATTTTGACAAAATTATCCTTTAGTTTTGAAAAGTCTTAACTAAAAACCCGTCTCGTTTTTTAGAACGAGACGGGTTTATTTAAAATTTTTACTGTTATTTAATGATTTAAATTCTCCATTTCATTTGGATCATGTTTATGTTTAAACAAAATAGCAAATGCTATAGCAATAATCAATGAATAAATTGCAAATGCCAACCAAATGGTATGCCAATCCTTCATTAACAAAGCCGAATCCAATAATCCATCTGTAGAAACCACTTTACCTTGACTTTTTACAAATTCTAACATATTCGGATTTGTAACATCTGTTTGTAAAAAAGAAGCTAAGTCAGTAGTCGTGGTAAAAGACTTCGTAAAAAAGCGATCAATAGCCCATCCCGAAGTAAAACTTCCCAATATGGCTCCTACTCCATTGGTCATCATCATAAACATCCCTTGAGCTGAAGAACGATTTTTGGCATCCGTATGCGTTTCTACAAACAACGAACCTGATATATTGAAGAAATCAAAAGCCATTCCGTATACAATGCAAGACAAAATAATCATCCACAATCCATCTACTGGATTCCCAAACGAAAATAATCCAAATCGCAATACCCAAGCCAGCATACTGATCAGCATCACTTGTTTGATTCCAAAACGTTTTAAGAAAAAAGGAATTGCCAATATAAATAAAGTCTCCGAAATCTGAGAAATCGACATGATAATAGTAGAATATTTTACCACGAATGAATCAGCATATTTTGGAAAATGTTTGAATTCATCCAAGAAAACATCTCCATATGCATTGGTAAGTTGTAATGCACCTCCCAAAAACATAGAAAATATAAAAAATAAAGCCATTTTATAATCAGCAAATAGTTTAAAGGACTCCAAGCCTAAAGTTTCCATCAACGATGCATTCTCTTTGGTCAATCGTTGTGGCTTACATTTGGGCAAACTAAACGCATAAAGACCTAATAAAACTGCTGCTATTCCTGCGATATAAAATTGGTAAGCATTTGCTTTATTTCCTGTTAAGTTGGTAATCCACATAGCGACTATAAAACCAATTGTTCCAAAAACCCGAATTGGTGGAAAGCTTTTAACAACGTCTAAGCCATTTGTTTTTAAGGCATTATATGAAATTGAGTTGCTTAAAGCAATAGTTGGCATATAAAAACACATGGCAACCAGCATTATATAGATAAAAGTTGTTGGCGTAGTAACTTCGGGTAAATAAAATAAAACAGCACCATACAAAATATGTAAAACACCATATAATTTCTCAGCATTAATCCACCTATCAGCAATAATTCCTGTAAGAGTTGGCATAAACAAAGAAGCAATTCCCATGGTGCTAAATACCAACCCAAATTGTGTTCCTTCCCAATTTTTGGTGCCAAACCAATAATTTGCAATGGTAATTAACCAAGCTCCCCAAACAAAAAATTGAAGAAAACTCATTAATGTTAACCTATTTTTAATTCCCATAAAATATATTTTTATTATAAAAAAGTATCAGCTTGTAAAACTACTATTTAAAATCAAACTTGCAAGTATTTATTCATTTTGTAATACATCATTTATCAACTCCAAAACAACATCAAATTGTTCTTTGCGATCCAAATAGGAATTGTCAACTTCTATAGCGTCTTCTGCCATTATCAAAGGGGAGTCATCTCTGTGAGTATCAATATAATCGCGTTCTACTACATTCTTTAAAACATCTTCATAAGAAACTAAATCTCCTTTTGCCTGTAATTCGTCAAAGCGTCTTTGTGCACGGGTATCTGCTCCTGCCGTCATGAATATTTTCAATTCTGCATTAGGAAAAACTACGGTTCCTATATCTCTACCGTCCATCACAATTCCTTTTTCTTTCCCCATTTGCTGTTGTTGTTCTACTAATTTAGAGCGTACTTCTGAAATAGCGGCTATTGTGCTAACAAAGTTTGAAACTTCCAAAGTTCTAATTTCAGTTTCTACATTAACTTCGTTCAAATACATTTCGGCAAATCCCAATTCAGGATTAAATTTAAATTGTAATCTTATTGTAGGCAATAAATCTATTAATCTGTCTTTATCGAGGAACTCTATTCCGATACAATTATTTTGCATCGCAAATAACGTTACAGCACGATACATGGCACCAGTATCTACATAAACATACCCCAAATGTTTGGCCAATTGCTTGGCCAATGTGCTTTTTCCTGTGGATGAAAATCCGTCTATTGCAATGGTAATTTTTTTCATGTTTTTATTTATATATATGCGAACAAATTGCGTTCAATTTTCTCTTATCTATTTTCTTTACTCTTTTTATAAATATCATTCTCCCAAATTAATCATTAATCCAAATAAACTTGTATTTCCTGCCAATGTATATTTAGAATAGGAATAATTGAATTTTAGTTTGTTTAATTTGAGTCCAAATCCTAAAGAAAGGCCTGAAAAATTACGCTGGTCTTGAATTTGTAATTCGGCTCCTCTTCTAAAATTATATCCTAATCTAAGATTGAATGCTTTTTTAGGGAAAAGTTCTACTCCAAAAATCATATGACGAAGTGTATTGTTCAAAAAAGAAATTTTCTCTTTGGTAACCGTTCCATCTATTGAAGTTTCTGAATTAACTGGATTGGAAAATGCCAAATTCCATTGTTGTAAATTTTCAACTGTCAGATGCCAACGAATAGGAACATGATCCAATTCCTGAGAAACTCCTGCAATGATTTCAAAAGGTAATTTTTCTCGGGTACCGTCGTAAGTTGTAAATTGGGTACCAATGTTCATTAATGTTAATGCCCAATTCACATCATTTTTCTCATCAATATATACCATTCCAAGATCTACTGCTGCTCCAAAAGAGTTGTAACTTTCTAATGTAGATTCGATGAATTTAGCATTTGCACCTAAATGAATATCGGTATAGGGTATGTTGTAGGCATAGCCCAAAGAAAGGGCAATTTCACTTCCTGTAAATGAAGAAGTAGGTAAACCATTTTCATCATAACCATCAAATTTACCGTAATTGATATAATTTATTCCTGCTTGAAATGTTTGTAAATGCTGATCGTAAGTGTAAGCGTATGAAGCTGTTCCATAAGTTACTTCTTGGTAGTAATTTCCGTAATTAATAGAGAGGTGATTGTCCATTTCTTGATTAATAGAGGCTGGATTAAAAAGTGCTTGATTGACATCTTCATCATAAATTGTAATAACTTTTCCTCCTAATGCTGCTTGTCTTGGTGAAGCAATTAAATCTAAAAATTGATAAGTGTACTTCCCTCCTATTTGTCCGTAAGTCACAGAACAAATTAAAACTAAAAAGAAAAATAAAAGTTTTTGGGACATGCCTACAATTGCTATTTTGAATGTATAAAACGCAATTGCGAAGATAAAATTATTAATAGAAATAAAGATACATTCTAAAAACAAATTCCAAGTTCCAATAAAATCAATTGGAACTTGGAATTAGAAAAATAATAAATTTTAATACGTACTATTTCAATACTTTAGCATTTTTTACTTTCTCTTTTGTAATTGCAATTTCTAAAACTTCGCTCATTTCTTTTACATAATGAAAGGTAAGACCTTCTAAATATTCTGGTTTGATCTCATCAATATCACTTTTATTTTCGTGACATAAAATAATTTCTTTGATATTCGCTCTTTTGGCAGCCAATATTTTTTCTTTGATTCCACCAACAGGTAAAACTTTACCTCTCAAAGTAATTTCTCCTGTCATGGCCAAGTTTTTCTTTACTCTTTTTTGTGTGAGCAATGAAACTAACGAAGTTAACATCGCAATTCCAGCGCTAGGTCCATCTTTTGGTGTAGCACCTTCTGGGACGTGTAAATGGATGTTATATTTAGAAAGTAATTCTGAATTTAACCCCACTAATTCAGCATTGGATTTTATGTATTCTAATGCAATCGTTGCTGATTCTTTCATAACGTTACCTAAATTACCAGTAATCGTCATTGATCCTTTTCCTGGTGATAATAAGGATTCTATAAAAAGAATATCTCCACCCACGCTCGTCCACGCTAATCCAGTAACTACTCCTGCTACATCATTATTCTCGTATTTGTCACGTTCTAATCTTGGAACACCCAATACTTTTATAATGTCTTCGTCGGTTACTTTTTTATTGTATTCTTCTTCCATTGCTACCGATTTCGCAGCATTTCGAACGATTTGTGCAATTTTATTTTCCAATCCACGTACACCAGATTCACGAGTATACCCTTCTACAATTTTTTCTAATTGCTTTTTACCAATACTCAAATCTTTGGCTTTCAATCCGTGTGCAGCCAATTGTTTTGAAAATAAATGCTTGCGGGCAATTTCTACTTTCTCCTCAATGGTATATCCTGACATTTTTATGATTTCCATTCTGTCTACTAAAGCAGGTTGAATGGCTGCCATATTATTGGAAGTTGCTATAAACATCACTTTAGATAAATCGTAACCCATTTCAAGGAAATTATCATAAAATGAATTGTTTTGTTCTGGATCTAAAACCTCTAATAATGCTGAGGATGGATCACCATTATGGCTAGAGGATAATTTATCAATTTCATCCAAAACAAACACAGGATTTGAGGTTCCTGCTTTTTTCAAACTTTGAATGATTCTTCCCGGCATTGCTCCAATATAGGTTTTTCTATGACCTCGAATTTCGGCTTCGTCTCTTAAACCTCCAAGAGAGATACGAACATATTCTCGACCCAATGCTTCGGCTACAGATCTTCCAATAGAAGTTTTTCCAACTCCTGGAGGTCCTGTTAAACAGATTATTGGCGACTTCATGTCATTTCTTAATTTAAGAACAGCCAAATGCTCAATCATTCTTTTTTTGACATCTTCCAATCCAAAATGATCTTTATCTAATACTTTTTGAGCATGTTTTAAATCAAAATTATCTTTAGAATATTCGCCCCATGGCAATTCTAAAAATAATTCCAAATAATTTCTTTGTATTCCAAAATCAGGAGCTTGTGGATTCATTCTACGCATTTTAGACAATTCTTTCTCGAAATGTTTTTGCGTTTTTTCGTCCCATTTTTTGGTTTTGGCTTTCTGACTCATTTCGTCCATTTCTTCCTCCTGCGAAACACCTCCCAATTCTTCTTGGATGGTTTTCATTTGCTGGTGCAAGAAATATTCTCTTTGTTGCTGATCTAAATCAAAACGTACTTTAGACTGAATATCATTTTTTAATTCTAGTTTTTGCAACTCTACATTCATATAACGCAAAGTTTCCAGAGCACGATCTTTTAATCCATTGATGGACAATAAATCTTGTTTCTCTTTTACAGATAGATTCATGTTTGAAGAAACAAAACTGATTAAAAATGAGGGACTTCCAATGTTTTTAATGGCAAAAGTTGCTTCAGAAGGAATATTGGGACTTTCATTTATAATCTGGACAGCCAATTCTTTTACAGAATCAATAATTGCATTAAACTCAGAATCTTTTTTAGCAGGTCTTTTTTCAGGAACTTCTTTAATTTTGGCTTTTAAATAAGGCTCTTCAGAAACTACTTCGGTAATTTCAAAACGCTTTTTTCCTTGCAGAATTACGGTTACATTTCCGTCGGGCATTTTTAAAACCCTTAAAATACGTGCAACAGTTCCTATTTTATGGATATCATCTTTTGACGGATCTTCATCTTCTTCATTAATTTGAGCAACAACTCCAATAACTTTTCCTGCAGCATTGGCATCGTTGATCAATTTAATTGATTTATCTCTTCCTGCAGAAATTGGAATGACAACTCCAGGGAATAATACGGTATTTCGTAAAGGTAAAATTGGCAAAGAATCGGGTAATTCTTCATTGTTCATCTCCTCTTCGTCTTCTGGAGTCAATAATGGAATTAATTCTGCTTCAGAATCAAATTCTTGAAGTGACAGATTGTCAATGGTAAGTATTTTATGATTTGACATAGTATTATTTAAGTCTTTTTGTCATTAATTTTCTAAATCGGAACACAAATATAAGGTAACATATCAATATTCGATACTAATATTGATGCATAAACACATTATAATATTGCAGTGATTAATAAGGCAATCATTATGCCAAATCAATTTTGTTGCTATTTAAATTAAAGTACTTTTCAATTTTAAAGGTAAAAAATCCGCACTAAGGCGGATTTTAAATAAAAAAAAGATCAAATTAATAGGAAACACTAAAAGCTCCATCTGTAACAGTATAGGTTGCTGTAGCAAAAAGAGAAGTATATTTTGTAGTGAAAGTACCCTTAATTATTCTCTTTGCTGTATCATGACTCGTAATTACAACAGAGCCTGCGCCTGTGAAATTTCCAGTAGCAGTCATGTCTTTACTATATTGAAAAATATAATCCATTCCATACGCGTCAACTGCGTAAGTCCCTTGTTTTATTGTACTTGGTAAAGATATTCCAAGAGTCTCAACACTTCCTTTTCTTGCAGATATAGATATTCTACCGCTTTGTAAAATGGCAAATATGTTAGTAGGCACAAAGGCTACTCCATCTAGTTTTGCTGAAAAAGTATTTGAAGTTGGTGTAGGTGTTGGTGTTACTACATCAGCTGCAAACGAAATATTTGTAAAAGAACCCTTTGTGAATTTTTTTGTTTCTCCTTTGCCATTATTGCCCATGAAATCAATTCCTGTAAATTCAAATGTACCAGATATTTTCTTTGTAACATTATCAATAGATAAAATTGTCAAAACTCCAGTATCTGTATAATTTAAAATTCCATCAGCGACCTCTTTAGGCACACATATATATGCATTTGCACCTCCAGCTGGAGTATAAACCAAAACTAAAGGTTCGTCTATATTGCTAAAATTTTTCCATGTATAAGTTCCCACTTTATTCGTTGGCAAAGTAATTTGGATAAAATCTCCATTTGGTGCTCTAAGTCCTGTTATTGAAATATATGTTTCATTTACGATTGCTTGAACTGCTGTTGAAACAAAAGTTTTTCCATCAAAATCAACTTTTAGAGTACCATTTTCTACCACAGATACACTATCATCAACACTCTCGTCTTTACTACAAGAATTTAAACTTAAAACCAAAACTAAAAGGGATACAAATAAAATACTAAATTTTTTCATTGAATTAAATTTTTTAAATTAAAATGTAAATTTACTACATTTTTAATTTAAAAATGTTTTTTATTTGTAAATTTCTTATTAAAATTATATATAAAAAAAATTAAACAAGAAAAATTATTAGTTAAAGACAAATATCTTATAAGATTTTCTATTTCAAAGTATTTGTTTTGGGAACCTTATTTAATAGAAATACGCCAATTATAAAAAAGACAGCCAATAACACGATAGCAAGTCTTGGACTTCCGGTAATTTGATCGATAGCACCATAAACACACATTCCGATTACAATACCAATTTTCTCAGTAACATCATAGAAGCTGAAAAAGGAAGCAGTATCCTCGGTTTCTGGTAAAAATTTAGAGTAAGTAGAACGAGATAAGGCTTGTATACCACCCATTACAAATCCAACCAATGCAGCCATAATATAGAATTGAATTGGTGTGACAATAAAATATGCTGCCGAACAAAGCAAAACCCAAAAGCAATTGATCGCAATCAATGTTGGAATGTTTCCATATTTAGCAGAAGCTTTTGACGTTAAAATTGCTCCAACCACAGCAATGATTTGGATTAATAAAATACATATTATCAATCCAGTTTGACTTTGACTAGGAGATTCCCAAGTTATTTCTTGAGAACCAAAATAAGTAGCAATTAACATTACGGTTTGTACGGCCATACTGTAAACAAAAAAACTAAATAAATATCTTTTTAATGGAATATTTGTTTCTAATTGTCTCCAAACTTTTTTTAATTCTTTGAAACCATTTAAAACGACTGCTTTTGTTACTTTTCGATCAGTATTTTTATTTCCTTTTGGTAAAAAATAATAGGTGTATTGACTAAAAATAATCCACCAAATTCCTACCATAATAAATGAATATCTCATTGCAGCTATTTTTTCTGAATCTTTAGCACCAAGAACCATTATTAAACTCGCAACTAGCAAAATAACACTGCCAATATACCCTAAAGAATAGCCTTTGGCACTTACCGCATCTTGTTGTTCATTGAAAGCGATGTCTGGCAGATAAGAGTTATAAAACACCAAACTTCCCCAAAAACCGATTAAACCCAAAAAGTAAAATAATAAACCAACATAAATATTATCCAAACTAAACCAGTTCAATCCTATACATGATAATGCTCCTAAATAGCAAAAGAATTTCATGAATGATTTTTTATTGCCTACATAATCGGCAATTCCCGATAATAATGGTGAAATAATGGCTACAACCAAAAAAGCCGCTGCAGTAACAAAACTAATTAATGCGGAGTTTTTTAAACTCATTCCAAAAACAGTTATGTAATGATCTCTATCGGCAAATAAAGATTCATAAAAAATTGGAAAAATAGCTGAAGAAATTACTAATGGATAAACAGAATTTGCCCAATCATAAAAAGCCCATGCATTTAATAATTTTTTGCTTCCTTTTGCTAAATCTGCCATATTAATTAGTTTTTTATATTCGCGAATTTATTTATTTTTTTGGTGGAATGACAATAAATAATGCTTTTTCATATATTATTTTTTCAATAATACATTATTACTATTATTGTGTTTAAGAGGATTCATAAAAAAAGCTATTCCTAAAAAAGAATAGCTTGAATCGTTCAAAAAAATATTTAATAACAGTTGATCGTTATTTATAAAAAGCATTTACTTTTGTAGCAGCTGCTATTGCTTCTGGAATTAAAGCTTGTAAATTAGCCATTCTTGTAGCATCTGAAGGGTGTGTACTAAGAAATTCAGGAGGCGATTGTCCTCCAGACTTTGTAGCCATTCTTTGCCAAAACACAATAGCTTCATCTGGATTATAACCCGCAATTGCCATTAAAGTAAGTCCTATTTTATCAGCTTCGCTTTCATGATTTCTGCTAAAAGGAAGCATTACTCCTACTTCAGAACCTAAACCATAATATTGTTGCCACATTTGCTGTTTCTCGGCACTTTGTTGACCTGTAGCAACAGCCACTCCTACTGCGCCCAATTCTTGTAACTGAGAGGCACTCATCCTTTGTGCGCCATGATTTGCCAATGCATGTGAAACCTCATGTCCTATAACGGTTGCTAAACCAGCTTCATCTTTAGTTATTGCTAAAATCCCTGAATACACAACAATTTTTCCTCCAGGCATACACCAAGCATTAACTTCTTTATTATCAATTAATTTATATTCCCATTGGTACCCATTCAAATAACTAGTTTGTCCCAGATAGGCCAAATATTTTTCAGCGGCTTTTTTAATCTTTAGTCCAACTGTTTCAACCCTTTGCGCATCAACTGTTCCTAAAATTATTTTATTCTCCTTCAAAAAAGTTCCATATTGTTGAAACGAAGAAGGAAATAATTCGCTGTTTGAAACAAAATTAAGTTGTTTCTTTCCTGTAATCGGATTAGTAGCACAAGAATAACTTAGCCCGATAATGACTATTATTAATAAATACTTTTTCATGATGTCGTCATTTAATGTTAGTACAAAAATGCAACTTTTATGTTTTTAATATTTACATAATTAATATCAAAAGTATCAACTTTAGTATAAAGGATGTGAACCAAGTATAAGATTTTTGAAAATTTAAATATTCAGTAAAAAAACAATAATATTTTATTTTAAACCCTTTGGGTACATTTTTTTTAAACCCTTAGAAACAAAAATTTTCTAAGCTCAAAAAAGAAACTTTTCACTTATTTGGAACACATATAGTGCTCTATGTGAAAGGCATATTTTTTTTTTTGATATTCTTTTCTTAAATAAAGTCTATGTTCTATGTGTTTTATAAAAATTTTATGGATTACACCCAACGAGTTATTTTAAGTCTTTTTGAATCAACCAAGAATCTGTATTAGATATTGTTACTAAGCTTAATTATTCAATTATGGCAAGATCTCACGGACTATTGTTGACCAAGGAATACTTTTTCCTTTCGATTTTAAAAAAGGAGTAAGTTTTTGGTTTTGAAGAAGAATTCAGATGCAGTTTATTTCTGATGCGGATTCTGGGTTTAGTTTAATTTCTTGGGATGCATTAAAAATAAAAACCTATTGAATAAATACTAACCGTAAAATTAATATTTCATTCAATAGGTGTTTTTTTTATTTCAATTATAAAACTAAGATATTTTGAATACTGTAACACTTAATGGAGGGAGTAATAAAGCTGTAGAATATTCTTTTCCATCATAAGGATTAGTTTCAATGCTTATTTTTTTAGTGTTTTTTACACCACTACCTCCAAAAACAGTATCATCACTATTGAATATTTCTACTAGTTTACCTGTTTTTGGCAAACCTATTCTATAATTTTCACGAACTACTGGGGTGAAATTTAGCACTATAATCAAATCATCTTTAGGATTGTTTCCTTTTCGAATAAAAGACATTACTGCATTCTCATGATCTGAATAGTTAATCCATTCAAATCCTTCTTGACTAAATTGTTTTTCGTGTAATGCAGGTTCCGTTTTGTATAATTCATTTAGTTTGGTTATCACTAATTTTATACCGTTGTGAAATGGGTATTGTAATAAATGCCAATCCAAACTACTTTCGAAATTCCATTCACTGCTTTGTCCAAATTCTGCTCCCATAAACAATAATTTGGTTCCAGGATGTGTAAACATATAACCATAAAGTAAACGAAGATTTGCAAATTTTTGCCATTCGTCTCCAGGCATTCTTCCTAGAATAGATTTTTTGCCGTACACCACTTCGTCATGTGAAAGCGGCAACATAAAATTTTCAGTATAGGTATAGGTCATTGAAAATGTCAAATCATTTTGATGGTATTTTCTATAAATTGTTTCTTTTTGAAAATATTGCAAAGTATCGTGCATCCAACCCATCATCCATTTCATTCCAAAACCCAAACCTCCAATAAAGGTTGGTCTTGAAACCATAGGGAAAGAGGTACTTTCTTCAGCAATTGTTTGAACGCCTTCATAATTGGTATAAACAGCTTCGTTGAAATCCTTTAAAAAGCTGATAGTATCTAGATTTTCTCTTCCTCCATAAATATTAGGTTCCCACTCCCCTTCTTCTCTGGAATAATCCAAATATAACATTGAAGCAACAGCATCTACTCTTAAACCATCAACATGATAATGTTGTAACCAAAATAAAGCATTACTGATTAAGAACGAACGCACTTCATTTCGTCCATAATTAAAAACCAAACTTTTCCAATCGGGATGATATCCTTTTCTACGATCGGGATGTTCAAACAAATTAGAACCATCAAAAAAGCCTAAACCATGAGCGTCATCTGGAAAATGCGATGGAACCCAATCCAGAATAACTCCAATACCCGCTTCGTGTAATTTATCTACCAGAACCATAAATTCTTGAGGTGTTCCAAATCTAGAAGTGGGTGCAAAATAACCTATTAGTTGATATCCCCAAGAAGGATCGTACGGATATTCCATTACAGGCATAAACTCTACGTGAGTAAATCCTGTTTCTTTTACATATTTAACCAATTCATCTGCTAGTTCTAGATAAGTTAAGAATCGGTTTTCATCTCCTTTTCTTTTCCAAGATCCCAAATGCACTTCGTAAACCGAATATGGTTTGTCTAAGTCATTGTGCTCCTTACGGTTTTTCATCCATTTAGCATCTTTCCATTTGTAGTCAAGATCCCAAATTACTGAAGCCGTGTGAGGTGGTTTTTCACAATAAAAAGCAAATGGATCTGCTTTTTCGGTTATAATACCATTATTGCTAGATTGGATTTTGTATTTATATGTAGTTCCTGCTTCTAATCCTGGAATGAAACCTTCCCAAATACCAGATGAATCCCAACGCACTTGCAATTGATGCTCGCCTTGAATCCAATAATTAAAATCGCCAATAACAGAAACCGTTCTTGCCGAAGGTGCCCATACTGCAAAATAAACCCCTTTTACACCATCAACTTCAATAAGATGTGCACCAAGTTTTTCATAAAGTCTAAAATGTTTTCCTGCTTTGAATAAATCAATATCAAAATCGGTAAAAAGGGAATAGGTTTGTACTTTGTTCATTTCTATTTTTTATTTTTTTGTTGAAATTGTTTTCAACTAATTTTTATTTAAAATTCATAATACTGGCAATTCCTGTTAATGGAATTACAGACCATCGAGGTCTAGAATTTAACTCATAACCTAATTCATATATTGCTTTTTCCAAAAGACAGTATTTTAATAAAAAATCAATTTCTTTTTTATATCCAATATTAAGATTTCCACCTTGAGCCACTTCGGTATAGGTATTCAGAAATACTCCTACAAAATATTTATATAATATTTCTCCGGCTTGAAAAAGTTCTTCTTGTTCAAATGGATATTTATCTTTATTATTAAATATACTGGCATATATAGAATAATGAAACGAACGAAACATTCCAGCAACATCTTTTAATGGTGGCTGTTTTACTTTTCGATCTCTAATGGTACTTTCTGGTTCTCCTTCAAAATCAAGTATAAAAAAATCATCTCCGCATACTAAAACTTGGCCTAAATGATAATCACCATGAATTCGGATGCGTTCAGATTTCATTTGTGTCCAATCAAAATCAAGGAATGCTTTTCTAATTTCTTTCTTATGATCTAAAAACTGATTGGCTAATTCTAACGTTAAACCATCTAATTTATGCAAATTATTTTCTAAAATATTCAATCTATTTTGAAACTGATAGGTTAATCTATTTTTTAACCAAACGGAATAATCTCCATTATAAGTTAATGGAGTAAAAGCAGTTTCGTAAATATCGCTTCCTAAAGCAATATGCATTTCGGCGGTTCTTGTTGCCAAAGTTTGAATTTTTAAAAAGATACTTAAACCTGCCCAGTCAATAATTTCATGGGGAACATCGCTTAATTTTAATCTTTTGAATAATTCAATTTGTGGAAGGTTTTTGATAGAAATCTTTTTGTTTTTTAAATTATCAAATATACGATCTACTTCTTCGAGCATATATTTCCAAGCATCTCCTTGATTGGGAACCAATTCTTGCATTAAACCAAGTGTTATATTTCCATCCGATGAAACGATACTTATACTTCCAGTGTAAGCAGGCGAATGTTTGAAATTCATTCTTTCGGTAAGAAATCGACTTATTTCATAATCGGGATTCATACTAATATAGATTCTTCTGAAAATTTTAAGAACCAAATTATCGTTATAAACAATGGATGTATTACTTTGTTCTACACCCATAAAATGAGATGAAATATATTCTTTAGAGTGTAATGCTTTTCCTTTGTGAAAGGTAACCTTTGACTCTTCATTTTTTTTGGAATGGATAATTTTATCAAAAAGTAATCTTCTAAAATCTTCTTGGTGCAATGCATCAACAAGGTATCCTTCCTGCTCGTTCATTTTTACAGGAGCGATAACAGTATTTGTATCTAAATCTTCTTCAGACATGAAAGCCAATGGCATAAAATAGTGTTGATAAAATGCTTCTTTAAAATTAACTTCTAATAAAACTCCATAATAGGTATTCCCAGAAGATTCAAGTTTAAAATAATGTACAACTTCAATATATTTTAATGTACTCGCTTTGCCTCCATACCATCTTTTATTGATAATATAATTTTCTAGAATATCAGATGCGAAAATTTTCACAAAACTTTCATCTTCAAATGCATCTTTCCAATCTATATTAAAAACTAAAGGATTTTGATATTCGGCTTCGTTAATTTTGTCAACCATTATTTCTGTATTTTAAATAAATGAAAAGGCAATTCAGGTGAAAGTTCAACATAATTCCATTCATTATTCCATGAATAGGCATTTCCAGTTATCAAATCAGTAATATCAACATGTTGTTGTCCAATTTTGTCAATAGGAAGTTTTATCATTGCTTTAGCTGTTTGATGTGAGTCAAGACTAACTACCATTAATGTTTCATTATCTTTGTTGTCATCATATTTATAATAAGCTATAACTTGTTCATTATTTGTTTCACAAAAAACAATGTTATTGGTTTGCTGCAATGATAATTGTTCTTTTCTAAGATGATTTACTTTTGTAATAAGTGTGATTAATTTATTTTGAAGAGTCCAATCCCATTTATAACATTGGTATTTTTCAGAATCCAAATATTCTTCTTTACCTGGAGCCATTGGTGTACTAACCATATATTCAAAAACAGGTCCATAAATACCAACATTTGAACTCAAAGTTGCCGCTAGAAAATATTTTTGAAGATGTATCGATTCATTACCGTTTTGCAAAGCAAATGGATTAATGTCTGGAGTATTTGGCCAAAAGTTTGGTCTGTAGAATTCTTTTTGTTCAGTTTGTGTAAGTTCCTCTACATAATCTGTCAATTCTTTTTTTGAATTTCTCCAAGTAAAATAAGTGTAAGATTGACTGAAACCTTGTTTTGCCAATTCGTTCATAATTTTTGGACGCGTAAAAGCTTCTGCCAAAAACAGTACATCTGGATGTTTCTTTTTTATTTCGGTAATTAACCAACCCCAAAAATAAAAGGGTTTAGTATGTGGATTATCAACTCTATAAATTTTGATATTACATTCTTCTATCCAAAATAAAGCAACATCCAGTAGTTCTTTCCAAAGATTTTTCCAATCGCTACTTTCGAAATAAATAGGTTGAATATCTTGGTATTTTTTGGGTGGATTTTCAGCATATTGTACTGTACCGTCTGGACGCCATTTGAACCATTGTGGAAAATCTTTTACATAAGGATGATCTGGTGCAGCTTGTAAAGCATAATCCATAGCTACTTCTATGCCTAATTCTTGTGCTTTCCTAACTAGCTCTTTAAAATCTTCTATTGATCCTAATTCGGGATGAGTTGATTTATGTCCACCATGATGAGAACCAATTCCCCAAGGAGAACCAACATCACCATACTCGGCATTTGTAGCATTATTTTTGCCTTTTCTATTTACTTCTCCTATTGGATGGATTGGTGGGAAATACAAAGTGTCAAATCCCATTTCTGAAACTCTAGGAAGCAATCGTTCACAGTCTTTAAAAGTACCATGTCTACCTTCCTCAGGTGAAGCAGAACGCGGAAAAAATTCATACCAAGTACTAAATAATGCTTTTTTTCTATCTACATAAATTTGTAATTCATTCGATTTATTTTCTAAAAATCGAACGGGATATTTTTTGAATATTCTAATGAGTTCCTCTGATTTAGTTTCATGAACAGCATTGTCATATTCCGACTCAGATGTAAAATAATAAATAAGACGATTTAGATATTCATTTTCATAACTCTCTACACGATCCAAAATAGCACGAATATATTCGACTCCTTCAAGTAATTCTGATTTTACATACTGATTATCATTGATTTTACGTTCTGTCCCATGTTGCCAATTAAGTGCATAGTCAACCCAACCTTCGACAAAATAAGTATATTGTCCTTGAAGATTTACATCAAATGTAGCAAACCATTCATCATTGTGCGATGGAGTCATTCGAACCTCTTGCCAATTTTTTTCAGATTCGTGTTTGAATTTTACACAACATTCTATAACATCATGTCCATCTGAAAAAACATCAGCTGATACATTGATTTTTTGACCAATAATTCTCTTTATGGCAAAACTACCACCGTTTAATTGTGGCAAAACATTTTCTATTATAATACGAGTTTGATTTTGCATGATATTAGTTAAATTGAATTTGAAATTTAAGGATTTTATAATAATTAAAGAAATAAAATTTAATAAATGTAAATATTTTACCTGTAGGGAATATAATTCATATTTTGTTGTGAAATAAGAGTAAAACATAGGAAATAATTCATTTTATTTCATGCTAAGCAATTTTTAAACCGATTACTTTTCTATTAAAAAATACAAATTTGATATAAAAAAAATGCATCATTTTTTGATTATCGTTCAATTGTTGAAAATGTTATTTAAATTTAATGTTTGTAAAAATTAGATGTAATAAAATATTTTAATTACAAAGCAAAAAAAAATAGATTGAACATAAAAATGGACAATCTATTTTTAAATTATTTATAAATATTACTTCAGTATAAAGTTATTTGGAATAATAGCTCCTTTTCGAATAACGATTATTCCTTCTTTTATACAATACAATTCATGATTTGTATCTTCCAATTGCTTTCCTCCTTTTATATAAACATCATTACCAATTCTACTGTTTTTATCTACAATAGCATTGTCGATAAAGCATCTTTCACCAATACCTACAAGTGGTATTTCGTCTATAATATCTTGATTGATATCATCAATATTTTGATAAAAATCATTACCCATTACATAACTGTGTTGAATAACAGTACCTTCGCCTATTCGAGATCTATTTCCTATTACAGATTTTTTGATTTCTTTGGCATGAATGATACAACCGTCCGAAATTAGCGATCTTTCTACCATAGTTTTATGAAACTTGGAAGGGGATAATAATCGAGGTCTAGTATATATTTTATTATTGTCATCAAAAAGATTGAACTGAGGCATGTCATCTGTTAGACCGATATTTGCTTCGAAGAAGGAGTCTATATTACCAATATCAGTCCAATATCCTTCATATTGGTAGCTTAAAAGTTTTTTATTACCAACAGCTTGTGGGATGATTTCCTTACCAAAGTCTTTAGCTTCAGGGTCAGACATCAACTCGATTAATAATTTTCTATTAAAAATATAAATTCCCATTGATGCCAAATAATGTTTTCCTTGGCTTTTCATTTCATCACTTACCTCCGATTTCCAATCTGGTAATAATTCTTTGGATGGTTTTTCAATAAAAGATTCTATACAACTTTCCGAATTTGTTTTTAAAATTCCAAATTCAGGTGCGTCTTTGTCATTTACAGGTAAAGTTGCAATTGTTATATCGGCATTAGCTTCAATATGGGCTTCAACCATTTCGTTAAAATCCATTTGATACAATTGATCACCTGACAATATTAAGGCATAATCAAAATCATGATTTAAAAAATGAGGCATACATTGTCTTACAGCATCAGCGGTTCCTTGAAACCAAGTTGGGTTATCTGGAGTTTGTTCTGCAGCTAAAATATCAACAAATGAATGACTGAAAATACTAAAATTGTATGTGTTTTTGATGTGAGCATTCAATGAAGCCGAATTAAATTGAGTCAAGACAAACATCTTATAAATGTCTGAATTTATACAATTCGAAATTGGAATATCTACCAATCTATATTTACCAGCAATTGGCACTGCTGGTTTAGATCTTCTAGCTGTTAACGGGTATAATCTGGATCCTTGGCCACCTCCTAAAATAATAGCGATTACATTCTTTTTTTTAGTTTTCATATCGTCTTGTAATAATTAAATTGTAAAGTTGTAAATATTCTTGGCTTATATTTTTCCAAGAATGGTCTGTATGCATTCCTTTTTTTCTAATTTTAGTAAATTTATCTTTGTTTTTATATAAATCTAAAGCTCTATTTATCGCACAACATACATCGCTAACTGTAGATTCTTGGTGACAAATTCCATTTCCATTTTCTTCAAAATCAACTATTGTGTCTTTTAATCCACCTGTTTTGTGAACAATTGGAATAGTACCGTAGCGTAAAGCATAAAGTTGATTTAATCCACAAGGCTCTACTCTTGATGGAATTAAAATATAATCGGAACTTGCATATGTTTTGTGCGCTAGTTCTTCATTGTAACCAATATATACATTATAATTTCCTTTAAATATGGGTTTTAATTCTAATAATTGGTTTTCAATTACAGGATCACCGTAGCCCAATATGAGAATATTAATTTGTTTTTTTTGTTTTATTAATGAAGTTAAAATAATTTCTGGAAGTAAATCGGCACCTTTTTCATTATATAATCTTCCAATAAAACTGAAAAGCGGTAGCATGGGATTCATGTTAAATTGCAAACACAATTTTTCTTTATTCTTATATTTTCCTTCAGCACTATTTTCAACAGTAAAATTACAATCTAACATTTTATCTTTGTTTGTGTCCCAAACATCAGTATCAATTCCATTAAGAATTCCTTTAGACTTGAATTGTACGCTTTGTAATAAGGTCTCTAATCCGTTATCTGAATAATTGAGTTCTTTTAGGTATGTGGGAGAAACTGTGGTGACTTCATCTGCACATTTTATCCCTGCAGAAAGAGAGTTGATGCAATTCCATCGCTCTATTTCTTTTATATGAATTAAATCAAATTCTGGTAGATAATACAATTTGTTAAATGAAAAAATTCCTTGGTACAAACCATTATGTATGGTTATCAAGGTGTTTATGTTTTTTAATTTGTGGTATTTTGGACAATATTTTTTCATAAAAGGAATTAACCCTGTATGATGATCATGACAATGGATTATATCAGGCAGAGAGTTTCTTCCAATGATCCAATCTAATGTAGCAATTTGAAAAGATAAAAATCGTTCAATATCGTCCTCATAATTATAGATATTTGGGCGATCAAAAAGTTCAGGTATCTCAATTAGATAAAGTTCAAATCCCAATTTATTTGTTGTTTCTTTCAAAACACTAAAAGGGAAATTAAAATTGCCTAATTTTATTTTACCCCAATGAACACATTCAAATTCATTTTCTAATCTAAAAATATTTTGATAACAAGGTATTACAACTCTAACTTGGTAGTTCTCGCTGTTTTGATATTTTGGTAGTGAACCTAACACATCAGCTAAACCACCCACTTTTGCAACTGGGTAACATTCTGCTCCAATGTGAAATATTTCCATTAATTAGTTTTGATTTTAATAAAAAAGGATAAATTATTTAATTCATTTATTTTCTTGCAAAAATTAAAAATATATTACATTTATAGAAAAATAATGAATTAAATTAACATTAAATTTATACTACTTTTAAGTTTTTTAAATTTAGTTAAAAAAAATTGTAATAAAAAGCGATTCTTCAATTTTATTAAAATGACAAAAAACACGTTAAATCATACAAAGCCATTGAAAATTCCAAAAATTATAATACTATCTAGTAAGTTTATTGCTTTTTTGTCAACAAAATGGGTCACATTATATGCTTCTAAATTATTTACAACTCCAATAAAACATAGACTTCCTAAACGAGAAATTAGGATGGATAAGGAAAGTGTTCAAAAAATGCTATTCATTCCATCTATAAATCGAAAGATTAATGTTTATGAATATGGTAATAGTTCGAAAAAAATAATACTAGTCCATGGATGGTCAGGAAGAGGAACACAATTGTGTAAAATTGCCGATGAATTAATTTATCATGGTTATTCTACTATCAGTTTTGATGCACCAGCACATGGGAAATCACCCGGTAATTCAACAATAATGGTAGATTTTATTGCTTCTATTTTGGAAATTGATAAACAATTTGGTCCATTCGAAGTTGCAATTGGTCATTCTTTAGGAGGAATGTCAGTCCTTAATGCTATAAAAGAAGGATTAAAGGTAGAAAAAGCGATAATTATAGGAAGTGGTGATATAGTTCAAGATATAACGGATGATTTTATAGCTAAATTAGAATTGGAGCCTCAAATAAGTAGTTTATTATGTGCACATTTTGAAAAAAAATATGGCGGAAAAATGGATGATTATAGTGCCTACAAAGCTGCACAAACAACACTGATCCCCACTTTGGTTGTACACGACGAGAATGATCCTGAAGTTTCCGTAAAAGCGGGTTTACACATTTATCAGCATTTAAAAAATGGTGAATTAATGATAACCAAAGGACTAGGACACAGAAAAATTCTTGCTGATAATCAAGTAATCGAAAAAATAATTACTTTTATTAAAAATTAATGGTATGATTTATCCTTTGGTTAAAACAGAAAAAGAATGGGAAGAAGAATTAGGTTCTGAGCGATACAAAATTCTACGCCAAAAAGGAACAGAATATCCACACACAGGCAAATATAATTTACATTTTGAAAATGGTGTTTATTGTTGTGGTGGTTGCGGCACTCCTCTATTTGAAAGTAATTCAAAGTTTGATGCACATTGTGGCTGGCCCTCTTTTGACGAATCAATACCTGGAAGAGTTGAGTATATAGATGATTTTACACACGGAATGAAACGCACTGAAATTGTTTGTGCAAATTGTGGTGGACATTTGGGTCATGTCTTTGAAGATGGCCCAACAAAAACGGGGCAACGGTATTGTGTGAATTCTTTGTCTGTAGATTTTAAAGAAAAATAAACATATTTTTCTTTAAAAAAATATATTAAACAAAAAAAGCTTCACATCCCTGTAAAGCTTTTTTTGTTTATTCCCTATTCTTCACTAAACTTTGTAATGAAGTTGAATATCGGTTTGATTTTAATGTATTAAAAAGCTACATTCCATTTTGGTAATTTACCTTTTTCATCAAGAAAATTTTGCAAAATTTGACCTTCAACACTAGTTGGAATTGCTTTTGCAGTATCATTAAATGTTTCAAACCATAAAACTTCTAACGCATTGATATTTTCTTTTTTCATTTGTGCTGGCCAAGAATATTTTCTTCCGGTTTTAGCAAATTGATGACCATTTACAATTTTATCATGTAATCCTCCATTTTTACTTTTCAAGGTTCCGTCATTTTGAACCGTACCTGTTGAAGCAACCATAATTAATTCTTTGATATCTTCTGCAATAGCATAAACAAGAAATACTCCACTTCCTGATTCTGATGCATTACAAACTTCTTCTAAACTATCTTCCTGTGTAAAGGTAAAATTTCCTTTTACTGTGAACTTTTCTAATTCTTTGTACATATTTTTAATTTTTAAGTAACTACGATTCTAAGAATCTGTGTTGTTAAGTTTTTGATTACATTCCAGACATTTTAAAAATGTAAAAAAGTCTCAACAAAATATTGAGACTTTTTTTGGAATTTATTATTTAAATAATTGGAAATTATCCAAGTACTTCTTTTACTTTTTTACCAATTTCAGCCGGTGAGTCAACAACGTGAATTCCGTTTTCTCTCATAATTTGTTTTTTTGCTTCTGCAGTATCGTCAGAACCACCAACTATTGCTCCTGCATGTCCCATTGTTCGTCCTGCTGGAGCTGTAACACCTGCAATAAATCCAACAACTGGTTTACGGTTTCCATCAGCTTTAATCCATTTAGCAGCATCTGCTTCTAATTGACCACCAATTTCACCAATCATTACGATACATTCTGTTTCTGGATCGTTCATTAGTAATTCAACAGCTTCTTTTGTAGTTGTTCCAATAATAGGATCTCCACCAATACCAATTGCTGTAGTTATCCCTAATCCTTGTTTAACAACTTGATCAGCAGCTTCATAAGTTAAAGTTCCTGATTTGGAAACAATTCCTACTGTTCCTTTTTTGAAAACAAAACCAGGCATAATTCCAACTTTAGCTTCACCTGGAGTAATTACACCAGGGCAATTTGGACCAATTAGTCTAGCATTTCTATCTTTAACATAACTGTTTGCTTTAATCATATCAGCTACTGGAATTCCTTCAGTAATAGCAATGATCACTTTTATTCCTGCATCTGCAGCTTCCATAATAGCATCTGCAGCAAAAGCAGGAGGGACAAAAATAATAGTAGTATCGGCACCTGCTTGTTCTACTGCATCTTTTACAGTATTAAAAACAGGAAGATCCAAATGTGTAGTTCCTCCTTTTCCAGGAGTTACACCTCCAACAACATTTGTACCATATTCAATCATTTGCGAAGCGTGAAAAGTTCCTTCGCTACCCGTAAATCCTTGAACAATTATTTTTGAATCTTTATTAACTAAAACACTCATGATATATTTTTTATGTAGTTTTTAAAATTGTGACGCAAAAGTAAAGCTTTTGTAATTATTTTGTACTTTTTTTTAAAATAAAAATAATTATATGACTTGACTCATTTGAAATCCCTTATATAATTTATTGTCTTTTATTTCCCAAATAATCATAATATGTGCCAACAACATTTCCTCTCTAGGGTTTTCAATTGTTTTTACATAATGTGAAAACCGTACTGAAACTATATTATCTTCTTCAAGGATGTGACTTATTCTAGCTTTCGTACGAACATAGGCTCTGCTAATTTCATTAGTCAAATTTAATATTTCATCATAATTCATTTGAATAAAACCTTTACTGCTGTTCCAATCCAAAATGCAATCAGGATGCAAAAATTCTTTCATAATCGTTGGATTAATGAATGCATCTGACTTATAAAAACTTTTAACTATTTCTTTAGCAGACATATTATTTTAATTTTTCTATTATACCAGGAATTTTTTTAATATTGGCCAATTGCTTTAATTTCTCTCTAGACTCTTCAATTGGAGTACCAAAATAGCTTTTTCCACCTTCTACTGATTTAGTTACTCCAGTTTGACCCATAATAACCGCTTTTGAGCCAATTGTTATACCGCTTGTAGTTCCAACTTGTCCCCAAATAGTCACTTCATCTTCAATTATAACACAACCTGCTATGCCAGTTTGAGAAGCAATGAGGCATTTTTTTCCAATAATAGTATCATGTCCAACATGAACTTGATTGTCAATTTTGGTACCTTCACCAATAGTTGTATCTCCGGTAACACCTTTATCTATAGTACAAAGAGCTCCAATGCCGACATTGTTTTTTATTACTACTCTTCCTCCCGAAATTAATTGATCATATCCATCGGCTCTTTTTTTGTAATAAAATGCATCGGCACCTAAAACAGACCCAGAATGTATTATAACATTATCTCCGATAATTGTATGATCATATATACAAACATTGGCATGTATCAAACAATTTTCTCCTATAACAACATTATTGCCTATGAAAGCATTTGGTTGGATAATAGTTCCCTTACCAATTTTTGCGGAACTGGAAACGGCAACATTAGCATTTATAAAAGGCATAAAATGTTTTGTCAATACATTGAAATCTCTAAAGGGATCATCTGATATTAGCAATGATTTTCCTTCAGGGCAGTCCACTTTTTTATTGATTAAAATAATGGTAGCCGCAGAATTTAATGCTTTTTCGTAATATTTTGGGTGATCTACAAATACAATATCTCCAGATTCTACAACATGAATTTCATTCATACCATAAACAGGAAACAAAGGGTCGCCAATAAATTCACAATGAAGCAAATTTGCAATTTCTTGTAGAAAATAAACTTTTGGGAATTTCATATAAAAAAGTATTCAGTTTTCTAAAATAGTTTCAGTTTTCAGTAATAAATATTAATTAAAAAACTGAAACTGTTTTATAAACTATGCTTTAACACGTTCCATATAAGAACCTGAAGTAGTATCTATTTTTATTTTGTCACCTTCATTGATAAATAAAGGTACGTTAACGGTTGCCCCAGTTTCAACAGTAGCCGATTTAGTAGCATTTGTAGCTGTATTTCCTTTTATTCCAGGTTCAGCATAAGTAACTTCAAGTATAACTGATGCAGGCATATCTACAGAAAGAGGTAAATCAGTTTCAGTATTGATACTTACCATAACATTTTCTCCTTCTTTTAATAAATCTGGAGAGTCTAGTATGTTTTTATTTAAAGAAATTTGTTCGAAAGTTTCTACATTCATGAAATGAAATAAATCACCTTCTGGATATAAAAATTGAAACTTATGGTTTTCAACTCTAACTTCTTCAATTTTATGTCCAGCCGAAAAAGTATTGTCTAATACTTTACCATTACTTAAGCTTCTTAATTTTGTTCTAACAAATGCGGGACCTTTACCTGGTTTCACATGAAGAAATTCAATGATTTTGTAAATATCATTGTTATATTTTATGCACAATCCGTTTTTAATATCTGATGTAGATGCCATTTTACTGTTTGTTTGTTAATTCGTTAATTAGTTGAATGCGATCAATCATTATTATAATTTGTTTTTCGATTAAACGAATTGACAAATGATAGATTAATCAATTTTGTTAATAGTTTCCAGAATACCCTTTCATTACTCCCCTAGAAGAATTTCGTATAAAATCCAATATTTCGTCTCGCTCAGGAGTTGCTTCCATTTCGGCCTCAATAATGTCCATCGCTTGAGTGGTATTGTAATTTTTTTGATATAGAATTCTATATATTTCTTGGATTTCTCTAATTTTTTCGGTCGTAAAACCTCTTCTTCTTAATCCTACAGAATTTATTCCAACATAAGATAAAGGTTCTTTCGCTGCTTTTGTAAAGGGAGGCACATCTTTTCTAACCAATGATCCACCTGAAACCATGGCGTGATCTCCAATATGAATAAATTGATGAATAGCTGCTAATCCTCCAATTACAGCATATTTACCTACTATAACGTGACCTGCAAGAGCAACACCATTTACAATAATAGCATTATCTCCGATATGGCAATCATGAGCAATATGTGCAGTGGCCATTACCAGACAATTATTACCAAGAGTTGTTTGACCAGATGCAATAGTCCCTCTGTTTATTGTAACACATTCTCTAATGGTACAATTATCTCCTATTATTGCTAAAGAATCTTCTCCACCAAATTTCAAATCTTGAGGTACAGCAGAAATTACAGCCCCAGGAAAAATGTTACAATTTTTTCCAATTCGAGCTCCCTCCATAATTGTAACGTTTGAACCAATCCAAGTTCCATCTCCAATGACCACATTGTTATGAATAGTTGTAAAAGGCTCAATTACAACGTTTTTGGCTATTTTCGCGCCTGGATGAACGTATGCTAACGGTTGATTCATCTGCTATTTTTTTAATTAATATTATTATGATTTTAGCGTTTATTAAGCTTTAATCAAAAAATTATTGTTTTCTTGCTATTTGTGCCATTAATTCAGCTTGAGCAACTAATTTACCATTAGCGTATGCATTCGCTTGCATGTGACAAATACCTCTTCGTATAGGAGTTATCAAATCACATTTGAATATAAGTGTATCACCTGGTAATACTTTTTGCTTAAATTTTACATTATCTATTTTCATAAAGAATGTTAAATAATTTTCAGGATCTGGAACCGTACTTAATACAAGAATTCCACCTGTTTGCGCCATGGCTTCCACAATTAATACACCAGGCATAACCGGTGCATCCGGAAAATGTCCTACAAAGAAATTTTCATTCATTGTGACATTTTTCATACCGACCACATGACTGTCAGACATTTCAATAATTCTATCAATCAGTAAAAATGGTGGTCTATGTGGTAAAACCGCCATTATTTTATGAATATCCATTAATGGCTCAAGGTTCAAATCATAAGTTGGAACGTAATTTCTTTGTTCATTCTTAATAATTTTAGCCATTTTCTTTGCAAATTGAGTATTTACAAAATGACCCGGTTTATTGGCTATGATTTTTCCTTGAATTTTTGTACCAATTAAAGCCAAATCCCCAATTACATCTAGTAATTTATGTCTTGCAGCTTCATTTGGATAATGTAAAGTAAGATTGTCTAAAATTCCATTAGGTTTTACCGAAATTTCGTCTTTACCAAAGGCTTTCTTTAAGCTTTCCATTGTTGTTTCAGAAATATCTTTATCAACATAGACAATGGCATTGTTCAAATCTCCTCCTTTAATTAATCCATTTTCCAAAAGAGATTCTAGTTCGTGCAAAAAACTAAAAGTTCTTGCATTGGATATTTCAGATTTAAACTCAGAAATACTTTTCATAGTAGCATTTTGAGTGCCTAAAATTTTAGTTCCAAAATCGACCATTGCTGTTACACTATAATGATCACTCGGCATAACCATAATTTCACTTCCGGAAGCTTCATCAGTAAATGAAATTACTTCTTTTACAACATAAACATTTCTATTTAATTCTTGGTCCACTATACCGGCTTCCTCTATGGCTTCCATAAAATACTTTGAAGAGCCATCCATTATTGGAAGTTCAGAAGCATCTAGTTCTATAATAATATTATCAAGATCACAACCCATTAATGCAGCTAAAACATGCTCGGGAGTTTGAATTTTAACTCCTAGCTTTTCTAGATTCGTGCCTCTTTGAGTATTTACAACATAATTTGCATCTGCCTCAATAACTGGTTGTCCTTCGAGGTCTACACGAACAAACGTAAATCCATTATTAACAGGAGCAGGTTTAAAAGTCATTTTAACTTCTTTCCCTGTATGTAATCCAACTCCAGTAAGTGAAATTTCTGTTTTGATGGTCTTCTGTTTAACCATTGTTTCCATTTTTTTGGTTTAATATTTGTTTTTTTAACTCTTCTATCTCTTTTACCAATTTAGGTAAATTTTTAAAATGCACATACGATTTATTGTAATCCGAATATTCAAAAGTAGGCGTGCCTTGTAAAACGGCATTATCCTTTATATTTCTAGCTACACCTGACTGAGCTTGTATTCGAACATTGTTACCAATTGTCAAATGACCTACAATTCCTACTTGTCCACCTACCATACAATTTTCTCCTAGTTTTGTAGAGCCAGCTACACCAGATTGTGCTGCAATAACAGTATTGCGTCCAATTTCAACATTATGTGCAATCTGAATTTGATTGTCCAATTTTACTCCTGTTCTAATTATTGTGGATCCTAGTGTTGCTCTGTCAATTGTTGAATTGGCTCCTATATCAACAAAATCTTCAATTATTACATTTCCAATTTGTGGAATTTTGCTGTATGTTCCATCTTCATTTGGTGCATATCCAAAACCGTCTGCCCCAATAACTGTTCCAGAATGAATCGTACAATTATTACCAATTACTGTTTCTGAATAAATTTTGGCGCCAGCAAAAATAATCACATTATTCCCAATATTTACATTGTCACCAATAAAACTTCCAGGATATACTTTTACATTGTCTCCTAACACCACATTATCTCCTATATAACTAAAGCTTCCTAAATATAAGTTTTCACCATACTTGGCACTTTTTGAAATAAAGGATGGGGTTTCGATACCACTTTTATTTAACTTCACTTGATTATAAAACTCCAATAATTTTGAAAACGCTTTATAGGCGTCTGCTACTTTAATAAGTGTTGTTGTTATTGGTGATTCTGGCTCAAAAGTATCATTAACTATTGTAACAGAAGCTTTTGTAGTATAAATAAAGTTTGTGTATTTTGGATTTGATAAAAAAGTAAGTGACCCTTCGGTACCTTCTTCGATTTTGGATAAACGATATACTTCAATGTTGGGATTACCAACAATTTCTCCTTCTAATATTCCTGCTATTTGTTCAGCTGTAAATTTCATCTTATTGTATTGTATTTTTAAAAAGTATAAGATGGAACATACAAATGTTTGTTCTCATTATATAAAATAAAAATAGATTGATACGTTTTATATCGACAAAAATATAAAAAATAGGTTTTAAATGTTAATTTTAAAGCAGTTGTTTTGGAAAACAAATATAATACTTAGTGACTAATTTTGATAACGATTTCAAATTCAACTGATCAGAGGCTTCAACAACATCTTCTATTGTTCGGTCTTTATTCAAAATTCGGATAGGTTCTGCAACTTTACTATAGGCTTGACTTTTTATTTTTCCTTTAAAAATAAAATAACTGGATTCGGCCAATGAAATTTTATTTTGAATCGAAAAACGTTCTTTATGAATATTTAATTCTTCTAATGAAACTTTATCATTGGTTAATTTGATTTTCAAAAGATCTCTATTGATAATCATTTTGCTTAAAGTGGAGAGTATAAAATCATCTTGGTTTTCCCATGTTTTCAATGCGCTTATTATGTCAAAATCATCCAACTTTGTAAATAATTTTAAAGTTTTTTCATTAAAAGTATCAATGGTGATCTTGTTTTGCATAAAAAACAACAATGGTTCGCTGCATGGTAATTCAATACCTCTTTCTGTCAATTCTTTGGCGCGTTTTAATACTTTGGTCAATATTAATTCGGCTGCAAGACTTGTTTTATGAAGATATACCTGCCAATACATCAATCGTCTAGACATCAAAAATTTTTCTACAGAATAGATGCCTTTTTCTTCAATAACTAATACATCATCTACTACATTCATCATCTGAATTAATCGTTCTGAATTGACATTTCCTTCAGAAACACCAGAATAAAAGCTATCTCGTTTTAAATAATCCATTCTATCCATATCCAACTGACTCGATATCAACTGCAACATAAACTTTCTATGATATTCCCCTTTAAAAACTTGAATAGCAAGACTCAATTTACCATCGAATTCAACATTGAGTTGATTCATTAGTAATAATGATATTTCTTCATGGTGAACATCTTCAACAATACTACTTTCCATCGCATGCGAAAAAGGGCCATGTCCTATATCATGCAATAATATGGCAATATATAAAGCATTCTCTTCTTCAGTATTTATATTTACCTCTTTAAAACGTAAAACTTCAACTGCTTTTTGCATCAAATGCATACATCCCAAAGCATGGTGAAACCGTGTATGATTGGCTCCTGGATATACTAAATAGGATAATCCCATTTGGGATATCCGTCTTAATCTTTGAAAATAAGGATGTTGGATTAAATCGTAAATTAATGGACTTGGAATGGTTATAAACCCATAAATCGGGTCATTGAATATTTTTAATTTATTTATTTGAGACACTATTCATTTTTTTAGGTTAACAAATATAATTAAAATAGGACTAGTTTTAAATGGAGTATAAAAAAGGATTGTATTATTTATAAAGACAAAAAAAAACTTCTCAATTTCTTGAGAAGTTTTGTGGGCTTTTAGGGACTACAATCGAACACTTGATACCTATTTTGACATTTTTTGATAATATAAAATAGGTTGCCTTGCGCTTCGAATCCCAGTTAGACTAACACTCTCAATCTTTTGGCTTATGTATATGAGGCTTTAAAATAGGATGTTTTGGCTGATTAGGTGGTGTCACTCTTCTTCTTTCATCTGGTGTTCCGTCTGGTGTTTTAGGTTTTGGACCTGGTTTAATTGCTTGAATTTTTTCCATGATACGTGTTTATATTAAAATTATTTTTTCAACGAGACTTCTTGAAAAGCCTATATTCTAGATACAAATAACATTAATAAAAGTATCATCTCATTACAGAAAACCATAATTTACGAAAACTTATTTAAATAAAAATGTCAATAAATTCGTTAGATTTTTCAATTTTTCCGCTCAATATCTAAAAGACTTTCTATAAATTTAATAGAAATTATTATAAAAGGAAGTTTATGGAAACAAAGGAATTTACAAGGAAAGAATTATATGATTTGGTGTGGTCAACATCACTTAGTAAGCTGACATTACAATATGCTTTTTCAAATGAAGGGTTAAAAAAACTCTGCAAGCAATTCGAAATCCCTATGCCTGATAATGGCTATTGGATGAAATTGAAGTTCAATAAAGTAATTGAAAAGCCAAAATATAACCCACTTTTTGATGGAGAAGATAAAATCATATTAACTATACGAGAAGATGGAAATCTCGTTAACATTGACCAATCTCCACTTACTATAAGAACGAAAGAAATCTTAAGTGATGCTAAATCCCCTTTAATTGTTCCCGAAAGATTAAGCAATCCAGACATTTTAATTCAAAATACTATAACATTTCACGATAAAAGAAAGAATGATCATTATTATAGGGATGAAAAAATTGATATTGTTTCCATTTATGTAGTACCGGATAATTATAGTAGAGCTCTAAGAATAATGGATACGTTTATAAAATTACTAAGATACAGAGGTCATTCATTTAGAAGAGATATAAATAAAAGAGGACCATGTATTGTAGTAAACGATGTTGAATTTCATTTTGAAATAAGAGAAAAGAATAAAAGAGTCCCTTCGGATAAACCTTATGGATCATCTACTTACATTCCAACAGGTATTTTAATTATAAAAATTGGGGAAAGTTATAAGGCTAAAGAATGGAATGATGGTGCTGTAAAATTAGAAAATCAGTTAGCTAAAATTGTTGCTAAGATTGAATTAGAAGCAAAGGAAGAATTAGTATGGAGAGAAGAATGCAGGTTGCACCATATTAAAATGGAAGAGGAGGAAAAAATAAGAAAGGAATTCCAGAAGAAGAGAGAGGTTGAACTCCAGAGAACAAAAGAATTATTTAATAATGCAATATATCACAATAAAGCTAAAATAGTTAGAGAATACTTGAATGAGTTAGAAACTAAAGCATCATTAAATAATCAACTCACACTTGAAGTACAAGATTGGTTAAAATGGGCAAAAGACAAAACAGATTGGTTTGATCCAATGATAAAAAAAGAGGATATACTATTATATGAATCCGATAAAGAAGATCTCATTCAGATTAAAAAAAAAGAAAATAATTTTTATAGATATTAAAATTTAAGACAAATGACAGTGTCCTTAAATATATAAGGTAGCGATTTAAATACTTAAATCTTTAATTTTATAATAAGAGGTTCAAATTTTGGACTAAGAGTCCACTATTATATTAAAATATTACTTTCCGCTTTTTCATACACTATCCATGCCTTTGATATGCCTTATCTATACTCTGTGTCCCGTTTAAGTTAGCCTCTCTTCAATCAAATTTTTCCAAATGATAAAACCTTTTCTATCCGTGGAATAATCGTGAAGTACTTTACTGAAATTATCGGGCAGATTTTCTATAAAAGATTGTCTGCCATTATTTCTAATGGTATTTAGGTAGTTGTCAATTTGTTTTAATATGTCGGGAATAAATTGTTTGTCTTTGTCAAAATGCCAAATATAGGTTGCTTCTTCTGTATTTAAGGTTTCTAAAACAAAATGAAATCCTGTTTTTCCCGCTAGAAGGAAAACAAATGAAAATGGATTCAAAACGAATCGGATTTTAAGAATAGTTCTCTCGTGATGCTTAGCTAAATATTGTAAATGCGCTTGATGCTTATAATTTTGATTCTGCAAAAAATCATTCACTAGTTCATCTCCAGAGTCATATAGTTTGATATTACTTTCATTCTGCAATTGATTAATATCCAGCAAATTTTCTTGATCTATTGTGGTTGCTTTGCTTAAGAATGTCTTCGCAATGAATTTAAACTTCACTCCTTCAATCAATTTTTGAGTTATTTTTTCTAGATCATTGGATAGCGCCAATTGTGAAATCAATTTTCCGTTTTCAAATTCAGCGTGAATTACAGCAGTAATGTTTTTAATTTTGAGAGTCTTGGAGAAATAATCTTTCAAAACTTCAAATTCGGGTCTAATTTCAAAATTTTCAATATCAAATTCAAGTTCAGTTTTCATTTCAGGATCACTGTATTTAAAAGCAATACTTCCGTATCTAAATTCAAGCTTTTCAAATGGAATCTTTATTTTTTGATCAATAATGAAAGAATCTTTTGAAACAGTAATTTCCTCTTCGGGTTCGTCAAATAAGGTGGCTAGTTTATCTATTTTTCTGTAATAGGTGTTTCTCTTCATAAACATTTTGTTCAAGTAATCAATCTTAATGTCTCGATAATCATAAATTGTTGGAGCTATTTCCGATCGTTGGACTCTACCGATGTATTGAATTAATTTGCCCTCAAAAGAAAAAGGATAAACAAGAAATAGACAATTGGTGTTTTGCAGATCAGTTCCTTCACCAAAGAATTGCCCAGTGGTGATTAATACTTGATAATTTCCGTACTTTAGTAATTTCCATTTTGAATTTTTGGCACTTTCAGAATCTTCTCCACTTAAAGTAATTACTTCATAAGATTGTTTTAAATATTGATTTAGCGAGTCAATATGTTCTTTACGTTCTGTAATAATAACAACTTTTTTGTCAAATTTCAATTCATTAATCACATCTTCAAGAATTGATTTGTTTCGAGTAGAATCGTGAACTAGAATTTTTGATAAAGTTTCAAATTTGTCTGTTTTTGAGTTGAATGGCACATCAAGTTCAGTGTTTCGAATGATAATTTTTGGCCTTTTAGATGTGCTTATTTCATTTGATTTTATTTCAGCAATTACTTCACCTAAATGAATAAAAATAAGTTTACTGTCATTGTATTTTCGAAATGGCGTTGCTGTTAAGCCATACAAATAAAAGGTTTGTAATTTTGAAATTGCATTTCTAAATGTTTCAGCAGGGATATGATGACATTCGTCCACAATGATAGTCCCAAAAGCATTTAAAATTTTTCTGGTATCAGGTTTTTCTAATTCTTTTGATAAACTCTGAATCATAGCAACCGTTATTTGCTTACCGATTTTAGTTTTGCCTTGTCCAATTTTGCCAATCTCATTTTTTGGAATTCCAAGAAAAGTTTCAATTCTTTCAATCCATTGGTCGGCAATTTGTTTGCGATGAGTGATTATTAATGCAGGTTGCTTTTTCTCCGCAATAATTTTTAGCCCGACAATGGTTTTCCCAGAACCCGGCGGCGCGACAACAATTCCTAAATCTTTCTTTTCAATCGCATCAATCACTTTTTGCTGATGTTCCAAGAGTTGTGCGTTGAATAAAAAAGAAACTTCTTTTAATTTTCTCCTTTCATCCCTGAAATCATATTCAATTTTACTTTCTCTACAAAAGCGAATTATTTTACCAATAAAACCTCGTGGAATGATTACTTTGTTTTCCGTTTCTTTAACTAGTTTGAAATAACGTTCTGTCCCAAAAGTATTTTTTCCAATCTTCTTTTTGACTAAAAATTCCGTATTTAGAAAATTTAATTCTTCTTTCAGAAAATTAATTAATGCAGTTGAAATGGCAAAGCGATTAATTTTTATGTCGTTTGCCAATCTTATAGTTAATTTTTCATTGTGTAATTTTGGAATAATCGATGCAGGAATATCTTGTTGTGCATTATAAATTTGATGTAGTTCATCAAGTTTTATCATCGAAATTTTTTGTATATTCTTTATGAAATCCCATTGATTTGGGATTGGTTCTAAGCTTTCAATATCAATAAAACAACTGTTTCCTTGTTGGTAAGTTTTCTTATATAACGGAAGTGCTATCAAATTTCCAAATCCTTTTCCGGACAGAAAATCCTGATTGGGAAACATTCTGTCAAAACTGGAACTTTTGTCAAACAAAGAAAAAACTCCTGTTTGCTCTAAAATTGAAATGAAAATCTTTCTGCTTTTTATAGCTGGATAAGGTTGTTCAAAAAATATCCAAACGTGTCCGCCTTTACCCGAACGAGAACGTTCCAAATAGGCTGATATTCCTTTTTGATTACAAGCGTATATAAACTTTTTACAGTCTTCTAGCCAATCAACTTTATCAAAATCAGCAACAATAAACCACGATGTATTGTCTTTGAGTAAAGGATAAATTCCAATGTGCTGTTCGCCATTGAGGTGTTTTTCAATTTCCCTTTCAGAAAGTGCTAAATATTCTTTATCTGCATAGTTTTGAAAAGTTCCACCATTCATTTTATGAGCTCGATAACGATATGGGTCATAAAAATAGGCTGGCATATAGCCACTTTTGCTCCCTTTTTCCCAACGAACCGCAAACACATCTTCTCTTCCCGTAAAAACAAATTTGAATAGTTGGATGTTATTTATTGGATTTGATTGCATAATTTTGATTATTCAAAAATCTTTTTTAAAGAAATTACAAGCAAATTGAATGCTAGATTTTCAGGCTATTTTATATTTGCTGGGTATAATATATTTTGCAATTTTTCAAATGCCTCTTTATGCTTTTGAGCAGGAATCTTTTTAAGATTTATCATTTTCCAAAGCACTGAAGGAAGATTAGCAATTGTAGAAGTGTTCTCTATTTCCAGTAAATCCCAATCAGGAATTTTGTTTTTGAAAGACAAAAGAAATTTCTTTTCATTTTCGGTCATTTGAGAGTTTATTTGATAAATCAAGTTTTCTCTAGCTTCTTCCAATTGTTGTAAAGGAACATCTACTTCAGCCATTTGTTTAAACTCTGTTTCGTAAATTTCAGTAATATCTTTTCGATTTGGAGCCAATAGTTCTGACATTGGTCTTTGATGACTTATTAGAAATATTAAGAATGTTTTTCGTAAATTATCTGTTAGCCCTTCGTTTTCGAGAAGAAATTTTACATCAAATAAATCTCTCGGATGTTGTCTGTCTAAAGCAGCGCATAATTTACCAGCATATAAATCGGGAAGTGATGCTACTTGCATTTCTACATATCCAAATTCTCTTTCTACTTCTTCTACAACCTCCATTCTTTCTTCTGGAAAAACCGTTCCTCTGATTACTGGAGATAATTCTACTTTAATGCGTACTTCTCCTTGACTTACAATTAAGCGTAGTGCATCGCTTTGTTCGTGTGCATCTTGTACTTTACTTCCCGGTATTTTTTGCTGAATCGATTTACTTATTCTTGATAAAGCTGCTCTAATATTTATCAAAGCTGTTTCTCGATCCTCCATTGGTATGTATAGTAAATCGATGTCAACCGAAAGACGAGGAAGTGCTCTGTAAAATAAGTTAATTGCTGTCCCTCCTTTTAGCGCAAAACATTTTTCGGTGTCCACTAACGGTAAAACACGAACTAAAAGTTGTACTTGTCTGCGGTATATATTGTTTGCATCTATAGCCATTCTGGAACTGTTATTTTATATTTATTATCTAATTTTCCACCTTTTATCAGCATTCTGTTTCCAGAACCCAATGTTATGTTTTCTCGATTTATTTTACCCAACCAAACATAATTTTGACGATCTGCAAACCAAAAGAAAAGCCGTTTTACTTTCACATTTTGACAGTATTCCAGTATTTTTTGAAGATTTCTAGGCGACAATGTTGTTAACCCTTGCATTAATTGATCTGCGTGTTCAAAAGTTATTTTTTGCGGAACGTCTAATAACACTTCGAGATAAGCTCTTTCAGGCGAAGACAGGATTAGTTTTCTATTATCATTATCCCAATCTCTTTCTGATGTAAAAGGGTGTAATTGTTTGTTTTCTTCTGATTTTTTAGCAAATAAACTATTGGTAGTATGTCTAACAAATTTCACATTCAAATCTAAATTTACAACCCATTCTGGTAGTACATTATTTCCAAATAAATGTACTATTTTATTTTCCGAAAGTGATAAGTAATGAGATAGCCCCTGCATTTCAAGTGCTGTCAACCCACCTATAACCAAATCTGTTTTAAATATTGACTGCAAGGAGAAAACTACCGATTGCCAAGATATTTTACTGGCATTTCTAACATATACCCCTTTACTTATGGATTCCAGTTGGTTACTTTTGACCAAATTGTCTATTGCGTGACGAGTTAAATTATTCTTCATAAGCCATTTATGAGTGGTTACTAAACCCTCGGGCATTATTTCGTACAACTCTTTTCTTCGTATTACATTTATAGCCATAATTTAAAAGTTTCGCTTATTGCGGTGTTAATTGCCGTTATACAAATATAATATAAATTATTTGGTTTACAAAACACTATATTAACGGCGATTATCGCCGTTATTTCTAATTATATTAAAATATATAATTATTGTCATTTTTATTATAAATGCAGTATGTAGATTTGTCATTGTAATTTAATTCAAAAGGATTCACAAATTTTTAGTTGCTTATCCAACATTTTTTTCAATGATCACTTAAGGTTCGAATGGCATTTTCAGTAAAGAAACTTTAGGGCATGATGGAGGAACCGAAAAAGGAAAATAAATTTCGAACCAAAAAAAACCTCCAAAATCAAATGACTTTGGAGGTTTTTAAATTATGGTGTATCAGGTTTACAGTCTAACACTTAATACCTGCTTTGACTTTTTTTAAAACTATAAAATGATATTTTTAAAATTGAGAATGTTTAAAAAAATATGTTTCTAAGTTCTATGCTTAATCCTATTTTTATGACTAGCGTCAACAAATAAACTTAAAAGTTTTAAAAAAACAAAGCCACTGTCTTCCAGTGGCTTTGTTTGTCTTTATGTGGGCGATGAGGAAACAGAACTCTATTAATTTGTAAGAATTAAAAAAAGGAGTAAAACTGTTATAAACTCAATTAAATTAATACTTTTTTAAATTTTATACTTACAAAAAAATTAAGCTGAATTAAGGTAAATTCGAATAAATAAGAATCTTTTCGGGAATATTTCGGGATTTTAACTATATTCGTATCCTAAAATATTGGATATGAACCTAAAATATTTCATTAAAAAATCAAAGTCTGCAACTTCTAATATTTACGTCCGTTTTTGGGACAGTAACCGCATTGACCAAACAGCAGGAACAAAACTAAATGTTCAGTTTGAGCATTGGAACAAAGATAAGCAAGAAGTTAAAAATATCGCTACCATTTCCAACAGAGATTTTACAAACAGTAAATTACGCAATTTAAAAACGTTTATTCTCGACCAGTACAATATTGATTTTAATTCACAACAAAACATAAATGATACTTGGTTAAAGACACAGATAAATATTTTCTTTGGCAGAGTCAATACCGATGAATCGCATAAAATTTATTTTGTGGCTTGGATAGAGAAATTTATTGCCGATTGTCCCAACAAAGCAACGCCACCCTCAGAAAGCACCGTTATAAAATTCAACAGGGTTAAAAACAAACTTACCGATTATCAAACCCACTTCGATATAAAACTTCGATTTCAAGATATTGATTTGAAATTTTACGAGAGTTTTTTATTTTACTGCCAAAAAATAGAAATACTGAACAATAATACCGTTGGAGGGTTTATTACCATCATAAAAAACTGGTGCAGTAAAATAGAAATTGAAGGATTACCAATTAGTCTGCAATACAAACACAGTGATTTTAAGGCTATTTCCAACAAAACAAAAGATGTTTACCTCACAGAAGCCGAAATAGACAGCGTTTTTAACTATAATTTTGAGCAAATGGAGCGATTGGACAGAACTAGGGATAATTTTATAATCGGATTACGTACAGGGCTTAGAATTTCGGACTTTATGAAACTAAAGCAACTCAATATCGTAGGGGATTATATAGAAATTGAAACTAGCAAAACTGAACATCCCGTAGTTATTCCGATGCACCCCCAAGTAAAGGCGATTTTGCAAAAAAGAAACGGAGAACTTCCTCCTACTATATCTGACCAAAAATTTAATGAATATGTAAAAGAAGTTTGTAAAACTATAGGGTTTGCCCAAAAAGTGGACGGGGCAAAAATGATGAATAAAAAAGACGAAAAGGACTTTTTTGGGGACAGTAAAGTCAAAATAAAAAGTATGATGCGAAAAGAGTTTGGCTCGTATCCCAAACATGAACTTATAACCTCCCATACTTGCAGACGTTCCTTTGCCAGTAATCTTTACTCCAAATTGGACAATCCTACGATAATGGCAATTACAGGGCATAAAACGGAAACCATGTTTTTGAAATACATAAAAATCACTCCGAGAGAACACGCAGAAAAGTTAAAAGAGCATTGGAAAAAAGTAGAAGCCGAAAAACAAGCAAAAAAAAAGAAAATATAAAATGAGCATTGATTACAAATACATAAGCAGGCCTTATACCTTAGATGATTTAGTTACAGGAAATCCCATTTTCAAGGTGTATTATGATTTTTTTTATAACTACTATGAATGGGAACAAGACAATGATGCGATAGAAGTTGATAATTATACCGACAAAGAACATCTGGAATTGCTTTTTAATGAGTTTCTGAATATAGTTGGATTGTTGCTTTTTGAAAACGTAACATACAATGAAACATTCAAAAAGCTAAAACTAAAAACGGAACAAATAGAAATGCTTTGGTTCATGTCAGATTGCATTCCTTTTCTTTTAGAAGACCATCCTTTAACGTACGATTCTGATATTTCAGAAAGAACAAGGGTTTTTATTAACAAAATTAAAAAATCAGAGGCATTTGAACAAAACACAGAAATAAGAGAAACACTTTACCCAATAGTGGAGAAATTCCTTGATGATTCAAAAAATGCCTTTACATATGAACATATATATGACTTAACTTACTTCTTTGATGTGCATCATAACAATTGTATTGAGCAAGTCATAACGGCTACTAAAGCTAAGTTGAAAAGAAAAGAAGACAAAAACACTACTTTTAAAGGTTTATTCACAATGGAAACACAAGAGATGCTAGACGCATCACAAAAAGTATTATTGATTGAGGAGTTAATCAGAAGTGATAAATGGGGAAATGCAACCGAAAGGAAAAAAGCGGAAATAATATCTCAAATTATCGATAGGAATCCTGACAATATCAGACGAATATTAGCGGAAATAAACAAACCGTTATCAGCTACATCACAGAAATTTAAAGAAGATTTACTAAAAGCACAAAAGACAATTAAAATTTTGGGGTAACCTTTGGGGTACACCCCAAAGGTTAAAAAAGATGCATCTACATTAAGTTTGCCGTAATATAATCTTAAAAACAAAAAGAATATTATGGTAAACGTACTTCAATTAGAAAACACAAATGCTTTAGATTTTAAAAATGAAATCTTAAAAGGCGTAAAAGACTGCCTTGTAATTTTTGCAACTACTTTGCAAAGCGAAAGCGAGCAATTATTAACCCGTGAAGAAACGGCAAAAATGCTGTCTGTTTCACTTGTTACCCTTTGGGACTGGACGCGAAAAGACATTATTCCTGCCTACAGAATCGGAAATAAAATACGATACAAAAAGAGTGAGGTTTTAAAATCATTGATTCAAAAAAACAAATTTGAATAATTTTTAAAGCCAAACTTATGGAAACGTTAAAAATCCTAAACTACATTCGAAACAAAAAGGAATTACAAGAACTGTATTTAAGTCAAATGGCAGAATTGTATATCCGAAATGAAATAAACCAAATACTTCGAGAAACTCGAATGTCAATTCCAGCAGGAATGCGGATGAATTTCAAAAATATCACTACACGGGAAGCTATTATTTTTATCGAACAAAACGGCACACCCGATGGCTATACTTTATCCGACGAATTGAATATCAAATTAAAAGAGTATCAGGAATTGTTGGTAAATAAAAAAATATCGTCAAAAAAAGAAAAAATATGATTTGTTTATTTCTGAGGAAATCTTGCTTTTTAATTTAAATTCTATTTGAATTTACAGTAAAAATAGAGTTATACTCCTTTAAATGAATAAAATAACAAACCCATTGCAGTTATACGTTTGCAATGGGTTTTAAATGGATAAAAAATATGACTAAAAAAGTATTAACCAAAGATATAATTTTTCAATACACAACCCAAGAAGCTATTTATATAAAACTTCTAAATCTAGATGATTTTCCCAAAGGAAACATTTCAAGTCCATTCTCTGACGATAAAAAACCATCATTCAAAGTCTGGAAAAATGGAAGTTTCAAATGCAACAGTACAGGAAAACAAGGAGACGTATTTCAATTTGTTGCAGAGTTAAGAAACTTGGATTGCAAAAGCCAGTTCAATGAAGTATTAAATATCGTTGCATCCGAAATGAATTTGTTTATAAAAACAGAAACGGTCGCAAAAACCTTTGCAAAAAAAGGACAAACTTTTGCAAAGCCTTTGCAGAAACCGTTGCAACACCTGTTTTATAAGGGAGAAGCAGTAATGTTAGACACTGTAATAGATAAAGAAACCGTTGAAACGGCATTGCAACAACCGTTGCAACAGTTGTTGCAACAGACAGAAAAAAACGTTGCAAAGGAAAAAACGCCTTCACTTTTAACCGTTTCCACAAGGGAATTCACAATATTGGATTTAGAGTACTGGAATACATTAGGAGTCGAAAAAGCAACATTAAAAAAGTATGAATTACATTCTATTTCAAGTTACACTTGGACTGGTAAAAAACCGATTTATACCAAAAAAGAAAGTGTTGCTTTTGCAATTGCGTTGCACGGGAATTTTAAACTTTACATTCCAAATCAAATCGAAATTGGAGTAAATAAAAATGTTTTACCTCCATTCCCAACAGGTGTTTTTGGAATAGAACAATTAGGCGTAGAAAAAAAAGAAAATTTAATCATTTGCGCAGGCGAAAAAGATGTAATCGTAGCCACTTCAAGAGGTTTTCACGCTGTAACTTTTGGAAGTGAAGCAATCCACCCAAAAGACGAACAAATTCAAAAATTGCAATCCCTTTGCAACAACTTGTTTATATGTTATGACAATGATAAAACAGGAGAAAATGGGAGAAATGCAATCGTAAAACGTTTTTCTAAAATCATTCCTTTGCTACTTCCCGAAAAAGAAGCTGTAAAAGGCTATGACATAACCGACTATTTTCAAGAACATAATTCAGAAGATTTTCAAAAAATCATAAGCTTGGCAGTAAAAAATAAAAATACGGTTACAGTTCAAAACGTTGAAAACAAAGGTCTAACTACGATATTTCACATAGCAGAAGATTATTTACTGGAAAATTATGATTTCAGAAACAATATGATTTCTCTTGAAATTGAAATTAGTCATAAAGACGAAAATAAATGGACTTCCTGCAATGAAAATTCCCTTTGGTTGGAGATACAAAAGAAAAGCATAAAAATCCCTTTAAACTCCTTGATTGCCATTTTGAAAAGTGATTTCGTACCGAATTACAACCCACTAATAAATTACTTTACCAATTTGCCTGAGTGGAACAAAGAAACGGACTATATAAAACAATTTTCAGAGTATGTAAAACTGGAACAGGGAGAAAATAAAGAACAGTTTGAATACCATTTTAAAAAATGGTGTGTAAGAGCCGTAAAATGTGCCACAATTGATGATTACTTCAATAAACAGGCGTTTGTGTTGACCGATGACGGAAATGGTCAGAACATCGGTAAAAGTTCATGGTGTCGATTTCTTTGTCCAAGTGAACTGTCAAATTATATGGCGGAAGACATGAGTGACGATAAAGACGCCCGTATTTTGCTTTGCAAGAACTTTTTAATCAACCTTGACGAGTTAGCTGCTTTGTCCCGAAAAGAGATAAACCAGTTAAAATCCTATTTCAGTAAGGCGCAAATAAACGAAAGATTACCCTATGACAGAAAAAATTCAATAATTCAAAGGGTTTCCAGCTTTATGGGTTCTACCAATATGACTACTTTTTTACAGGACGAAACGGGGTCGGTTCGTTGGTTGTGTTTTATTGTAAAATCAATAGATTGGAATTATAAAAAAGAGTTTGACATAAATAATCTTTGGACACAAGCCTATGCCCTTTCAAAAGACAAAAGCTATGATGAAGCGTTGAGTATTGACGACATAAAACAAAACGAAACCCGAAATGAAAAATTTCAAGTTATTTCACCCGAACGAGATTTGATACACAAACATTTTGAAATTCCAGTAAAATTAGAATTTGGCGAATTTTTAACAGCCACAGAAATACTACATCATATCAGTTTGTACACATCAGGTGTAAGACTTTCAAACATTGGAATCGGAAAAGCATTAAAAAGCATTGGTTTTAAACGAGATAAACACAATCAGGTTTACGGATATTGGATGAAAAAGAAAACTTTTTAAAAATAAATTTACAGTAAAAACAAAAATCACCGCAAATATACTTTTCTTCTTACCTATTTTACCTAATCTTTATAAACTCCCACAAACAGTGATCTAATAGCAGGTAACTTATATAGATTTCTTCTTACCTTAACTTACCAATCTTACCATTATTAAAACTTTGAAGCTATAAAAAAATAGGTAAGATAGGTAGCAATGGTAAGATAGGTATTTTAGTTGTTAACCCTTGTTGTCATTGGGATGGGTAGGATAGATAAGGATATTTCAATTTTTTAGACTCAATGAAAACTTTTTATCGATTAATTTTTATTTTTCTGTTTAAAAAAAAACTCAAATATCACTGAAAGTGGGTATTGTAATTTACCAATAGAGGAGTTAGTTTTGCGTCAGAAAAGTTAAACACTATTTTTAAATAATTATTAACCTTCGAATTAACATGTATGACGAAAGGTGTTTTACGATATGGGGTAAACAAATCCATTTCTTCCCAGCATTAGCAAAAAGAAAAGGTAAAAAAAATAAAATAATGAAACAAAAATTAAATAAAATTACAAGTGTAATTCTATTTTGCTTAGTTCTTATCTTCTCAGGTTGTGTGAGAGATGAATTACCTATGGATAATACAATGATTAATCAAGAACCCAAAATTGCCGAAGCGAAAAATTGGTTTGAAGATTACAAAGCCAAAGAAAGTTTTCATCCCATTTTTGCGGACATCAATTACCATTGGGAGAATGCTTCCATAATAATACTGGAAGATGGCTCCAAGGCGGTAACTGTACCGATAACAGACATGAATACAAATCCAGAATACAAAGGCGAAAGAGTTTTATATTTGTATCCATTTGAAGAAAGTTATGATGCCGTTGTCTATGAGTTGAGCCCTGACTCGAATCAAGCCCCAAAAAGTGTGGGATTCAAAAATTTAGAATCTTATAATGGTTATATTAGCACATGGGATTTAAAAAAAGGTTTTATAAAAGCACAAAAATTCACAAACAGCACCGCAACAAAGGCGGTGGTCTTTAAGGTTGTCTCTGATGAGGATTTAAAATTACATAAAAGTACTTCGAAAATCATTGATTTGGATGAAGTAATAATAGAGGGTCCAGGAGGCGGTGGCGGAGATTATCTTTATTACTCCTATGTATTAAGTGGCGGTAGTTTTGGCTCCAATAATATAGGAGGCTCAAATACAGATAATTATTTTAACCCACCCCATGGCGGCGGCAGTACTTCCAGTAGCACTAAGCCTACTATAGATGATGCAGAACAGGATCCTTGTAGTAAAATCAAGAAACTGAAAGACGACATCAAGCATATGAAAGCTTTGGCTGAGCTAAAAAAGAATTTAAAATTACAGTATGAAACGGGGTATTACATTAGCAAGTCTAAAGGATATGTGGCTGGAACTCCAGATAGCAACCTCGCATTGACGGGAACAAGATATTCTGATAGTTATGGGATTATGCATGTACATGAAGACACCTTTACACATCAGGTCAATAATGGAGGAATTAGACCTGAGATTGTGAAACCTATCCATATGTTTTCGCCTAAGGATGTTAATACATTTTGTTCTTTGTTAATCACTGCAAATAAATACAAAACATCATCTTTAGACGAAATTTTTAATGAAATGGTTAGCGGTTCTGGCACCTATCAATTACGTTTCGAGGGAGATATTAATGATGTTAAAAATTTTGATTTTGATTCTTTAAGTAAGACTTATGTAGACTATATGAAGCCATATAAGGATGATTTAGAGTCAGGATTTCTTTCTTTTATGAAAGAATACATTGGGATTAACGGTATCACACTTTATAAAATAAATGAAGACGGGACATCCGAAAGTAAAACTTTGTCTGTAAATAATCAATTAACAACTAATCCTTGCTAAATAAAAAAAAATGAAAAAACTAATCTACTTAAGTGTCTTATTGCTATCTATATTAAATATCAACGCTCAAAAAATAGTGCCATTGGAAAATGAAGATGACTATAAAATTATCAATCGAAATGAACAAATTTATTTTAAAGATGTCAATAATGTTTTGGGAAAGTTTGTTGGAACTTGGAAAGGGACTTATGGGGATAAAAAATATGAGTTCAGAATCGTAAAATACACGAAAACATTTAAACTTATAAAATATGATAAATTATTGGTCCGTTATATTATAACTGATTTAAATGGGAATGTTATAGATAACACTACTTCATTACCAGATTCCAGTACGTATGTCGCTGAAGGACGTTATTATATTAATGAAGGTTATTATTTGACTCATAAGGCAAAAGGTGGGAATTGCGCACAAGGGGGTCAAATGCTTCTTTATGTAGACGAAAGCAATAAAAATGCAATAAAAATGGATGTAATTTATAGAAATGAGATGGGTTTTGTAGATTCCGCAGAATGCCCAAATATAATTAATGCATATTTCCCAACAGGAGTTATTTTTAATTTAATAAAACAGTAAGGTATAAAATGTAAATGCATAAATGTTCGTGATAGCTAAAAAAAGCCTCTATTCAGAGGTTTTTTTAGGTTTGTCATCTAAAGTGCTTAATGTTTTTTTTAATCAATTGAATTCGTCGAGGCTTTGCCTCGGGGTTAGAGAAGAAAGTTAGAAAACCTTAGGTTTTAGAAACTAAAAATTTATTTTTTCCCGATTGATACCTTTATGTCACTGTATCGGGGTAATTCATTAATTTAATAGCAGATGAAATCAAAAATAACAATCCTATCAATACTTAGTTTTTTACTTATTTATTTGTATTGTTCTGAATATTATTACATACTAAGTCTTGATGACTCCTATTATGTAATAAACTATTTTTGGATAGCACTTTTAATTATTTTGATAATTGGTCTCATATTAATAATAAAAAAATATTCAAAAAAAAACGTGATAGAAAACCCAAAATTTAAGTATTAATAAATACAATCATAAAAAAAGAATAGTGTGCAGTCTAAATAAACTGCACCTATCTTTTTCTTTATGCGTAAGGTTTTAAGAAAATACCTATGAAGTATATATCTATATTACGCATTATAATATTTGCTAATCAGTTATTTTTTCTAAAAGAGTACCTTTCTTTTGAAATTAAAATAAATAACCAAACGGGCAAAATTATATCAGGAACAAGGCTTTAATTAAAAAAAACAAACTATGAAAATAGATCAATTCGAATGGGCATTATTCTTTTGGCAACTTATTATATTAGCTTTTTATGTATTTTTGGGTTATTTACTATATTTACTTTTTAAATTTTTAAAAAAGAATTTAAACAAATAGTAAGTTGTTTAAAATTTTAAAAAAATTGGTTTTAGTTCTTTTGCTAAAACCAATTTTTTTTTTTTTTGAATTTTATACGATAGTTTTAAAATGAAGACTCAAAATAAATAGCAACTTAATTAGAATTTCTCATATAAAACTATATTTAGGATTATATTATTTGCCAATAGAGTGTTATTTTCTTTTCAATATTATACCTTTTTTTCGTAAAATCCGACTAATTTATCTAATAAATTGAATCCAATAATCCCGAAAAACAAAGAATTACAATTAATGGGAACAAAATATTTTCGGGAAAAATTCGGGAAAAACCAAAGCAAAAAATCCATAAACATCAGTAAATAAGATGTTTATGGATTTTACATGTGGGCGATGAGGGGTTCGAACCCCCGACCCCCTCGGTGTAAACGAGGTGCTCTGAACCAGCTGAGCTAATCGCCCTTTCGGATTGCAATGTCTTTCGTTATTGCGAGTGCAAATATACAACTAGAACTTGTAATTGCAAGCATTTTTTTAAAAAAAATGAATTAAAAATACGTGGTTTTTCTTTGTGCACTCAAATACAGTGTTTTATTATAATCTAAATCTATATTTTTTTTTGGATATCAACTTTTTATAACCTTACATTTGTATCATAAAACAAATAAAATGGCGAGATACAAAGAAAATGATTTACCAAAATCAAAAATTAATGCAAGTTCACTTCAAAAAGCAATTCTGATTTTTAAATATGCCAATAATCATAAATGGAAATTTTATGTAGGATTGGTTTTCTTGCTACTTACAAGTGTTACAGCCCTTGCATTTCCAAAATTTATGGGAATGCTTGTAGATTGTGTAAATAAAAAAGATGCCCATTTAGCCAATCAAATTGCTTTAGGATTAGGATTGGTTCTTTTATTACAATCACTATTTTCCTTTTTTAGACTTTATCTGTTTGTTAATTTTACCGAAAATACTTTAGCAAACGTTCGTTTGGCACTATACACCAACTTGGTTAAATTGCCAATGTCTTTCTTCTCCCAAAAACGTGTGGGAGAATTGAATAGCAGAATAAGTAATGATATTACTCAAATACAAGATACTTTAACTACTACAATTGCAGAGTTTTTAAGACAATTTATATTGATTATCGGGAGTTTTGCAATGCTAGCTAGTATCAATATCAAATTGACTATAATGATGGTTTCAGTAGTGCCATTAGTTGGTGTAGCAGCTGTTATTTTTGGACGCTTTATTAGAAAATATTCTAAAAAAGTACAGGATCAAGTAGCCGAAAGCCAAGTGGTAGTCGAAGAAACGATGCAAGGAATTAGTATCGTTAAAGCTTTCGCTAATGAATGGTATGAGATTGCCCGCTACAAAGAAAAAATTAAGGAAGTTGTTAAAATGGGTATTAAAGGAGGGCAATTCAGAGGTTTTTTCGCTTCCTTTATTATAATTTGTTTATTCGGAACAATTGTAGCTGTAGTTTGGTATGGAGTACAATTGAGTATTGCTGGTGAAATTACAGTTGGTCAATTATTTACCTTTATATTGTACTCGAGTTATGTAGGTGCATCTTCTGGAGGAATTGCAGAGTTATATGCGCAAATGCAAAAAGCAATTGGTGCAACCGAAAGAGTTTTTGAATTATTGGATGAAACACCAGAAAAAATCAATTCAAATTTACATATTCCTTCTATAAATAAATTAAAAGGAGAAGTTACCTTTAATAATGTTACTTTTAGTTATCCCTCCAGAAAAGAAGTTCAGGTTTTAAAAGGGATTAATTTTACAGCCAATTTTGGTCAAAAAATAGCTCTTGTTGGACCTAGTGGAATGGGAAAATCTACAATTGCATCTTTATTATTGCGTTTTTATGATATTGATGGAGGGGAAATTTTAGTAGATGGAAAAAATATTTATGATTATGATTTGGAAAATCTTCGTGGTAATATGAGTATTGTTCCCCAAGATGTTATATTATTTGGTGGAACTATTAAAGAAAATATAGCTTATGGAAAACCAAATGCTACAGAAGAGGAAATAATAATTGCTGCTAAACAAGCTAATGCATATATGTTTATCGAAGGTTTTCCGGAGAAATTTGAAACAATCGTCGGAGAGAGAGGAATTAAACTTTCAGGAGGTCAAAGGCAACGAATAGCAATTGCACGTGCATTGTTAAAAAATCCATCCATATTGATTTTAGATGAAGCTACTTCCTCTTTAGATAGCGAAAGTGAAAAGCTAGTTCAAGAAGCGCTTGAGATTTTAATGGAAGGAAGAACGAGTATTATTATTGCTCACCGATTATCAACGATTCGTTCTGCTGATCAAATTTTAGTTCTTGACAATGGAAAAATAAGTGAACAAGGAACGCATCAGGAATTAATTATCATTGAAAACGGTTTGTATAAAAATTTGAGTAATTTACAGTTCAGCAATTCTTAGTTACAATTATTAACCTTAAAAAAAATCCATTTGTTAAACTTAACAAATGGATTTTTTTATAAAACATATAAAATTTTTAATTCTTAAAATGAATTCTATTTCCCTTTTCTTCTATTTCGTTCTGCTTTGATCATAGAAAGTTCTCTGCTTGTTTGTCCAGCAACTGAAGTGTTTTCTTCAGCACGACGTATCAAGTATGGCATGACATCTTTTACAGGTCCGAATGGCAAATATTTTGAAATATTATAACCGTTGGCAGCTAGATTGTAACTGATATTATCACTCATTCCGTAAAGTTGTCCAAACCAAATTCGATCCTCATTAGTAGCAATTCCTTTTGCTTTCATCAACTCCATTAATTTATAGGTACTCTCTTCGTTATGTGTTCCGGCAAAAATGGACATCATATCTAGATTTTCTGCCATATATAGGACAGCTGCATCGTAATTCAAATCGGTAGCTTCTTTAGTAGCACATATTGGTGTTGGGTATCCTTTTTCCTGAGCACGAAGATTTTCTTTTTCCATATAAGCACCACGAACTAATTTCATTCCTATATAGAAACCTTCAGCTTTAGCTTTTGTATGTAAATTTTTAAGAAAATCCATACGATCCCAACGATACATTTGTAAAGTATTAAAAACAATTACTTTTTCTTTGTTGTATTTTCGCATCATTTCAGTAACCAAATCATCGGCGGCATCTTGCATCCAGCTTTCTTCAGCATCAATTAATAAAGCAACATTTTTTTTATGAGCTTCACTACATACTAAATCAAAACGATCCACTACTCTATCCCATTCAGCTTGCTCTTCTGAAGTTAAGATTTGTTTTTCGCCTATTTTCTCATATAAATCCAAACGCCCCAATCCTGTTGGTTTAAAAACTGCAAAAGGAATAGCTTTTCTTTCTTTGGCAAACTCAATCGTTTTTAGAGTCATCTCTAAAGCTGCATCAAATTGATTTTCTTCTTCTTTTCCTTCTACAGAATAATCTAAGACAGAAGAAACTCCTTTAGTATACATTTTATCAACAACTGATAAGCAGTCATCTTCGGTTACACCTCCGCAAAAATGATCAAAAACAGTTGCGCGAATAAGACTTTCAACAGGAAGATTTGCCTTGATGGCAAAATTGGTTACTGCTGTTCCAATCCGAACTAAAGGTTGATTATTAATTAATTTGAAAAGAAAATAAGCTCTATCGAGTTCTGTATCACTTTTTAATGCAAACGCAATTTGTGTGTTATTAAATATATTACTCATTATTTGTTATATTTTTTATGCAAATATAAAGAGAGTAAGCGAGTATAATTAGCAAAATTTACCTTATTTTGCGCTTTCAATAAAATTAAAATCATGCAATCTATTCAAGCCAATAATTACCCAGTACATTTTAATGAAAATGGATACGAAAAACTAAACCAACACATAAATGAGAATAAATATTCGAATTTATTTATAATTGTTGATAGCAATACCAATGAATATTGTTTGCCAAAATTACTTTCGGTACTGGAAACAGAGTTGTCTATTGAAATTATTGAATTTGAGGCAGGAGAAATCAATAAGAACATTGAAACCTGTATCGAAATATGGAAAGTTTTAACAGAGTTGGGCGCTGACCGTAAAACATTGATTATTAATATAGGTGGTGGTGTTGTGACTGATTTAGGAGGTTTTGTGGCTTCTACATTTAAAAGAGGTGTAGATTTTATACATATCCCAACAACATTATTATCAATGGTAGATGCATCAGTTGGAGGTAAAAACGGAGTTGATTTGGGTAATTTAAAAAACCAGATTGGCGTTATAAATACACCTAAAATGGTGTTAATTGATACGCAATATTTAGAAACTGTTCCTCAAAATGAGATGCGTTCCGGTCTAGCTGAAATGTTGAAACACGGATTGATTTTTGATAAAGCCTATTGGGAATCTTTTTTAGATTTAAATGCAATTGATTTTGCAGATTTTGATGCACTAATTTACCGTTCGGTTGAAATTAAGAACAATATTGTTATGCAAGATCCAACTGAAAAAAACATTAGAAAAGCATTGAATTTTGGTCATACGTTAGGGCATGCAATCGAAAGTTATTTCTTAGAAAATGAAAATAAAACTACTTTGTTGCATGGAGAAGCAATTGCGGTAGGTATGATTTTAGAAAGTTATATTTCTTTGCGAAAAAATTTAATTACACAAGAAGAATACAATCAAATTAAAATGACTCTAAAATCAATTTATGATACCATTATTTTTGAAGAAAATGACATAGATCCTATTCTTGAGTTGCTAATTCATGACAAAAAAAATGAGTATGGATCGATTCAATATGCCTTGATTGAAGGCATCGGTCAAATAAAAATCAATCAATCTGTTGAGAATGAATTAATTTTAAAAGCATTTCAGGATTACAAATCTTAGATTTTTTTTAATAAAAAATGATTGCTTTACGTCTATTTTATTTTTTACATTTGTTCCAATGAATAAAAATCAAAATACTAAAAAATTTTCTGCTAAAAGAAATAGAAACAACAGGTCCTTTTTGAGCCTTTTGAAACGTTTCTATGGTATTAAAGGGAATTTTAGTTTTGATCTATTTCAATATTTTAAGGCAGACTACGATAAGCTTCAGATAATTTATGCAAATATTAGAGTTTGAATTACTTTTAATTTTATTTTTTCTAAATACAATTAATACAAAACTCTACAAAAACAGATGAACACTAAATATTCGGATTTAATAAATCAAACCTATTATTTTCCTCAGGAAGAATTTAAATTAAACAAAGACAACCTTCAATTTCATAATATTGATCTTATGAAATTGGTTGAAACTTATGGTACACCATTAAAATTCACCTATTTGCCTCAAATTTCCAACAACATAAACAAAGCCAAAAGTTGGTTTCGAAAATCGATGGAAAAAAACAAATATGAGGCCAAATATTATTATTGTTATTGCACCAAAAGCTCGCATTTTGAATATGTAATGAACGAAGCTTTTAAAAATAATATTCACATTGAAACATCTTCTGCTTTTGACATCAATATTGTCGAAAATTTATTAGATAAAGGAAAGATTAATAAAAGTACTTACATCATTTGTAATGGTTTCAAAAGAGATCAATACATTGAAAATATTGCTAGATTAGTCAATAATGGTCATAAAAATACTATTCCCATTATTGATAATTATGAAGAATTGGATTTATTACAAGGACAAATTAAAGGAAAATTCAAAATTGGAATTAGAATAGCTGCAGAAGAGGAACCTAAATTTGAGTTTTATACTTCAAGATTAGGCATTGGATACAAAAATATCGTTCCTTTTTATAAGAAAGAAATAAAAGAAAATAAAAAATTGGAACTTAAAATGTTGCACTTTTTTATCAATACAGGTATAAATGATAACGCCTATTATTGGAATGAATTAGTTAAATGTATCAAGGTTTATGTTGCTTTGAAAAAAGAATGCCCAACACTTGATGGATTAAATATTGGTGGAGGTTTCCCTATCAAAAATTCTTTGGCATTTGAATATGATTACCAATATATGATTGATGAAATTATCAATCAAATTAAAATTGCTTGTGATGAAGCCGAAGTTGATGTTCCCAATATTTTTACCGAATTTGGATCGTTTACAGTTGGAGAAAGTGGTGGCGCGATTTATCAAGTTTTGTATCAAAAACAACAAAATGATAGAGAGAAATGGAATATGATTGATTCCTCTTTTATCACAACATTACCAGATACTTGGGCCATAAACAAACGATTTATTATGTTGGCAATCAATAGATGGAATGATACTTATGAAAGAGTTTTGTTAGGAGGAATGACATGTGATAGTGATGATTATTACAACTCAGAACAAAATATGAATGCTATTTATTTACCAAAATACAACAAAGAAAAGCCTTTATATTTAGGGTTTTTTAATACGGGTGCTTATCAAGAAACTATTGGAGGCTATGGCGGACTGCACCACTGTTTGATACCACAACCTAAGCATATTTTGATAGATAGAGACGAAAATGGAATTCTTGCCACAGAAGTTTTCTCCGAACAGCAAACATCAGAAGATGTACTAAAAATATTAGGTTATAGTAAATAATCATTAATTTTTTGAGAATTTGGAAATTTGATATGTATAATTTTCTTTTATTTGTATATCCAAATCTCTAAATAACCTTTTGAACATTAAATAAAAAAAAAGAAAAGAATATGAGTAAAGGACCAATCAGTCAGTTTATTGAAAAGCATTATCTGCATTTCAATTCTGCATCTTTAGTTGATGCTGCAAAAGCATATGAACAGCAATTAGCCAATGGTGCGAAAATGATGGTAAGTATGGCCGGCGCAATGAGTACAGCTGAAATTGGAAAGATTTTTGCCGAAATAATTCGTCAGGATAAAGTTCAAATTATATCTTGTACAGGTGCCAATCTGGAAGAAGATATTATGAATTTGGTTGCACATTCTCATTATGAAAGAGTTCCAAATTATCGTGATTTGACTCCGCAGGATGAATGGGATTTATTAGAAAGAGGATTAAATAGAGTTACAGATACTTGTATTCCTGAACACGAAGCTTTTCGTCGTCTTCAAAAACATATTTATAAAATTTGGAAGGATGCTGACGATAAAGGAGAAAGATATTTTCCACATGAATTTATGTATAAAATGCTTCTCTCTGGTGTTCTTGAAGAATATTATGAAATTGATTTAAAAGACAGTTGGATGTATGCAGCAGCTGAAAAAAACTTACCTATTATTGTACCTGGATGGGAAGATAGTACAATGGGTAACATTTTTGCATCCTACGTTATAAAAGGAGATTTGAAAGCTTCAACTATGAAATCGGGTATTGAATATATGGTATTCTTATCAGATTGGTATCCAAAAAATAGTGCTAATGGAGTAGGTTTCTTTCAAATCGGTGGTGGTATAGCTGGAGATTTTCCAATATGTGTAGTGCCAATGTTATACCAAGATATGGAAATGCATGACATCCCATTTTGGAGTTATTTCTGTCAAATTTCAGATTCTACAACTAGTTACGGATCGTATTCCGGAGCAGTTCCTAATGAAAAAATCACATGGGGTAAATTGGATATAAATACTCCTAAATTCATTATAGAATCCGATGCTACCATTGTAGCGCCATTAATTTTCGCCTATTTGTTAGATTTATAAAAATTATTTATGAAAAGAGTAATAGTTGATTACGCAAAACTGACCAACGAAATTTTAAATCTTTTGGTCGAAAAATTCCCTGATGGATATGATGATTCGGATATCATTAGATTTAGAAATGCCAAAAATGAATTAATTGAAGCAGTAGAAGTTCGTACTGAAGATACCATATATTTAGTAAAAGTAAGTACTAAGTTAGCAGACAGAATTGGTAATTTTGATGAAGACGATGAAATTGATGATGTTGTTGAACCAATAAGTGGTTTAGAATTGGATGTTGATGATGCAGATGATGATGACGATGATGATGACAATCTAGACAAACCAGATATTGATAGTGACGACGACGATGAAGATGCTGAGGATAAAGATATTATCGACGAAGAAGATGACGACGATGATGAAGATTAAATTTTAATTGTATAAAAAATAGTAAGGAACTCAAATTGAGTTCCTTTTTTTATTAGATTTATCTTTTTAAATATAAGCCAAAATGACAACAGAAATATTACACGCCAAACTCAAAGAGAGTTTTGGGTTTGAAAAATTCAGACCCAATCAAGAAGATATTATCAATTGTATCCTTTCAGGAAAAGATACTTTGGCAATAATGCCAACTGGAGGAGGAAAATCAATTTGTTTTCAACTACCAGCATTAGTATTACCAGGAATCACAATAGTTATTTCACCACTAATTGCCTTGATGAAAGATCAAGTAGATAGCCTAAAAGCCAACGGAATAGCAGCTTGTTTTATTAACAGTAGTCAGTCTAGTGATGAACAACAATCGCATATTCAAAATTTAAAAGACAATAAATTAAAGTTGGTTTATGTAGCTCCAGAGAGTTTGTCTTATTTAGAAAATGCTTTTGCTCAAATTACTGTCAGCCTAATTGCTATTGATGAAGCCCATTGTATTTCAGCTTGGGGTCATGACTTTAGACCAGCTTATACGAATTTGGGGTATTTAAAAAACCGCTTCCCTTCTACTCCAATCTTAGCTTTGACTGCAACTGCAGATAAAGCAACCCGTACGGATATTTGTAATCAATTAAATTTAAATAATCCCAAAACTTTTGTTGCTTCATTCGATAGAAAAAATTTAAGTCTGGAAGTTAGACCTGCTTTGGATCGAGTGAAACAAATCATTGATTTTATTAAAACTAAACCTAATGAATCAGGAATTGTTTATTGTTTAAGCAGAAAGACTACCGAAGAACTTGCTGCAAAATTGCAAAAAATCGGCATTAAAGCAAAAGCCTATCATGCAGGTTTAGAAAACAAAATGCGTTCTATAACTCAAGATGAATTTATAAATGATGATTGTCAAGTGGTTTGTGCTACTATTGCTTTTGGAATGGGAATCGACAAATCGAATGTCCGATGGGTAATACATTATAATTTGCCTAAAAATATTGAGGGTTATTATCAAGAAATTGGAAGAGCTGGTAGAGATGGCTTACCATCCGAAACTGTATTGTTCGAAAGTTACGGTGATATGATTCAGTTGCAAAAATTTGCATCCGAAGGATTGAATGCAGATGTACAATTGGCAAAACTCGAAAGAATGAAACAATACGCTGATGCCTTGAGTTGTCGCCGAAAAATATTGCTTTCTTATTTTGGAGAATTGGTTTCTGAAAATTGTGGAAACTGTGATATTTGCAAAAATCCTCCAGCTTTTTTTGATGGGACAATTATTGCACAAAAAGCATTATCTGCCATTATCCGTTTACATGAATCGGAAGCGTTACCCGTAATTGTTGATTTTTTGAGAGGATCTAAAAATGCTTCGATTTATGACAAAGGCTATCAAAATTTAAAAACCTATGGAGTTGGTACTGATATTTCTTGGTATGATTGGAATCAATATATTATTCAATTAATTAATTTGGGATATTGTGAAATTGCCTTTCATCAACAGAACAAAATAAAATTAACTCCTTTTGCAAAAAAAGTATTATTTGATGGAGAAAAAGTACAATTGACTACTGTGCAAAAAATGGATAAACAAAAAACTGAAATTAAAGAACGAGTAAGTAAAACTGTTGCAAATTCGCTTTTTGAAGTTTTAAGAAAACTACGTTCAGAAATTGCCAAAGAAGAAGAAGTTCCTGCTTATATTATTTTTAATGATGCCACTTTGAAACAAATGGAAATTCATCGACCAATGAGTGATGATGAATTTCTTGCAATAGATGGAGTTGGAAAAGCTAAACTCGAAAAATATGGTGACGCCTTTATAAAAGCGATTATTGAATTTCAAAAAAATAAAACTATCAAACCTAAAAAAGGAAATTCTACTTACAAAGAAACTTTAGAATTATTTCAAAGTGGGATGACCGTTGAAGATATTGCATTAAAAAGAAAATTGGGAGTACCAACTATAGTTTCACATTTAGCCAAATTATACAGTGATGGACATCCAATAGATTTGAAAATTTATATTAATGAACAAGAAATTTTAAAAATTGCTGATGCAAAAATAAAATTGGATTCTCCTTCTGCCCTGAAACCGTATTTTGATTTTTTTGAAGAACAACTTTCGTATGATAAAATTAGAGTTGGTCTAGCAATTATTGAAAAAGAACAAATAGCACTTTAAGTTTATGACGATACACTCTTTTCCATATTTCATCAATTCAAAAACTGAAATTTTAATTTTAGGTACTATGCCTGGAGTTGTGTCGCTTGTCAAACAAGAATATTATGCTAATCCGCGAAATCATTTTTGGAAAATAATTTACACCCTTTTTGACATATTACCAATTCCTGAAACTTTTGAAGAAAAAATTCAATTGCTTCAATATAATAAAATTGGTTTATGGGATGTTTTAGAAAATTGTGAAAGAAAAGGAAGTTTAGACATTCACATCAAGAATAAAAAGGAAAATGATTTTGAAATGCTATTCAAAGAATTTCCATCTATTACCAAAATAATTTTCAATGGAAAACAAAGTCATGCTTTTTTTTATAAAAGATTCGGACAAATAGAAGGCATCACTTATTATGTGATGCCTTCGACTAGTCCTGCAAATACAATGTCTTTTGAAAACAAGTTGAAAATTTGGTCAACTTGCTTTGAGTAATTTACAAATATCTTTCTGCAAAAACTTTTTGATGATGTTTCATGTGACCAATAATCAAAAAACCTAATGCTCTTACCGAAACTTCATTTTCCGAGGCAATTCCAATTCTAGCTAATTGTTCTCCTGAAAAACTTTTGAACATTAATAAGTTAGAATGTCGTACCGCTGAAAATTCTGTTAATAATTCTTGAATACTTCTACTTTTTGCATTAGTATTGACAACATAATCATTTTCTTCAAATCCTGGTAAAGGTGTTTTGTCGTTTCTAGAAATTCTTAGTGCTCGATAAGCAAAAATTCTTTCGGCATCAATAATATGCTGAATAATTTCTTTAATCGTCCATTTGCCTTCAGCATAACTATAATCAAATTTATCCAATGGAATATTTTGGATAAATTTGATGAAATCGTGTAAACTTATTTCTAATTCTTCAAATAATTCAACATTATCAAGAGCTTTTATATATGTTGAATTGAATTTTGAATATTCATTAATTGGCAATTGATTTGAATTCATAAATATAGAATTTAAATATTAAGCTGAATTTCTACTAGCATTTGTATTTCCAAAAAGAGATCGAGTTACTATTTTTTCATACACACCGATCAAGTCTAAATCAGGGTTCTCTTTTTTATTTAATTCATTAATTTTTAACAAAGCATATTGTTGTATTGTCAACAATGGCAACACAATACGCTCTCTCATCTTAATAGAAGCTATACCATCAGGATAATTTTCCATAAGTTCTTTATGCCCTGCAATTTTCAATAACAAACGTTTGGTTTCTAAAAATTCATCATAAATAATTTGCCAAAAAGCTCCAAATTCAGGATCCTTACTCATATAAGCTGTTAAAGGAAAAAATGATTTAGCCAAAGACATCATACTATTTTCTAACAATGTTTTTACAAACAAAGAATTATTATATAAATCTTGAACCTTATCCCACTGATTTGTATCTTCAAAATATTTTAAAGCTGATCCTACACCAAAAAATCCAGGAACATTTTGTTTTAATTGACTCCAAGATCCAACAAATGGAATAGCACGCAAATCAGCAAAATCGAGATTCTCAGATTTACTTCGTTTTGAAGGTCTACTACCAATATTTGTTTTGGCATAATATTTCAATGTACTCATTTGTTCCAAGTAAGGAATAAATTTTGGATGGTTTTTGAAACTTAAATATTTATCATAACCTAAATCAGCAATTTGGTCTAAAGTTTCTTTTTCTTCAGAAGTCAGTTTGTTTTGTCCTTTATTGAAAACTTGATTTGCTACACCAGCACTTAATAGATTTTCCAAATTATAGCGACAAGAATCTAAAGTTCCAAAATTTGAACTAATAGTTTGTCCTTGAATTGTAATTTGAATTTCATTATTTTCAATATTAGGTCCAAGCGAAGCATAAAATTTATGTGTTTTTCCTCCTCCTCGAGCTGGTGGTCCACCACGTCCATCAAAGAAAATAGCATGAATTCCGTATTTTCTAGAAATTTCAGTAAGCGCTTCTTTGGCTTTATAGATACTCCAGTTTGCCATTAAATATCCACCATCTTTTGTACCATCAGAAAAACCAAGCATTATAGTTTGTTTGTTTTCTCTATGAACTAAATGTCTGGAATATTCAGGATTTGAATATAATTTTTCCATTACCAAATGGGCATTTTGTAAATCATCAACTGATTCAAATAAAGGGATTACATCGACAGTTGCATGTTCCCAATCACACAGTTTAAATAATGAAAAAGTTTCCATAACATTTAAGGCACTTTCATTATTGCTAATGATATATCGGTTTGCACCAAATTCACCATTTTTTTCTTGAATAGTTTTTATAGCATGTATTGAATCTATCGTAGATTTTGTCATTTCATTTTCAAAATCAGCAGAATCCAAATTTCCTTTTACTCCAGAAAGTACTTCTATTTTTTCATCTTCTGATAATTGAAAGTAATTATTAGGAAATATATTGGTTTTAGATTTTGAATAGTAATCTACAATATCATAAAATACAGATTGGTGAATTTTACTATTTTGTCTAATATCCAAAGAAGCGAAATGAAAACCAAACAGATTCAATCGGATAAGAAGCGCATCAATTTGATCAACATATAATGATTGATGTTGTTCAACTATAATGGTTTTAATTTTGTTTAGCTGAGTTTCAAATTCTTCTAAAGTTATAAAAATCTCTCCTTTAGAATAAAAAACAGATCGGTATAGCTTTTGTTCTAATTCCATAACTAAAGTATCTACAACAGGAAAGGTAAGTTTACGTTTTAGATTACGGATTTCGATATAATAACATTTCAAAATTGAAGTTCTCAATCTTTCGGCTACTTTTAAAGTAATTTCGGTTGTAACAAATGGATTTCCATCACGGTCACCACCAGGCCAAAAGCCAAGTTTAATCAATGGGTTTTTTATTGATTCGCCTTCAAAAACATTTTTTTGTAAATAATGTACCATTTCACCAGATGTGTTATAAAACACATTTTCGAGATACCAAATTAAACTAATGGCTTCGTCATAAGGATTGGGTTTCTCATTTTGAATAAAAGGAGTTTTCCCCAATTGAGCCAATAGTTGTTTGATATCCAATAAGTTGTTACTTCTAATAGCATCGGTTAAATCGTTTATGATACCTAAAACAGGACCAGGATAAAACTGGGTTGGATGTGCAGTTAATACAGTGCGAACATTAAAATTTTCTAAAAAATGTATTAACTCTTCTTTATTATTTTTCACATCAGATCTTTCTTTGATATCACGAAGTGATCCTCTACCTTCCATATTATTTACTACTGGAAAAGCGGCATCTTCTATAGCATCAAACAAAACAATTTGACGTTCAATGTATTGAATAAAATAAAACATCAAATTTATTTTATCTTTTTCAGTGGCATCTGTCAAATATTTTTCAGAAAAGAAATCAAAAATTTCCGTTGGTGTTTCTTGTTTTTTGAATCCATTATCACATAAATCACTGAAAATAGGTAATAACACACCTGTATTGTCAACAGAATCAAAAGGTAATGTTATAAAAACACTGTTGTATATATGGTATTTTGATAAAACATTTTGGTTAAAACGTTCTATTTTTGGTAATGTGTACATAATGATACATTTATATAGTTTGGTTAATTTATCATAAAAAAACCCCAAGAATTCACTTGAGGCTTATTTATTCATAGCATTCAAGGTTTGTTTACATTTCTTTAAAAATAGTATGCATCAAACGCTTTTTATCATTTATACTTTCTTCAAGAGAAATCATTGTTTCTGTTCTATAAACACCTTCGATATCATCTATCATGAAAATAACATCTTTAGCATGTTTTGTGTCTTTTGCTCTAATTTTGCAAAAAATATTGAATTTACCAGTAGTAACAGATGCAACAGTTACAAAAGGGATTTCATTGATTCGCTCTAAAACAAATTTTGTTTGAGAAGTATTATTAAGAAATACACCTACATATGCTATAAATGAATATCCTAATTTATCGTAATCAAGAACTAAAGAAGAACCCATTATAATACCGGCATCTTCCATTTTTTTAACTCTAACATGAACCGTTCCAGCTGAAATCAATAATTTTTTAGCGATGTCAGTAAACGGAACTCTTGTGTTGTCTATCAACATATCTAAAATCTGGTGATCTACTTCATCTAAACGAAACTTACTCATAATTCTTTAATTATATGGTTATTTTATATCAAAAAAGTTAAAAATATAAATAAAAATTAAATTAACAGATAATAAATTATTTTTTTAATAACCCATTAACGAAAAATACTTTTTTATCAAAATTGAAATTTGCTATTTGATTTTCTTTTGGATAATTTGAAAATGCATCAAAATAAGTTGCTTCTTTCGCATCATACTCAAAATGTCCAAAATATCCTTTCAAATCACCTACTTCAACTATGTAAGCATTAAAAATTATTTTATTGTCAATTAACTCTTCTTTATATTGAGCTACAAAATTCGTGATTATTTCGATACCATCATAATTTATTTTGACATTTTTATACATAAAATCAAAAAAAACGACATTATTCTGAGGAATGTTCAAATATTTATCATTTCTATTGCTAACTACATCGTTTTCGCTAAGAATGATAAAACTTGAAATCAAAGATATGAAGATGCATTTTCTTGTTATTTCTCTATCGTAATCATTAGGAAAATGTCCAGCTTCAAATAAAACCGTAGGTACACCCATATATTGAAATGTATCTCCTATGCAATTAAGGTTAAAAGAATCATCAAAACGGCCAACTTGACCAGGAATGTATTTTTGCAAGACGTCATTTATACCTGCAATTAAATTAATTGCTTTCAATCGAGAATCATTAATTTCTCTTTCTTCATTATAGGATGGTGCTAAAAACGAAACTGTTGCAGGTTTTCCGGTATCATCAACACCAAAAATTGTACGTTGATCATGAAGATTGAAACAATAATCAGGTTTTAATTCTTCAAAAATATTTCTTAAAACTTGACTTTCAGGTTGAGTAAGGTTTTGGGAATCACGATTTAAATCTATATTATTCGCATTTACTCTTGTATAGGCTTTGGCCCCATCGGGATTTAACATTGGAATGCAATAAAAAGTAAAAGTTTCCAATAGTTTTTCGACTAAGTCGGATCCATTGTTTAATACGTTTATGAAGTCAAAAAGCGCTTTTGTCGTTGTGCTTTCGTTTCCGTGCATTTGCGACCAAAGATAAATTTTAAGTTTACCGTTTCCTTTTTGGTAGCTGTAAATGGGTTGTCCTAAAACAGATTTCCCAATTATTTTTACATCCTTTTTTAGGGATTTATTGTTCAATAAGGGTTCGATATTTTCTAATGTAATATAACGACCTTGAATTGTATTTTCTTTATTTTGATCGAATAGTTGTTCTAAATTCATGGTATAATGTTTAATTTACAAAAGTAAACATCTTTGTATTTACAATTGTAAATTTCAAAAAGTGAGTAAAGATTAAGTTTGTAAACAGTATTTATAATGAATCATTAATTCTTTATCCTACATATTTAGAGTGAATTTACAATTAATTTTTATCAATATAATATCCTATAAATCAATTATATATGTATTTTATATTTAATAATTACTTTAAGTTAATTAAAGGTATTTACTGAATTTAACATTGTAAATTAGGTTACTTCACTCCTATTAATTACATTTGTAAATACATCAATTTGAAATACAATTTACAATGGTAAACACGGATGATTTCATAAAAAGATTGGAAATTATACTTGAATATTACAGTCTTAATGCCTCTTCATTTGCAGACAAAATTGGCGTGCAACGTTCTAGTATGTCTCACCTTCTCTCTGGTAGAAACAAACCTAGTTTAGATTTTATATTAAAGATTATCGATTTTTTCCCTGATGTAGATTTATATTGGATACTAAATGGTAAGGGAACTTTTCCTAAATCAGTTGCTATTGAAAATTTGAGTAATGACATAACAGATAGCAATACTTCTACTCCAATTGATTTGTTTACTCCTATTTCGAATTCGCATGAACCAATTGTTGATCAATCAAAATTTAAACAAATGATAAGGCCTGATGAAAATGAAAATAAGGATGAAATTGAAAAAATTGTATTCTTTTATAAAAATGGCACATTTAAAATTTTCTCATCTCAGTTCTCCTGAAAACGGAATTCAATGCTATAATTGGTAAATGCCTGAGAATTGAATATTTTGTATAATATGTTATAAAAAATATTTTAAGCAATTCTCAGGAGGTTAATTTTTAAGTTACTTTAAATCCTTTTTCTGGAATTTTACCTTTTGCATCAATAAAGTGTTTCTTCAAAATAATTAAATCAGAATCAATTGAACCAGTAGGATAAAATGGATTTCCTATTGCTACTATTTTTTTTTCAAAATTTATAGATATTGGAATAATTGGAACATGTGCGGTAATAGCGATATAATAAAAACCGGTTTTAAGTTGTTCTACTTTTTTGCGTGTTCCTTCTGGTGATACGCCCAAACGAAATGTTTCTCTTGACTTATATATATTTGCTATGGATTCTACCTTATTTAAACCACCAGTTCTATCTAAAGGTGCGCCTCCTAAGTATTTAAAAAAATAACCGAAAGGAAAACGGAATAATTCTTTTTTACCAATCCAATTAATATCAAGATCTAAAGCCCCTCTGCAAAACATAGCTACATAAAAATCATGCCAACTCGTATGTGGCATTACCATTAATACTGATTTTTTTATTTCTTCATCAAGACTTCCTTCAATTTTCCAACCCATTACGTTGTGAAAAATCCATTTATATATTTGTTTCTTCATTAGCCATAAATTTTGTACAAATTAAATAATTATTATCTTATTTTTGATAAAAACATAAAATAATGCTTCGGAAATTATTAAGTTACCTAATACCAATTAAAATATACAAAACTAAATCAACTTTAAGTAAAACCATTGAAGTTACATGGGCGAATGGTGAGTTGGTACTCGATTCTGAAAATACTAACTATTCTTATGGAAGTTTGCAGCGTATTTTAAGAAAAGGGTTAATGCATTTTGGATTTGAAAAAATTGCTAAAATGGAGCATATCTTGGTTTTAGGAGTTGCTGGCGGAAGTGTCATTAAAACACTGGTAGATGAAATTCATTTTGAAGGGCAAATCACAGGAGTAGATATTGATAAGGAAATAATAAAAATTGCAAACGAATATTTTAAACTTTACGAAATCAAAAACTTAAACATAGTTATAGATGACGCGTTTGAGTTTGTTTTGAAAACAAAAGATAGATATGATTTGATAATCATCGATATTTTTCAAGACACTACAATGCCAAATTTTTTGTTCGAAAAGTTTTTTATCAATCGAATTTGTTTTTTACTTAAGAGCAAAGGATTAGTACTTTTTAATACGATGTGTTTGACAGCAGGGGATAATTTTAGAAATCAAAATTTCATTAAAGATTTTGATGATGTGAATTTCAAAATTCAGTCTATACCCAGAATCGAATTGCACAATGAATTGATTATTATTGAAAAATTGGAATGATATTGTTTCTTTTTGATCTTTTAAAATTTTACTTTTACTAGATATATTTAATGGCATTATTATGAAATCAATACTAAAGAAGTTATTATTGGGTAAAGCTGTTAGAGAAACGAAATCTAAATTTAATCCTTTAGAAAAACGATTTCAAAACATTAAGGCGATTTGGAATAATGATCATGAAGACGATAATGGATTGGAAAAAATTGTACGATTATTTCTTTCCTCTTCTCAATTGCTTTTTCCTGGAATTTACATTAAATATTTTGCCCATAAAAAAGGAGTTGAGTATGAAGATTTAGCATTGGATTTTTATGTATTACTCAAAGTTTGTTTTCCATTAATGATTTTAATCAACCATTGGCAAGAATATCATTGGGTTGTTGTGATTTTAGTTTATGTCTTTTTGGAGACCGTTTTTTACATTCCAACACTTATTTTTGCTTCCGATATGTTTTCAAGACCACGTTCTTATAAACGTTCCATGCTTTTGCTATTTTTTAATTATCTGGAAATTTCGTTTGCTTTTGCTGTTTTATATTCTTGTGGTAATTATTTAAACAAACCTTTTTATCATTGGTTTGACGCCATCTATTTTAGCATCATAACCTCTTCTTCCATTGGATATGGAGATTATCATCCCGTAACAACCATTGGTAAATTTCTAGTAACTACACAAGCTTTATTATTCCTATTTTTTGTAGTACTTTTTCTTAATTTTTTCTCTGCAAAGATTAAATCTAAAGGCTATTTTGATCATGACAATCAAGATTGATTCAAATCATCTTTCTCGCTTTTTCCAAGTCTTCAGCAGTGTCAATTCCTATTCCAATATGAGTGGTTTCAACCATTTTGATTCGTTTTCCAAATTCGAGATAGCGCAATTGCTCTAATTTTTCGGAGGCTTCCAATGATTTCATTGGTAAACTATAAAAGTCCAACAATGCTTGTTTTCTAAAAGCATAAATACCGATATGTTGCATATAACGAACGCCTACATTTTTTTCTCTTGGATACGGAATCACAGATCGTGAAAAGTATAAGGCAAATGAGTTTTGATCGACAACTACTTTAACATTATTTGGGTTGTTGATTTCGTTCTCCTCTTTTATTTCACGCATTAAAGAAGCCAAATCAACTTGTTTTGATTCCTCATTTCTAAAAACTGCTATCACTTTTTCTAATGGCTCTTTGTCTATAAAGGGTTCATCCCCTTGCACATTCACAACAATATCAACGTCTAGATTTTCTACAGCTTCAGCAATTCGATCGCTTCCGGATTCGTGCTCTTTGATGCTTCGAATGGCTTTTCCACCGTTGGAAACAATTTCATTATAAATTAAATCTGAATCGGTTACTACAAACACATCATCAAACAATCGAGTATTTATAGCTGCTTCATAGGTTCGAAGGATTACCGTTTTACCTCCTAAATCCTGCATGAGTTTTGCTGGAAATCGTGTAGATGCGTAACGGGCGGGAATGACTGCTATTATTTTCATTTTTTATTTTAATTTTTTGTTTTCAACTTCTTTTAAAATGCTCATTTGCTGTATTGCTATTTTATTAAGTTTTACTAATCGTTCTTTTTGCGGTAAATTTTCGTTGATAAAATGAGCATTCAAATTTTCAAGATTTGACAAACAAATCAATTCATTTATTGAGGCATAATCTCGAATATTTCCTTTCAAATCAAGATTTTGTTCGCGCCATTGTTTAGCAGTTACCCCAAACAAAGCCATATTTAATACATCGGCTTCATTAGCATACACCATTGAAATTTGCAAATCAGAAAGTATTCGGGGTATTAAATTATGCTTAATAGCATCTGTATGAATATGATAGTTTATTTTTGTTAATTCCCTGTGCACGGACCAACCAATATGTTTTTGTTCTTCTTCTTTTAAACGCTGAAATTCTTTAACAATATAAAGTTCAAACTCAACTGAAATCCAACTGGCAAATTTAAAGGCGATATCTTTATGTGTAAACGTCCCGCCGTATCGTCCTGATTTTGAAATAAAACCAATGGCACCAGTTGTATTTATCCATTTTTGTGGCGACATTGTAAAAGCATTCAGACCTGCCTCTTTTTTAAACCCCTCGAATTCGAGGGGTTTAAAATTGGGGTTATATAATATTTCCCAAAGCCCTAAAAACTCTAATGTATTTCTATTTCGCATCCAATTTCCAATGGTTGCACTTGTATCGTCAGTTTTGTGTTTTGCAATGTCTGTAATAGAAATATAATCATTGTCATTGATTGAAACAATAGTAATTTCGGTGTCTTTAACTTTAATTTTAGCCATCTATTGCGTTTTCTAAATTATATTTTTTCTCAAATATAAGATTTTTCTATAAAATCAATCTACACAATTTTAACCGATGTCATACTCAACGACCCAGCAACCAATTTATCATTAAACAAACTCAATTCCTCTGATTTTCCTTTTAATCCCAAGGTATAAATTAAGGGTAAATAATGTTCGGGTGTGGGAATTGACAATTGGAAAGCTTTGCTTTGTTTTTCGAAATCAATAAGTGGTTGAAAATTTCCATCAAGCAAATAGTCATTGATATCAGATCTAGCTTCAACTGCCCAATCGTAACCGTAATTATCCGTATTGATATTTCTAAAATCGACCATTCTCAAATTATGAATGATATTTCCACTGCCTACAATCAGGATTCCTTTGGTTCGTAAAGCACTTAATTTTTGCGCCAATTCAAAATGATATTGTCCTGATTTTGTGTAATCGATACTCATCTGAATTACAGGAATATTAGCATCGGGATATAAATGTTTAATTACACTCCAAGCACCATGATCCAACCCCCAATGTTGGTCTAATTCTACTTCGGTTGGAAGTAATAATTCTTGAGTTATGGTTGCCAATTCAGGGCTTCCTTTGGCAGGATATTGCACTGCAAATAATTCTTCCGGGAAACCTCCAAAATCATGGATGGTTCTCGGCAATTCCATTGCTGTAACTTTGGTTCCGTTAGTAAACCAATGCGCCGAAATACACAAAATAGCATTGGGTTTGGGTAATGTTTTGGCCAAATCACGAAAACCGGTCACAAACTGATTCTCTTCAATAGCGTTCATAGGGCTACCGTGTCCCAAAAATAAAACCGGCATTTTTTCGGTATTCGAAAAAGAGCCTGATATTTTATGTAAATCGTTTAGCGTGTTCATAATAAAAACATTTAGTATTGTTTTTTAACCATTAAGAAATTAGGCAATTAAGATTTTAATATTTATGCTAAATGAAACTTAATTTCTTAATAGTTCAATTTTTGAATGTTATTCTGTAAAACTTTCATCTTTAAAGCCTATCAAATATAGCTTATTTTTGGCTCTTGTCATAGCGGTATACAACCATCGGATGTAATCTCTGTCAATACCATTTGGCAAATACGGTTGTTCTATAAAAACAGTATTCCACTGCCCTCCTTGCGATTTATGACAAGTAATGGCATACGAGAATTTGACTTGCAAGGCATTGAAAAATTCGTTTTCCTTTACTTTCTGAAACTTTTTATATTTGGTAGTTTCACTTTCATAATCTTTCATCACTTCTTGATACAAACGATTGGATTCCTCGAAAGTCAAAGACGGAGATTCACTTTTTATAGTATCCATCAAAAGCACGGTTTCAAAAGGTTTCTGATCGGGATAATCAATCATTCGTATTTTTACTTTGGCAAATTTAAAACCGTATAATTCTTTTATGCCAAACATTTCTAGAACTTCAATAATATCTCCATTGGCAATAAATCCGGCTTCATCCGAGTCTTTTAGCCAAAAATAATTATTCTTCACCACCATCAGGAAATCGCCTGTAGACAATTCACTTTCTTTATCTAGGATTTTGGTTCTAATTTGTTCATTGTATTGATTCGCCCTTTTATTGGAACGAACAATAAAAGCCGTGTCTTCTATACTAAAATTACTGTAAGCCGAATGAATTGCATCCTGAATATCATACCCATCAACCAACCGAACAATGTCTTTGAATTTTCTAACATTGAATTTAAACTCGGTTATAAAAGTATCTTTCAATAATTCCCTCAACTCAGTGGCATTATGCAAAATTCCTGAATTTTCTTCTTGACGCATTACTTCGTCGAGTTCAATATATTCAACTTCTTTGTTGTAATTTATACTCAGCGTATGAATATCCAAAGCTGGGCTTATATCCAAATTCACAGGTGGTAATTGCGCTGTATCACCCAAAAGTAGCATCTTGCAATTGGTTCCCGAATATACATACGAAATCAAATCATCAAGTAAGGAGCCGTTTTCATACAATTTTGAGTCCGAATTGGTGTCTGAAATCATCGAAGCTTCATCGACAATGAAAATAGTGTTTTTATGCTTGTTTTGTTGTAAAGTAAAAGACACGCCTCCCCCTGAATTTTTCTTTGGGAAATAGATCTTTTTGTGAATTGTAAAAGCAGGTTTGTTCGAATAATTGGCAATTACTTTGGCCGCACGACCAGTTGGGGCCAGCAAAACATATTTTTTATTAATCTCCAATAAACTGTTTACAATTGTAGAAATGACCGTTGTTTTTCCCGTTCCGGCATATCCTTTCAGTACAAAAATCGTTTCATTATGGGTATCAGTCAAAAAAACAGCTATTTTCTGAAAAAAAATATCCTGATTGTACGTGGGTTGAAAAGGAAATTTTTTCTGTAAATGGCTGTAAAATAAGGAGGAATTCATTAGGTGTATTTTGATTGCAAAGTAAGGCTATTTCGATGGCAATTTCAATGGCAAAATTCAATTTCAATAGCAATGGCAAATTTTAATGGCACTATTAATAACAAAAAATCCAATTGTTTACTTTTAGCCCTGATAGAAGCGGAAATCTTTTTAATTTTCCTTTAAAAATTAAAAAATTGTAGCGAATAGCAGGTTCCATATTTACAAAAAATGCCTTATGTTTCTGCTTCTGAAATTTATAATAAAACTCCCTTTTTTTGAAATTTGATTATCTGTTCATTGAAATTTGAATTTGCCATTGATTTTTGCCATTGCAATTGGTATTGAGCTTTAAATTCGTAAGTTTGCAATGTTGAAAAAAATACTATGAATACTATTATAACCGATAAGAAATACAAAAAACTTTCTATTCAAGTTTCACTCACTGGACTTTCCTTTTGTTGCTTTGACACGCTTCACAACAGGATTGTATCTGTAAATGAAATTCGTTTTGATACTTTTCATAAATCAACCAAGATTGAGGAATTGTTTTCGGATGCTTTTCGAAATTATCCAGAACTGAATGACAGTTATGATGAAATCCAAGTGATTCATAACAACAATCTTTCAACATTCGTTCCCACTGCCCTATTCGATGAACATTTTTTAGGCAGTTATTTGCAATACAACACCAAAGTTTTTGAAACCGATTTTTTTGCATTTGATGAAATCACCAATTATCAAATGAATGCGGTTTACATTCCGTATGTGAATATCAATAACTTTTTCATAGATCAATTTGGCGCTTTCGATTACAAACACGCCAATACCATTTTGGTTTCCAAACTTTTGGATGCTTCCAAAAACAATGACACTAAGAAAATGATTGTCCATTTTAATCCTGGACATTTTGAAATTATTGTTATTCAGAACCAAAAATTACTGTTATTCAATTCATTCGAATATAAAACAGCCGAGGATTTTATTTACTATTTGCTTTTTACAGCCGAGCAGTTAAATATGAACCCCGAGATTTTTCAATTGGAATTATTAGGAGCTATTTCTGAAGATGATGATTTTTATAAAATCGCATTTAAATACATTCGCAATGTATCTTTCTTTGATGTAACTGATTTGCAAAAAATCAATTCGTTTTCAACTGCACAAAATCAGCAACATTTTATACTTTTTAACTCATGAGAATCATATCTGGAAAATACAAAGGAAGACGCATTTTTCCACCAAAAGGGCTACCTGTTAGGCCAACAACTGACATGAGTAAAGAAGCTTTATTCAATGTTTTGAATAATCATTTCAGTTTTGAAGGCTTGAAAATACTAGATTTATTCTCGGGAACGGGAAATATCAGTTATGAATTTGCTTCTCGAGGATGTACCCCAATCACGTCTGTAGATGCTGACTTTGGTTGTGTAAAATTCATCAAACAAGTAGCTACTGAATATGATTTTAATATTGCCGCTACCAAAAGTGATGTTTTTTCCTTTTTAGAAAAAAACAAAACGAGTTATGATATTATTTTTGCCGATCCTCCTTATGCTTTAGACCAAAAGACTTTTGAGAAAATTGTTTTATTGATTTTCGAAAAAGAATTACTAAATGAAGAAGGAATGATGGTTATCGAGCACTCCAAATATACCAAATTGGATCACATGATCAATTTCTCGTTCCAGAAAAGTTATGGAGGATCTATTTTTAGTTTCTTCGAATTGGATTCTGCGGATGAGGAAGAAATGGATGATGAGTCCAATATAAAAACTACTGAAGACGACGAAGATTAAAATTTCCTTTTGAATATAAAAAAAAGCCCTAATTTTTCAATATTAGGGCTTTTTTGGTAAGAATTATGATTTTCTTTTGCCTCCAAAATAGACAAGAAACCCCAGTCCAAGTGTGTCTTTTGTATTTAATGTACTATCTGAGTTTATTGTTTTTAATGCAGTTCCTAAATTAACACCATTGAAATACAAAATTAGATCAGCAGAATGATAATATTTCTCCGAAAAATTCACTGAAATACCAATCCCAATTCCCAAAGAATGGTCCCAGGTGCTTGCTGATTTATTTTCTACTATAGGTTTTGATAAATCGTTTGGATTTCTAGTTGAGAGTTCTGTTTTTCCAAACACTTTGGAATAGGTGTACTTAGGTAAAATTACTAAACACGTCTCAGAATCATCGGGATTTCCTAGATAAATTTTTGGGCAAAAACTATAATTTATTGCAGTTGTTGTTCTTTCAAAAATACTCTGTACAAGTCCCGTTTCGGTATAGTCAGTAAAGGTTTCAGGAGTACCATACATCACGCCCAACTCTATTTCAGGTCTGAAATTATTGATGATTTTAAATTCTAAACCCGTACTTGCACTTCCAAAAATAGATCCATTATAATCTGTGTCTAAATAACCCGCTATTCCTACAAAAGTACGAATTCGTTGAGCTTGTAAGCTAGATGTGATAACAAGTAAAATTGCTAAAAAAATATTTCTCATATTTTATTTCCCTATTACCCAGCCCAAAGAAAAATTAAGTACAGGGACAAAACCACTATCTTCAGAGTAACTGTTTACAGTGTATCCAGCTCCCATATTGAGCCCTAAATTAAAATTGCCTTTGTATGTTCGCTGAAATCCCCAAACTGGTGCAATAGTAAAGGAAGTTTCGGTTGAGGAATAGGAATCATTGCTCGAAATTGGTCTAAAATTATAATTAGCATGTAAAGCAATAAAACCTCCTGAATTATTAGATGTAACTTTTCCTTTAGAAGCTCTTTTTTCAAAATTATAATAATGGCGAAATTGTTCTGTAATAGTCGGATAAAATGACCAACCCGAACCATAATAATCATTATTTCTATAACCAATTCCAAAACTTAGTTCTGAATAAAGCGTGTTTTTTGTATTAAAGCCGTGCTCATATGCAACACCAGGTAATAGCAGGTTAATTTTAAATAAGTTTTTCTCAACAGAAGGGTTTTCTTGAGCAACGACATTAAATAAAGGAGTAAAAAGTAAAAAAAGAACAATAGAGAGAGACAATTTCATAAATAAAAGTATAGATATTAATTAGCCTCAAATGTAATACTATTATTATATTTAAAAAATAGAAGCAGTTATTTAGTACTTTTTAAATCATAAATAAGCAATATAAACTTTTATCGGATCCTATTAGAATTATCATCAATATTTTTTTCTTTGAACTCAGTAGTTATTATTTTGCCAAATGAATATTTAATAGCTATTGAAAATTCATGTGCATCAACCAAATATCTGGCTGTTGAACTAATACTGTTTATCGTAAAACTTTCTTTGTAAATCGTATTTCTAAAAATGTCATTATAGCTTAAAGTGCAATTCCAATAGGTGAAAAATGATTTTGAAACTCCTAAATCCATAATAAACAAAGATTTTCTTTTAAAAACTCCTTCTTTTTGTTCCGTTAATCCCCAAGTTGAAATCACAAATGTGTAGCCTTTTAGTAGTTTAAATTCATTGCTTGAATAATAATATAAATACGGTTTTGTTGTGATAAATTCAGCAGAATCATCTTCTATTTTATTCAGTATACAGCTTAGGCTGTTGGTAGAAGTCCAAATTTTATAAGTAAAAGGCAAGGTGAATTCTAAATTAAAACCTGTTTCTTTTTCAAAATTAATTTCTTTAAAAGTGAGTATTTTATTTTGATTGTCAAATATAAAACTGCTGTAAACAGGATCTGTATTTTTATAATAAGTTAGTTTTACTGATTTATCGTGATATTGAAAACTAGATGAAATCTGATTGTTAATAGTTGGATCTAAATTGATATTTCTCGAATATAAAAAATATGGATTAATATAAGTCGACCCCTGACTTGTAGATGAATAATTGGGTCTCGAGATGCTTTTGGAATAATTTACGGTTATCGATTTGGTGCTGTCAATAGGTATGTCAAACTGTGCTTTCGGAAAAAAATCAGTGTAGTTCTTGCTGATTAAAGGAGTGATGTCATTCTTAAATTGTCCTACAATATTGGTATTTTCGACTCTTAAACCAACTGAATAGCTAATTTTTTTCAAACTTCCTGATAATTGTGTATAGCCTGCGCTATTTTTCTCTTTGAAATTATAAATAGAGTTGATTGTATTATTGGTCTCATAATTTAAGATTTCAAAATTTGTTTTTGCTTTTGCAAACAAATAAAGCCCGCCGTATTCCAATTTCATTTCATTTTTAAATTTCTTTTCAAAATCTGCCCTGCCAGAAAAAACAGCTACATTAAATTTTTGATCACTTTTTTGGGCCAATTCAAATTGAGTGTTATTAAAATTATTCTGAGCCAACGACTTTGAATCCTGATCAAAATTAGAATATTGAAAACCAGTAAATAATTGTGTGTTTATTGATTTTATTTTCTTGGAATAATTAATAAAAGAGTTAATAAAATCCTTTTGGCTCTTATTATCACTGTGTGTTATAACATTATTTTCTACATTTCCATTCTTATTGTAGGTTGTAGTGTTTATATCAAAAGGTTCGCTTTGCAGTTTACTGTTGATACTAATTGAGAAATAATCTTCCTCATTGATTTTATAAAACAAGCTTCCACCAAAAATAAACTGCTTTCTTTTGGTATTTGCGGTAGCAACGTTATAATTCGAAATGATATCCGCATCTGGAATTTGATAATCAATACTATGGCTTTCCCAGGGACTTAATTTATTGTAATTAAAATTGGCTTTCCATTCCCATTTATTCTTTTTGAAACTTGAATTTATCCCCAGATAATTATTGAATTCTTTCTTGAACGAAGCCACCTCGGAAACATTGGTCTGCGAACCTTCTTTTTTGCTGAATTTTCGCGTTATCAAAATAACGGCTCTTCCTTCGGCTTCATATTTAGAAGATGGATTATTTATAATTTCAATGGTTTTTATGTCGTCTACAGACAAGGCATTCAAATCATTCATACCTACTTTTTGATTGTCAATATAAATCAATGGGTTTCCTTTTCCTATGACTGTTATATTCTCCTTGTCGGCGCTGATGGTAATATTGGGCAATTTAGAAAGCAAATCTATTGTATTTGGAGTTGCATTCAGAATCGAATTGGCCACATCAACTTTGATATTTCCATTTTTATTGGTAAACATTTTCTTTTCTTTTGTAATCACTACTTCGCTTAATTTATTGGAAATACTGTCATTTTCGGTGTTATTTTGTCCGTAACCAAAGGCTGAAATAATAAGACAGATTATAATTTTTGCATTCTGAATTCTTAATTTTTTTTTCATTAAAATAGTATGTTTTGTGATTTTGAAACACTGCAAAAATGAATCTAAATACCCGTTTTGTGAGTTAATCGAAGGTTAATGCGGCGTTAATGGCTAATTTGAATAATAAATGAATTATTTTTGAATTCAAATTTTACCGAATGAAGCAAAGAATCAATTTATTAATCGCATTTTCTATTATTGCTCTGATTACCTTATCGGTTGTGCAATGCTATTTGGTTAAAACAGCTTATGATTATAAAGTAGCCCAGTTTCACTCGGAGATCAAAGAGGATATTGCCAAAATAACGAATGATTACAGCGATATTGATTCGGCTTACGTGAATAAAAAGGAAAGACTTTATAAGCTATTGGCACAAAATTATGTTTTAGATAAAAAGTCAAAATCTGCAATTAAAAACACTTTAATTTTAGATGAATCTAATGACACATTAACTCGAAAAATACAGCTTAGATTCAAAAGAGATTTCCCAAATATTGACATTGATTTTGCTATTGTCCTGAACAAATTTGTCATTTATAATAGCTATAAAAAAAGTGATACTATTTTTTCTGAAAAGCCTCTTATACAGAATAAAATCTATGGTAATTTAAAGTCTTTAAATAATGCCTTTTTGGTTCGGAATTATGTCAGTACAACAAATGGTTCATCCCAAATGCAAGATTATAAATTACTTACCGAAGATTCAATGTACGTGTCCGTGATTGATTGGGAAATGATCATTTTCGAAAGAATGAGAATTATTTTGTTATTATCACTCCTATCGATTCTAACTCTAATAACTCTTTTTGTAATTGCAATCAAAGCTTTAATCAGGCAAAAGAAAGTTAGCGATGTCAAAACCGATTTTATCAACAATATCACACACGAACTTAAGACTCCTTTGACTACTTTGGGAATTTCTACAAAAATATTGGAACGTATAGATATCCGTAACAATGAAGAGCAATTCAATAGTGTTTTGAATACTATTTCCCGACAAAATCATCGATTGCAAAATTTAATTGATCAAGTAATGGCGAATTCCTTTGGAGAAAATGAAATTGAACTTCAAAAAGAAAAAATAGATGCAGAATTATTTTTAAAAGCTATCGTTGACGATTTTGAGGTTACATTTCCTAAAGTAAATATCGAAACTCATTTTAACACAAAAGAAACATCTTTGGTTTTAGATAAATTTCATTTAACAACAGCTATTTTAAATGTTCTCGAAAATGCTGTGAAATATGGAAGTAACACTATTACAATTAATACCGAATTAATCAAAAGCCAATTTAATATCAGTATTAAAGATGATGGAATTGGAATTTCAAAAAACAAACATTCCTTTTTGTTTGATAAGTTCTACAGAGTCGAAGAAGGTAATTTGCATAATGCAAAAGGATTAGGTTTGGGGCTTTTTTATGTAAAGCAAATTATAAAAGCACATCAGGGTACAATTGATGTTATAAGTGATTTAGGTAAAGGTTCGGAATTTACAATTGTGTTTAAAGTTTAATAATCTGCCATTGAAAAAAGTACTTTTAGCCGAAGATGATGCTGATTTTGCAAGCGTTCTCAAACAATATTTAGAATTATACCAATATGAGATCAGTTGGGCAGAAAATGGTGAAGAAGCATTGGCTATTTTCCAAACTGAAAATTTTGATATCTGTGTTTTTGATGTTATGATGCCCAAAATGGACGGATTTACCCTTGCTGAAAAAATCATCAAAATCAATCCCGAAATTCCTTTTGTTTTTCTAACTGCCCGAAAATTAAAAGAAGACAAAATCATTGGATTAAAATTGGGTGCTGATGACTATATTGTAAAACCTTTTGAAGCCGACGAACTTGTTTTACGCCTGAATAATATTTTAAAAAGAAGCAATCAAAAACAGACTCATTACCCAATAGCAGATGAATTGAAAATTGGGGCTTATTTATTTGATACCAAACGTTTAGCTTTAAAAAATAACACTATAACACAACAACTTACCGAAAAAGAAGCGGCTCTTATTCATTTTTTTTATACTCATAAAAATCAAATGGTAAAACGAGAACAAATTTTGAAAACGATTTGGGGAAGCGACGATTTTTTTTCGGGAAGAAGTATGGATGTCTACATCAGTAAAATTCGCAAGTATTTCAAAGATGATTCTCGAATAAGCATCGAAAGTGTTCGTAACATTGGGTTGGAATTTAAGATCAACAACTAAATTATATAGCTTGTTGTGATAATTTCTCCAATACCTTTTGGTATGTTGGTGTGCCAATTTCATATTTCAAACCTTCATTTACCACAAATTCAGTCAAGGAAGCCAATTCAATTTTTCGTCCTGCTATCAAATCCCGATGCATGGAGGAAGTAGCTTCTTGTGGTGATTTTTCTAGTTTTAATATAGTTTGAAAAACAATGTCATTCGGTAAATCGAGCCCTTTGACAGCAGCAATCATGGTAATTTCATTCAATAAAGAAACATAAAATTTCCTGCTTGATTCACTATTTAGCAACTCACCAATGTTTTGGTTTAAATACGAAGTTGCTGAAGCCAAAGCCGAAATAAAGATAAACTTCTCCCAAACCGTTTCTTCGATAGCATCGACTAAATAACTTTCGATTGAAGCATTTTTGAAAATGGTTTGCAAAGCATTCATTCTAGAAATGGAAGCCATATCCGATCCAAAAAATATTTTTTCGTAAGGACCAACTTTTTTAATCACACCAGGTGAAACAATCATCGAAACAATATAAACGCAACCTTGCAAAACTTCATTATCTGGAAAAAGAGTACAGATGCGCTCTGGAGCATCTACACCATTATACAAAGGAAGAATTACTGTGTTTTTTGTAATCACATTTTTTATAGAAGTCAGACTTTCTTCAATATCATACGTTTTTGTAGCACAAATCAGGTAATCTATTTTACCTATTATTTCAGGATTATCAGAAACTAAATCTGGGAAAACAATTTTCTCACCATTATCAGATAGAATTTTTAATCCGGATTCCTTAATGTTTCTTAGTGTCTCGCCACGAGCGATGAAGATAATTTCGACGGTTTTTGATTTAGCATATTCTTTGGCTAATAATCCTCCAAAATAACCACCTACACCACCTAAACCTAGAATTCCAATTCTTGTTTGCATAGAAAAAAGTATTTCTCAAAAATTTAAAAAAATGCAGACCTATAAGCCGGATTCTGTCTCCAATAAATCGGAGCCTTATCATTTATCTAGATCCCGCATTGCTACGAGACTCAAGCTATCTACCCTTCAGCAACGGACGGGAACCCTTGAATGCTGATATACTTGATATTTCACCGCATAGAGTTTACCTGGTTTCACTACAGCATTACCTGTACATACTTTCTGTTGCACTTGTCCTAATCTCGCCCGTAAAGACGAAACCGACGGGTGTTACCCGCTATGCTTCCCTATGGTGTCCGGACTTTCCTCCCTCCCGATCCCGATAACTATCAGGACGGAACGACGATAAGGCGGTCTGCGGTGCAAAAATAGGTTTTTATGACGTAATATCAGGAATTAACTTTAAAATAGAATACACGAAACCCCTATTTATGCATTAAAAAAGAGTTTCAGGTCTGTTGTCGTGAGGTTTAGGAATTGGAAATCCAACCAAATTTGCCTGATACGGAAAAGCAAAATCCTGTATAGCATTTGAAGCATCCAGCCAAGCGTTTTCGTCTTTTCGATTCAAAACAACAGGCATGCGTTGTTTGGTGTTGTGGATGTATTGCATTAATTCGTTGGCCTCGGTGGTGAGCATTGTGTATGTAAAAATGGTTTCACCTGTTTGAGGCTGTACCCAATGGCTGTACAATCCTGCAAATGCAAAAAGAGCTTCTTCTTGAGAGTAGATTTGGTATTTGTCTTTGGATTTTCCTTTGGGATCATTCCAGTGCCACTCGTAAAAAGCGGTAGCCAGGATTAGGCAACGATTGTTTAAACTATTTTTGAAAGAAGGTTTCTCTCCTACCGTTTCTATTCTGGCATTCAAGGTGTTTTTTCGGACACTTTCGTCTTTGGCCCAAGTAGGGATGAGTCCCCAACTGTAATTGGTAGAAATGATTTCGGGAGATTTGTCTCGAATTATAGGTGTTTTCAAGTGTGCAAAACCACTAATAGTATCCGATTCTAGAAACTGCAACGGGTTATCTACTTTGGCTTTGAAGCGAGTTTCGGCTTTTTTGACATTGGTTTTTAGTTGGATTGTGAAGCACATATTACTGACAATTTATCGTGATAATGTCTTTTAGATTAGTCGAATAGCAAGGCGAAAGATGTTCTTGGCGCATTTTCCATTTTCGTTTTAAATCTTGTCCGCCAAATTTGACCTTCTCCCCCATTTTCACATTCATTTTATCGAGCACTTGCATCAGGACTTTATGCTTCGGATTTTCGTATTCAAACATTGATAATTGTTGGGTTTGATCTTGTGTAATTCCCATCAAAATGACGCCTGCTTTTTTGTAATGAAATCCAGGTTTAAAAATTTCATTCAGTACTTTTTGAGCGTATTTATTTAACTCAAAAGTAGAAGAGGTTGGGAACGGCAATTTAACGGTTTTATACCCACTGTATTGTGGTAAATCTTGCCGAAATCGGTTGGTGTAAATGAACACTTGAATGAGTTCGCAATTGCTTTTTTGGTTGCGTAGCTTTACAGCTGCTAGGGACGAAAACGTAGCTATTCGTTCTCGTAATTCCTCTTGGGTTTGCATCATCACATCAAAACTTCTAGTGGTTGCAATGTTTTGTTTGGGTTTAATATCTTCAAACTGGATGGTAGGCTCGCCTTCTAGGTCTTTTTTGAGTCTTAATCCTACTACACTAAAGTATTTTCGAACATAGGAATCACTCAATTGTGTAAATTGGTACGCATTGGTCACCCCAATGGATTGGAGTTTTTTAGAGAATTGTCTGCCTATGCCCCAAACATCTTCGATCTTGGTCCATTTTAAGGCTTTGATGCGTTTTTCTTCGGTGTCGATGATGTAGTAGTTTTGGGTGCGTTCTGGGTATTTTTTGGCAATTTTATTAGCTACTTTGGCCAAGGCTTTGGTGGGAGCAAATCCGATAGAAATTGGGATTCCAATACCTTTTTTTATAATGCGGTGCATTTCTAGTCCAATTTGATCAAAATTGGCATAGTGATGACCGTTGAAGTTTATAAAAGCTTCATCTATACTGTAGACTTCGACATCGGGAGAGAAGTTTTTGATTAGGGTCATCACGCGATTAGACAAATCGCCGTAAAGCGTATAATTGGAAGAGCAAACTACAATATTGTGTTGTTTTACAAAGTCTTTTATTTTGAATATTGGAACTCCCATTTTTACGCCCAACGCTTTGCTTTCATTGGATCGTGCCACAACACAGCCGTCATTGTTGCTCAGGACAACAATGGGTTTGTTTCGTAAGCTAGGCTTGAACACACGTTCACAACTAGCATAAAAGTTGTTGCAATCCATTAAAGCGTACATGTCTTATCTTTTTCGATGGTATTTGAGTGTATTTATGACGATTCCCCAAATTTGGAACGAATCATTATCGGTGATTTGAATGGGTTTGTAATTGTCATTTTCGGGCATCAACCAAACGCAATCTTTCTCTACACGCAAGCGCTTGAGTGTAAACTCATCGTGGATTAAACAAACGGCAATATCACCGTCTTCGGGATCTAATAATCGATCGACAGCAATGATATCATTGTTTGAGATTCCAGCTCCTTCCATAGATGAACCGCTCACACGTGCACAAAAAATGGTCGATGGAGAACTGCCAAATACTTCCTTGTCGAAACTGATTTTGAGTTCTTGAAAATCATCGGCAGGGCTTGGAAAACCAGCAGATATTCCTTCGTCAAAATAAGGCACTTCATTGATAGAAGTCATATCGGAGGTTAGGAATTCAAGAGAAACAGTATTTGGAATTCGGATTGGCATTTTACTGGTATTTGAATTACAAAGTTAGTTAAAATGAAAAATTGAAGGTCTAACAGCAACGTTAATGTTGATAAAAAAATGAAGCCTGATTGTCAGGTTTATACAAAAAGGAATTAATAACGAAACACTTCTTTTTTAGCAGGAATTGCGTGAGGGATAGCGCCAAATTACCGAAGTAATGGCAATAGCCCGACCCCATGAAACAAAGGGGCTGTATGAGCGGCATGCTAAGTAAGCCCCTTTGCTTCATGGGGTCACGCCCAACTCTTTTAGTAGTTTATTTGTGAAAGCACTATTAGAACAATCGCGATCAAGGCCAATAAAAGCCCTGTAAAATTGAGTCGAGATATTTTTTCCTTGAAAATAAAGATTCCGACAAGACTGCCGATTACGATGACGCCCATATTCATTCCGGCAAAAACGGTGGAGGGATTTTGAGCAAATGCTTGATGAGCTTTGAGGTAGAAAAAAATATTACAGAAGTTGAAAATCCCAACTAGTATACCCCAAAAAATATTTTTAGAACTGAATTTTTCCTTTCGAAAAAGGATGGTGAATAAGGCGTAAAGTCCCATTATTACTAAGGCGATTGCAAAAATAACGAACAAGGAGGTCGTAAATGGCAGTTTGGTATACAATGCGATTTGCTTGAACAACACATCGATTGTTCCAAAGCCGAGTACTACCATAACAGGATACATCCACTTGTTTTCTTGGTTGGATGTAGGCTTGATGAGTAGCAATACGAGTGCTGGAAAGCCAATCAAAATTGCAGCAATTTTCAGGGAATTGAATTGCTCGTCAAAAATAAACCAAGCGGCCAAAATGGGAATAAAAAGAGATAAACGTTGGGCAGCATCGGTTTTTACGATTCCCATATGTTGTATGGACAGCACCAAAACGATAAACACGGTTGGTAATAAAACACCAAGAAGGGTATAAATAGGCCAAGCCGAAGAACTGGCTAGTGCCTTGAAATCGGGGCTGAAAAAGCAATAAGAAAGTAAAAGAGCAGTTGCATAATTGAATGTTATGATTTGAATACTACTCGATTGATTTTTGTGCGCGATCTTGAAGAGCACGCCCACTGTAACACTACAAATAATACTCAGAATAAGAAATAGCATGGTCCTAAAATTTATCTCACAAAAATAGTGTTTTAATTTTTTAAAACCACTTTCTTCTAAAATTACCGATCACTCTTTAGCCAGCCTGTAATGCTCATTCGGGTATTTTGAGTAACGAGCACTTCGTGAACAAGTTCATCACTTTTGAAGAAAACCGTTTTGCCTTGCGTAGGGCTTATTTTTTGGTTGTTATTGTCTTGATGAATGAGCAGTTCACCTCCATGACTTTCTTGCCAATCACTGTTTAAATAACTAATGATTGAATATTTTCGACTTGGATTGTTTTTGAATTGATCTAGATGCTTTAGATAAAAATCGCCTTTTTCGTAAAGGGAATAATGGAACTCATAGCCTGTAATTCCGGCATAACAACTCTCATTTAAGTATAAAATAAAAGCTTCCATTTGAGCAAAGAATTCATTTTCGAAAGCGTTATTGTGTTTTTTGTCCAACCAATAAATAGAATCACTGCGAATAGCACCATCATAAGACAGTTTCTCAGAATTCCCGATTCCAGCAGCCGATAATTGACTGTTGTCGTTTAAATTATGTAGATTTTGTTTTAAGTTATTGGCTAATTCTGCACTCAAAAAATGTTCGGATATGCCAACTCTATTTTCGATATAAGTGGTAATCAAATCTTCAAAACTGTTTTCCATATCCTATTTTGATGGACTGAAAATAGCGCCAACGGGGCAAGATAGACTATTAAAAATGGGAAAGGTCACAAAATAAAATAAATAAAAATTTTCTGATTGATTTGATTTCTTTTTAATCAAAATAGTACTCTTGTAATTTTTAATTTTAGAATATAATTGGTTAATTTTAATACGCCATTTTGCAATAAATAGAAAAAATGTCGAATATGATAGAATCTGATTTAATAAAAATTGAAGCCATTCAAATTGCGGAAGCTTTTAATATAAAGAAAATCCGAACAGAATTTGAAGTTGAAACGTATTCCAGTTCGATTTCGGAACTTTTTTATGCTTTTAAAAGTAAAAATCAGTACCTCTACATTTTTGATTATGGCGTAATTGTTTTTGCAAATTATACGGCTTCCGATAAAAAAGAGTTTATTGAATTTGTTAAAAAATATGCTATTGAGATTGTAGATGTAAACTTGTTTGAAGAATACACAATTGAGATTGACAAAACACTTTTGAAAACCTATGTCAAAAACAATTCGGTAACAGTACCTTTTGTCGATTCATCTGTATTGAGAATTGTGATGCTTAATATTGCTCAATCTGTGGCACTTGAGTTTTACGAAACACTTTCTGATGATCTTATTACATCCTCGAAGGAGTATATTCTTGAATTGGAAAAGCGAGGTCGCTTAAGCATTTCAAAAACCAATCTGCTGAAATATATTGGAAAAGTATTGAACGTAAAAAACAGTATAGTCGACAATTTATACATTCTTGACGACCCAAATCTTGTGTGGGATCATGAAGATTTAAATTTATTGAATAGAAGTCTTAAAACAAATTTTGATATTATACCTAGATTTAAAGATTTGGATTATCGATTGGGTATTGTTGAAGATAATCTAAAACTCTTTACGGATGTTTTAAATGTTCGGGAAAGCTCCCGACTGGAATGGATTGTGATTATTTTGATAGCGATAGAAATTTTGATAGCGTTGTATTTTCATTGATAAAAAGTAAAAAAATAGGGTTTAGAAATTCTAAACCCTATGTTCAATTATAATTTACTGATATAACTTCCGTAGATATCCTTAAACTGATACCCTTCGGAAAGGCGATCTTTGCTGAGTTTTTTGTATTCGACTAATGCCCAAAGAATGAATTCTTTCATAAAATAGCTATCGTTTTTTTCTAATTGTGGTTGGTATTTTTTGATTAAAATTTCCAAAGGAGTTACACTATCCAAAATTCTTTTATATTCCTCATCAGAACAATCGTCCAGTAATTCGAATCCGCTTTCTGTAAAAAACCAATCTAAAGTGTCTGAATAAGCCGTTTTTTCGCCTTGTTTTTCTAATTTTTCGATTTTAGGGAAATAAGCTGGGAAAAAGGTATGAATAGAATCTCCTATTAAATGTTGCGCCACAATAGCTGCTCCCTCCTGCTCTCCTTCATACACCAATTCTACTTTACCAGTAATCGATGGAATTATCCCCATAAAATCGGATAAACGAAGAGTTGTTTGGTCAATTCCAGAGCGCAAAGCACGACGTTCGGCTGTACTCAATAAGTTTTCGAAAGCAGTAATACTCAAACGAGCACTTACACCGCTCTTGTTGTCAATATACTCACTTTCGCGCGCTTCAAAACTGATCTGCTCTAATAAGTCTTTGGCCAACGAAGGAACATACACCAACTCACTTTGTGTTTGATCTAATTTGGCTTCTTGCTCTGTTATTGTTCTGGCAATTTTGATGGTATCGGGATAATGAGTCAAGATTTGAGAACCAATTCTGTCTTTCAAAGGTGTTACAATACTTCCACGATTGGTGTAATCTTCGGGATTGGCAGTGAATACAAATTGCATATCCAATGGCATTCTTAATTTGAATCCTCGAATCTGTATGTCTCCCTCTTGCAGTATGTTAAACAACGCTACTTGAATCCTTGCTTGCAAATCCGGCAATTCGTTAATTACAAAAATAGAACGATTGGCACGGGGAATCATTCCAAAATGAATCACGCGATCGTCTGCGTAAGAAAGTTTTAAATTAGCCGCTTTGATAGGATCAACATCGCCAATCAAATCGGCTACTGTAACGTCTGGTGTAGCCAGTTTTTCAAAGAATCGTTCGCTTCTGTGCAACCACGAAATTGGGGTTTCATCACCTTTTATTTCAATGATATCTTTGGCAAAACGCGAAATAGGATGAAAAGGATCGTCATTGATTTCGGATCCCGTCACAAACGGAATATACTCATCCAATAATTCGACCATTTTGCGAGCCAATCTGGTTTTGGCTTGACCCCGAAGTCCTAGTAAATTAATATTATGACGGGACAAAATAGCGCGCTCTAATTCGGGGATAACGGTGTTTTCGAAACCATGAACTCCCTCAAAAGTGGGCACTCCTGATTTAATTTTCTCCCTTAAATTATGACGCAATTCATCTTTGATACTTTTGCTTATGTATCCTGATTTCTTTAATTCTCCAAGTGTATTTATATTTTCTATTTTCATATTATTTTTACAATTTTATTTTTTGAACCATTAAGGGATTAAGATAATTAAGCCTTATTTATTTAATTTTAATGGATTTATAAGTATGCTTAAATGATCACTAAAAAAAATGACCACTGAATACTTATTTCACCCTCTTCTTTCTATTGGTTTCATAATCTTCAAAAATCATTTCGCCCAAACCTTTTAAACCGGTATAAAAGGCTTTCCCTTGATTGGCTTCGGTAAAATGATTGACAAATTGCTGTAAATAAGGATCATTGGCAATCATAAAAGTGGTAATGGGAATATGTAATTTTCGAGCTTGTTGGGCTTGATTGTAACATTTATCCACAATGTACTGATCGAGTCCGTTGCTGTTCATATAATAGGAACCGTCTTTTTCGCGAACACAACTTGGTTTCCCATCGGTTATCATAAAAATTTGTTTGTTGGTATTGCGCTTTCTGCGGAGTAAATCCATAGCCAATTGCAAGCCAGCAACGGTATTGGTATGATAAGGCCCCACTTTTAAATAAGGCAAATCCCGAATGGCAATTGTCCATGCATCGTTACCGAAAACTAAAATATCCAGTGTGTCTTTTGGATACCGAGTAGTGATTAATTCGGCCAAAGCCATTGCTACTTTCTTGGCTGGTGTGATTCGATCTTCTCCATACAAAATCATACTGTGACTGATATCAATCATCAAAACGGTGCTCATTTGAGATTTGTATTGAGCATCTTCGACTACAAGATCATTTTCGGTCAGCATAAAATCGGCTACACCATTGTTGATTTGGGCATTACGTAAACTTTCGGTCAGGGAAATCCTTTCTAAGCTGTCTCCAAAATGAAATTCTCGAAACTCACCCGTGTGTTCATCGCCGTTTCCAGCATATTTGGTTTTGTGGTCGCCACTTCCCGATCGTTTTAAATTTCCAAAAATATTGTCCAAAGCTTGTTGTCGAATGGCGCGTTCGGTTTTGGCGGTTATGCCAATTCCCGATGTTCCATCGTCTTTGAGTTCTTCCCGGATGTATCCTTTTTTCTTTAAATCTTCAATAAAATCATCGATAGTATACGCTGAATCTGTGAGTTTGTATTCTTTGTCGAGCTCACGCAACCATTCTATAGCTTCATCAAAATCTCCCGAAGTATGTGTGATAAGCTCTTTGAAAATGACAAAAAGTTTATCAAATGGAGATTGAAACGGAGCCTCGTAGGTCTTGAAATAAAATCCTTTTTTGATAGTGTCCTTCATAAATATAAAAATACATCATTTTTAATCGAACCTGCCTCAAACATTCTATAATTTTACGTTAAAAGGATTGTTCAAGTGTAATGTTGTGAAGAATAATTTAATCAAAATTTAATTTGCAAAAATTTTGAACCATTAAGATATTAAGTAAATTAAGGGCTGTAGCTGTTCTTAATGAAACTTAATATCTTAATGGTTTAAAAAAATTGTTTACAACATTTGAAATGCAATTATAAAAAAAAATCAATCTACTTTTCTAAATACAACTTCTACACCCGATGGATTGGTAAGTGTCAATCGCATGTTTGCTACTTTATAGGTTGTTGTACTTTGCAATGCTTTCAAGAACTCGTTTTCTTTATTATTTGGTCCGCAAGCCATTCTTGTAGTGATGATATTATTAAAACGAAGTAATCCTCTTTCAAAGAATACTTTACCATTCATGCGATTGCAACCTGCAAATCCCATGAATTGATTGGTTGAACTATTGATTTCTAGATTGGGTAATTCTTTCATAAAGTGGTCCAAAGTTGCTTTTTCTCCATTTAGTTTTTCTAAAACCCAAATATCGTGCAAACGAGGATCGGTAATATAGTTTCCGCAACCGATAAAAAATATGGAAACAGTATCTTTTACAATTTCTATTTGAACCGAATACGTTGATTTTTCACCAGACATAGTATTGAAGCATTCTTGATGCATGATCTGTATAATCATTAATCCCGCCGAAGTTTCAACTCGGTACATTTTCACATTGGCATCCATCGCACGTATAGGCTCAATGTGAGCGCCACTTAAAGACTCAAAGCCAGGTTTCAAAGAGTTGAATTCAATGGTTTTTTCAGAAATTTTCAAACTCCATTCGGGGTCATTTCCTTTGCCTCTAAAATAAATTCCCTGATCTAAATTTTCCATTTGTTGTTTATATTCGATAGTTGGTTCAGTTTTTGCAACTTCTTTTGGTTTTGCAGAAGCACTTTTGCAACTTGAAATTAATAAAAAGACTGAAAGTAATAGAATACACTTTTTCATAGTTTTTATAAATTAACTGCTTTATTTAAACGTTCCATCCAGATAAAACCATTTGCCATTTTCTTGTTTAAAAGTAGAAAACTCATAATGTACTTGGTTTACATTAGTAGCATCTAAAAAATAGGCTTTAAATTCAACCGTATTTTCAGTTGAGGAAATAATCTCCAATTTTTGCCATTTATTGGCTGTTGCCCAAAGTAAAATATCTTCTCTGGAATACTTTTTTCTTTCTGAAATATGTGTAGTGGCCAGTAAATAATCTGCTTGATGGGTTGCATAAGCCGAATATCTTGATTTCATCAATGCCAAAGCAGTTGGAGCAGTTTGAATTCCATTAATAAAAGGAGAGCAACAACTTTCAAATGATTTTCCAGAACCACAATAACAGGATATATTTTCCATAATAGTTATTCAGAATCTGTTGGATTGATTTTAATATGCAATTGATTCAATAATACCTGAAAATGACTAATCTGCATTAAATCTTCATCATCGTCTGTGTGATCTAGAATCTCATCTAGTTTTTCACTCACTTCAAGTAATTTATTATTGGCTTCTTTGGTTTGCTTACTGGCTATCAAGTCAATAATTTCTTGAACGCCACTTTTTAAATTTTCCAAATCTAAGTTTATCATAATCTATGAGTTAACAATTATCCGAAGCTTTACCCTCATTGAACTTTTTAGTAATCTGTTTTAGTTTTTCTTTACGATCCATCGCTGCTTTTTTGGCTTTATCTTGTGCCTTGTGCAGTTTGTCGTTGTGTTTCTTGATATTTCCTTCGTTATTTCTGCTCATTGCATTTCTCTTTTTGATGTTCCTTATCTTTTATATGAAATATGAATTTTATAATAAATCATTTTCAATATAAAAAGAGTACAAAGTTCGGTTTTATTATTGAAAAGGAGTCTGTTTTATACTGATAAATCGCCCTTTAGATTTTCTAAAAATAAAATTAAACTGATTTTTTCATACTTTTCTAAAATTGATTTTATATCTTTAATTTAATAATTAAAATTATTCTTATAAATTTTTAACTTTCTAGGATTTTTCGACATATTATGGAGTTTACAAATAAAAGGCTTAAATTCTTACGTTGGTTCATAATAAACCCCAAGACGACAGGTTTTTTTATTTTTTTAATACTAAGTCTCGGAGTTGCAAATGCAATTCAACAAAGGATTGAAATTATCAAAGAAAATGAGCGTCGAGAAATGCAAACAATTCTAGAAAGGATTGACCAAAATATTGATCAGTGTCTCAAAAGTTCGTACACAACTACTCTTACCCTTGCATTAACTATAAATGACAAAGGTATACCAGATAATTTTGAGACCATAAGTAAGAAACTAATTGAATCCAATGATTGGATTAGTATCGTTCAACTAGTACCAAATGGAGTTATTAAATATATATATCCTCTAAAAGGAAATGAATCTGCTTTAAATCTTAATCTTTTTACTACTCCAACTATTAAAAAAGAAGCCATTCAATCTATCACGAATGGAAGAATGTTTTTTGCTGGTCCTTTGAACTTAAAACAGGGCGGAACTGCAATTATAGGAAGGTTGCCTATTTTTAAAAAAAATAAATTTTGGGGATTTTCTGCTGTTGTTATCAATTTTGATCATTTAGTAAAACAATCAGGAATAAATGCAATTGATACTTCTAAATATAGTTTTCAATTTTCAAAAATAAATCCTAATAATAAAAAAGAAGAATTTTTCTTTCCTTTAACAAATAATACACATAATAAAATTCAAATTTCTTCAACAATCATTGATGGCAATTGGAAAATTTATTTGATTAAAAAGAAGGATCCTAACCATTATTCAATACTAATTTTACCATCAATTTTAGGAATATTACTTTCATTAATGATCGGAGTTTTTACAACCCTTATGTTGAATAGACCAAAACAATTGCAAGAATTGGTAGCTATTCAGTCCGAAAAACTTTTAAATAGCGAAATAAAATTTAAAACTATTTTTGATCAGGCTCCTTTAGGAATTGCTCTTGTAGAAGCTAGCACAGGTAAATACCTTGAGGTAAATAAACAATACTGTAATTTATTAGGTTTTACAGAAAAAGAAATGAAATTTAGAAGTTTTCAATCATTTACACATCCTAAAGATATTGAAATAAGTGAATTGAATTTTAAAAAACTTGCTGAAGAAAAAATCAATGAATATCGCATTAAAAAAAGATACATTGCCAAATCCGGAAAAATTATCTGGGTAAATTTAAATGTATCATCATTAACTAATTTAAAAGTAGAATCAAAAACAAATATTGTTATCGTTGAAGACGTTACATTGCAAAGGCAAAATGTAGAAAATCTTAAAAAAAGTGAAAATCAATTTAAAAGTCTATTCAAAAGTTCTCCAATTCCGTTATGGGAAGTTGATTTTTCACTGATAAAAAATCACCTCAAAAAATTTGATCTTATTGGTAAAGATAAAATTTTTGTCGAAAAATATTTAAAAGAAAATTCAGAAATCGTAAAAGACTGTATTCCTCTAATCAAAATTATAGCGATAAACTACGAATGTTTACAAATGCTTAAGTTAAAATCAAAAGAATCAGTTATTTCTAATTTAGAGCAAATACATAATTCTGAATCTATAAATGATTTTATAAAACAATTGATAGCTGTAACACAAAACAATTATCAATTGGAATATGAGTCTAAAATAAAAAATAGTAACCAAGAGTCCATAGATATTCATTTTAGATGGAATGTAGTTCGTAGATACGAAAAAACTTTCGAACGTATTATTGTTTCTACTGAGGATATTACTACCAGAAAAAGAAACGAAAAAATAATTCTTAATTCTCAACAAAAAATTAAATCTATCATAAATACCATTGATGGAATTGTATGGGAATGTGATATCGAAACCTATACCTTCACTTTTGTTAGTAAAAAAGTAGAACAAATTTTAGGTTATACTTCTGCCGAATGGATAAACGAACCCGATTTTTGGAGAAATCATATTCACCCCGAAGATAGAGAATGCGCTTTGGAATATTGTAAAACTAAAACCAAAGAACTATCAAACCATGATTTTGAATACCGAATGATTTGTAAAGACGGAACTGTCATCTGGATAAGGGATATGGTAAATATAGTATATGAAAACGGCAAAGCTGTTAGCTTGCATGGAATAATGATTGATATTACTAAATCTAAAAAAATTGAAAAAGTATTAAGCAACTCATTCCATTTAGTTTCCAAACAAAACGAAAGGCTTTTAAATTTTTCCTATATTATATCACATAATTTAAGATCACATACTAGTAATATAGCCTCAATTGTATCATTAATACAATCTTCTGAAACTGAACAGGAAAAAGAACAAATGATGCAGTTATTGGTTTCGGTATCCAACCTACTCAATGAAACAATGCTGCATTTAAACGAAGTGATCAATATACGCACCAATGTAAACTTAGTGACTGAGTCTTTAAACTTAAAAGAGTACATTGATAATGTTATGAAAATATTTTCAGAGCAAATAATATCCAAAGAGGTAAAAATATCAAATTTGATCCCTGATGATTTAATGATAAATTACAACCCCGCTTATTTGGAAAGTATTCTTTTTAATTTAATTTCAAACGCAATTCGCTATAGTCATCCAGACAGAAAAATTAGTATTGTTTTGAAATGGGTCATAGCCAATGATAAAAAAATCCTAGAAATATCAGATAATGGTATAGGTATTGACTTAGTAAAATATGGAAGTAAAATTTTTGGAATGTACAAAACTTTTAGCAATGACCCAACCTCAAAAGGTGTTGGATTATTCATTACAAAAAATCAAATAGAAGCAATGGGAGGAACTATTACGGTAGAAAGCAAACTCAATGTAGGGACAACATTTAAAATTGAAATCGTATGAGTCTAAAAACGATATGGGTAATAGATGACGACCCGATTTATCAAATTATTGTGAATAAAATCATCAAAAAGTCAGAGTTATTTGTAAGTGTATCCAGTTTCAAAAACGGGAAAGAAGCCATTTATGCGCTACAAAATGCTATAGAAAATACAGCAGAACTCCCAAATGTAATACTTCTAGATATAAATATGCCCATTATGGACGGCTGGGAATTCATGGAAGAAATGGTACTCCTAAAGCCTCAAATAAAGGTACCGATAAGCATATATATAGTTAGTTCCTCTATTGCTTTAGAAGATAAAAGCAAAGCCAAAAAGTATCCCGAAATTATCGCATATTTATCAAAACCTGTAAACAATAATGATTTGATATTGATTTCAGCAAATAATTAAACAAATTCTCTTTTTATTTCCTCCAAAGTTTTATTGGTAAAAATTAATTCGTCAATAATTTCCTTGCGCAATAAATCAATATCGTCATAATCAAAATACTTGGCCCAAGAAGTCAACTCAAATAAATTCCGAATCTGTTTAATTCTTTTTGCAGTAAAAAAACTCGTTCTTAAAATGGCCTTAGAATCATATTTCGGATTATTTCGATGTTGGTAATTAACAGTTCTCTTTGTGTAATTGGCTTCCAAGTAATATAGTTCATCTTCTGTATTATCAGGATAAAATTCGTTCCAAGCTGCAAAACCTAATTTAAATTTGAATGGGGTTTCAGGTTCCAAAGGTTCCAAGCGCCACTTACTATTGGCTAATCTCCCCCAATGATTAGAATAGCGATACATACCCTCCGTTGTATAATAATATTTACTACCCGATTTACTATCATATTGAACTGGCATTCCAGATATACAATCAGGCAAAATTTCCTGAAAAACACAAAAAGTATTTTTAAATGATTTTGGACTCGGTCTAAATATTTTTTCCATAAATCAAAGGTAAACACAAACTGAGGTAAGTACCAAATCTATTCATAAAACTACTTAATTTTACTATTTTGGGCGTGACCACATTTGCAAAAGGGCCCCAACATACAAACCGCTTATTTGGCCCTTTTGCAAATGCGGTCGGGCTATCACGAGCGCTATGGCGCCTTGTTCTATCCCTCACGCTTTCGCTATCAACTCTATCCTTACACAAAAAACTCAAAGTATTCCGTACACCATTTCAAATTCAAATTCAGTATAAGTTCCTAATAATTGCTTAACTTTGCAGCCAGAATTATTTTAAAATAAAGAGATTATGACCAAAGCATCAGAAGAAAGAATGTTACAAAAAGGCGTTTTTACAGGAATAATGGAGCAAGATGAAAACAACAATTATTTTTGTGGGATCTATCTTTTAGACTTCAAAATGGCTCAAAAACACAATCTTGGGGATTGGATTACCATTAAAAGTATTATCGAAAACCCAAGCGACATCAGCTACAATAAATATCCCAAAAAATCTAAAAACTTCGACAAAGCCAATATGAAGCCTGAACAATAGGCTTTTATATCCCAAGATAAATTATCAAAAATCAAAAAATATTTCTTTTTTTGATTTTTTTTTTGCTCTAAACTGAAAAGTTAAAAAAAAGTGTACCTTTGCAAAAAATTGTCGATTTTCAATGAAATAATTTTTATTGAATAGTAAAAGACAAGTAGTTACAATATTTATGAAAAAAATAGTTGAATTTCGCAAACTGCTTAATGTAGAAAAAACAGTAGAGCTAAAAGAATTAAAAACCATTTATCGCAATGCGATGAAAGATGCACATCCAGATAAATTTCAAGGAGATGATGCAGGTCTAAAAGCTGCCGAAGAAAATAGTAAAAAAATTATTGAAGCGTATCATTTTTTGGTAAGCATCAATCCAGAGACTGTTAAAGCAAACTTACCTGAGTATACAGAAACAATCGCTACATCAACAATAACTGATTATAAATTTGTTGAAGGTCGTTTAATAATTAATTTCTCAAACGGGAGTGTTTACGAGTACATAAGTGTACCTAAAGCAACTTACGTAAAAATGGTAAACGCTGATTCCCCAGGTCGATTCGCAAAAAGACATATACTTAATGCATTCACTTGGAGAAAAACTACTAATCAAGAATAGTTTTTTTTTAAACGCTCAATATGGTATTAAAGCACTCTAAAATAGAGTGCTTTTTTTATTTTATTTTTTGGATAGTTAAAAATATTAGAAAATTTTAATTACAAAATATTGATTTTATTAACGTTTTTTTAACAGGTTTTTTAATAAATTAGCCTACCCAAAGTATATAACTAAAAAACAAAACCATGAATGAATCAGACAACATTTACCGAAAACAATACAAGAATGCACATCGAACGTATGAAAAACTTAAATTAATTCAATCTGAAATAGATTTTAAACTTAAATCAAATCCTGTTTGTTCGCATTTACATAAAGACTTAAGAGAAGTTAATTTGAATATTAAAATAACTTTAAATGAAATTGAACATATTGAATCGCATCTTTTAGAAAACGAAGGATATAAAACCCAACAATAAAACCAAAAAAAAGTCCTTTTTAAATTATTTTTTTTATAACCTATTATTAGGAAAAATATACGGTTTATTTCCTAACGATATCAATATTTTAACCATAAGAATTAATAGGTTTTTAATAACTCTAAATACTAGAAAATTATAACATAAATTTAGCGACTAAAGTTGTTATTAATTTATAATTTTAAATACTTTTGTAACCTTTAAACAATTAACTAATAAAAATGAAAAAAATTATTTTATTTCTTACTACAGCTGTATTACTTACTTCTTGTAACAAAGACAAATACACAATCTCAGGAACTGCGAAAGGATTTGAAAACGGAAAAACAGTTGTTCTAGAAACTCAAGATGACAAAGGGATGTTGATCGCTGTAGATACTGTAAAAATTGAAAACGGAAAGTTCGAAATTAAAGGAAAAATTACTGAACCAGCTTTTCATACTTTACAAATTGAAGGTGCACAAGCAAAAGTTCCTTTCATCTTAGAAAATGGTGATATTGCAATTGTTATAAACAAAGATACAATTCAAAAATCTAAAGTTTCAGGTACTTATAATAATGATGAGTATGTAAAATTTAATGACGAAATCACTAAAATCCAAAAGCCTTTGATGGATTTCCAAACATTAAATATGCAAAAAATGCAAATGGCACAACAAGCTAAAGATACTGCAACTATCAATGGTTTAATGAAACAATACACACAAATTCAAACTGAAATTGGTGCAACTTCAAAAACTAAGTATGTAGACTACGCTAATACACATCCAAAATCTTTTATTAGTGCATTAATTATTCAAGGGATGAGCAGTGATCCAACTGTTGATTCAAAAAAAATTGAAACAATGTACAATACACTTGATGAGGCATTAAAAAACTCTAAACCAGGTAAAGCAATTAAAACAAAATTGGCAGAATTAAAAACACCTTCTGTTTCTTCAGCTTCAGGTACTCCTGCAGCTCCAGTAGCAAAATGAAGGACAGATTTCGCTGCTCCTAATCCGCAAGGAAAAACAATTACTCTAAAAGAGAGTTTAGGAAAAGTGACAATTGTAGATTTTTGGGCATCATGGTGTGGTCCATGCCGAAAAGAAAATCCAAATGTAGTAGCTATTTATTCTGAATTACATGCGAAAGGCCTAAATATAATTGGTGTTTCCCTTGACGAAGATCCTGTAAAATGGAAAAACGCTATTGCAAAAGACAAATTGATCTGGACACAAGTTTCTAATCTTAAAGGCTGGGAAGATCCTATTGCAAAACAATATAAAGTCGAATCCATACCTGCTACTTTTATTCTGGACAAATCCGGAAATGTAGTCGCTCAAGATTTAAGAGGCGACGAATTAAAAGCAAAAATCATAGAATTATTAGGGAAATAATACCTTTTACTTCTAAAAAACAAAAAATCTCCCTAGTGGAGATTTTTTATTTTATTCAATACCAATACATTAAAAATAATAATAAAATAAAGTGCAAAAAAAGTTTGTAAAACTAAAAACTGTCTCTATATTTGCACCCGGATAACGCAATAAGCGTTACCAAATAAGGCTCGGGGAGATACTCAAGCGGCCAACGAGGGCAGACTGTAAATCTGCTGTGTGAACTTCGCAGGTTCGAATCCTGCTCTCCCCACAAAGAACGCTTCAAGAAATTGAAGCGTTTTTTTTATTCAAATTCCCAAAAAAAATCCTATCTCATCAAAAAAATAAAATAGGATTCAATTTGAGAATATTCAGTAATAAAATGAAGCATCTTTAATTTATTCCAATTTAAAACTTACACTAACATTGGCAATAATTTCAATTTCTCCTACTGCCAATGTCTCTCTTGGGGGAGCTGCCGCAGATTCATCCATAGACATTGTTTTCATAGTTGCATATACCGGTTGAGGGTAATATGTTTGTGAATTATCATTTATAGTGATTGCTATTCCGACTTTTTGTCCCAAAACCGAAACATAATCGTCTGCCTTAGTTTTAGCTTCTCTCATGGCCAATTTTCTAGCCTCAGACTGATATTGCGTCAACTTTGAAGATTGAAAAGTAACATTATCTATTCTGTTAATTCCTTGTGTAACTAAACCCTCCATCAATTCATCATATTTAGATAAATCTCTCAAAAGTATTTCTATCGTTTGTGTTGCATTATAAGAGTGTTTCTTTTTTTCATAATCATATTGGGGATTCAATGAAACTCTTTTGGTTTTATAATCGGATGGTGCTAGATTCATACTTTTTAGTAGTTTTAAAACAGCATCCATTTGAATGTCATTTTGTTTTTTGACCTCTTTAGCATTGTTCCCTTTTGTTTCTACAGTTGCTAAAATAACAACCTGATCTGGAACCACCTTTACTTTTCCTTCTCCCATCACGCTTATTTGGGGAATTGGTTTAACCTCTTGGCTATAGGCCAAAACTGTAAACATACAAATAACAAACAAAATTAATTTTTTCATAGTATTGATTTTATATATTGATTTTAATTTTTAAATTTTCCCTGTTTTAGCCATCACAAAAAGAATAACTATTGGTATTGCTAACAAAATGGTCATTAAAGCATGTTCTTGTATTAAATCCGGATTTCTCATTATAGTAATTAAATACCCTCCTATTGCACCTCCAAAATGTGCAGTATGACCAATATTATCATTCTTTGCTCTCATTCCGTAAATGGAATACAATAAATATAAAATTCCGAAAATATAAGCCGGAATTGGAATAATAAAAAACAATCCTAACATCATATCAGGTTGTAACAATATTGCTGAATACAAAACTCCCGTCACTGCTCCAGAAGCGCCAACTGCTCTATAATTATAATCATCTTTATGAAATAACATTGTCAACAAACTTCCAAATATCAAACTTCCAAAATAAATCAATACAAATGAAAATTCCCCCAAGTAGTTAAAAACAACAGGTGCAAAGAAATAGAGTGTCAACATATTAAAAAACAGATGCCCCATGTCAGCATGAAGGAAACCAGATGAAATCAATCTAATTTGCTCTCCAGCACGAATACTGCCAATATGAAATTCATATTTTCTAAAAAAATAAGGATCATTAAATCCTTTATAACTTATCAGTACATTGGCAACAATAATTGCAATTAAAATGGTATTCATAAAAAAATAGGTTTAAAATATTACTGTAAATCTAATTAATATTATAATTCTAAATCCTAATGAACTCACAAACTATCAAACAAAAGTGAATATTTATTTTATCTTTACCGAAAATTTTTGATCAATGCAATATCTTAATTACTTAATTGCCTACCCATTTATTTGGGCAATTTCAATTCTTCCTTTTCGCATACTTTACTTATTTTCAGATTTAACTTATATCATTGTTTATTATTTGATTGGATATCGAAAAAAAACGGTTAAAGAAAATTTAGTTTTAGCATTACCTCATTTAACAGATAGTGAAAGGCTAATTATCGAAAAGAAATTTTATAAACACCTTTGCGATATGTTTCTGGAAATGATTAAAACGATGAACATCTCAAAAGAACAAATTACCAAACGTTTTGTTTTTACCAATTTGGATCTCTATAAGGATTTAGAAAAACAAGGAAAAAGCATCGCCTTAATGGGGGCACATTATGCAAGTTATGAATGGTCACCCGCAATTAATTTTTATTCTGATTTTCAAGTTTATCCCATATACAAACAAATTAAGAACCCTTATTTCGAAAAGTTAGTTCATAGGATTAGATCTATATTTAATGTAACCCTAATTACTACCAAAAAAACGATTCCAACTATTATAGAAAATAATCAGAAAAATAAAAAAGGCCTTTATTTATTTGGTAGTGACCAGACACCAAAAATCAATTCCGCTCAACATTGGACAAGTTTTATGGGGGTAGAAGTACCAGTTCATACTGGAGCCGAAATGCTTGCTAAGAGATATGATATGAATGTACTTTTCTTGAAAACTAAAAAAGTAAAACGAGGATATTATGAAGCTTCTTTCGAAATACTTTCTCAAAATGCTGTAGAAACCCCAAATTATCAAATCACAGATCATTTCATAAAATTAGTAGAACAACAAATTTATGAAGCACCAGAATATTATTTATGGACACATAAACGTTGGAAACATAGAAAAGATCAAAAATAAAGCATACTATAATTTTCCTTAAAAGTTAAAACTTTTGATCAAACAAAATTATTTAATATATATTTACAGAAATTATATTTAATGCAATATATCCTATATTTACTTGTATACCCTATTTTATGGAGTATTTCAATTTTACCCTTTCCAATACTTTATCTTTTATCTGATTTTGTTTTTGTAATTGTATATCGAATAATTGGTTATCGAAAAAAAGTCGTAAGAGAAAATATGTCTTTGGCATTAACCCATTTATCCTATGAAGAACGACTGATTATCGAAGAAAAATTCTATCGTCATTTATGTGATATGTTTTTGGAAATGATCAAAACAATGACCATTTCTAAAGATGAAATTTGCAAAAGATATGTTTTTAATAATTATGAAGTATATGCCGAACTTGAAAAACAAGATAAAAGCGTTGCAATTATGTGCGCACATTATGCAAGCTACGAATGGGTAGTTTCTATGAATTATTACACTAAATTTCAAGGTTATGGTATTTATAAAAAAATCAAAAATCCTTATTTTGATAAATTAGTACATTCTATTCGGTCCAAATATAATGCCTCATTAATAACAACCAAAGAAACAATTCCCACAATCATAACCAATCACAGAAATAAAAAACTCTCTGTTTATGGCTTTGCCAGTGATCAATCACCAAAGGAAGGAGCTGCACATCATTGGGCAAAATTTATGGGAATAGAGGTCCCAGTTCATACCGGTGCCGAAATGTTGTCCAAAAAATACAACATGAATATAGTTTTTCTTAAAACTAAAAAAGTAAAAAGAGGTTTTTATCAAGCCACTATTGAAGTACTGACTGAAAATGCTAATCTAGTTCCTAATTATGAAATTACGGATCAGTTTCTTAAACTCGTAGAAAAGCAAATTATAGAAGCACCTGAATTTTATTTATGGACCCACAAGCGATGGAAACACAAAAGATAACAACTTAAAATTAAGTGCTTTACAGATTTTATTTTAAATCAAGAATCACCTATTTTATTCAAGAAAAAGATTATTTATTTATATTTGTAAAAATTTTAAATAAATGCAATACTTCATATATTTATTAGTTTATCCTATAATTTGGTTAATTTCAATTTTACCGTTTCGATTACTATATATATTTTCTGATATTGTTTATTTTCTCGTATATCGAATTGTAAAATATCGTAAAAAAACAGTAAAGGAAAACCTAGCCTTAGCCTTACCTCATTTATCAGACGAAGAACGCATTATTATTGAAAAAAAATTTTATCACCACATGTGTGATGTGTTTTTGGAGATGATAAAAACTTTAAATATCTCAAAAAATGAAATTTGTAAAAGATTTGTATTCAAAAACATTGAAGTTTATAAAGAATTAGAAAAGCAAGGCAAAAGTATCGCTATTGTTTGCTCTCATTACGCTAATTATGAATGGATTATATCTTTGAATTATTATTCAGAATTTTCATCATATGGGATTTACAAACAATTAAAAAACCCCTATTTTGACAAATTGGTTCATAAAATACGTTCCAGATTTAATGCTAAATTAGTCACAACTAAAAAAACAATTCCTACCATAATCGAAAACAGTAAGAATAATATATTGTCTGTATATGGTTTTGCTTGCGATCAAACACCTCATATTAAATCTGCTTTTCATTGGGAAAAATTTATGGGTATTGAAGTTCCTGTGCATACTGGAGCCGAAATGTTGTCCAAAAGATATAATATGAATTTGGTTTATCTTAATACTAAAAAAATAAAACGTGGTTATTACGAAGCCACTTTAGAAACTATTTCTACTAATCCAAAAGAAGCTCCGAATTATCAACTTACTGATCAATATTTAAAACTTTTAGAAAAACAGATTTATGAAGAACCTGAATATTATTTATGGACACATAGAAGATGGAAATACCGACGTTGATTTTTTTAAAATACGTGTAAATTTTAGTTTTTTATAAAGTTGAAAAAATAAAAACTCACCCTTTTAGAGAATAAAACTTTAAAATGAGTGAGTTTTTTTAATTGTCTGTTATTGATTTATAATTTTTGAAACGTAGATTTTTTATAAAGTAAACCAATCTTGAACTAATGAATCTTCAACAGCAATAGCATTTTTATGAATAAACTCGTTGGTTTCTTTATTATAATTGTAGTCTAAAGCCCAATTTTTATGATTTTCGACTAAAGATTTGATACTATTGCATACATATTCTATTTCATTGGTTGTCGTTGTAGGATGAATAGACATTCTAATCCAGCCAGGTTTTCGGATCAAATCTCCCAAACTAATTTCGTCAATTAATTTATTGGAAGCTTCCTGATCTACGTGTAATAAAAAATGGCCGTAAGTCCCAGCACAACTGCAGCCACCACGAGTTTGAATTCCGAATTTATCATTCAATAATTTCACGCCTAAATTAAAATGTAAATCTTCAACAAAAAATGAAATTACACCCAATCGATTATGATGTTGTCCAGCAAGAATTTTTAGATTAGAAATATTTCCTAAGGAGTCAAAAACATACTCCACAATTTCCTGTTCGCGTTTTAGAATATTATCAATTCCCATTTGCTCTTTCAATTGAATAGCCAATGCTATTTTGATAACTTGAAGAAATCCAGGTGTTCCACCATCTTCACGATCTTCAATATTGTCAATGTATTTGTGCTCTCCCCAAGGATTTGTCCATGAAACTGTACCTCCACCTGGACAATCAGGAACCATATTATGGTATAATTTTTTATTAAAAACCAATACACCAGATGTTCCTGGTCCCCCCAAAAATTTATGGGGCGAAAAGAAAATGGCATCCAAATAGGAATCGGAATCTTCGGGATGCATATCAATTTTAACATAAGGCCCAGAACAAGCAAAATCAACAAAGCAAACACCATTGTGTTGATGCATTAACTTAGCAGCTTGATGATAAGGTGTTTTTAAACCTGTTACATTAGAACAAGATGTAATAGAAGCTATTTTATAGGTTCTTTCTTTGTGTTTTTCTAGTAAAATGGAAAGATTTTCTAAACTAAAAAGACCATCTTCACAAGATGGAATTACTTCTACATCAGCAATTGTTTCAAGCCACGAAGTTTGATTGGAGTGATGTTCCATGTGTGAAATAAAAACAATTGGCTTTTTCTCCGCTGGAATATTGATAAAATCCTTTAGGTTTTCGGGAACCTTTAAACCCAATATTCGTTGAAATTTATTGACTACACCTGTCATTCCGGTTCCATCTGTAATTAAAACATCATCTAAATTGGCATTTACATGTTTTTTGATAATGTGACGGGCATGGTGATAGGATTTTGTCATTGCAGTTCCAGAAACAGTAGTTTCAGTATGGGTATTGGCAACAAAAGGTCCAAAGTCATTAATTAGTTTTTCTTCTATTGGTCGATACAAACGACCACTAGCAGTCCAATCCGTATATATTATTTTTTGCTGACCATAAGGGGATTCAAACTCTTGATCAATTCCTATTATATTTTTACGAAATTGTTGAAAATATTGTTCTAATTGTGATTGAACTTTAATTGTACTCATTGCATTTTTAATTTGGGACCAAATATATTGCTTTTTGTTTTAACTGAAAATTTTCTAATCTTTTCATTTTTTTAAGAATATATTTTTATGAAATTATTTTATAAAAATTAATAACTTCATCAATGCTTTTAACATTAATATTTAGTCACATAAGTATCTTTTGTATTTAAATACATATTAGTACAAATTCCATTTTCCATTTCTAATTCGAATCGTCCACCGGCATATATTTTAGACTTACTAGCATGTGGTGAACCCCAACTCCAATATAATTCAAGATCACAAATTCCGTTCTTACAATTAATTGGCAAAGTGTATTTACTGGCTATTGGAAATAATTTTGTTACAGTTGTTGCTCCTCCTTCGCAAGTTATTTTTGCCGTTACATCACTTATTAATTGTACATGATTATTTTCTTTTGACAATTCCCTTTTAATTTCTTGAGAATTAATTTCATCATTATGTATTGCAGTTTTAGCATCAATTTCTTTTATAATCACAAAAGGCTTATGTAGTCTCTTTTCTGATGAATTTGTGATTGCATTGTCTTTTGTGCTACCAGTATTTATATAATCAACAGTGCAACTCCCATCCGCACATTTTAATATAATATTGCAATAAACTTGCTTCAAATTGTCTTGAGGTGCTTTGTTGTTTTGAATATTACTTCTGCTTTTGCCAATTTTGGTAGCATTTATTTCAGAATTTTGGGCATTTATAAAATTTGTAAAACTTCCAAAAACAGTTAAAAACGTTATTTTAAAAAATATATTTTTCATAATTAGCATTGTGTTTATTTAGATTATTCTTTGAGTATTTTGTTTTATAGATCATAATTTATATTTAAATGAACCCTAAAGTTACGATATTAATAATTGTTTTTACCATCAAAATATCAATTTAATTAGTTAATTATTGAATGCTTCTTTTGACATACATTGAACTTCATTTCTTTATTTAAAATAGTTTACAAGACTAAAATTTTATTAAATAATTTGGCTTCGCAATGAAATAATACCAATTTGAAATTCAAAATAGTTTATTTTGATTTTCCTCGGTGCAACCCTATTGTAACAAAAAGGAAATTGAATTGAATTATTATATAATTATAAATTCAATGTGGATTCTTTGCACAAACTATACATGAAAAAGCAAACGAATATTTCTTTTATTTTATATAAAAAAATATATTTGCATTCAGTTAAATTCGGGATGTAGCGCAGCCAGGTAGCGTACTAGCATGGGGTGCTAGGGGTCGCTGGTTCGAATCCAGTCATCCCGACAAAGCATAAAAAAACCGACAATTACGTCGGTTTTTTATTTTTTATATTCCAGCTACAGCTTTTATTTCATCAATAATTCGCAAGGCCAAATCATCTGCCAGTTTCTGACTAGATGCTTCGGTATAAATTCGAATAATAGGTTCCGTATTCGATTTTCTTAAATGAACCCAATTATCTGCAAAATCGATCTTCACACCATCAATGGTAGTAATGTCTTCATTTTTATATTTTTCAGTCAAAGCGACAAGAATTGCATCAACATCAATTTGTGGTGTTAACTCGATTTTGTTTTTGCTCATATAATATTCAGGATACGAAGCGCGTAAAGCCGAAACAGACATTTTTTTGTTGGCCAAATGAGTCAAAAACAAAGCCACACCTACCATACTATCACGACCATAATGTGACTCTGGGTAAATGATTCCGCCATTTCCTTCACCACCAATGATTGCGTTGTTCTTTTTCATCAACTCTACTACATTTACTTCACCAACAGCGCTAGCCTCGTAAGTACCGTTATGTTTGTTGGTCACATCACGCAATGCACGAGAAGAGGACATATTGGAAACTGTATTTCCTGGCGTTTTACTCAAAACATAATCAGCACAAGCAACCAAAGTGTATTCTTCACCAAACATTTCACCGTCTTCACAAATAAAAGCCAAACGATCTACATCTGGGTCAACAACTACACCTAAATGCGCTTTTTCTTTAACTACCAACTCTGAAATATCAGTTAAGTGTTCTTTCAAAGGTTCTGGATTGTGAGGAAAATGTCCGTTGGGTTCACAGTATAATTTTACCACTTCAACACCCATTAATTCTAATAATTTTGGAATAATAATCCCTCCTGATGAATTAACACCATCAACGACTACTTTAAATTTAGCCGCTTTTACTGCTTCAACATCTACTAAAGGTAAGTTCAAAACTTCGTCAATATGAATGTCCATATAGGCGTCATTTTGAGTAATTTCACCCAAATTATCAACATCTGTAAAATCAAAAGCTTCATCTTCGGCAATTTGAAGAATTTTTTCTCCTTCAGCACCATTCAAAAACTCTCCTTTTTCATTCAATAACTTCAGTGCATTCCATTGTTTTGGATTGTGAGAAGCTGTTAGAATAATTCCACCATCGGCTTTTTCCAAAGGAACGGCAACCTCTACAGTTGGAGTTGTTGATAGCCCCAAGTCAATCACATTAATACCTAATCCTATTAATGTATTGATTACCAAATTATGAATCATTGGTCCCGAAATACGAGCATCACGGCCTACAACAACGGTTAACTTATCTTTTTTAGAATAATTCTTTAGCCAAGTTCCATACGCTGAAGCAAATTTTACAGCATCAACAGGGGTTAAATTATCCCCTACTTTCCCTCCTATTGTTCCTCGAATACCGGATATTGATTTTATTAAAGTCATTTTTTAAAATTAATGGTTATTTTAATACAAATATAAAAAAGTTGCGGGGTTTCTGAGGTGCTGAGACGCTAAGTTTTATAAAAATAGGTTCTTGAATTCTTGAGTTTCTGATAATAATAAGAATCATTCCTTAACTCTGATGTTTTATTTTATGAAATAAACAGTAAAAAAGTTTATACATTTACGAATGTAAACTTAGAAGCTCAGCATCTAAGAAACTTAGTAACTTAATAAAAATGAACTTCCTTGCACACATTTATTTATCTGGTGATAACGATTTGATAAAAATCGGAAACTTTATGGCGGATGGAATAAGGGGAAAACATTTTGAAAAATATCCTCTAGAAATCCAAAAAGGAATTGTTTTACATCGCTTTATTGATACTTATACCGATGCACATCCTGTTTTTAGAGAAAGTACCAAACGTTTGCATCAAAATTATCATCATTATTCAGGCGTAATTGTAGATGTTTTTTATGATCATTTTTTGGCCAAAAATTGGAGTAATTTTTCAGGTGAATCCTTAGTAGACTTCACTGAAAATTTTTATCAATCTTTACGTGATAATTATAATATTTTATCCGAAAGAACCAAGGGCATGATGCCTTATATGATTGAATACAATTGGTTAGTAAGTTACCAAACCGTTGAGGGAATCAGTAGAATTTTGACACAAATGGATAGTAGAACTAAAAACGAGTCGAAAATGCGGTTTTCTCCAAATGAACTTGTTGCATATTATTCCGAATTTGAACAAGAATTCACAACTTTTTTCGAAGATTTAAGAATTGAATCCAAACTAAAATTAATAACGTTATGAAAAAAAGTATTCTTCTTTTTTTAATCAGCATAAGTTTAAACTGTTTTGCTCAAAAGGTGATTAATAGCAGGAATGGACTCGTTGTTGACAAAGCAATGGTGGTTTCAGCGCGAGAAGAAGCTTCTAAAATTGGAACAGAAATTATGCAAAAAGGAGGAAATGCTTTCGATGCCATGGTAGCCACCGAATTGGCTTTGGCAGTTGCCTATCCGTACGCAGGAAATCTTGGTGGTGGCGGTTTTATGGTATTTCGAAAAGCCAATGGAGATATTGGCTCACTAGACTATAGAGAAAAAGCACCTTTGGCCGCTACCAAAAATATGTTTCAAGATAAAGACGGAAATGTTATTAAAGGAAAAAGTACCGAAACGGCTCTTGCAATTGGTATTCCCGGAACCATTGCTGGAATTTTTGCCGTTCATGATAAATATGGTTCAATGTCAATGAATGAAATTTTGAGACCCGTTATTGCATTGGCCGAAAAAGGGGTTGTTGTTACCCGAAGACAAGAAAAAAGGCTGAATGATTACAGAGAATCTATTATTAAAGCAAATGGAGTAAATACCAAATTTGCCACTGTTTACAAAGAAAAGGACACCATTAAATATCCTGTTTTGGCCCAAACATTAAAAAGGATTGCTAAAAATGGTCGAAATGAATTTTACAAAGGACAAACCGCCAAAACTTTAGTAAAATACCTTCAAGGAAAAGGTTCAATTATAACTATGAAAGATTTGGCAAAATATGAGGCTAAATGGAGAACTCCTCTTTCTTTTAAGTATAAAGATTTGAAAGTGATTTCGATGTCCCCACCAAGCAGTGGCGGTATTTGTCTGGCACAGATTTTTAAAATGATTGAGCCTTATGACTTATCCAAGATGGGGCACAATTCGGATGAATCCATTCAACTTATTGTAGAAGCCGAACGCAGAGCCTATGCGGATAGAAGTTATTTTCTAGGCGATCCTGATTTTGTAAAAATACCGTTAAAAGCTTTGATGGCTGATGATTATTTAAAAGAAAGAATGTCAAGTTTTAATGTAAGTAAGGCAACTTTATCCTCTGAAATTAAAGAAGGGACAGTTAACTATAATGAAAGTACAGAGACAACCCACTACTCTATTGTTGATCCTTTTGGGAATGCAATTGCAGCAACTACAACTCTAAATGATGGATATGGTTCCAAGTATTATTGTGACGAATTGGGCTTTTTTCTAAACAATGAAATGGACGACTTTAGTTCTAAACCCGGCGAACCCAATATGTTTGGATTAGTAGGAAATGAAGCCAACAGTATAGCTCCGCAAAAAAGAATGCTGAGTTCAATGACTCCCACAATAGTCGAAAAAAAAGGAAAATTGTTTATGATTGTGGGATCACCTGGAGGATCAACTATTATAACTTCTGTTTTACAAACTATTCTCAATGTATACGAATTCAATTTAGGAATGCAGGAAGCGGTAAATGCTTCTAGATTCCATCACCAATGGCTACCGGATGTGATTACATTTGAGCCAAACACATTTGATACGAATACTTTTGAAAAATTAAAAGGCAAAGGATACATCATCAACGAAAAAACGACTCCTGTAATCGGAAAAGTTGATGCTATTTTAGTGCTGCCTGATGGAAAAATAGAAGGAGGTGCCGATTTTAGAGGTGATGATAAAGCCGTTGGATTCTAGTCATTGGATTGTATAAAGGACTGCAATTTTATACATTGTTTGATTATAAAATTGTATTATATTCTTGACTTTGCACAATAAACTCTTTATTTCTTTGTGCTAAAAATATTTCATCCTATGAGGTAAAAAAAGTCATTTTTATATTATAAAAAAACTTTTCTGTTTAACTGAAAACTGCAAACATTTAGTAAACAGTTATTTAATTAAAATTAAATTCTTTTTTTCAATTAAAACAAAATAGCTTTTATTTAGTGGGTTTTCTTTTATTAAATTTGCTTTTAAAAATGGAATAAAATGTCTGAAAATCAATCTTCAAAAGATAATAATGCAAGTACTTCTCAAAACAACAATAAAGCTAGAAATAAAAAAATTGCTTTACTAATTGGCGGATTATTTGTCCTTGGTTTAATAATCATCCCAAGGGTTTGGGCAAAATTTCATAAAAAAGAAATTGTATGTCTCAATAATCAAACTGCCATTTATGAAAAATACAAAGATGCTGTTGTTTTAGTTAAACACACCTATGCATTGCAGATTTCAATAAAGGGTTCTGAACCTTTTCAAATTACAGTCGATGACAGTTCATTAGCAGAAAAAACAATTTCTGGAACTGGTTTTTTTGTTTCGGAAGATGGAAAAATAGTAACCAATCATCATGTTGCAGAACCATGGAAATATACTGAAAACAAATTAGAGGATTTTAGTGAATTAAAAAATCACATTTCAGCAGTTCTACCTGATTCTATTGATAAAAAAGACTATAAAACGTATCTCGAATCTCATTGGAATGATTATTATGAAAATGAAGGTGAGGAAGATTATTCTGAAGAAGATGCTCCTGTAGCAACAACTACACCAGTTGCCAATGTGGACTCTTCAAGTGTAAACACGGAAGTAAATGACTTAATATCTGATAATCAATCAGAAGAAAAAGCAATCACAAGCCAAATTACCTATACAAAACTTGAAGATGTAGAGATTGTTCCTAAAACAGTTGAAATAAGTGTGGCATTACATGGTTCTAAAGATGATTGGTTGCAATGTAAAGTCCTAAAAATTGCTGATGGTGATGAAGTTGATGTAGCAATTTTACAACTTTCAAGCGAAACCTTACCTGCTTCTGTATCCGATATTGTCGATTTGGATAATGCCGTAAAAGATGATGCTTCATTAAAACCTGGCACCAATGCTATTTTAATTGGTTACCCAATGGGATTACAACTGGCCAATACCCGTAGAGGAATTAAAGTTCAAGTTTATGAAGGTCAAATCAATAAAGAGTCTGATGGTGTAAGTATTCAATATAATGTTACCTCTACACATGGAGCTAGTGGTTCACCTGTTTTTAATGAATGTGGACAACTTATTGCTATCAATTATGCTGGATATGACGAGGCGCAAGGATATAATTTTGGAATTGTTGCAAAACACGCCATGTCTTTGATGCAATAACTACACTTTTTCAAAACAACTTTAAACAAAACAACTTAGTATACCGTTAACCCAATTTCAGAATTAAACTTTATTTCGAAGCTACATTATGCAATAAAAAATTACTGCCCGTGTACTATTTATATAAATGCAAGACGTTTGTCTTTACTATTTAAAAATAATACAAAGTGCCATGTTTTGAATATGATTCCGGACATTGTAGTCTTCTCTTGCAAATCTTAGAATAAAAAATAGCTATAGATTTAAACGGTATTTTATTTACAAAAAATAATATTTTTCAAAAGATTATACTTTTTTAGGTAATCATAAAAATAAAAATACTAATTTCATTAGTGAATTTATTTTTCATAATAATTAAATTCTAATTTTTTAAACCAACACAATGTACTCCAATATAAAAAGATTATTCGATATTCCTGTCTATCAAAAAAACAACAAGGCCTTACTTCATGCTTTCAATACAAAAGAAAATGGAGTTTGGCAAAGAGAATCTACAATCTCTTTTTTAGAAAAAGCACAAATATTGAGTAAAGCATTATTAGAAATTGGAGTACAAAAAGATGATAAAATAGCGATAGTAACACATTTAAATTGCACACAATGGCATCTTGTGGATATAGCCGTTCAACAGGTAGGTGCTGTATTGGTACCCATCTATCCTACTGTTTCAAATGCCGATTTTGAATATATTCTAAATCATGCCGAGGTTAAATTTTGTTTTGTATCTGATGTGGAATTATTAGATAAAATTGAAGAAATTAAAGGTTTAGTTCCTTCTCTTCAGGAAATTTTTGGTTTTAAAAAATTCAAAAATTGTAGAAATTTAGCAGTTTTACATCAAATAGGTAAAATTAGCACTCGTGACTCTGAGCTAGAAAATATAAAAAACTCAATTCAAACGGAAGATTTAGTAACCATTATATATACTTCTGGAACAACTGGAAAGCCAAAAGGAGTAATGCTATCACATCGTAATTTGATTTCAAATATTATCTATATTTCGGATTGCATGCCCAAAAATGTAAAAAGAGCATTGAGCTTTCTACCTATTTGTCATGTTTTTGAACGAATGGGATTGTATCGTTTTCAATTGGATTCAGTCGAAATTTATTTTGCCGAATCAATTGATAAAATAGGAGAAAATGCTCAAGATATAAAGCCCGAAATAATGACAGTTGTTCCTAGAATGATTGAGAAAATTTATGACAAAATCCTTTCTAAAGCGAATGAATTAGGAAAAATAAAAAGATTAATTTTTGACTGGTCATTGCATATAGCCAATCAATATGAGCCATTTGAAGAAAAATCATTTTGGTATAATTTTAAATTAAAGATCGCTAGGAAACTTATTTTCCAAAGATGGAAAGATGCTCTTGGTGGAGAAATCAAAGCTTTAATTTGCGGAAGCGCACCATTACAAACCAAATTAATTAAAATATTTGATGCTGCTGAGATTCCTATTTTAGAAGGATACGGAATGACCGAAACGGCTCCAATTATTTCTGGACCGCAATGGAAAAAAGGAGAATATAAAGTAGGATCTGTTGGTAAACCATTAAAGAATATGGAATTACGAATAGCAGATGATGGTGAAATTTTAGTTAAAGGGGAAAATGTAATGATGGGATATTACAAAGAAATAGAATTAACTGCGGAAAACTTTACTGCAGATGGTTTTTTTAAAACTGGAGATATCGGACATTTAGATAGTGAAGGATTCCTGAAAATTACCGATAGAAAAAAAGAAATGTTCAAAACCTCAGGAGGTAAATATGTTGCACCACAAGTTATTGAAAACAAATTAAAAGCATCCAACTTTATTGAAGAAGCTATTGTAGTTGGTGCTGGTGAAAAAATGCCATGCGCTTTAATTGTTCCCGATTTTGATTTTATCAGATCATGGATTATCACAAAAAAATATAACACTATTGACGTTTCTTCTTTTCAAAGCATTGTTGAAAACAAAATTATAAAAGACAGAATTAATGAAGAAATAGAATTAGTAAATTCTAATTTAGGGAATTGGGAACAAATAAAAAAACATACTTTATTACCTGTAGTTTGGTCCATTGATACTGGTGAATTGACACCAACTTTAAAATTAAAAAGGACTGTTATTATGGAAAAGTACAAAGCAATTTATGAAAAATTGTATGGTCGCTAATTGAAATTAATATTTAGAATTCTTATTACTTTTTTTAATAATTTTATAAAAATCAATTTTTGTGTAAAACAATCTTCAAAAAATAAATGTTTAAAAAATATATTTCAAAAATAGAGAACATTATTGCTTTATCACAATCGTTATTAACACCGAAGCAATTTATATTTTTATCCAGTGTTTTAGTTGGAATTTCATCTGCTTTGGCAGTAATTATTCTAAAAACTTTTGCGCACTGGGTTTTTAGATTTGCCACTTATGTCACTATTCATACAAACTTTCTTAAAGTTGGTTTTTTAAAAATAATGTTGCCAATTATTGGGATAATGCTGACTGTATTTGTTGTAAAACGGTTTTTGGGAGGAACTATAGAAAAAGGAACATCACAAATCTTATATGCTGTAGCCAAAAAAGCAAGTATTATCCCAAGAAAACAAATGTATGCTCAAATTGTTACTAGTTCGCTTACAGTTGGTTTAGGAGGTTCAGCGGGACTTGAAAGTCCCATAGTTATTACTGGAGCTGCATTTGGTTCTAATTATGCTCAAAAATACAAATTACATTATAAAGACCGAACCTTACTCATCGGTTGTGGTGTAGCCGCTGGGATAGCGGCAGCTTTTAACGCACCAATAGCAGGAGTACTTTTTGCCGTTGAAGTTTTATTGGTAGATGTCAGTATTTCAGCGTTTACACCAATTATGATTGCTGCTGCAACAGGAGCTTTGGTATCGGCAATCGCTCTAGACGAATCCATATTATTAAATTTTACCAGTCGTCAAACTTTTAATTATCACAACACCCCCTACTACATACTTCTCGGCTTGTTTACAGGATTTGTTGCTGTATTTTACGCGCGTAATTTTCAAAGGACAGAACATTTTTTTAGTCACATTCGATTTTCAGCCTACAAGAAAGCTCTTTTTGGCGCATCCATATTAGCACTTTTAATTTTTATTTTTCCAACACTTTTTGGTGAAGGATACGAAAGCATCCGATCATTATCTGAAAGTGACCCTGGTGAATTACTTGAAAACACCCTTTTTAGAGGATTTAGAAATAACAGTTGGGCATTATTAGCATTTGTTGGATGTTCATTTTTGTTAAAAGCCTTTGCAACTGGAATAACGTTGGGAAGTGGCGGTAATGGAGGGAATTTTGCTCCTTCCCTATTTTTAGGTTCTTACGTTGGTTTTTTCTTTTCTAAACTATTGAATTTAACTGGTTTAACCAATTTACCCATTAGTAACTTTACCATGGTTGGTATGGCGGGTATTTTGAGTGGATTGTTTCACGCACCACTAACGGCCATTTTCTTAATTGCCGAAATTACAGGAGGTTACGGATTGATGATTCCCTTAATGATAGTATCGTCCATAAGTTTTGCCATTTCAAAACGATTTGAAGTACATTCGCTGGACGTTAAGGGATTAGCCAAAAAAGGACATGCTTTTACGAGCAATAAAGACGCCAATGTACTATCGACTTTAGACACAAACGCCATTATACATAGAGATTATCTAACCATATCACCCGATGAAAATCTTGAGAAATTAGTAGATTTAATATCGCATTCCAATCAAGTTATTTTCCCTGTAGTTTCAAAAGAGAATAAACTATTAGGAATCGTGCATTTTAATGATGTTCGGGAAATTATTTTCAATTCGTATCGTGTAAAATATACTTTGGTGAAAGAAATTATGGTGCAACCTACTGCCGTTATTTACCCTTTCAATAATATGGAAGTAGTTATGAATAAATTCGAATCCTCAAGAAAAGCCTATCTTCCTGTTATTAGTGACGATACATATTATGGTTTTATATCCAAATCCGAAGCTCTGGAAGCCTATAGAACCAAGTTAAAATCGATGACAATAGAATAATTTGGGCGTGACCCTGTTGTGTACATGGGCTAATATTCGTGCCGCTTATAGGCCCATGTACACAACAGCGTCGGGCTATCACGAGCGCTATGGCGCCTTGCTCTATCCCTCACACATACCTAAGACCTTTACAACAAACAAAACGATTTTCTTTATTTCAAGAACATAGAAATCGTCAATCTTAAATCAAAACACAACCCTGTTTTTTAACACAATCTTCCATACTGTTCTATCAAAAGTAGTAATCAAAATGGTAACTTTGCTTTTTTGCAAAAATTATGCTAGATACAAACAATACGATTGAAGTTCAAGGTGCCCGAGTACACAATCTAAAAAATATAGACGTTTCCATTCCGAGAGAAAAACTGGTAGTTATTACGGGGCTTTCGGGCTCTGGAAAATCTTCATTGGCATTTGACACCATTTATGCCGAAGGGCAACGTCGTTATGTAGAAACATTTTCGGCTTATGCCAGGCAATTTCTTGGTGGATTAGAACGCCCCGATGTCGACAAAATTGACGGCCTTTCCCCTGTTATCGCTATCGAACAAAAAACAACCAGCAAAAGTCCACGTTCTACAGTAGGAACGATTACCGAAATTTATGATTTCCTGCGTTTGCTTTATGCCCGTGGTGCCGATGCCTATAGCTACAATACGGGAGAAAAAATGGTTTCCTACTCGGATGATCAGATTAAAGATTTAATTATTCAGGATTTTACAGGGAAAAGAATAAACATACTTGCTCCGGTTATTCGTGCCAGAAAAGGACATTATGCGGAACTTTTTCAGCAAATAACCAAACAAGGCTTCCTCAAAGTTCGTATAAATGGCGAAATCAGGGAAATTACAACAGGAATGAAACTCGATCGCTACAAAACCCATGATATAGAAATTGTAGTTGATCGTATCGAGGTAACTCCTTCTTCGGGGGCGGGGGGGCCTGAGGAAAAACGATTGTCCGAAAGTATAAATACAGCCATGCATCACGGCGAAAATGTATTGATGGTTTTAGACCAAGATACCAATGAAGTACGCTATTTCAGTCGGAATTTGATGTGCCCAAGTACTGGAATATCCTATCAAAATCCGGAACCGAATTTATTTTCATTCAATTCGCCAAAAGGTGCCTGCGAGCACTGCAACGGATTAGGAACTGTCAATCAAATTAATGTTGACAAAATTATTCCAAACCCTAAATTATCCATCAAAGCTGGTGGTTTTGCACCTTTGGGCGAATACAAATCATCTTGGATCTTCAAACAATTGGAAATTATTGGAGAAAAATATGGTTTTAAACTGACTGATGCCATCGAAAAAATTCCTGCAGAAGCAATGGAAATGATTTTGAACGGCGGGAAAGAAAAATTCACCATCAATTCTGAAGTTTTAGGAGTTGCCAGAGATTATAAAATTGACTTTGAAGGGATTTCCCATTTTATAAAAAATCAACACGACGAAAGTGGTTCAACAACAATAAAACGATGGGCAGCAGCATTTATGGATGAAGTAAAATGTCCTATTTGCGAAGGTTCCCGTTTGAAAAAAGAAGCCAATTACTTTAGAATCTACGAAAAAAGCATATCCGAATTGTGTGATATGGATATTTCGGATTTAACGGTTTGGTTTTTGGAATTAGACCAACATTTATCCGATAAGCAAAAACGAATTGCAACCGAAGTAATCAAGGAAATCAAAGATCGATTGGCATTTTTGATGAACGTAGGTTTGGATTATTTGGCTTTGAGTCGAAGTTCCAAATCGCTTTCAGGCGGTGAGGCACAACGCATACGATTGGCGACACAAATTGGGTCACAGTTGGTCGGCGTTTTGTACATTTTGGATGAACCAAGTATAGGTTTGCACCAAAGAGACAACGACAAATTGATTCATTCCTTGGAACAATTGCGCGACATCGGGAACTCTGTAATTGTGGTAGAACATGATAAAGACATGATCGAAAGAGCCGATTATGTAATTGATATCGGACCCAAAGCAGGGAAATTTGGAGGAGAAATCATTAGTATTGGAACTCCTGCCGAAACATTGGCATCGGATACGATAACAGCTCAGTATTTGAATGGAAAAATGAAGCTGGAAATACCTACAAAACGTCGTGAAGGAAATGGTAAATTTCTAAAGTTATTAGGCGCAACGGGAAATAACCTAAAAAATGTGACGATTGATTTACCGTTGGGCAAAATGATTTGTGTGACTGGCGTTTCTGGAAGCGGAAAATCGACTTTGATCAATGAAACCCTCTACCCTATTTTGAACGCCTATTATTTTAATGGCGTAAAAATTCCGAAACCGTATAAAAAAATTGAAGGTTTAGAACATATCGACAAAGTGATTGATATTGACCAAAGTCCGATTGGACGAACACCGCGTTCGAATCCTGCTACGTACACTGAGGTTTTTACCGAAATCCGTAATTTATTCACAATGACCCCCGAGAGTATGATTCGAGGATACAAAGCAGGTCGTTTTAGTTTTAATGTCAAAGGCGGGCGTTGCGAAACTTGTGAAGGTTCTGGAGTTCGAACCATAGAAATGAATTTTTTGCCCGATGTGTATGTAGAATGTGAAACCTGCCAAGGTAAACGTTTTAACAGAGAAACATTGGAGATTCGCTATAAAGGGAAATCCATTTCGGATGTATTGAATATGACTGTTGATGAGGCAGTTCCGTTCTTTGAAATGATTCCGAAGATTTACAGAAAAGTAAAAACGATTCAGGATGTTGGTTTGGGTTATATTACACTTGGACAACAAAGCACTACACTTTCTGGTGGTGAAGCACAACGCATCAAACTAGCAGGAGAATTATCCAAGAAAGATACTGGAAACACGTTTTATATTCTGGACGAACCAACAACAGGTTTGCATTTTGAAGACATACGAGTGTTGATGGATGTGATCAACAAATTGGTAGACAAAGGAAATACCATCTTGATCATCGAGCACAATATGGACGTTATCAAACTAGCCGATTATATTATTGACATCGGTCCCGAAGGCGGAAAAGGTGGCGGACAGCTTGTAGCCAAAGGAACACCTGAAGAAATTATAAAAAATAAAAAAAGCTATACAGCGCAGTTTTTGAAAAAAGAGTTAGCTTAGTGTTTAGCTTTGTCAAAGTTCAAAACTTTGACAAAGATTAATTTTTAAACCAAAAGTTAAATTGAAAACGGATGCCCTAGCCCAGATAGAAACGGTATCCTTTTCTTGTCTCGTTTTTTTTTAACGAGACCAGAAAAGATACAAGTGGATAGCTGGAAATAGCTCCTAAATAAATAATTAAATATGAGATTAGAAGATTTTGATAATGATGAAGATAAAGTAATTCAAGATAAACTGAAAAGAAAAACTTGGAATGAGATACGAACCAATGATAGTTGGGCAATTTTTAAAATCATGTCCGAGTTTGTAAATGGATACGATACGATGAGTCGGATAGGGCCTTGTGTGACTATCTTTGGGTCGGCGAGGATAAAACCAGAAGACCAATACTATTTACTGGCTGAAAAAATTGCTTTCAAAATCAGTAAAGCAGGCTATGGAGTGATTACTGGTGGCGGTCCAGGAATTATGGAAGCGGGTAATAAAGGAGCGCACTTGGGTGGTGGAACTTCGGTGGGATTGAATATCGAATTGCCTTTTGAACAACATTTTAACCCTTATATTGACCGAGATAAAAATCTAAATTTTGATTATTTCTTTGTTCGAAAAGTGATGTTTGTCAAATATTCGCAAGGATTTGTGGTTATGCCTGGAGGTTTTGGAACAATGGACGAATTATTCGAAGCAATTACTTTAATTCAGACCAAAAAAATAGGCAGATTTCCAATAATATTAGTGGGAACAAAGTTTTGGTCGGGATTAATCGATTGGATAAAAACAGTACTGATAGAAAGAGAACATACGGTAAGTGCCGAAGATTTGAATTTATTTAAACTCGTGGATACCGAAGATGAAGTAGTTGATGTTTTGGATAAATTCTATAAAAAATATGATTTAAGTCCGAATTTTTGATAGAGAGAGCCATTTTAAAGATGGCTCTTTTTTTTGCAATATTTTGACTAAAAATACTTAACTTTTCTTAATATTTTGTAAATTGTATTAGTTTTATATTTTTCGATTAACTTATACATCCCCAAATTGAAAACTTGCCATAAAATTGTATTCCTTATTGTTTTATTGGTTTTCCAAAAACAATATGCACAGCATCACTCCAAGATGTCTGTTGTTGTAGATATGGATGCTAAAACTCTAACAATTGACCAAGAAATTACTTTTTACAATCAGACAAATGATACTTTAACGTCTATACTATTAAACGATTGGAATAATGCTTTTTCTGAAAAATACAGTCCACTTGGAAAACGTTTTTCGGACGAATTTTATAATAAGTTTCATATGGCGCTTGAAAAAGATTGCGGTGGGACTATCAATTTATACATAGAGGATGAAGATAAAAATGCTTTTGTATGGGAAAGAACCAAACAAAATCCTGATTATATTAAAGTCCTATTAAAAAGAACAGTACTTCCAAACCAAAAAATAAAACTGCATCTTTCGTATGTATCAAAAATTCCTAGTGAAAAATTCACCAAGTATGGTCATTTTGAAAGTTACGGAATGCATCTCAAGAACTGGTTCCTTACACCTGCCCGTTATGAGGAACACCAATTTGTAAAATACAGTAACGAAAATCTTGATGATATTGCCAATGCAGTTTCTGATTTTGATATTGATATAAAAATACCATTAAAAAATGCAATAACTTCGGATTTATCAATTACCAATTTGGCAAAAACAGAATTTGAAACACATGTCAACCTATCGGGTAAAAACAGAGCTGATATTGATATTATTATAGAAAAAGAATCCAGTTATAAAAGTTATACAATTGGTGACTTTGAAGTCATGACTAATATTAGTTCAGGGAGATTTAGTGACTCTTTGAAGTTTGCAATCATTAAAAAAGTTGTCGATTTTACAAGTAATAACATCGGAAAATTTCCGTTTGAAAAAATTATCATTTCAGAGGCCGATTATGAAAAAAATCCATTTTACGGATTGAATCAATTGCCTAAATTCATGCGTCCTTTTAACTCTGATTTTATATTTGAGATTAAATTTTTAAAAACCTATTTGAATAATTATCTTAGAAATAGTTTACGCATAGATGCCAGAAAAAACAATTGGATTTTTGATGGAATTCAAGTCTATACCATCATGAATTATATTGACCAATACCATCCCGAAAGTAAAATGATGGGATCGGCATCAAAATACTATTTACTCAAAGGATTTAAAATGGCCCAAACTGATTTTAATGAACAGTTTAGTTATTATTCTATGCTGATGTCAAGAAAAAATTTAGATCAACCACTCAATGCTCCAAAAAACACATTAATTAAATACAATGTTCAGATCGCCAACAAATACAAAGCAGGCTTAAGTTTTGAATACTTAGATGATTATTTGGGACAAAATTTAGTTTCTTCTGGTATTCAACAATTTTACGCCCTTAACCAACAAGGGCAAACAAGTAGAAAAGATTTTGAAAACATTTTAAAATCAAAAGCCTCCAATAACATCGATTGGTTTTTTAAATACATTGTTGATAGCCGTGAGACAATTGATTATAAATTTGGTGATGTAACAAAGACCAATGACAGTATTACTTTCATCGTAAAAAACAAAGGAGTGCCTTTGGTTCCAATGCCAATATTTGGAATTAAAGACAAGCAGGTTATTTTTAAAAAATGGTTGGAACCCAATGAAATTGATACAACACTGACCTTCGACAGAAAAAGTATAGACAAATTAGTTTTGAATTACAACAATGAAGTACCCGAATTCAATTTAAGAAACAATTGGAAATCATTGAAAACCTATTCGTTAAACCGTCCTTTGAAACTAACTTTTTTTGAAGATTTGGAAGATCCGCATTATTCACAATTGTTTTATGTCCCTACTTTATTTTTTAATAAATATGATGGTTTTGCTCCTGGAATTAGTTTTTACAATTACAGTTTTTTTGACAAACCGTTTATGTTTGTTTTAAATCCAATGTATTCTATCAACACCAAATCGATTGTTGGGAGTTATTCATTGGCAGTAAATCAATATTTACGTGAAGGAAGACTGTACAATATTCGGTATTCCCTAAATGGTTCCTATTACCATTATGCTCCAGATGCAGCCTATTTGAAATTATACCCTAGTGTATCACTTTTTTTGAGAGAACCGAGCTATCGAGACAACAGAAAACAGGCTATAACTCTCAAATACAACATTATAAATAAAGAACCATCAGCCATTGTGATTGATAGTACAGATAATTATTCGATCTTGAATTTAAAATATTTTAATATAAAAACAGAAGTTACCAGTCATGTAAAATTTTTAACAGACGTCCAATTTTCAACTTATTTTGGTAAACTTTCGGCAGAAATGGAATATCGTAAATTATTTAATGACAAACGCTATTTGAATATTAGAGTATTTGCTGGAACTTTTTTATATAATACTAATGATACTCAAAAATATAATTTTGGTGTTTCAAGAGTTAATGATTATTTGTTTGATTATTCCGTTTATGCTCGATCTGATACAACAGGAATTTTGAGTCAGCAATATTTAATAGCGCAAGGAGGTTTTAAATCATTTGTAGAATCTTCAGAATCGAATCAATGGTTAGCAACCACAAATATCAGTTATAGCTTACTGTGGAATTGGGTTGATGCATATGCTGATTTTGGTGTTCTAAAAAACAAACGAGAACAAAATGAGTTTATTTATGATAGTGGAATACGCCTAAATTTGGTTCAAGATTACTTCGAATTGTACTTTCCGGTATATTCATCGAATGGATTTGAAGTTACTCAAAATAATTATAGTGAAAAAATACGATTTATCTTTGTTTTTAGCCCAAAATCATTAATTAATCTTTTTACCCGAAAATGGTTTTAATTCAAAATAAAAACTTTAATTTTTTGAACTATTAGTTGATTAATTAAGTTTAAATTTATTATATCGCAAAAATACATTCATTTTAGTGGAAATTATTTCATAAATAATTACAAAAATACAGAATCGTATAATGATATATACGTAGTTTTTGATTAGATTTGCACCACTAAAGTGATACTTTTAAAATTATGATAAAAGAGAAAGTCAATACTAGTTTAACATTTGAAGATTTTAAAACCGAAGTCTTAAATGATTACCGAATTGCCATAATAAGTCGAGAATGTAGTTTATTAGGCCGTAAAGAAGTATTAACTGGAAAAGCCAAGTTTGGCATATTTGGAGATGGAAAAGAAGTTCCACAACTTGCCATGGCCAAATGTTTTAAAAATGGAGACTTCCGCTCCGGTTATTATCGTGATCAGACTTTTATGATGGCAATTGGGGAATTAACCATAGAACAATTTTTTGCTGGTTTATATGGTCATACTGATATTGATCTTGAACCAATGTCAGCAGGAAGGCAAATGGGAGGTCATTTTGTAACCCATAGCTTAAACAAAGACGGTTCTTGGAAAAATTTAACACAACAAAAAAATTCCAGTGCAGACATCTCTCCTACTGCGGGTCAAATGCCTAGATTATTGGGATTAGCACAAGCTTCAAAAATATACCGAAACGTTTCTGGAATTCCTAATGCTGATCAATTTTCAATAAATGGAAATGAAATTGCATGGGGAACTATTGGAAATGCCAGTACTTCAGAAGGTTTATTTTTTGAAACCATAAACGCTGCTGGAGTATTACAAGTGCCAATGGTAATGAGTGTTTGGGATGATGAGTACGGTATTTCAGTACATGCAAAGCATCAAACTACTAAGGAAAGCATTTCAGAAATCCTAAAAGGATACCAAAAAGAGGAAAACTCAAATGGTTTTGAAATATTAAAAGTGAAAGGTTGGGATTATGTAGATTTAATTGCAACTTATGAAAAAGCAGCCGAAATAGCTCGTGAAAATCATATTCCTGTTTTAATTCACGTTGATCAACTTACACAACCACAGGGACATTCCAGTTCAGGTTCACATGAACGATATAAAAATGCTGCCCGTTTAGCATGGGAAAAAGATTTTGACTGTATTCGTCAAATGAAATTATGGATGATTGCCATTAATATTGCATCACCAGAAGAAATAGATGCTATTGATTTAGATGCTAAAAAGGAAGTCTTTGAAGGCAAAAAAGCAGCTTGGAATGCTTTTATAAGTCCAATTATTGAAGAACAAAATGAATTAGTGGCAATCTTGGAAAGAATAGCTGTAACAAGCTTCAAAAAAGATGAAATTCTAAAAACCGTTTCTAATTTAAAGAGTATTAAATCTCCTTTGAAAAAAGAAATAATAGTAGCTGCCCGTAAAACATTACGTTTACTAATCATTGAAGAAGATAAATTAGAATTATCGCGTTGGATCACTAATTACATCAAAAAAACACAACCTAAATTCAGTAGTAATTTATTTTCAGAATCCGATAAAAATGTGTTTTCGGTAAAAGAAGTTTTACCAGAATATTCAAATAATGCTGTCGCGGATACAGATGGTAGAATGATTTTAAGAGATAATTTTGATGCCATTTTTTCAAAATATCCTGAAACTTTAATTTTTGGTGAAGATGCTGGTAACATTGGTGATGTAAACCAAGGTCTTGAAGGAATGCAAGAAAAATATGGAGAATTACGCGTTGCCGATGTAGGAATTCGTGAAGCAACTATATTAGGTCAAGGAATTGGAATGGCATTAAGAGGTTTACGACCAATTGCCGAAATTCAGTATTTAGACTATCTTTTATATGCTATCCAAATCATGAGTGACGATTTGGCGACCTTACAATACAGAACAGTTGGTAGACAAAAAGCACCTCTTATTATTCGTACGAGAGGCCATCGATTAGAAGGAATTTGGCATTCCGGTTCACCTATGGGAATGATTATCAATGCTATCCGAGGAATTCACGTGTTAGTACCGAGAAACATGACACAAGCTGCCGGTTTTTATAATTCATTATTAGAATGTGACGAGCCAGCTTTGGTTATTGAATGTTTGAATGGTTACCGATTAAAAGAAAAGATGCCTTTGAATTATGGTGAATTCAAAACACCAATTGGTGTAGTCGAAACATTAAGAAAAGGAACAGACATAACACTTGTATCTTATGGATCAACACTCAGATTAGTAGAACAAGCTGCCAAAGAATTATTTGAAACCGGAATTGATTGTGAAGTTATCGATTTACAGTCATTACTTCCTTTTGACATCCATAGTGATATTGTAAAAAGTATTATAAAAACCAATCGTTTATTGGTAATTGACGAAGATTTACCTGGAGGAGCATCAGCATATATTTTGCAACAAATTATAGAAAAACAAGATGCTTACAATTATTTGGATAGCAAGCCCCAAACTTTGACAGCCAAAGCACATAGACCTGCTTATGGTACAGATGGTGATTATTTCTCTAAACCTTCTGCCGAAGATATTTATGAAAAAGTATATGAAATGATGCATGAAGTAAATCCCTCAAAATTTCCAAGTTTATACTAAGAATAAAATATTATATTCAAAATCCCAATCTGCACCGGTTGGGATTTTTTTTATCTTTATTCAAAATTAGCACTATTCCAAAATGACTTCATTAGAAAATTTATTTTTAGATCTAAAAGACATCCAAGTTTTAGACAAAACTATTCCTTATACCCAATATGTACCTTTGAACTTATCGGAATCTAATTTGGAATTATCCCAATTAGACATTTCAAATGCCTCAAAATTTGAAAGGTTCATCGAAAGCCATTTGGATAAAAATAAAGCAAGTGTAGCCTATGGTGGTTATATCGAAACACGAAATTTGTACAAACGAAGTACCGTATTTAAAAATAATAACTCGGAGGAACGAAACATTCACATTGGTTTGGATTTATGGATAAAAGCAGGAACATCTGTTTTAGCAGCTCTGGATGGAAAAATTCATAGTTTTCAAAATAACAATAACTTGGGTGATTATGGTCCAACAATTATTCTGGAACACCAATTAAAAGATTATGTATTTTATACTTTATACGGTCACTTATCAGTAGAAAGTATTGCAACCCTTCGAGTTGGTGATGTTTTTACCAAAGGACAACAATTGGCAACATTAGGAAATGCTTCAGTAAATGGTGATTATGCTCCTCATTTGCATTTTCAAATCATTAAAAATATAGAAAATAATTTTGGAGATTATCCCGGCGTCTGTAGCACTACTAAACTACCTTATTATTTAAAAAACTGTCCAGATCCAAATTTGTTATTAAAAATATACTAAGCTATTTGCAACTTCCATTTATTGATACACTATAAAAAAGAGACAATCAAATTAGTACATTCGATTATTCCCCACTATTTCCTTTTTTATCACTTGTTTTTCAATAAATTAACGTCCGCTTCATTCTTGTTCATTTATAAAGATAAGTCCTTTATTAATAGTTATTGGCATTGCTTATCACTACATTTGGTATGGATATTCCCTATAAAGGGATGTGCTATAGAGAAAACTTCTTTTTAGTCCTATATTCCAAAGTAAATATTGGTACAATGAAATCAATTCAGAACATAGACCACAATGATTTACTTACTCCCATTGAAGAAACCACTATAAAATTTAACAAAGACATTTCATTTAATAAAACACTTACAAAAAAAGAAAGCGTTTCTAAAAATGAAAAAAAAAATGAATCTTTTACAGTTGTAGCCATAGGTGCATCTGCAGGTGGTCTGGAAGCAGTCACTCAATTACTTAAAAATATTTCTCCTACTACAGGTATGGCTTTTATTTATGTCCAACACCTTAGCCCTGATCATAAAAGCTTACTCGATGTACTGTTGTCAAAAGTTACTCAAATGGAGGTTCAGGTCATTGACAATATGGAAATGATGAAACCCAATAACGTTTATGTAATTCCAAATGATAAAGAAATCGAAGTTACAGACGGTCATATAAAACTAGTCCCCAGACCCATTAACCGTACCTCAAATTTCTCCATTGATCTCCTTTTTTCCTCATTGGCAGAAACCCACCATCAAAATGTCATTGGTATTATTTTATCGGGATCAGCCAATGATGGCACCAGAGGATTGAAAGAAATTAAGCAAGCAGGTGGAATTACCTTTGCTCAGGACGATTCAGCTAAGTTTAGCAGTATGCCCAAATCAGCAATTGCCGAAGGTATTGTAGATTTTGTTTTATCACCAAAAGAAATTGGAATAGAGCTAACACGAATCAGTCAGCATCCTTTACAAATCATTGTACCCTTAAAAAAAACGCAAGAAACAGAAATTGAAAATAGTAATCCAGAGTTGAAGGTTATTTTGCAACTTTTGCATAAAAACAAAAAGGTTGATTTCAGTCACTATAAAATGAATACCATAAAAAGACGAATGCTTCGTAGGATGTTAATTCATAAAATTAAAACTTTAAAAGAATATTCCGAAATACTTACGAATCAAAGTAATGAAATTGAAATACTATATCAAGATTTATTAATTAATGTTACTGCCTTTTTTAGAGATGCTGAGCCTTTTTTGTATTTAAAAAAAATTATTTTTCCTAAATTATTGGAGGCTAAAGAAGCGGGAGAAACATTGCGTATATGGGTAGCTGCATGCGCAACTGGTGAAGAAGTTTATTCTATTGCTATGATTTTGTTTGAAATACAAGAAAAAAATCGCAATAACATTCCATTTCAAATTTTTGCCTCCGATCTTAGTTCAGATGCCATTCGGATTGCTCGAATCGGAGAATATTCTGCCAGTCAAACCCAAACAGTTTCTCCTGAAAGACTACAGCGTTTTTTTACAAAATCTAAAAAAAAATACCGAATTTCAAAAGAGCTTCGTGACGTTTGTGTATTTGCAAAACACGATATTTTGCGGGATCCTCCATTTTCAAGAATGGATTTTATTAGTTGCAGAAATATGTTGATTTATTTGGACACGATAGCGCAAAAAAAAGCCATTTCTACATTTCATTATGCCCTTAACGATGGAGGCTGTTTGATGCTTGGCAAATCAGAAACTATTGGAACAACCGCACAACTTTTCACCATTTTAGATAAAAAATACAAATTCTATTCTCGAAAAAAAAATTCGGGATTGCGAACCATTCCAGATCTTACTTCACACCTTTCTCACACTACCATGCCAGATAAAAATACAACACCAACCGCTACTTTCAAAAAAACGCCATCCTCTGTAAACGGTACAATTGGGATCGCTTTTGATGCAGTATTATTAGATCAACATGTACCAGCCAGTGTAATTATCAACTATGATTTGGAAATCCTACAATTTAGAGGATCTACTTCCTTGTATTTGCAACATTCCCCTGGTAAAGCTAGTTTTAATATTCTAAAAATGGCACATATCGAAATCACATTTGAATTACGAAATGCCATTCATCATGCCATTAAAACAAAACTTCCTATACGAAAAATGGGAATTGAAATGAATCGGAATCCAATAGACAATACCATTCAAATCGTGAATATTGAAGCTATTCCTCTTAATATTGAAGGGGAAGAACCCTTGTTGATAGTCATTTTTACAGGATACATTCAACACGAAACAGAAGAAGAATCTATAAAAGGACAGCAAAATAATACGATTGCCAAAGACCGTCGAATAAAAAAATTGGAAGAAGAACTGGCTGCAGCTCGTGCAGATATGGGTTCAATTACGCATGATCAAGAAGCTGCCAATGAAGAATTACAAAGTGCCAACGAGGAAATTGTATCAAGTAATGAAGAATTACAAAGCTTGAATGAAGAACTAGAAACGTCCAAGGAAGAAATAGAATCGACCAATGAAGAATTGGTATCCAGTAATCAGGAATTGCAATCCAGAATTCAGCAAGTAGAAGAATTGAACCATTATAATGAAGCTATACTTTCAACAGTACATGAACCTGTACTTATTTTAGATAAAAACATAAAAATAAAATCAGCCAACAAATCATTTTGCAAAACATTTCATGTAAACGAAGAAGAATGCATTGGGAAATCATTGTACAAATTAGGCAATAACCAATGGAATATTCAAAAATTAAGAGAGCTAATAGAAGAAATCGTCCCTAAAAACAACCGCTTTCATGATTTTGAAGTTGAGCATGTTTTTCCAGTTATTGGCAAAAAAATAATGTTACTCAATGCCCATCGTATCATTCAAGCTCGTGAAAATGAAGAATTAATTGTGCTAACAATCATAGATATTACCGATGTTAGAAACCTTGCTATTGAACTCCAAATTAAAGAAAAAAAAGTTTTGGAAGTACAGCTTGAGATGGGAAAAAAAGCAATTAAATCTATAGAAGACAGCAATAAACGTTACAGCATGATGCTATTGCAATCGCCTTTCTCTTTTGCGATATTAAAAGGAAAAACAATGGTAATTAGTCTAGCCAACGACAGCATAAAAGAACTTTGGGGAAAAGGAAATGAAGTTGAAGGAAAATCAATTTTTGATGTTTTACCTGAATTAAAAGATGGTCCTATTCCGAAAATGCTCCAAGAAGTATACGCTACAGGTATTCCTCAAGAAGGATATGAACTTTTAATTCCATTGAATCGTAAGGGAAAATTAGAAAATGTATATTTCAATTTTGTTTATCAACCGTATCTTGATGCTGATGAAACCATTTTGGGTGTTACCATAATTGCTTATGAAGTAACGGCACATGTTAATCTGAAAGACGAATTAATTAAAGCGAGACGAATTGCAGAAGAAAAAACTAAGATTGCCGAAAATGCCTTAAAATCGAAGCAACAATTTTTATCGAATATGAGTCATGAGATTCGTACACCAATGAATGCAATAATTGGTTTTACAAATGTGGCCCTAAAAACCGATTTGAATAAAGAACAAAAAGAATTTATCACCGCTATTAAATCTTCAGGAAGTGCGTTGATTGTTTTAATTAATGACATACTTGACCTTGCCAAAGTAGATGCTGGTAAAATGACATTTGACAAAAAGTCTTTCAATATTTTAGAATCTATTGCTGATATCTTTTATTTATTTGAATCGAAATGTTCTGAGAAAAATATAAAATTAGAGCAACAATATGACAAACGAATTCCAGAATATATTGTAGGGGATTGTATGCGTTTACGTCAAATTATTTTAAATTTAATAAGTAATGCAATCAAGTTTACTTCAAAAGGAAAAATTATATTGAGTGTTAAAATGTTGAATGAAGATTCCGAAAAAACTACAATTGAATTTACCCTAACCGATACCGGTATCGGAATTCCAAAAAACAAACTAGAACATATTTTTGATAATTTTGAGCAAGCCTCTACCGAAATTTCTAGGTTATACGGAGGCACAGGTTTAGGACTTGCAATAGTCAAACAACTTGTTGAACACCAAGGCGGTACATTACTTGTAAAAAGCAAAGAAGGCAAAGGCTCCACTTTTGGATTTATTATGGATTTTGAAAAACTTTGTGCCGAAATTCCGTTAGAAACAGAAAACTGTATCCATACGATTGAAGGAATAGAAAACATAAAAGTTTTAGTAGCCGAAGATATACCACTAAACCAACTATTAATTAAAATCATTTTAGAGGAATTTGGTTTCCAATGCGATATTGCCGAAAATGGAAAAGTAGCTATAAAAAAACTAAAAGAAAATAATTATGATATTATCCTAATGGACATTCTTATGCCCGAAATGAATGGTTTTGAGGCCACAGATTACATTCGGAATACTTTGAAATCTAAAATTCCAATTATAGCGCTTACCGCAGATGTAACCACTGTTGATGTTCAAAAATCTAGAACCGTTGGAATGAATGATTACATCTCTAAGCCAATTGATGAAAAGCTTTTATATGAAAAAATCATTAAGCAACTCAAGAAATCAATACCTAAAAAATAGGACATTGTAAAAAAGTGAATAATCAAATTACAACTAACTATTCATTATGTACTTGCAATAAATAAATTAATAATCAGTGAATTATACAACAAATTAATAAAGTAGTATAACATCTTTTTTTGACTTGCTTACGACCTTTACTCTATCTCTTAAACAAGAACAACTTGAAATTATACATCAAATATATGGTAAGTAATCGCTGCAAAATGGCAGTGAAAGAAGAATTGAAAAAACTTGGCCTTCACTTTATAGTGGTAGATTTAGGCGAAGTGGAAATCATGGAAACTATTTCTATGTATCAACGCGAACAACTCAAATTGGCATTATTGGATTCTGGTTTAGAATTAATGGATGACAAAAGAGCCATGCTTATTGAGAAAATAAAAAATGTAATCATTGAATTGGTTCACCATACCGATGAAAATATTAAAATCAATTTTTCGGACTATTTACATGAAAAATTAAATCACGATTACACCTATATGTCCAATCTTTTTTCGGAAGTACAAGGGACAACAATTGAACAATTTATCATCTCACACAAAACCGAAAGAATCAAAGAGTTAATCATTTATGGCGAACTCAATATCACCGAAATTGCTTGGAAAATGGGATACAGTAGTGTAGCGCATTTATCGAGTCAGTTCAAGAAAGTTACCGGATTATCCCCTACCCATTTTAAAAAATTAAAAGACAAAAGACGAAGCCCAATTGAGGAAATCGGAAATTAACGTAAGCATAGTTTTGGAAATCCAATCCTAATAATTAACAAACAATACCACGCCTCCCCATGCAAGAATCACAATATGCCAGAAGTTTAATTGAAGCCAGTTTGGATCCTTTGATAACCATAAGCACTGAAGGAAAAATTACGGATATGAATGAGGCGTTGACGCATATTACCGGAATATCTAGAGAAGAATTAACGGGTACTTATTTTAAGAATTATTTTACAGAACCCAACAAAGCCCATGACGTTTATCAAGAAGTCTTCGACAAAAATTCTGTTTCAGATTCTCCACTTACCTTACGTCATATCAATGGTACATTAACTGAAGTTCTCTTTAATGGATCTGTTTATAAAGATAATCAAGGAAATATAAAAGGAATTGTAATAGTGGCCCGAGACATTGCCGAGCAAAAATGGGCATTAGAATTGCGAAATGCGAACAAAGAATTGGCTTTTCAAAATGATGAAAAAGAGAAACGTGCCGATGAATTAGGCATTGCCAATAAAGAATTGGCTTTTCAAAATGAAGAAAAAGAAAAACGCGCGGCAGAATTAGGTATTGCCAACAAAGAACTGGCTTTCCAGAATGATGAAAAAGAGAAACGAGCCGATGAATTAGGCATTGCTAATAAAGAATTGGCTTTTCAAAATGAAGAAAAAGAAAAACGTGCAGCAGAATTATTTATTGCCAATAAAGAGTTAGCCTATCAAAATGATGAAAAAGAAAATAGAGCCGCAGAATTGGTCATTGCCAATGAAGAATTGGCCTATCAAAATAAAGTAAAAGAAAAAAGAGCTGCAGAATTAGTTATTGCAAATAAAGAATTAGCTTTTCAAAATGACGAAAAAGAAAAACGAGCAGACGAATTATATATAGCCAATAAAGAGCTTGTTTTTCAAACAGGTGAGAAAGAAAATAGAGCTGCCGAACTCGTTATTGCAGATCTTGAACTCGAATTTCAAAATAAAGAAAAAGAAAAACGTGAAATTGCCAACAAAGAATTAGAGGCACATAGTTATTCGCTCAAATTAGCTTCCCAATATTCTTTGAGTTTAATTGAAGCCAGTCGGGATCCTTTATTTACCATTTCACCTAAAGGGAAAATTACGGATACTAATGATGCAACTGTACAAGTAACCGGTGTATCACGTGAAAATCTTATAAGTTCCGATTTTTTTGATTATTTCACCGAGCCCCAAAAAGCACGAGAAGGATATAAAAAAGTTTTTTCAAAAGGTTTTGTTGTTGATTATCCATTAACCATCATGGATGGAAAATTTACCGATGTGTTGTTCAACGGTTCGGTATACAAAGATGATTTAGGAAATGTTGTAGGCGCTGTGATGGTTGCCAGAGATATTACGGAACAAAAAAGAATTGCAACAGAATTATTTGAAGCTAAGGTTTTTGCAGAATTAGCTACAGCACTTGCCGAAGAAGCTAAGAGTAAAGCAGAATCTGCTACACAAATTGCCGAAAATGCAGTAAAAGCTAAACAGCAATTTCTATCAAATATGAGTCATGAAATTCGGACTCCAATGAATGCAATAATTGGTTTTACAAAAGTAGTTTTGAAAACAGAATTAACCGCCAAGCAAAAAGAATATCTGATGGCAATAAAAATGAGTGGTGATGCTCTAATTGTACTGATAAATGACATCTTGGATTTAGCAAAGGTAGATGCTGGTAAAATGACGTTTGAACAAACTCCATTTAAAATACAAAAATCATTATCCTCGATGCTTCATTTATTTGAAACCAAAATCCAAGAAAAAAACTTAAAATTAGTATCGGATTATGATAACAATATTCCGGAAGTTTTATTGGGTGATCCGGTTAGATTGCATCAAATTATTTTAAATTTAGTAAGTAATGCAGTCAAATTTACAAATAAAGGTGTTATTACCGTAAGTGTTCATTTAATGTTTGAAGATGACGAAAAAGTCATAATTGAATTTGCCGTTAATGATACAGGGATAGGAATTTCGGACAATAAAATTGATCGGATTTTTGAAAATTTTCAGCAGGCATCAAGCGGAACTTCCCGATTATATGGAGGAACCGGACTTGGACTCGCTATTGTAAAACAATTGGTAGAATCGCAAGGGGGCAGTATTAGTGTTAAAAGTAAAATAAATGAGTATTCTCGTTTTAGTTTTACTTTACCTTTTCTAAAAACAAAAAAAGAAGCAGCTATAGAAAACGAAATCATGGAATTGGATAATAAAATTAAAGGTATTAGAGTATTGGTAGTAGAAGATATGGCTCTGAATCAGTTATTAATGAAAACAGTATTGGATGATTTCGGATTTGAACGAGACATTGCTGAAAACGGAAAAATTGCCATCGAAAAACTCAAAACAAATCAATATGACATTGTATTGATGGACTTACAAATGCCTGAAATGAATGGTTTTGAAGCCACAGAATACATTCGGACAACGTTGAAATTGACTATTCCAATCATTGCATTAACTGCAGATGTAACTACGGTAGATTTGGCAAAATGCAAAGCTGTTGGCATGAATGATTACATTGCAAAACCTATTGACGAAAGAGTTTTGTATAGTAAAATTGTAAGTTTGATTCAAAAGCCACAAAATTCAATAGTAAATACGAATAAAACTCCTGAAATCACAATTGTTGAAAGAGAAAAATGCATTAATCTAGATTATTTGAATCATCGTACAAAATCCAATCCTAAATTGATGATCGAAATGATTGGCCTTTATTTGCAACAAACACCAGAACTCATCAATACCTTGAAAAAAAGCTTATTGAATCAAGATTGGAGTTTGCTAAATGCCGCCATTCACAAAATGATTCCTTCTTTTTCAATTATGGGAATTCATTCCGATTTTGAAATTATGGCAAAAAAAATTCAGAAATTTGTAGTTATTCAGCAAAAAAATGAAGAAATGGAAGATATGGTTTTGCAACTTGAGAATGTATGCCTACAAGCCTGCAAAGAATTAGAGCTAGAATTAGAAATATTAAAAAAATCAATAAAATGAATACCACCAATAAAATAAAACTGTTCTTGGTTGATGATGATGCTTTGTTCTTAAAATCTCTGGAAATTGAGTTCTTGGATCATGCCGATTTTGATATAGAAACCTACTCTACTGGAGAACTTTGCTTGGCTAATCTAGCCAACAATCCCGATGTAATTATTTTGGATTACCATTTGGATGGAATTGATTTGAATGCAATAAACGGTATTGATACTTTGGATAAAATAAAAGCATATAATTCTGAAATTGCGGTCATCATGTTATCCTCACAAGATAAAATAGAAGTTGCAATTGATTGTATGCACCATCAAGCCTATGATTATGTAGTAAAAAGTGAAACTGCATTTGTGCGTTTGCAAAAAATAATTTCCTCGCTTTTTGAATTTAGAAAAATTAAAAAAGAACTTAATTGGTATATGGAAAGAATGTAAAAAACATTTAAAATGAAAAATAAAGCACAAAATTCAAAACAAGGTATTCTTCCTAAAGAAAAAGAAGAACCTTATACATTATCAGATTATCCGGAAACTGAAGATATTTATAACCAATTACACAAAGAATCTGATGTAGATCCGGAGGATATTTCTAAAATGAAAGAAATCCAAAAAATCCAACCCGTTGAAAAAAGAAATGAGAAAGATTTCAATGACGATAAAACAGGTAGTGATTTAGATATTCCAGGTTCGGAACTAGACGATATTCAAGAAGAAATTGGTAATGAAGATGAAGAAAACAACTATTACAGTTTAGGTGGAGATGATCACAACGATTTGGATGAAGATCTACAAGAATAAAAACAAAAGTACAAACGCCTATAAATTATTTAAAAATTAAAATTATGAATATCAAAAGAATTTTTGGTGCATTATTGACAGCTCTAGGAATTGGAGGACTAATCTATGATGCAGTTATATTTACTAATACATCAGGAAGTGACAGAGATATAAAAGCACTTGTTATTTTTGGTGTTTTGGGAACGGTTTTCTTTATGGCTGGCATTAGTTTAATCCGAACCACAAAAGATGAATCATAAATTTGTCAACTTATTACCACTTCCTCAAAAATAAATGGCAATAAAAAAAATACTTTTTCTGATTTGCCAGGTTGGCACAATGGCATCAAGAACATAGAAGTTTTCCAACCTTCCGTCTATGACCAACGAAATGGTACACGAGCTTGATACCCATTAATCAGTGATTGTATTTCTTTTTTGAACTATTTACACTTCCAAATTTGTCACCTAAACACTTGTAATTCATTCCCATAAAATTTAAATTCTAATAATGAATGACCGTCTTGGTCTAGCTAATGGAATTTAGCAACCTACTATTTTTTCTACTTTAAAATAACAATACTAGTTCTCTTTAACATCTTCTATTCTACTTCTATTCAGTTTTGTTTTAGTTTATCATAAATCACAAAATATTGATTTTAAACAAATTAAACAGCCCAAAGAACTGTAAATTCTATAATTATTATCAAAAGTTATGTAACCCAATTTCCTTCTCAAGTTACCATCTTTGTGTTGTACTATTTTCTGAATTTGGATTGACTAAATCAGAAAAATTAAATTAACAAATATAAAACACAAGAAAATATGGAACCACAAATTGGAATTAGTAAACAAAATTTACAAAAAAGCATTGCATTTCTATCTTCAATTTTGGCAGATGAAATGACACTGTACATTAAAATTAGAAAATTTCATTGGAATGTATCGGGTAATAGTTTTATGGAATTGCATAAATTATTCGAAAACCAATACAAACAATTGGAAGCATCAATTGATGAAATTGCAGAACGCATCAGTAAATTGGGCGGTAAAACAATTGGTACTATGAAAGAGTTTTCGGAACTAACCAGACTCAAAGAAAATCCAAATCAGTATCCTTCACAAAAAGATATGATTCTTGAACTGTTAGAAGACCAAGAAACTGTAATTGTTCAATTGAGAGAAGATATTAAAGTGTGTTCTGTAGAAAATAAAGATGCTGGTTCGGCTGATTTTATGACTGGATTGATGGAAGAACATGAAACTATGGCTTGGATACTTAGGCGATATTTGAGTTAGTACAATACTAAAGTTTAAAATTATTAAAATGAAAAAAGTAGAAGAAAAATTGATGTCCAGTTCTAAAAGTAATTGCAAAGTAGGGAAAATTACGGTTCCCAAAAATGGAGCAGGTGATTCATGTGTTTTACAAATTGATTTTAAAACAGCTGATTTCAAAAAATCAAATATTGCTTTTACGGAAAAGGCAAAAAATCTCTAGAAATCAATTTATCATATAATCTTTAAAAATAATAGACATGTATCATATTTCAATTATATCCTCAAGTATCAGGACTGATCGAAAAAGTAATACTGTTGCATTGTACTTGAAAAAGTTTGTAGTTGAACACAAATTAGCTACAGTTGAAATAGTAGATTTAAAAACCTATAATTTTCCATTATTTGAAGAACAATTACAATTTCAAGAAAAACCAGCAGCTATTTTTATTAAAAAATTACTTTGTTCCATTAAATTGGTTAAAAAAGAGTTGTATCCATCGGATGTAATTCAATTTTAAAAATAAAAACAACAATTCGAGTGTTATCACGCGTGAATTTTCAGGCAAGATAACACTCGAATTTTCATTTAAAATGACTCCAACCCTATTAAATCTTACTATAAATACTAGAAAAATGACCACCTCTTCAACAACTGTCTCAAAGAAAATATTTTTGTTATTTCTTATCATTGCTGCCTTATATTATGGCCAAGTATTTTTAATGCCTTTTGTAATTGGAGGAATTTTGGCCACTTTATTTTTACCTTTTTGCAATTGGCTAGAGAAAAAGAAATTTCCAAAAGGATTAGCAGTTTTTCTATGTTTTTTGGCATTATTACTGGTTGTTTTGGGATTAATCACGCTCCTTAGTTGGAAAATATCCGAAGTAATTAATGATGTTGCACTCTTAAAAGAAAAAGCTGTAGATACTGTTGCTTATCTTCAAAAATACATTTTCAATCATTTTAATATTTCAATTGATGAACAATTTAAAATCCTAAATGAAGAAAAGCCATCGTATACCAGTATAGTACAAATTCTATTGGGTTCACTAGTTATAATTGTTACCAATATCATTTTGGTTACAGCTTATTTTTTATTTTTATTGTATTATCGTTCCCATATTAAGCAATTTATATTAAAACTCACCGCCATTTCAGAACAAAAATCAATGGAGCTAATTTTGCATAAGATTGCAAATGTATCCCAACAATATTTGGTTGGACTTTCAAAAATGATTTTTTGTTTATGGATTATGTACTATGCAGGTTTTAGTTTCATCGGTTTAGAAAACGCATTCTTTTTTGCTATACTTTGCGGATTTTTAGAAATTGTTCCTTTTGTGGGCAACATCACTGGAACGTCACTTACTGTTTTGATTGCTGCTATGCATGGAGGAAATCTTGCCCTTTTGGGAGGTATTGTTATTACCTATGGAATTGTTCAATTCATACAAGGCTGGTTACTTGAACCTTTAATGCTTGGACCTCAAGTAAAAATTAATCCTTTATTTACCATTATTGCATTGGTATTAGGGGAACTTTTATGGGGAATACCAGGAATTATTTTGGCCATACCATTAACGGCTATGTTAAAAATTATCTGCGATCATGTTGAAGCATTACAGCCATACGGATTTTTGATTGGAGAAATTGAAACAAGTAAACCTTCAAATTCAATTTTATTAAAGAAATTAAGGTCTTTTTTTAAAATTAAAAAAAATACTAAACAGATATAATTGTTCTAAAAAAAAACATTTTCAGCACTACCCTTAATTTTCTCAACAATTCCCATTGCATATTAAACTAAAATCGTAATACTATGCCTTTTGCAAAGGTGTGAATGATGCAACATTTAACAAAAGTTTTGTAACTACAAAGCTTGATATCTGAATGACCTTTGTCTAAATAATTTAACAAAAACACAAAATGAAAAAATTACTATTTTTATGTACGTGCTTAGCATTTACATTTATTATGAATGCACAAACCGAAGACCGAAAATGGAATATTGGAATATCAGGTGGTGCAACACAGTATAACGGAGACCTAGGAAATGATTTTTATAAAACCGATATGACGTTTTATGGAGTTGGAGGTTTGTCTGTTTCAAGATATTTAGGAAAATATTTTGATTTGAACTTAGCTGCAAATAAAGGAACTGTTGCTTATAACCGTCCCGATGGTTATTTCAATAGTGAATTTTCATCACTTGCATTGAACTTAAAAATTAATTTTTTGAATCCAGAATACGTGGTTAGACCTTATGTATTTGGTGGTTTAGGAGTTATGCTTTTTGATAAAAAACTAGATGTAAATAGTAAAAAAATCGATTACCTGTTACCAACAGCGGGTGGTGGATTAACGTTCAGATTGAGTCCAATTGTAATGCTTAATATACAAGAAACTTTTATGTTTACAGATGGTGATGATAGAGATGGTGTTACTGGAGGAAGTAAAGATTCCTTTTTGATGCATACAGTTGGATTGTCATTCAACTTAGGGGAGAAAAAAGATGCCGATAAGGATGGTGTTTCAGATAGAAATGACAAATGTCCAGATACTCCAACAGGTATAGCTGTAGACAAAAACGGTTGTCCACTAGACAAAGACAATGATGGAGTTGCAGATTATTTAGATGAATGTCCAGATGTTGCAGGAGTTGCTACATTGAATGGTTGTCCAGATAGAGATAAAGACGGTGTAGCAGATGCAAAAGACCGTTGTCCAGATGCGGCTGGCCCAGTTGCTTTAGCAGGATGTCCTGATGCTGATAATGATGGTGTTGCAGATATTGATGATAAATGTCCAAATACACCGGCAGGTCAACAAGTAAATGCTGCTGGTTGCCCTATGGATAATGACAAAGACGGTGTGGTTAACAGTGAAGACCGTTGTCCTGATATTGCTGGTCCAATCGCATTAAAAGGTTGTCCTGACACTGATGGAGATGGTGTTGCTGATATTGATGACCGTTGTCCAACAGTAAAAGGAAACATTATAAACAAAGGATGTCCTGAAATTGCTCCCAAAGATGTTAAAAGAATAGCTTATATCGCAGGTAAAATTTTCTTTGAAAATGCCAGTGCTAAGCTAAAAACTTCATCTTATGTTGAGTTAAACGAGTTGGTACTTATCTTAAACCGTTATGATGGAACCAAATTACAAATTGAAGGTCATACTGATAGTAATGGTAGTGATGCTTACAACATCAAACTATCTCAAGAACGTATGGATTCTGTAAAACAATATCTTATAAGCAAAGGTATTCCTGAGTCAAGATTGCTTGCTTTAGGATTTGGGGAAGGTAAACCAATAGCAAGTAACAAAACTGCTTTGGGTCGTGCTAAAAACAGAAGAGTTGAGTTGAAAACAACATACTAAAAATTTAATTGGTTTAAATATTTTTTTTTTAAAGGGGGCTGTTCTAACAAACAGTCTCTTTTTTTTTAAAAGAAATTAAAATCTGTTAATTCTATAACTTATAAAAATAAAATTGTAATCCTGATCAGCTGTATAAATAGATCTTTGCAGTGTAATAAAATTGTAAAAGCAATACGATTTACACTATAATAAGGAACACATTTACAATCGTATTTTGAATATAATATAAGTAAATAAGAATTCATTTTTTAATATAAAGTAGGTTTGGGGCGAAGGGGGCTGTTGGAAACAACAGCCCTTTTCTATTGATATAAAATACTTTTCTAAAGAAAAAAATCATTCTATTCATTTGCCATGTGTATATAACTATTTATAAAACTGTAAATAATATAATTTAAAATAAAAGTATTGTAAGAATTTTGAGTACTATATATTGACCTTTATATATCTAAACTTTATGCATTAAGCCAAATATAAAATCATGATAGCAGTAAAAAAAGAAGGTATCCTTATACAAAAAACTGAACTTAATTTTGAGAATGAAGGAGTATTGAATCCTGCAATAATAAGAGATGGTGATTACGTTCATCTTTTTTACAGAGCGGTCAGTTTAGGGAATTTTTCCAGTATAGGATATTGCAAACTCAAAGGACCTTTATCTGTTGAAATAAGGGATATTGCTCCTGTAATTGTTTCAGAATTCAGTTATGAATCCCATGGTTTAGAAGACCCTAGAATTGTAAAAATTGAAAATATTTATTATCTCTCTTATACAGCTTATGATGGTGTAAATGCATTGGGAACAATGGCAACATCGACTGATTTAGTGAACTGGGACAAAAAAGGAATAATAGTCCCTCAAATTACCTACGATGAATTTAATGCAATTACATCAAACAATAAAATAAACGAAAAATACTTTCGATATAATAATCATGAAGGAGTAACTAAAAAACAAGGTGAAAAAGTATTGATGTGGGATAAAAACATCATATTATTTCCTAGAAAAATAGATGATAAATACGTTTTTCTGCATCGTATAAAACCAGATGTTCAAATTGTTGTTGCTGTAAAAAGTTTAGAGGAATTGAATCCTCAATTTTGGAAAAACTATTTTATCAAATTTGATGAATGCATCGTAATGAAGCCCAAATACGAACATGAAGCTAGCTATATTGGTGGTGGTTGTCCGCCTATTGAAACAAAATTAGGCTGGCTTATTATTTATCATGGAGTTCAAGATACAATCAAAGGATTTGTTTATTCTGCTTGTGCTGCTTTATTGGATTTGAAAAACCCTATGAAAGAGATTGCAAGATTGCCCTATCCCCTTTTTAAACCTGAATTAATATGGGAATTGAAAGGCGAAGTCAATAATGTATGCTTTCCTACTGGAACTGCTTTATTTAATGATACCCTTTATATTTATTACGGAGCCGCTGATGAGCGAATAGGTACGGCCTCTGTAAGTATATCCAAATTATTAGAAGAACTAATGCTTAATACCCTTAAAAATGAGAAATAGAATTCCCGCACAAAATAGTACTATGCTTCCAGTTGGATTAGTAAGTACAGAAATTAGATCAACTGTTACTAATCATTTGGTACTTGAAAGTTCTAAGAAAATTTCAGAAATTTTGTTCATTACCTCTTTTCCTCCAAGAGAATGTGGCATTGCAACCTATTCACAAGATTTGATTAAAGCATTAAATAATAAATTTAAAAATTCTTTCGACATAAAAATATGTGCATTAGAAACAGATACTGAAAGACATCACTATCAAGAACCCATAAAATATATCCTGAATACGGATCAACCAAATGCTTTTTATAATTTATCTGAAAAGATAAATGCAAATAGTTCGATTAAAATGGTATTGATACAACATGAATTTGGATTTTTTAGAAAAAACGAGGCTAATTTGATACAGTTTTTATACAAAATTACAAAACCTGTAATTATTGTATTTCACACTGTTCTACCTAATCCTGACAGCTCATTTAAAGTAAATGTACAAGTGATAGCCCAATTGGCTCATTCAATAATTGTCATGACCCATTCTGCAGAACAAATTTTAAAAAATGATTATGAAGTGGATCCCAATAAAATAACAGTAATAGCTCATGGAACTCACCTAGTACCCCATTCTGACAAAGAACTTTTGAAAGCAGAATATAATTTGTCTGGAAAAAAAGTGCTTTCTACTTTCGGTCTTTTAAGTTCCGGAAAAAGTATCGAAACAACTCTAGATGCCATGCCAAGCATTATCAAAAAAAATGAAAATGTTTTGTTTTTAATAATTGGAAAAACACATCCTTCGGTCATGAAAGAAGAAGGTGAAAAATACAGAACGATGTTAGAGGCCAAAATTGAAACGTTACAACTACAAAATCATGTATTGTTTGTAAATACATTTTTGCCTTTAACCCAACTTTTAGATTTTTTGCAACTAACAGATATTTATTTATTTACATCAAATGATCCAAATCAGGCTGTGAGCGGAACATTCTCCTATGCAATTAGTTGTGGTTGTCCCATTATTTCTACACCTATACCGCATGCTTCTGAAGTATTAAGTGATGGTGCTGGAATCATAATTGATTTTGGAAATTCTAAACAATTAGGTGAGGAAGTCAACCATTTGTTATTAGATAAAAATTTGAGAAATAATATAAGTTCAAAAGGACTTCATAAGATTGCGCCTACTGCCTGGGAGAACTCCGCCATTGCCCATGCTTTATTATTCGAAAAAACAGGAAATAAAAACATGAATTTAGAATATAAAATTCCAGAAATCAATTTAGATCATATCAAAAAATTGACCACGGATTTTGGTATGATTCAATTTTCGATTATCAACCAACCCGACATTGAATCAGGATATACTATAGATGACAATGCCCGTGCCATGGTGGCTATTTGTGAACACTTTGAATTAACAAAAGACAAAACAGATTTAGATTATATCAAAATATATTTAAATTTCATTAAATCATGTTTGCAAGAAAATGGTAGTTTTCTAAATTATGTAGATGAAGATGGTGATTTCACGGAACAAAACAACGAGACCAATCTGGAAGATTCTAATGGAAGGGCAATTTGGGCTTTAGGATATTTGATTTCTTTGGGATCAATTTTACCAATAACATTGGTAGAAAATGCAAAATCAACTTTACTTCATGCAACAGTAAATTTAACAAAAATTCATTCGACTAGAGCAATGGCATTTATAATAAAAGGACTGTACTATGCAAATTCCAAAGAGAAATCAACTACTAATATTGGAATAATAAAAAAACTGGCCAATAGAATGGTTGAGATGTACAAACACGAATCTAATTCCAATTGGATTTGGTTTGAAAGTTATTTAACTTATGGCAACAGCATTTTACCCGAAGCAATGCTTTGTGCGTATTTAAGTACTGGTGATACTACCTACAAAACGGTCGCTAAAATTTCTTTTGATTTTCTTTTGAGTAAAATATTCAAAGAAAACAGTATTAAAGTAATATCTAATAAAGGATGGTTGCTCAAAGAAGACAACACTGACAAACAAGTAATTGGAGGAGAGCAACCTATTGATGTTGCCTATACAATATTGGCGCTAAGCAAATTTTCTATTGCTTTCAATAACAAGGAATATAGTCAAAAAATGAAAATTGCTTTCAGTTGGTTTTTGGGAAATAACCATTTACATCAAATCATTTATAATCCTTGTACAGGTGGATGCTACGATGGTCTAGAAGATACTTATGTTAATTTAAATCAAGGTGCAGAATCAACAGTAAGCTATTTGATGGCACGTTTGGCTATTGAAAAAAACAATAGAAGATCTATAAAATTGCAGACTTTAAGCCAAATTAAAAAAGAAACAACATTGAAATTAAGTCGTCCAAAACTTTTGGTTTAATATGTAAATATTATAAAATTCACTAAAAATTATGAAACATTTAGAGAAGCTAAAGTATTGAACTTTGTCTATTAATAAATAGCATTTCTAATTTTCAATAATAACCTTAATTTGAATTCGATGAATACAAAAAAATCTATTAGTGTTTTAAATACTTTTATCGGAATCAATAACAATCGGTTTGAAAGTTATATAAAAGCATCAAAGCAAACGAATGAATCCGACTTAATAATATTGTTTCTTGGGTTTCAAGAAAAAAGCCAAAGATGCACAGCTGAATTGGTTTCTGAAGTTCAAAAATTAGGAGGAAAACCATCAAAAAACTCCTCAGTCAAAATATATTTTTCCCGAATTTGGTTGCAAATCAATTTAAAATTCAAAATTAATGATCGGGAAGATCTACTAAATCGATGTGAATATGATGCTGATATTACCCTAAAAAAATACCTGGCCGTATTGCGTAATAACACAGCGCATTTATCTCCAAAACACCAAAATATATTACATGCACAACATCAATCCATAAAAAAAGAGCATGATACTTTAAAAGGTCTTGGCGATTTATTGGTAACCTGTAGAAGATTCAACTTAGATGCCTAAACAATACTCTTCATAAACTAGGGTACATTCTAAATCAACATTACAACTCCTTTTTAAACCATGAAAAGTCCTGTAAAGATTACAAAAGCTTCAAATACAAAATCCTATCTAAAAAATATTTTTGAAGATATCGGGAAAGCAACGCTATTTACAACGCGCTTTTTCAAAGAAGTTGCAAAAGGCCCTTTCGAATTCAAAGAATTTATTTGGCAATGTTACGCAATTGGTTATAAATCCTTACCAATAGTTAGTATTACTGGTTTTATAATGGGTTTGGTTCTTACCATACAATCTCGTCCTACAATGGCAAAATTTGGTGCAGAATCCTGGCTACCCAGCATGGTAGGACTTTCATTAATTCGTGAGATCGTTCCCGTAATTACAGCCTTAATTTGTGCAGGAAAAATAGCCTCAGGAATTGGAGCCGAATTAGGTTCGATGAAAGTTACCGAACAAATTGATGCCATGGAAGTTTCGGCAATAAATCCTTATAAATACTTAGTTGCAACCAGAATTATGGCCACCACAATTATGATTCCAATTTTAGTTATTTATGCTGATTTTATTGGAATTTATGGTGGATATATCGGATACAATATCCATGAAAACATGGGCTTTTACCGTTATTTCTCCAATGTTTTAGAACATCTTGAGTTTTTGGACATTTTACCTGCTGTCCTAAAAACTTTTTTCTTTGGTTTTGCAATTGGTTTGGTGGGCTGCTATAAAGGATTTAATGCGGAAAACGGGACCGAAAGTGTTGGAAAAGCGGCCAATACGGCTGTAGTTACTGCATCATTAACCATATTTATCATTGATATGATTGCCGTTCAAATAACTGATTTATTTTACTAAACATGATACAGCATAAACCAGTGAAGGAAAAAAAAACAAGCACACAATCTACAGAAATAATTCTAGAACTAAATAATGTTTGCAAATCATTTGGGGATAATGCAGTCCTGAAAGGCATTACTCTTTCTGTAAAAAAAGGAGAGAATTTAGTGATTTTAGGCAGGTCTGGATCTGGAAAATCAATCACTATAAAATGTTTGGTTGGTTTAATTCATGCTGATGAAGGTGAAATCAAAATTTTTGGAACCGAAATCACCAAACTTAATGAAACTGATCTAAATGATATAAGAGTTCGTATTGGTTTTCTTTTTCAAAATGGTGCCTTGTATGATTCGATGACTGTTAGACAAAATTTGGAATTTACCCTAAAACACCATTCTCCAAATGCATCATCGGAGGAAATCGAAAAAGCCATAATAGAAGCACTAGAAAGTGTTGGTCTAGAAGAAGCCATTGACAAAATGCCTTCTGAATTGTCTGGTGGAATGCGAAAAAGAATCGGACTTGCAAGAACCGTTATTATTAAACCCGAAATCATTTTGTATGATGAACCTACAACTGGATTAGACGCAATAACATCTAGAGAAATAAGTGAATTGATTTTGTTTGTTCAAAAAAAATACAAAACAACCTCTATTATTATAACTCATGATATGGCCTGTGCCAAAATAACAGCAAACCGAATTATGATTATAAAAGATGGTGTTATCTGTGCAGAAGGCAGTTATGCCGAATTAGAAAAAAGCAAGGATGAATGGGTTCGATCTTTTTTTATTTAATTAATAAAACACTCAAATTATGTATAAAGAATCAGGGTTCACATGGAAATTAGGAATGTTTGTAACTATAGGGTTGATTCTCTTTGTTGGAACCATATACTTTGTTGGAAAACAAAAAAATTTATTTGGATCTACTTTTACCCTACAATCACAATTTAAAACAGTAACTGGATTAAAAGTTGGAAATAATGTCCGCTTTTCTGGAATAAATGTCGGAACAGTAAGTGAAATTACCCTTATCACTGATTCAACTGTAGCCGTAAAATTAATAATTAAAGATGAAGTGCGACGCTTTATAAAAACAGATTCCAAAGCTAGCATCGGCTCTGATGGATTAATGGGTGATAAAGTACTTACTATCTCACCTGGGACAAAATCCAATAAAAGCGTAAAAGACAATGCAATTATAGCTTCAATCAAAGCAATCGAAATTGAAGACATCATGAAAGGTGTAAAAACCACAGTGGATAATGCTTCGATAATAACTGATCAACTTGCCGAATTCAGTTTTAAAATCAACAATGGAAAAGGAACTTTATCCAAATTGTTAATGGATGAAAATATGGGTAAAAAACTAAATGCAACAATGTCTAATCTAGAGACAGGAACGAAAGGTTTTAGTGAGAATATGGATGCCGCTAAACACAACTTTTTATTGAAAGGTTATTTTAACAAAAAGGAAAAAGCCGCAGCCAAAAAACAAGAAAAAATTCAAAAAGATAAAGACAAAGCTGCTGCAAAAAAAGAAAAAGAAATTCAGAAAGAATTGGATTTGAAAGACAAAAAGGAAAATCCGTGAATTATGATATTTTTTATAGTAATAGTATAACATCAAAATATGTTTTCAATATGATCTTTGTAAAATCAAAATTAAAAGAGGAAAAATAAATTTTCTCTTTGAAATGAAGATGTCAAAAAAAATGAAAACAATAAAACTAATTGCCCTAGCCCTATTCTTGTTTACGTCTACAGCAAACCATGCCCAAGTTTCTATTAATGTAAATTTTGGAACACCTCCACAATGGGGACCAACTGGTTATTCTGAAGTATCTTATTATTTTTTGCCAGATGTTCAATCCTATTATGATATACGTGCCCAACAATTTATCTTTTTGAATAACGGAGTTTGGATAAGATCTCATAATTTACCTAACCGTTATAGAAACTATGATTTATACAATGGATATAAAGTAGTGCTAAATGACTACCACGGTTCAAGACCTTATGGCCATTATCAAGAGCATAAAGTAAAATATTATAAAGGATATAATAATGGACATCAAGAGAACTATAGATCGGTTGCGAATTATAAAAAAAATGAAAATAGAAGCTACAATAACGGCAACCAAGGTAATAGAGATAATGATAATCATCATGATAAAGAAAACAATGGTCATAAAAACGGTAAACATTAATTCCTAATGTAATGGAGACTATAAATGAGTTGAATAATCAAATTATGAATACTACAATTGTAATACGAAAGGATTATCCTGAGTTATCTAAATACCTTCTTGAAATGCCAGAAACTATTCCAGATATTGAAAATCCGGAAATAAACAGAAAAGTGCTAAATGAATATCTAAATTCCTTAAAAGAAATAGTAGATAAATATGCACCAAATCATAAAATTGACTTTCCAAGTAATATAAAAAAAAGAAAATGAAAACAGTAAAAAATTTAGGTATTTGGATGGATCATTCCATTGCTCATATCATTGAATTTACAGATCAATGGAAAGAAGCGAAAACTATTGAATCCAATTTTACGCATCAAGATAAAGTAGAAAGCCTTGTAAAAAGTGAATCAATAATGCATAATAAAGAACAACAGTTCCAAGCAGGATTCTATAAAAAACTAGAAGATCTTATTTTAAATTATAATAATGTCTTACTTTTTGGTCCAACCAATGCAAAAAATGAACTGTTTAATAGTATCGAAAAAGATCATCGCTTTGCAAATATCAAAATAGAGATTAAAGAAGCCGACAAAATGAATATTAATCAGAAAATCGCATTGGTAACGGATTACTTTGATGGGGCAAAAAAATAAGTATTCTAATAAAAACTTAAATTTAAGACTACGGGAACGTTTGTCAAAAATTTGGTTCAAGCCCTGCTATTAAAATGGTGGGGCTTTTATATTATTTTTAAAAAATTAAATGTTATGAAATCGCCATCATTGAAGCTGTCGCAATTGAAAATCATCGAATACCAAAACAAAATAGTAACCGATGAGATAACCACCAATGAAGATCTAGCGAAATATTCCTATAAAAAAATATTATCTACATTATGAATAAAATATACAGCCATACTGAAAATCTTTTCGAAAAATTGGTCTCTTTAGCAACTACTATATTAGGAAATTCTATTTCATTTCTAATAGCTTTATGCCTAGTGTTGTTTTGGTGGATCAATAGTTTGTTTATTAACAACGACACTCATCTTATTATTGGTGACATCATTTTTGGGGTTACTTTCTTAAGTTTATTTATTATCCAGAAATCTTTCAATCGATTCTCCGCTTCTTTACACCTTAAAATAAACGAATTAGTTTCATCACATGAACCTGCCAGTAATGCAGTAATGAATGCAGAAATCAAGACAGAAAGAGAAATTACGGAATTATCAAAAGAGTATTCGGAACTAGCAGAGCAAATTAAAGATTTGAACGAAGAAATTAAAGAGGAATTTAATAGGGAATTGGATAAAACTCTAAATGAAGATGAAAATCAAATAAAAGAGTAATCAAAATGAAATAATAAGCAGACAAAAACTGTAAATGATATAACTCTTTGCGAGAATTTTATAAGCCTTTTTTGAACGTATAATCCCATCTTTGTATAGATGTGAAAATGCTTTCACACTTAATTATAACAAAATGAACACAACAGAACTAAACGGAAATTGGGACGAGCAAAAAGGTAAATTGAAACAAAAATTTGCTGCGTTGACAGATAATGATTTATTATTTGTTGAAGGAAAAAAAGACGAAATGATGGGTAAACTTCAAATCAAATTGGGAAAAACTAAAGAAGAACTTCACAAAATTATTCAAGCACTATAAATAGCTGCTGTAAAATGTATCCATTTAATCAGTATTTTTTAAATGGATACATTTTTATTCAAAAAAAATCAATTTCAAATATAATTACTATGAAAAAATCAATTTTTACCCTTGCAGTTGCCACTTTTGTTATTGGATCTTCCATTACTAGTTGCAAACCAAATACCGAAAAAGTTCAAGACGCACAAGAAAATGTTGACAGTGCAAAAGTTGCCGTAACAGTTGCCGAAAACGATTTGGATCAAGCAAAAAGAGTCGCTACCGCAGAAGAATGGCAAGCATTCAAAGATGAAACCAACGCGAAAATAAATGAAAACAATGCCAAAATTGATGAGTTAAAATTAAAACTTAATAAAACGGGTAAAAATATCGATAAAACATACCAAGTAAGTATCGATGCAATGGAACAAAAAAATAAGGATTTAAAAATAAAAATGGATTCTTATAAAAACGATGTCAACAGTGATTGGAAATCTTTTAAAAGAGAATTCAACCATGATATGGATGAATTAGGTCAAAGTTTAAAAGACTTTACAGTGAACAACAAAAATTAAATAAATACGTTATGTCGTTGTAATAGTGAATGATTGCAACACATTCTTAATTTTAAATAAAAATCAAAAAAAATGAGCAATCTTCTTTATACAATCGCAGTTATACTAGTTATTTTTTGGGCAATCGGGTTCTTTGCTTACAGTGCAGGATCCATTATTCACATATTACTTGTTATTGCTTTAATAGCAGTAATATTAAGAATAATTCAAGGTAGAAAAGTTTTATAATTATTAAAAAATAATCACATGAAAGCAAATAAAATCGCATTAGGAGTCTTGGGTGCAATTGCCACAGGAGCTGTATTGGGAATATTGTTTGCCCCTGCGAAAGGAGCAGACACCAGAAAAAAAATTCTTCGAAAAGGAAATAATTATGCCGATGATTTGAAGGATAAATTCGAAAATATATCAGGAACATTAAAAAGCAATTATGAAAAAATGTTCCATGAAGGAAAATCAAAATTAGATAATTTAAAAAACGAATTAAAAAACAGCAGTATTTAATTTTTATTTTAAAGTGTTAAAAGCCAAATTGTAAAAAACAGTTTGGCTTTTTTTATGGCATTAGATAAGTGAAAAAAAATCAATCATGAACGTAAATGCAAACTAAAAAGTAAAGCCAATTATAAGTCAATCCTTTTTTTGTAAAAAAAATGACTAATTTTACTTTCAAAATTGATTTATAATGAACCCAAACGAACAAATACTATTTAAATTCTATTCTGCTTTTGCAAATGGTGACGCCAGCACAATGGGTGAATGTTATCATGAAAAAATTCAATTTCAAGATCCCGCTTTTGGTATATTAAAAGGAGAAGATGCCCGCCAAATGTGGAAAATGTTAACCGAAAAAAGTAACGGAAACAGTACGATTGAGTTTTCAGACCTAAAAGCTGATGATTATTCAGGAACAGCCAAATGGATAGCAACTTATATTTTTAGCAAAACCAACAAAAAAGTAGTGAATGTAATTCATTCTGAGTTTAAATTTCAGTATGGTCTCATCATTAGGCATATCGATAACTTTGATATCTGGAAATGGTCCAAACAAGCATTAGGTTTCAAAGGTTTACTATTGGGATGGACGGGATTTATGCAAAAACAAATACAAAAACAAGCTTTGTTTGCATTAAAAAATTATAGAATTAAAAATTCCTAAAGATGATAGAAACTTTAATCACTTTGTTTAATAGAGATCTCAATAAACTAAAAATTGAGATTCAATCATACCAAAATGAAAGCAAAATTTGGTACACACAAAAAGAAATCTCTAATTCTGCAGGAAATTTATGTTTGCATATAATAGGAAATTTAAACACATATATAGGAGCCCAAATAGGAAAAACAAATTACATTAGAAATAGAGAACTTGAATTTTCGAATAAGAATGTGCCAAAATCAGTGTTATTAACGCAAATAGATGAAACAATTATAATGCTAAATCATTCTTTAAAAATGGTATCAAATGAAGATTTAATTAAAGAGCACCCTATTTTAATTTTTGAAAATAAAACATCAACAGAATTTCTATTAATTCACCTTACAACACATTTGGCATATCATCTAGGTCAAATTAATTTTCATAGAAGATTACTTGATAGTTAATACTTTTTTGGTTTATTGTAATTTTTTAGGCTATAATCACTCCATTTAATTGCATAATAATCAAATATAAATTTGAAAAATAAGCCAATACAGAATCTTTTTATTTCATATTATTTAATTTTTTTTGTTCAAAAAAGTAAAATTTCAGCGTAAAATAGAAGAAAATAAATATTTTAACAAGAAATAACTCATTAAAAAATTTTACTATAAATTTTATCTATAACGTAATAGCTTCTTGGAATCGTCATCAAAATAAAGAAATATCAAAAAAATGATCTACATATTTTTGAATACTTTAATTATTACTTAAAAATGAAACTTAGCGTTTTTATAAACCCAAAAATCCGTAATTTTACTAGTATAAATAAGCTTTTAAAAGCTAAACGTTAACTAAATAATTTTTTTAAAATGAAAAGTACGACTGAAACATTATATTTTAAGACTGGAAATTGGAATAATGCTATTGATGTTTATGACTTTGTATTGAAAAATGTCACTCCTTATGAAGGAGATGATTCTTTTTTGGCAGGGCCATCAAAAAAAACAACTGTCTTATGGGATATTTGTAAAGAAAATTTACTTAAAGAGCGCCAAAAAAACGGATGCTTAGATATTGACACCAATATTATTTCAAATATAACATCTTTTGGACCTGGATATATTAGCAAAGAAAACGAAATCATTGTTGGATTACAAACCGATATGCTTTTAAAAAGAGCAATGAAACCGTTTGGAGGTATAAAATTAGTAGAATCAGCTGTTGCTGAAAGAGGTTTGAAAGTTTCTGATGAGGTAGTCAAAATTTTCAATTATGCTAAAGACCACAATCAAGCTGTTTTTAGTGCTTATGATAGCGAAATCAGAGCTTATCGTTCAAAACATTTATTAACTGGGTTACCAGATAATTATGCTAGAGGTAGAATTATTGGTGATTTTAGAAGACTGGCACTTTATGGAGCCGATCGATTAATTGAAGCCAAAAAAGAAGATTTTAGTGCTGTAGTTGGAGAAATGTCCGATCACAAAGTACGATTGAGAGAAGAAATATTCGATCAAATAAAAGCATTGCAGGATATGAAAATCATGTCTAATTCGTATGGAATTGACATTTCGAATCCAGCATTGAATGCACAACAAGCTGTACAATTTACCTATTTAGCTTATTTAAGCGCAGTAAAAGAACAGGATGGTGCAGCAATGTCTCTTGGAAATGTATCTTCTTTCTTAGATGTATATATCGAAAATGATTTGCAATCAGGAGTTATTACTGAGGAAGAAGCTCAAGAATATATCGATCAATTTGTTATGAAACTTCGTTTGGTACGTCATTTGCGTCCAGGTGCTTATGATACTATTTTTGGTGGAGATCCAACATGGGTTACTGAAGCAATTGGTGGACAATTTAATGATGGAAGAACAAAAGTGACCAAAACCTCATTTAGATTCTTACAAACATTATATAATCTAGGACCATCACCTGAACCTAATTTGACTATTTTATGGTCTCAAAATTTGCCAAAAGGATTTAAAGATTTTTGTGCAAAAGTTTCAATTGATACTTCATCTCTACAATATGAGAATGATGATTTGATGCGTACCAATAGAGGATCTGATGATTATGGTATTGCATGTTGTGTATCTTACCAAAAAATTGGTAAAACAATTCAACATTTTGGAGCACGTGCCAATTTGCCAAAAGCTTTACTTATGGCCTTGAACGGTGGTAGAGAAGAGGACAAAGGTACAATCGTTATTAAAAACATTCCTCAAATGGAAGACGGTGTGCTTGATTATGATAAAGTGATGAACATGTTCAAGGTAACTCTTGCAGAAGTAGCTAGAGTATATGCAAAATCGATGTACATTATTCACTATATGCATGATAAATATTATTATGAGAGAGCTCAAATGGCTATGATTGATACCGATCCTAATATTGATATCGCTTATGGAGCTGCTGGAATTTCTATTATCGCCGATTCACTTTCTGCTATCAAATATGCAAAAGTTACTCCAGTTAGAAATGATATTGGCTTAACTGTAGATTTTAATATAGAAGGTGAGTTTCCTCAATTTGGAAATGACGATGATAGAGTTGATGGTTTAGCTAAAGAAATTACTAGCATCTTTATTGATGAATTAAGAAAACATACTGCTTACAAAAACGCTACCCCTACTCTTTCATTATTGACTATTACTTCAAATGTAATGTACGGTTCGAATACCGGTTCTACTCCAGATGGACGTAAAGGCGGAGAAGCTTTTGCACCAGGAGCCAATCCAATGCACGGTAGAGACGTAAATGGAGCAATTGCTTCTTTGAACTCTGTAAGCAAATTAAATTACGAAGATGCACAAGATGGAATCTCTTATACTTTTACAATGGTACCAAAATCTTTGGGATCTGATAAAGAAGAGCAAGTTTCTAATCTAACGACAATTTTAGATAGTTATTTTGGAAGAAATGCCCATCACTTAAATGTAAATGTCTTGGATAAAGAAACGTTAATGGATGCTTACGAACATCCCGAAAAATATCCTCAATTGACTATTCGAGTTTCAGGATATGCCGTAAACTTTGTTCGATTATCAAAAGCGCATCAACTTGAAGTGATTACTAGAACATTTCATGAAAATTTGTAAATAATCTACAACACTAAATTATAATAAAACCACAATAAACTGTCTAAAGTAAAATTTATTTTTCATTTTAGACAGTTTTAATTTTTGAAATAATGTATTTTCCAAAGCAAAAATCTAAAGAAGAATCAATTGATATACTTCATTCTGACTCTATACGAATTCATTCTATTGAAACACTAGGCACACATGATGGCCCTGGAATACGAATGGTGGTATTTGTTCAAGGATGCCAGTTTAGATGTTTGTATTGTCAAAATCCAGATACTTTAGATATTCATGGAGGTACTTTTATCCCCATTGAAGATATAGTTGGGAAAGCTTTGCATCAAAAATCCTATTTTGGAAAAAAGGGAGGTGTTACTGTTTCTGGTGGCGAGCCTTTATTACAACGTGATAAACTGATTCAACTTTTTGATCAACTCCATGAAAATGGAATTAAAACCTGTTTGGATTCTAATGGTAGAGTTTTGGATGAAAAAACAAAGATTCTATTAAATAAAACCGACTTATTACTTTTGGATGTTAAGCATATCAACAACGATTGGCACAAAAAACTAACCGGTTTAAAAAATAAAACAACCCTTGCTGTTGCAGAATATAGAGAAAGCACTGGAAAACCAATGTGGTTGCGATACGTACTTGTGCCAGGTTGGACAGATCAAGAAGAATATTTACACGAATGGGGCCAATATTTCACCAATTATACAACAGTTGAAAGAGTAGAAATCATTCCTTTTCATCAATTAGGAAAACACAAATGGGAAATATTAGGTTTTGAATATCAATTAGAAAACACCCTTGCTCCAACAATTGAAGAAAAAAATAAAGCATTTGAGATTTTTAAACTTTACTTCAAGAATGTAAAACTCAAATAATGCTTTAATAAATGTATTTCTAAGTAATTAAAGTATGTAAGAATATTTTAATTGTTTTAAAATAGCTGTTGAATCCATTTATTCTTTATAAAAAGGATTTTTTAAAAATAACAAAGAAATGAGAAAACTATACATTTTAATTCTTTTGGTGACAATGGTGTCCAATAAAGGATTTTCACAAACACAAAAAATAGAAAACAACAATTCAGTTCCTACAGAAAAAGAATGGGATTATAATTTTTACGGTTATATTAGAACTGATTATATTTTTGACACTAGAAAATCATTTCAAGTGAGGGAAGATAATTTAAATTATTATCCGCTAGATAAAGTTTTAGACATCAATGGAGATGATTTAAACGCAACGGGTTCTTATAATTTTTTATCAATTGATTCTAGATTTGGTTTAAAAATAAAAGGTCCTGAAATTTGGGGAGCAAAAATTTCAGGAAATTTAGAAGGCGATTTTTTTGGTAATACAGAAGCCTCAATTGGTTTAGTACGATTGAGACATGCTTTTGTAAACATGGATTGGAAAGAAACTTCATTGACAGTCGGGCAAACATGGTATCCAGCATTTATTCCTGAACTATTTCCTGGTGTCGCTAATTTTAATACTGGAATAATGTTTAATCCATTTGGTTGGGCGACACAAATAAAAGTAAAGCAAAACTTTACAAAGGAATTATCATTTGCATTAACATTGTATAAAGAACGAGAATTTGCCACTGGAACAGCTATTGGCGGCACACAAAATTCTGCTTCTATCAATTCACCTATTCCTTCTATTCACGGACAATTTCAATTTAAAAATGCAAATTGGCTGGCTGGTTTTGGTGCAGAATTTAAATCACTGCAGCCATTAACTGAATATTCTCCAACTGCTACAACCAAAGCAAAAACTACTGAAAAAGTAACCAGTACCTCTTTTATTGGTTTTTTAAAATATTCTGACGACCTATTTTCAGTAAAAGCGTATGGTATAACAGGAGGAAATACAATTAATTTTTTAATGTTAGGTGGGTTCATAGGCTATACAAATCCGTTGCAACCTGAAAAATACAAAGCCACTAAAACCAGTTCTTTTTGGATTGATATTGCCAGTAATGGTAAAAAAATAGCGCCTGGAATTTTCGTAGGATATACTAAAAATAATGGAAACTCAAAAGACGGCCTTGCTCCTGGGGAAATTGTAAAATACTACATTAGAGGAATATCTGGGACAAGGGTAGTTGATGATGTTTGGAGAACATCTGGTAGGATTGAGTTTAAACACAAAAAATTTAAAGTTACTCCAGAATTAGAATATACCGCTGCAACTTGGGGAGATTTAGATCTTAATTCTAACGGAAAGGCAGATTTAAATAAAGTTGATGTTGGTAATTTACGTGGATTAATTTCATGTAGTTTAACTTTTTAAATAATAAAAAAAACACTAGAGAATTGATAAAAAAATGAAATATAAATGAAATAATATCGATTTAGCATTACTAGAAGTTAAACCAAAATAAATCTATTTTCAATATATATAATCAAAAATAAAAATTATGTCGAGTAATAAATATTTAATTGTACTAGCAGGTATGATTATGCAACTTTCAATTGGATCCATTTATGCATACAGTAAATGGATTGAACCTTTATCGAAAGAATTGAACTGGGAGGCTCATGATACTAAAACTGCTTTTAGTTTAGCCATTTGCTTTCTTGGTTTAACAGCTGCTTTCGCAGGAAAATTTGCTCAAAAAATTGGACCAACAAAAGCGGGATTAATTGCAGCTCTTTTTGTAACAATAGGATTATTGGGAAGTGCTTTGGCAGTCAAAATAAATTCTATTCATTTGTTTTACTTAACATTTGGTGTATTACAAGGTGTTGGTTTAGGATTTGGGTATGTTGTTCCAGTTTATACCGTTGTAAAATGGTTTCCTGATAGACCAGGTTTAGCTTCTGGAATAATAATTATGTCTTTTGCTCTTGGATCTTTGTTGGCTTCTTTTTTAATTGGACCGCTCTATGCCTCTTTAGGATTGTCAGGCGCATTTACAACTTTAGCAATAGGCTATGGAATATGTATGTTATTAAGTGCCTTGTATTTAGCAAATCCTATAAATTTAAAAACATCACTTCATACACATGTCGATTTAACTGCGAAACAAATAGTAACAGACAAACGTTTTATTGCACTTTGGTTATTATTATTTTTGAATGTTTGTGGCGGAATAGCTATAATTTCAAAAGCAGCTATTTTGGGAGAAGAAGTTGTCGGAATGACAGCAACACAGGCTACTATGTTTGTTGCAATTATTGGTTTGTTTAACGGTTTAGGTCGTCTGTTTTGGTCAAGTATTTCAGATAAAATAGGTTGTTGGGCGACATTTATGATTTTTATTAGTATAAATGTTATTTGTTTTGCTTTAATACCAAGTTTTTCTACAAATCAAACTTCATTTCAAACCCTAACTTACATCATTATTGCAGGTTACGGAGCTGGTTTTGCAACAATGCCATCATTTGTAAAAGATATTTTTGGCCCTGAAAAATATGGTCAAGTACTCGGATATGTTTTAACCGCTTGGTCTGCAGCAGCATTTGTAGGACCGATACTGCTTGGATTGACCTCACAAATCACAATATTTTATTTATTTGCTGGATTATTAGTACTAGCGTTGCTTGTCGGAATATGGTTGAAAGGATTACTCAAAGCTTCTGCTCTAGAATTGAAATCATAAGATATTCCTAGAATATATAAAAAAAAGCCAACTTAATTATTTTAGATTAAGTTGGCTTTTTTTTCTTTTTATCAAGAAAACATATTATACTTTTCCATAATACATGGCTTTAACAATACCATCAGAAAGTCCAATTTTTGGAACAAAAATTTGCCTTGCACCACTCCATTTCATTGCGTTTAAATAAATTCGAGTCGCTGGTACAATAACGTCTGCACGATCGGGATTTAATCCTAACTGAGAAATTCTTTGCTCATAAGTAAGTGAACTCAAATACGCATATTGTGCATTCATATAAATATAGGACAAAGGCTTTTCTTGTACTTTTCCAGACATTTTAAATAATTTATTGATATTTCCTCCAGAACCAATCAAAGTTACTTCTTCAAAGTCGGCAGTATTAATTTTTATCCATTTCTCAATTTCATCCCAAACTACATCACATACCATTTCATTTAGTAATCGAACTGTACCCGCTTTGAAAGATCTTGAATTGACCATTCTACCATTTGAAAACAACGTAAATTCGGTACTTCCACCACCTACATCTACAAAAAGATACGTTTCATCCGTTTTTAATAAATGATGTAAATCTGTAGAAGCTATTATTGCTGCTTCTTTTTTGCCATCAATAATTTCTATTTTTATATCAGCTTTCTTTTTAATTAAGGCAACTACTTCTTTTGCATTATAAGCTTCTCGCATTGCTGAAGTTGCAAATGCCATGTAACGCTCTACTTTATGTACTTTCATTAATAAATTAAAAGCTTTCATTGCATCAACCATTCTTTCGATATTCTCTGAAGAAATTTCTCCTACCGTAAAAGCATCTTGTCCCAAACGTATAGGAACCCTAACTAAAGAGCTTTTATTGAATTGAGTTTCTTTACCATCTTCTTCTACTATATTGGTAATTAATAAACGCATGGCATTCGATCCAATATCAATAGCAGCATATTTTTTAATTTTAATCATTTTCTTTAGTATGCAATTTTTCTATTAGTACTTTTAATTTTCATTTAATTCTTCTACAAATTCAACTTTTCTTTGATAATATTTGTAGGTTTCTAATTGAGCTCTAAAAACAGGATCATCATTTCGTATTCTATATTTATTATCTAATTTATAAGAATGGTATCTTGCTTTAACATTTCCTTTCCAACCAATGTCAAAATTCTCTATCAATTCCTGTTTTATTTCTTCATTATATATAGGACATGTAACCTCTACTCTAGCGTCTATATTTCTTGTCATCAAATCTGCTGAAGAAATATATACTTCTGTAATTCCAGCATTTCCAAAAATATAAATCCTTGAATGTTCCAAATAATTATCTACAATACTTATTGCTTCAATATTTTCACTTAATCCCTTGACACCTGGAATTAAGGAACAGATACCTCTTACTTCTAATTGAATTTTTACACCTGCATTACTGGCTTCATATAATTTATCTATCATGGCCAAATCAGACAAACTATTCATTTTCAACTTCATATATGTTCTTTTTCCTGCAATGGCATGTGCAATTTCTCTATCAATCAATTTCACAAAACGATGCCTTGTGTATTGTGGTGAAACAATTAAGTGTTTGTATCGTTGTGCTTTATAATTAATATCAAAAAATTCAAAAATTTTAGTTATATCTTTTAGAATTTGAGAATGACAAGTAAATAGTGTTACATCTGTATAAATTTTTGCAGTAGATTCGTTAAAATTTCCTGTCGAAATAAAACCATAACGTTTTATTTTATTTTTCTCCATTCTTTCAATTACACATACTTTGCTATGAACTTTCAAACCTTTGATCCCAAAAACCAGCTGAATTCCTTCTGTTTGCATTTGTTCTGAATAGGATATATTTGAGGCCTCATCAAACCTGGCTTGCAATTCTATTTGAACGATAACTTTTTTTCCGTTTTTTGCGGCATTAATCAAGGAACTAATAATCTGAGAATTTTTGGCTAATCTATATAAGGTTATTTTTATAGAGGTTACTTTTGGATCTAATGCTGCTTCTCGAAGAAACTTTATTAAATAAGCAAACGACTGATATGGTGCATGCAACAAATAATCCTTTTCGGCAATTTTTTCGAGTATGCTTCCTTCTAGACTTAGACCAGGAATTGGAAGTGGATCATTTTTTTTATAAAGTAAATCAAATCTTCCTAAATTAGGAAAATCCATATAATCTCGCCTATTGTGATAACGCCCGCCAGGTATAATACTATCTGTTGAATCTATGTTCATTTTATCCAGAAAAAAACTGAGTGTATCCCTATCAATTTCTTGATCATAAATAAAACGGACAGGCTCTCCTATTCTTCTATCTTTTACACTGGAAGATATTTTTTCGAGCATACTCTTACTTAAATCACTATCAATGTCTAATGAAGCATCTCTGGTAATTTTGATCATGTGAGCAGAAACACTTTCATAATTGAAAATATTAAAAATACTACTCAAATGTATTCGTATTACATCATCAATAAGAATTACATATTGCTTATTATTAGATTCAGGCAATACCACAAAACGATTCAGCATTTTTGGCATTTCAATAATTGCATAACGTACTTCCTGATCTTTTTTCATTACCATTTTAACGGCTAAATAACCTAGTGAATCCTTCAATACTGGAAATTCTGCTAAGTCATTTAGTATAATAGTAACTAGTTCAGGACTTAATTTTTGAATAAAAAAATCTTTTAGAAATATTTCTTGGTCTTTATTTATACCATTTTCATTTACTATAAAAATATTTTCTGATTCTAATTGTAGCTCAATAATATTTAAAATTCGTAAACTTTCTGATTGTTGTTGAATTACTATCTCGGTTATATCCTTAATCAATTGTTGAGCAGTAACACCTCCAAAATATTTTTCACCAGAAATACCACTTAAACTTAATCGTCGTATAGCAGCAAATCGTACTCTAAAAAATTCATCCAAATTATTGGAAAAAATTCCTAAAAATCGTAGCCTATCTAATAATGGAACACTATCATCTGCAGCCTCTTGCAATACCCTAGCATTAAAAGCCAACCAGCTTTTTTCTCTATCAATATATTTTTGTTCTAACACTTTTTTGCTTATTTTAAATCTCTGGGGAATAGTATTTTTTTTGTCTTTCCTTTACTAATTGATTCCCAGCTTTCATTATCAAATTCAATATGAACAAATCCAGCTGTAGGAACATTATCTATGTAAACGTCTCCAAATTTATTAACAAAATTTGTAATAGCCTCGTTATGTCCGAATATAATTATGTTATCAAATCCATTACTGTATGTTTTAATAATTTTTTCTAATTTTCTTTCATCAAAAGTATAAAGTTCATCTTTATAAAGTATACTCTCCAAAGGAAAATTGAAATTCTGCGCAAATATAATTGCTGTTTCTATTGCTCTTTCAGCAGTACTACTCCAAATACTATATATTTTAGGTAAATATTCAATACAATTTGAAGAAATAAGATGTGCACTTTGCATTCCTTGAGATGTTAAGGGTCTATCTTTATCATGTAAAGGTGCTTCCCAACTTGATTTTGCATGCCGAATTAAAATTAGATTTTTCATACTTCTCAATTATTTTTTATTAAACTACTTCTCTAACAAATAGATAGAATAGAATTCAGAAAATTAATGACTTGGAAATGAGCGATAATTCAAACTATAAAATTTGAATTCTAAATCATAAGGGAGCTACAATTTACAAAAAAAAATACAGTAATTGCATTAATTTTTGAATCATAAAAAATATTAACTCAAAGTCTATTTTATTCTTTACTTTTTTAATTTGAAAAAAAGAATAATTAAACTTTATAAAATATAAAAAAAGCTGCCAAATATCGACAGCTTTCTTACAAACATATAAACAAACAATAACTTACATTTTAACAAAAATATTAGTATAATACTTTCTACCATTTATTGGGTTCTCTTTTATAGCTATACCAAAATGTGTAAAATCACCTTCAATGTTTTCTCTATGATGTGGGCTTTTCATCCAAGCATCAAAAGCTCCTAGTGCGCTATTATAATTGTAAGCAATATTTTCACTTACTTTAATTGCTCCTAATGCTTTGATGATATTATTGGATCTTTCAACAAATGCATCATGATTAACTACATTATTTTCTATCATATAAATATCATGTTCTTCAGATTTATAGGAAACATGGTTAATTTTCTCTAAAGCATTTAGACCTATACTTAATCTATAGTTATTAATTATAGTCATTGTTTCTAGTTCAATTGGACTATACTCATAAACCGTTACAATTGGCAATCTCTCTTCTATTTCATTTGAATTATCTTCGGGAGAGCAAGAAAATGTTGTTGCTACCAATGTAAAAATACCTAACAAACGGAGTGCTTTACTTAACATGATACATTAGTTTTAAGTTTAAAGAAGATTGTGGGGCAATATCCTTAACTGATAAATTTAACAGTCAATCAAATTTACATTAAATCCGTTTAAGTGCAAAATATAATCGATGTAATGCATCTTTTTTAATATTAAATAAGAATAATTCTTATATTTAATTTTTTATTATTGTATTAATGAAGATCATATCAATTTAATAATTGAGTAGTATTACGATTCGTTATATTTAAAATTAAATAATGAAACTCGTTGGGTGTAATTCATAAAACTTTTATAAAATGCATAGAAACATAGACTTTATTTTAAAAATGAATATCAAAAAGAAATATATTTCTTTCACATAGAGCACTATGTGTGTTTAAAATAAGTGAAACGCCTCTTTTTTGAGCTTAGAAAATCTATGTTTATACGTGTTTAAAATAATTACATCCTACGGGTCAAAGAATTAAAAAAGTATAAAGTTTTAATAAAAATTATACTATTTATACAAAATAATTGAGGAGAATTTCACTTTAACTTTTCCATTTAACCATTTAAAAAAATGGTTAAATTTTAAAAAATAAAATAAGTAATCATTAGACATTGACTACAAAAGCCAAAATATATAGTAAGTACACTATTATTTATTAAGATTAAACTTTTGATTTTCAACAGTTCAAGCTTTTTTTTGTTTAACGAATTATATAGTTCAAAAAAACCTTTTAAAAACATCTTTATCACGTAAAGTCTAAGATTTATTACATAATAGAATATAAATAGCTCTTTTTTTTTGGGGAATTGTTTTAAAAAACTAAAAATTTATAAAATACAGTAATTTAATATTGTAATTTAATTCAAAATCCGACTACTTAAATAAAAATATAGCATTAAACAAAATAAAAATATTTCTAAAATTCTTAATAATTATATTCCCTTTTTAACTTTTCAACGAGTATTTAGGTTATTTAAAGACATTGATAATATAAATTGAACATTCTTTATAAATTTGAAAAAGAAATTAGATTGTGTTTTGAGTTTTACCCCCAATCGAAATAAGAGCATCTATTTCTATATAAAAACCTACTACAACAAAATCAGCTTAACACCTGATTTTCAAACTTTTTGATTTAAACCCCCATTTTCAAATCAAAATTTATTATAAAAACTGATAACAAATTCAAATTTATTCTTCAATTGATATTGAAGATAAAATGAAATTAAAATTTTGATTTATTCCCCAATTGAATCAAAATAAAACAACCTACTTTATAGTGATCTAATCCTCAAAATAAGTTTTAAAGGATAAAATTTAAAATTTTGAAATATCCCAAATTAGTTCAATATTTTAAAGTGAAAAACCTACTTATCATACCAATTTATTAATCATGAATTTTGAAAAACATATTTAAAATTAGATTTAAAATGATCTAAATTAAATATTTATTCAAAGTTGATTACCCAAAAATAATTCTATTTTGTAAAACTATAATATATGAAAACTAAATCTACTCCCTTTAAAATCATCTCTCTTTTCGCGCAAAATATTTCGAGATATAACTTAAAATTTAATGAAAAATTTGAAAGTATTTTTAATTTCAAATTTTATAAATTTTTCTTGCTTACAAGTTTAATCTTACTGATTTCAATAAATATGAATGCTCAAAATGTTGTAGAATTGAACAAACATTTCTATCAGTCAAGACCTTCAATAAACCTCTCATTATCTGAAGATAATAAACATTTGAAGAGTTTAATTTATGAATTAAATTCTTCTGTGATTATTAAAAAAGGAATACTCAATACCTTTTCCAATGCCCCGTTTTTAACTGTTGATATAGAGGCAAATTCAATCAGTAAACTAAATGAATTGAATCCACTATTTAGAGAAGTTGAATTAATTATTATTCGTATAAATAATCCTGAAGATTTATCAATTATAGTAGACACAGCAAATCTTACTCAATTCCCTAAACTTAGGTATATCTATTTCTTATGTTCTTTTAATTGTACCTCAGGGCAAATAAACAACCTAATTAAGTCGGAAAATTCACAAATTAAATATCTCTACTTAATTTCTATACCTTCTTAACAATTACTAGATTAAACTTCAAAAAATCATTGACATGAAAAATAATTACTTAAATACTGTTTTAAAAACCATAAAGTTTTTATTAATAATGATATTAATTTTTGGTAATGTAAGTATTACAAATGCACAAAATGTGACTTTTGCAAAACGAGGTATTTCTAGAACTATTAATGGTGACTTTCAAATGATAGGAAACACAAATCTTACGTTAGTTTCCTATACAGATAGTGATAACAACAGTAATAATGACATGAAAGTTGTTGACACAGACGGTGATAATTCAACAACAAATTCATCTTCTGCAACATTAAATTTTTCAACAGAAAATGGTGCAAATATTAACCAAACGACTATACTTTTTGCGGGATTATATTGGTCAGGGCGTACTAGTGATAATGTTACTGACGCACGTAAAAAACAAATAAAAATTAAAGGTCCAAGCGGAAGTTATTCAAATTATACCGCTTCTGAAATTAGATTTCCTGGGACTCAAAATATGTATGTTGGATTTGTAGATGTTACTAGTTTGGTTCAATCTCAACGTAATGGGTCTTATACAGTTGCAGATATGGCAGTAAGTACAGGAAATGGAGGTTCAATTGGATACTACGGTGGATGGGGAATGATAGTTGTATACGATAATCCACAAATGAACCTAAGAGATATATCTATATTTGATGGATATGCTTTTATTGATGGACCTGACAATACCAACTTTACCTTAGATGTTACAGGAATTAATACCGTTAAGTCTGGTACTGTAAATATGAAAATGGGTTTAATGGCTGGCGAGGGAGATGTTGGGATTTCTGGTGATTATTTTGAAATAAAAGACCAAAGTAATAATTGGGTAAGATTAAGTCATGCAGACAATTCCACTACAAATTTCTTTAATAGTTCAGTATATCCAAGAGGAACAAGAAATCCAGATTTAAAAAACAATACTGGAGTCGATGTCAGTATGTTTACAATTCCTAATGCAAACAATTCTGTTATAAAAAATGAACAAACTTCTGCTTCATTTCGATATGGTTCAACACAAGATACATACGTTATTTATTGTTTAACAACTTCATCTGATGCCTATTTACCTGGAATAAAATTAACAAAAACCTGCACACCAGGTTGTTATTCTACAGCTGGAAGCATTTTATCATATCGTTTTGAAGTTAAGAATGATGGTAATGCACCACTTAATACTGTTGTTGTTACCGACACTAAGACTTCAACACCAGTTTATTCATCAGGAGATAGTAATACAAACAACATTTTAGATATAAATGAAACTTGGATCTTTACTGCAAATTATACCGTAACCGCAAATGATTTAAATAGTTCAAGTATAGTAAATACAGCTGAAGTTACTGCTAAGGACCCACAAAATAAATCTGTAAAAGCATCAGGTAGTAATACTGTTTTCAAAGCACCAACTGTTGCAATAACATCACAAACTAATGTTTCTTGTAATGGAGGTGCTAATGGCACAATAGACATTACAGCTTCGGGAGGTACAGGAACATATACTTATGATTGGGCTGACTTACCAGGAACTAATGATTTAGAAGATCGTACAGGTTTGGTTGCAGGAACTTACAAAGTTACTGTGAAAAATCCAAATGGTTGTGCTTCAACTGAATTAAGTGTGACAATCACTCAACCTGCTGCCATAACTGTAACAAATACTAAAACAGACGTTTTATGTTTTGGAGCTTCTACTGGCGCCATTAACATTACGGCTTCTGGCGGAACAGGTGCTTACACTTACGACTGGGCTGATTTGGCTGGAACCAATGATATCGAAGATCGCACTGGACTAGCGGCAGGAACGTATACCGTAACTGTAAAAGATGCCAATGGTTGTAGCACTACTGCTTTGTCAGTAATCATTTCACAACCTGATTCGGCTGTGGCTGTGGCTAAAACTTCTCAAACCGATGTTTTATGTTTTGGGGCTTCTACTGGCGCCATTAACATTACGGCTTCTGGCGGAACAGGTGCTTACACTTACGACTGGGCTGATTTGGTTGGAACCAATGATATCGAAAACCGCACAGGACTAGCGGCAGGAACGTATACCGTAACTGTAAAAGATGCCAATGGTTGTAGTACTACTGCTTTGTCAGTAATCATTACACAACCTGATTCGGCTGTGGCTGTGGCCAAAACTTCTCAAACAGACGTTTTATGTTTTGGAGCTTCTACTGGGGCCATTAACATTACGGCTTCCGGCGGAACAGGTGCTTACACTTACGACTGGGCTGATTTGGCTGGAACCAATGATATTGAAGACCGCACTGGACTAGCAGCAGGAACTTATAACGTAACTGTAAAAGATGCCAATGGCTGTAGTACTACTGCATTATCAATAATCATTACACAACCTGCTTCGGCTGTGGCTGTGGCCAAAACTTCTCAAACAGACGTTTCATGCTTTGGAGCTACTACTGGAGCTATTAATATTACTGCTTCTGGCGGAACAGGTGCTTACACTTACGACTGGGCAGATTTGGCAGGAACCAATGATATCGAAGACCGCACAGGACTAGCGGCAGGAACTTATACCGTAACTGTAAAAGATGCCAATGATTGTAGTACTGCTGCATTATCAGTAATCATTACACAACCTGCTTCGGCTGTGGCTGTGGCCAAAACTTCTCAAACAGACGTTTCATGCTTTGGAGCTTCCACTGGAGCTATTAATATTACTGCTTCTGGCGGAACAGGTGCTTACACTTACGACTGGGCTGATTTGGCAGGAACCAATGATATAGAAGATCGTACAGGACTAGCGGCAGGAACTTATACCGTAACTGTAAAAGATGCCAATGGTTGTAGTACTGCTGCATTATCAGTAATCATTACACAACCTGCTTCGGCTGTGGCTGTGGCAAAAACTTCTCAAACCGATGTTTTATGTTTTGGAGCTTCCACTGGAGCTATTAACATTACTGCTTCTGGCGGAACAGGTGCTTACACTTACGACTGGGCTGATTTGGTTGGAACCAATGATGTTGAAGACCGCACAGGATTAGTGGCAGGAACTTATACCGTAACTGTAAAAGATGCCAATGGTTGTAGTACTGCTGCATTATCAATAATCATTACACAACCTACTTCGGCTGTGGCTGTGGCCAAAACTTCTCAAACTGATGTTTTATGTTTTGGAGCTTCTACTGGCGCCATTAACATTACGGCTTCTGGCGGAACAGGTGCTTACACTTACGACTGGGCTGATTTGGTTGGAACCAATGATATCGAAGACCGTACTGGACTAGCAGCAGGAACTTATACCGTAACTGTAAAAGATGCCAATGGCTGTAGTACTGCGGCATTATCAGTAACCATTGGTCAACCAGAAGCGGTATTAACTTGTTCCATTATACAAAACAAAGCAGTTTCTGCTAATGGTTTAAGCGATGGCCAAGCAACTGTTACTCCTCTTGGCGGAAATGGCGGATACACTTATCTTTGGGACAACGATGAAACAACTGCAAAAGCAGTGGCATTAAATGCTGGATTGCACACCGTTACCGTTACCGATTCCAAAGGATGTAAAACTACTTGCGAAATTACCATCACTCAACCTGATGTATTGTCTTGTAGCATCACTCAAGATGCGCCTGCCAAATGTTATGGTGATAGTAACGGTAAAGCAACTGTTAGTGCAATTGGCGGAAATGGAGATTATACTTACTTATGGGACAACGGTGAAACAACTGCTCAAGCGGTTGGTTTAAATGCTGGTTCACATACTGTAACCGTGACCGATAAATTAGGATACAAAACAACTTGTAACATAACCATTGGTCAACCAGAAGCGGTATTAACTTGTTCAATAATTCAAAATAAAGCAGTTTCTGCTAATGGTTTAAGCGACGGTCAAGCAACTGTTACTCCTCTTGGCGGAAATGGCGGATACACTTATCTTTGGGACAACGATGAAACAACTGCAAAAGCAGTGGCATTAAATGCTGGATTGCACACCGTTACCGTTACCGACTCCAAAGGATGTAAAACCACTTGCGAAATTACCATCACTCAACCTGATGTATTGTCTTGTAGCATCACTCAAGATGCACCTGCCAAATGTTATGGTGACAGCAACGGTAAAGCAACTGTTACTGCCATTGGCGGAAATGGAGACTATACTTACTTATGGGACAACGGTGAAACAACTGCTCAAGCGGTTGGTTTAAATGCTGGTTCACATACTGTAACCGTGACCGATAAATTAGGATACAAAACAACTTGTAACATAACCATTGGTCAACCAGAAGCGGTATTAACTTGTTCAATAATTCAAAATAAAGCAGTTTCTGCTAATGGTTTAAGCGATGGCCAAGCAACCGTTACTCCTCTTGGCGGAAATGGCGGATACACTTATCTTTGGGACAACGATGAAACAACTGCAAAAGCAGTGGCATTAAATGCTGGATTGCACACCGTTACCGTTACCGACTCCAAAGGATGTAAAACCACTTGCGAAATTACCATCACTCAACCTGATGTATTGTCTTGTAGCATCACTCAAGATGCACCTGCCAAATGTTATGGTGACAGCAACGGTAAAGCAACTGTTACTGCCATTGGCGGAAATGGAGACTATACTTACTTATGGGACAACGGTGAAACAACTGCTCAAGCGGTTGGTTTAAATGCTGGTTCACATACTGTAACCGTGACCGATAAATTAGGATACAAAACAACTTGTAACATAACCATTGGTCAACCAGAAGCGGTATTAACTTGTTCCATTATACAAAATAAAGCAGTTTCTGCTAATGGTTTAAGCGATGGCCAAGCAACTGTTACTCCTCTTGGCGGAAATGGCGGATACACTTATCTTTGGGACAACGATGAAACAACTGCAAAAGCAGTGGCATTAAATGCTGGATTGCACACCGTTACCGTTACCGACTCCAAAGGATGTAAAACCACTTGCGAAATTACCATCACTCAACCTGATGTATTGTCTTGTAGCATCACTCAAGATGCGCCTGCCAAATGTTATGGTGATAGTAACGGTAAAGCAACTGTTACTGCCATTGGCGGAAATGGAGACTATACTTACTTATGGGACAACGGCGAAACAACTGCTCAAGCGGTTGGTTTAAATGCTGGTTCACATACTGTAACCGTGACCGATAAATTAGGATACAAAACAACTTGTAACGTAACCATTGGTCAACCAGAAGCGGTATTAACTTGTTCCATTATACAAAACAAAGCAGTTTCTGCTAATGGTTTAAGCGATGGCCAAGCAACTGTTACTCCTCTTGGCGGAAATGGCGGATACACTTATCTTTGGGACAACGATGAAACAACTGCAAAAGCAGTGGCATTAAACGCTGGATTGCATACTGTTACCGTTACCGATTCCAAAGGATGTAAAACTACTTGCGAAATTACCATCACTCAACCTGATGTATTGTCTTGTAGCATCACTCAAGATGCGCCTGCCAAATGTTATGGTGATAGCAACGGTAAAGCAACTGTTACTGCCATTGGCGGAAATGGAGACTATACTTACTTATGGGACAACGGTGAAACAACTGCTCAAGCGGTTGGTTTAAATGCTGGTTCACATACTGTAACCGTGACCGATAAATTAGGATACAAAACAACTTGTAACGTAACCATTGGTCAACCAGAAGCGGTATTAACTTGTTCCATTATACAAAATAAAGCAGTTTCTGCTAATGGTTTAAGCGATGGCCAAGCAACTGTTACTCCTCTTGGCGGAAATGGCGGATACACTTATCTTTGGGACAACGATGAAACAACTGCAAAAGCAGTGGCATTAAATGCTGGATTGCACACCGTTACCGTTACCGATTCCAAAGGATGTAAAACTACTTGCGAAATTACCATCACTCAACCTGATGTATTGTCTTGTAGCATCACTCAAGATGCGCCTGCCAAATGTTATGGTGATAGTAACGGTAAAGCAACTGTTACTGCCATTGGAGGAAATGGAAACTATACTTACTTATGGGACAACGGCGAAACAACTGCTCAAGCGGTTGGTTTAAATGCTGGTTCACATACTGTAACCGTGACCGATAAATTAGGATATAAAACAACTTGTAACGTAACCATTGGTCAACCAGAAGCGGTATTAACTTGTTCCATTATACAAAATAAAGCAGTTTCTGCTAATGGTTTAAGCGACGGTCAAGCAACTGTTACTCCTCTTGGTGGAAATGGCGGATACACTTATCTTTGGGACAACGATGAAACAACTGCAAAAGCAGTGGCATTAAATGCTGGATTGCACACCGTTACTATTACCGACTCCAAAGGATGTAAAACTACTTGCGAAATTACCATCACTCAACCTGATGTATTGTCTTGTAGCATCACTCAAGATGCGCCTGCCAAATGTTATGGAGACAGTAACGGTAAAGCAACTGTTACTGCCATTGGAGGAAATGGGGATTACACTTACTCTTGGGATAATGGCGAAACAACTGCCCAAGCGGTTGGTTTAAATGCTGGTTCACATACTGTAACCGTGACCGATAAATTAGGATATAAAACAACTTGTAACGTAACCATTGGTCAACCAGAAGCGGTATTAACTTGTTCAATAATTCAAAACAAAGCAGTTTCTGCTAATGGTTTAAGTGATGGAGAAGCAACCGTTACTCCTCTTGGCGGAAATGGCGGATACACTTATCTTTGGGATAATGCTGAAACAACTGCAAAAGCAGTGGCATTAAATGCTGGATTGCACACCGTTACCGTTACCGACTCCAAAGGATGTAAAACTACTTGCGAAATTACCATCTCTCAACCTGATGTATTGTCTTGTAGCATCACTCAAGATGCGCCTGCCAAATGTTATGGTGATAGTAACGGTAAAGCTACTGTTACTGCCATTGGAGGAAATGGAGACTACACTTACTTATGGGACAACGGTGAAACTACTGCTCAAGCGGTTGGTTTAAATGCTGGTTCACATACTGTAACCGTGACCGATAAATTAGGATATAAAACAACTTGTAACGTAACCATTGGTCAACCAGAAGCGGTATTAACTTGTTCAATAATTCAAAACAAAGCAGTTTCTGCTAATGGTTTAAACGATGGCCAAGCAACTGTTACTCCTCTTGGTGGAAATGGCGGATACACTTATCTTTGGGACAACGATGAAACAACTGCAAAAGCAGTGGCATTAAACGCTGGATTGCACACCGTTACTGTTACCGACTCCAAAGGATGTAAAACCACTTGCGAAATTACCATCACTCAACCTGATGTATTGTCTTGTAGCATCACTCAAGATGCGCCTGCCAAATGTTATGGTGATAGTAACGGTAAAGCAACTGTTAGTGCAATTGGCGGAAATGGAGATTATACTTACTTATGGGACAACGGTGAAACAACTGCTCAAGCGGTTGGTTTAAATGCTGGTTCACATACTGTAACCGTGACCGATAAATTAGGATATAAAACAACTTGTAACGTAACCATTGGTCAACCAGAAGCGGTTTTAACTTGTTCAATAATTCAAAACAAAGCAGTTTCTGCTAATGGTTTAAGCGATGGCCAAGCAACTGTTACTCCTCTTGGCGGAAATGGCGGATACACTTATCTTTGGGACAACGATGAAACAACTGCAAAAGCAGTGGCATTAAATGCTGGATTGCACACCGTTACTGTTACCGACTCCAAAGGATGTAAAACCACTTGCGAAATTACCATCACTCAACCTGATGTATTGTCTTGTAGCATCACTCAAGATGCGCCTGCCAAATGTTATGGTGATAGTAACGGTAAAGCAACCGTTACTGCCATTGGAGGAAATGGAGACTACACTTACTTATGGGACAACGGCGAAACAACTGCTCAAGCGGTTGGTTTAAATGCTGGTTCACATACTGTAACCGTGACCGATAAATTAGGATATAAAACAACTTGTAACGTAACCATTGGTCAACCAGAAGCGGTATTAACTTGTTCCATTATTCAAAACAAAGCAGTTTCTGCTAATGGTTTAAGCGATGGCCAAGCAACTGTTACTCCTCTTGGCGGAAATGGCGGATACACTTATCTTTGGGACAACGATGAAACAACTGCAAAAGCAGTGGCATTAAACGCTGGATTGCACACCGTTACCGTTACCGACTCCAAAGGATGTAAAACCACTTGCGAAATTACCATCACTCAACCTGATGTATTGTCTTGTAGCATCACTCAAGATGCGCCTGCCAAATGTTATGGTGATAGTAACGGTAAAGCAACTGTTACTGCCATTGGAGGAAATGGAGATTATACTTACTTATGGGACAACGGTGAAACAACTGCTCAAGCGGTTGGTTTAAATGCTGGTTCACATACTGTAACCGTGACCGATAAATTAGGATATAAAACAACTTGTAACATAACCATTGGTCAACCAGAAGCGGTATTAACTTGTTCAATAATTCAAAACAAAGCAGTTTCTGCTAATGGTTTAAGCGACGGTCAAGCAACTGTTACTCCTCTTGGCGGAAATGGCGGATACACTTATCTTTGGGACAACGATGAAACAACTGCAAAAGCAGTGGCATTAAATGCTGGATTGCACACCGTTACCGTTACCGATTCCAAAGGATGTAAAACCACTTGCGAAATTACCATCACTCAACCTGATGTATTGTCTTGTAGCATCACTCAAGATGCGCCTGCCAAATGTTATGGTGATAGTAACGGTAAAGCAACCGTTACTGCCATTGGAGGAAATGGAGACTATACTTACTTATGGGACAACGGTGAAACAACTGCTCAAGCGGTTGGTTTAAATGCTGGTTCACATACTGTAACCGTGACCGATAAATTAGGATACAAAACAACTTGTAACGTAACCATTGGTCAACCAGAAGCGGTATTAACTTGTTCCATTATACAAAACAAAGCAGTTTCTGCTAATGGTTTAAGCGATGGCCAAGCAACTGTTACTCCTCTTGGCGGAAATGGCGGATACACTTATCTTTGGGACAACGATGAAACAACTGCAAAAGCAGTGGCATTAAACGCTGGATTGCACACTGTTACCGTTACCGATTCCAAAGGATGTAAAACTACTTGCGAAATTACCATCACTCAACCTGATGTATTGTCTTGTAGCATCACTCAAGATGCGCCTGCCAAATGTTATGGTGATAGCAACGGTAAAGCAACTGTTACTGCCATTGGCGGAAATGGAGACTATACTTACTTATGGGACAACGGTGAAACAACTGCTCAAGCGGTTGGTTTAAATGCTGGTTCACATACTGTAACCGTGACCGATAAATTAGGATACAAAACAACTTGTAACGTAACCATTGGTCAACCAGAAGCGGTATTAACTTGTTCCATTATACAAAATAAAGCAGTTTCTGCTAATGGTTTAAGCGATGGCCAAGCAACTGTTACTCCTCTTGGCGGAAATGGCGGATACACTTATCTTTGGGACAACGATGAAACAACTGCAAAAGCAGTGGCATTAAATGCTGGATTGCACACCGTTACTGTTACCGACTCCAAAGGATGTAAAACCACTTGCGAAATTACCATCACTCAACCTGATGTATTGTCTTGTAGCATCACTCAAGATGCGCCTGCCAAATGTTATGGTGATAGTAACGGTAAAGCAACCGTTACTGCCATTGGAGGAAATGGAGACTACACTTACTTATGGGACAACGGCGAAACAACTGCTCAAGCGGTTGGTTTAAATGCTGGTTCACATACTGTAACCGTGACCGATAAATTAGGATATAAAACAACTTGTAACGTAACCATTGGTCAACCAGAAGCGGTATTAACTTGTTCCATTATTCAAAACAAAGCAGTTTCTGCTAATGGTTTAAGCGATGGCCAAGCAACTGTTACTCCTCTTGGCGGAAATGGCGGATACACTTATCTTTGGGACAACGATGAAACAACTGCAAAAGCAGTGGCATTAAACGCTGGATTGCACACCGTTACCGTTACCGACTCCAAAGGATGTAAAACCACTTGCGAAATTACCATCACTCAACCTGATGTATTGTCTTGTAGCATCACTCAAGATGCGCCTGCCAAATGTTATGGTGATAGTAACGGTAAAGCAACTGTTACTGCCATTGGCGGAAATGGAGACTATACTTACTTATGGGACAACGGTGAAACAACTGCTCAAGCGGTTGGTTTAAATGCTGGTTCACATACTGTAACCGTGACCGATAAATTAGGATACAAAACAACTTGTAACGTAACTATTGGTCAGCCAAGTGCTCCTTTAAGTGCTACAGCGGTTATTGTAAACAACAATAATTGTGTTGGATGTAGTAATGGTTCTATTGACATTACTGTTACTGGAGGAACAACTCCTTATACTTTCTTATGGTCTAATGGAGCTATTACTGAAGATATTTCAAACTTACCAAATGGTACGTATAATGTTGAAATTACCGATAAAAATGGTTGCAAAGCCAATTATACTTATGTGATTTCAGAATCAAGCATCAACATTACTAAAGATGGAACTTATGTAGATTCCAATCAAGATGGTATTACCAATATAGGTGATGAGGTGACTTATAATTTTGTGATAACAAACACAGGAAGTGTACCTCTAACAAATATTACAGTATTCGATAACAATGCAGTTATCACAGGAGGGCCTATTGATATTTTGGCTCCTGGAGCAACAGATTCAACTACATTCTCAGGTAGTCATATCATCACACAAGATGATATCAATACAGGTTATGTGTACAATTTAGCAACTGTTACTGGTAAAGATCCAGAAGATAAAACCGTAACAGATACTTCTTCTGATCCTACGCCTTGTACTACTTGTCCAATCAATCCAGAATGTCCTGATTGTACTATTACTCCACTTGAACAAACTCCAGGTATCAATATTACCAAAGATGGAACTTATGTAGATTCCAATCAAGATGGTATTACGAATATTGGTGATGTAGTTACTTATAATTTTGTAATTAAAAATACAGGAAACACCACTTTAACGAATATAACTGTTACAGATAACAATGCTACTATAACTGGAGGACCAATAGCATCGCTTGCGGTAGGTGCAACTGATTCTACAACATTCTCAGGTAGTCATGTAATAACTCAAGATGATATCAATACAGGTTATGTGTACAACTTGGCAACAGCTACTGGTATAGATCCAAAAGGAAATCCTGTAACGGATACTTCTTCTGATCCTACGCCTTGTACTACTTGTCCAATCAATCCAGAATGTCCTGATTGTACTATTACTCCACTTGAACAAACTCCAGGTATCAATATTACCAAAGATGGAACTTATGTAGATTCCAATCAAGATGGAATTACGAATATTAGTGATGTCGTAACTTATAATTTTGTAATTAAAAATATAGGAAACACCACTTTAACGAATATAACTGTTACAGATAACAATGCTACTATAACTGGAGGACCAATAGCATCGCTTGCGGTAGGTGAAACTGATTCTACAACATTCTCAGGTAGTCATGTAATAACTCAAGAAGATATCAATACAGGTTATGTGTACAACTTGGCAACAGCTACTGGTATAGATCCAAAAGGAAATCCTGTAACGGATACTTCTTCTGATCCTACGCCTTGTACTACTTGTCCAATTGATCCAGAATGTCCTGATTGTACTATTACTCCACTTGAACAAACTCCAGGTATCAATATTACCAAAGATGGAACTTATGTAGATTCCAATCAAGATGGAATTACAAATGTTGGAGATGTAGTAACTTATAATTTTGTAATAAAAAATACAGGAAACACCACTTTAACGAATATAACTGTTACAGATAACAATGCTACAATCACTGGAGGACCAATAGCATCGCTTGCGGTAGGTGCAACTGATTCTACAACATTCTCAGGTAGTCATGTAATAACTCAAGAAGATATCAATACAGGTTATGTGTACAACTTGGCAACAGCTACTGGTATAGATCCAAAAGGAAATCCTGTAACGGATACTTCATCTGATCCTACGCCTTGTACTACTTGTCCAATCAATCCAGAATGTACTGATTGTACTATTACTCCACTTGAACAAACTCCAGGTATCAATATTACCAAAGATGGAACTTATGTAGATTCCAATCAAGATGGAATTACAAATATTGGAGATGTAGTAACTTATAATTTTGTAATAAAAAATACAGGAAACACCACTTTAACGAATATAACTGTTACAGATAACAATGCTACAATCACTGGAGGACCAATAGCATCGCTTGCGGTAGGTGCAACTGATTCTACAACATTCTCAGGTAGTCATGTAATAACTCAAGAAGATATCAATACAGGTTATGTGTACAACTTGGCAACAGCTACTGGTATAGATCCAAAAGGAAATCCTGTAACGGATACTTCTTCTGATCCTACTCCTTGTACTACTTGTCCAATCAATCCAGAATGTCCTGATTGTACTATTACTCCACTTACCCAGTCACCTGGATTAGTAGTTATTAAAACGGCTACAACTTCAAGTTATAGCATTGTTGGGGATGTAATTAATTATACCATTATTGTAAAAAATACAGGAAATCAAACATTGCATCAAATAACAGTAAAAGATCCATTGACTGGATTAGATACAATAATAGAAACATTAACACCAGGTGCCAATTCTGAGTTTACTCAAAGTTATACAGTAACTCAAGAGGATCTGAATAAAGGATCTGTTACCAATGTAGCTAAGGCTGATGGATTTACACCAAATGAAACTCCAATTAGTGCTTCAGATGATGAAATTGTAAATGAAAAAACAAATCCAATTGATGCTGTAGATGATAACGCCGGTATAATTGTTGGTGTGAATCAAATTACTCCAAATGTGATTAACGTATTTACAAATGATACTTTAAATGCATTACCGGTAAATCCTGCCGATGTCATCCTTACAACTGTAACTTCAAACCCATTCCTGCAAATGAATCCTGATGGTTCAATTGATGTATTGGCAGATGCTCCAGTGGGAACACAAACAATGACTTATCAAATTTGTGAAAAATTAAATACAACTAACTGTGATACCGCAATAGTTACTGTTACGATTGAAGCTCCAAGTATAACTGTAGCAGGAGAAGGTACTTGCACAAATGACGTTCCATATTTTAGCTACACCACAACTGCTAATAATTTCACTCCAGTAAATGGATTGACTTTAACTTGGACAGACAGTAAAAACAATGTTGTTGCTACAATGACAAACTTACCTTTAAGCGGAAAAGTATTATGGCCAGGTGCTGTAGTTGATGCAAATGGCAATGGAATCGATTGGCCAGGCTGGTTATTAGTTGATGGTAAATGGATAGAAGGTTCTGATGGATTCGAAAACCTAAGACCAACTGCATCCGTAACATTTACAGTAAATCCAAGTGAAACCATTACAGTAAATTACCCACCATCAACTCCATACTGTACCGCTAGACCAGTATTTACAATTGATGCTGTTGATGATACTGCAGGGCCAATAGACGGCATAAATGGCGCTACAAATGTTCTTAACGTATTCAAAAATGACACTTTGAATACCGTTGCAGTAAACCCTACAGACGTTACTTTAACTTTAGTAACAGCTGATCCAACAGGATATATGACAATGAATACTGATGGCTCAATAGATATTAAAGATGGTACTCCTGCTGGAACTTATATTTTGACTTATCAAATTTGTGAAAATGCAGACGAAGGAAATTGCGATACAGCCACTGTAACCATAACCGTTATTTGTACTGATAAAACTAAAATATCAGGTATTGTTTTCAATGCAGGTACAAACACTCCTTTGGCAAATGTTCCAGTAAATTTAGTACCACAAGGAACTACTACTGGACCAATCCAAATAAAAATTACCGATGCTCAAGGGTATTATAATTTTACAGGAATGGTTCCTGGAGATTATTTGGTTCAAGTACAAGATGCCAATTTGAATGCTGCATATCAATTATATCCAATAAATTCAAGTTTATTTTTTACCACTTTAGAAAATTGTAAATATCAAACTCACGATTTTGGATATGACAAATCCGATCTACCAGTATTAGGAGACTTTGTTTGGTACGATGTAAATAACAATGGAATTCAAGATGAGTGGTTTGATGCAAACAATGACGGATTAGTAACTAAAAATATTCCAGATGCAAATGGAGGTTTTGATTACAGTAAATGGGAATGGATAGATCTAAATGGTGACGGAAGCTATAAAGGATCTAATAATGTTGGAGAGTTGAATGCGGCCGGTTTTGGTAATGCAAAATCTCCAAATCTATTTGTAACGGGGCCTAATGATTATAATAAAAGTGTAATCATTGGTATTCAAGGTTTCTGGAGAAACCGACCACCAGTTGGAGCATTTGGAGATTACAAAGTGGAATTAAAAATGGATGCCAATTTAGAAGCTCAATCTTCAGCATTGGGAGCTACAGGATTGGTAAAAGTTTTACCAAATACAAGTAAAAAAGAAAATACTAAAAATACTGGCAAACCAACAAGTTTCGAAGTTTGCGGCCCTACTAATGGCAACCCACAAACAGTTGCTGTAACAGCACTCGATCCAGTACACTTGGATATTGACTATGGTATAAGTTGCAAAATGTTTGACGACATACAAGCTACCAATGACGTCTTTAATGTAACACAATGTTCTATTCTAAACGAATTAAGAAATGCATTAACAAACGATTTAATAAATGGATCTACTGCCAATTTAAGTGATTTTAAATTTAAATTATTAACGGCAATTAAACAATTTATTACAATTGATGAAAATGGAAATATAAAACTTATTGACGGAATAGCTACTGGACAATATACATTTGACTATCAAGTGTGTGAAGCATCAAATACTGCAAATTGTAGTACTGCAACAATCACCATAAACGTTGGTGGAATTGAACCGGCAACAATTTCTAGCACTACTTGTAATGCAGATACAACTCCATTAGATCTTAACACATTATTGCCTGCTGATGTTGCAAGAACAGGAACTTGGATTGATACTGATAATATAGGTGGCCTAAATGGTTCTATTTTAAATGCTTTTGGACTCCCTATCAATAAGTACAAATATGAATACAAACTGGCAGGCGATTGTCCACGTAGTATCTTCTTAGTTTTAGATGTTAATGATGATTGTAAAGTATTGGCGTGTAAATCGATTATTATACACAATGCGTTCTCAGCAAATGAAGATGGTATAAATGATTATTTCAAAATTGAAAACTTAGAAGATAATCTTTGTTATAATAACTTTAGAGTTGAAATATACAATAGATGGGGTGTTCTAGTTTTTGAAAAAGATAATTATAACAACGAAGGTAATGCATTTAGAGGACGATCTGAAGGTAGAACAACTATTAATAAAAACGAAGGATTACCAACAGGAACCTATTTCTACATTATTAGTTATGATACTTTTGACGGACAAGGAAAAACATTAAAAGTGAAAAAAGATGGTTATTTGTATTTAGTCAAATAAATCCAAATTAAAATACTCTGAGAAACAAAAAACCTCAGAGTATTTTAAACTATCGCTAAATAAAAGATTAACACTAAATTGAAATACCCTCAAAACTAAGCTATTAAAGCAAATAGCCATTTTAAACCAACAAAAAGCTAACTATGAAAACAAAATTATTTTCAATCGTTTTGATGTTTACAGCTATTGTGAGTTTTGCGCAACAAGATGCTCAGTATACACAATATATGTACAACACAATAAATGTAAACCCAGCTTATGCAGGATCAAGAGGAGCTTTGAGCTTTTTTGCTTTGCATCGTACACAATGGGTTGGGCTTGATGGTGCACCAATTTCTAACACTATTTCGGTTAATACTCCATTCAACAACAGTAGACTTGGTCTAGGTGTATCACTTGTAAATGATGAAATTGGACCATCAACTACTAATTCAATATCAACAGATTTATCATATACTATTCCTGTTTCTGAATCCTATAAATTATCATTTGGTGTTAAAGGAACTATTAACTTATTTAATTTAGACATAAACAAATTAAATCCAAGTGATCAAGGTGATCTCCAATTTCAAAATTTTAACAACGATGTTTCACCAAATGTGGGTGCTGGAATTTATCTACATTCTGACAAAGCTTATTTAGGTTTTTCTGTTCCTAATTTCATAGAAACAAATACCTATAATGATAATGATGTTGCTATTTATAAAGAAAAAATAAACTATTACTTAATTGGAGGATATGTTTTTGATTTAAGTCCTACCATAAAATTCAAACCTACATTTATGACAAAACTTGTAGAAGGATCTCCCTTACAAGTTGATGTTTCAGGAAACTTTATGTTCAATGAAAAACTTACAGTAGGTTTGGCATATAGATGGAGTGCAGCCTTAAGTGCCATGGTTGGTTTTCATATATCAGAAGGTTTGTATATAGGATATGCATATGATTTTGAAACTACAGAATTAGACAATTACAATTCAGGTTCACATGAAATATTCTTACGTTATGAAATATTCAAGAAAAATAATAAAATAACAACACCTAGATTCTTCTAATATTTTCATTTATTAAGAAGATTTGGTAAAACATTGGATATGCAACTTTTAAAAACAAAATTATAGTTGTTTACTCTTAATAACAGATGTCATGAAAAATATAGAAATCCTTTGTTTCTTACTTACTAGTATATTTTCATCCAATAGTTGGGGACAAAATACTGCTATTGACATAAATAATAAAAAAGTAAGCACTACACAAAGTAATATTTTGATCATGAAAGATAAAACATATACTCCAAATAAGAGGATTAAATATTATCATGTTGAAGAAATTACGATGATGAAATTTGGAGGATATAAAACAGTTTATGATGTTTCAAATCCAAAACTAATTAGGACTTATGATTTGGGTACTAATAATAAAAGAATAGTAACACCCATATTTGTTGATGGAGACCAATTAGAAAAATCAATTTTAAATTCGGATACTTTACTTAGAAGTAGCATTCCAAGTAAAATATTATTTTCTGATACTCCCAAAAAAGCAGATTCGTATGCATCCATAGACATTATTAAAACCTATGAAAGGGTAGCAGAAAAAGGTTTTGAATCTTTGGATATGATGAAAAAGCTAGCAAATTCCTATTTTTTTAATGATGAATTTGATAAAGCAGAAAAATATTATACTAAAATTTTTGCCAAAACCACTGATATTGAACCCGAATATTATTATCGATATTCAATCACATTAAAAGCGGTAGGAAAAATTGAAAAATCGAATGAATATTTAAAAAAGTTCAACCAATTATCTAGTAACAGTACTAGATAAATAACTAATAGTAATCAAAAAAACAGTACAGATTTCTAAAAAACTATTATTATGAAAAACATTACAGTACTTTGCCTAACGATACTTTCCTTTTTTACTCTAAGCACTAATGCGCAAAAAGCTAAAGTATTGAATGCGGATAAAAAATACGATAAATACGCCTACGTAGATGCCATAAAAACATACGAAAGATTAGCCGAAAAAGGGTATAAATCTCCTGAAATGTATGAGAAATTAGGAAATGCTTACTATTTCAATTCTGAATTAGACAAAGCGGCAAATTGGTATGAACAATTATTTGCATTAAATTCTAATGTCGATCCAGAAATCTATTACAGATATGCTTTTTGTTTACGATCTATTGGTCAAAATGAAAAAGCCAATGAGATGCTTAAAATGTATATTGAAAAATCGGATAATTCTACCAAAGGAGAAGAATACATAAAAGAAGTGAATTACTTGGATAAAATTAAAGCTAATTCTGGTAGATATAACGTTTCTGATGCAGGAATAAACTCAAAATATTCAGATTATGGCAGCTCTTTTTACAATGACAAATTGGTATTTACTTCTTCAAGAGATACTGGAAGTTTAGGCCAAAGAAAACACACTTGGACAGATCAATATTTTACTAATTTATATGAATCCAAATTGACGCCAGATTCATTATTAACAGATAAACCAAAAAAGTTTTCAAAAGGTGTAAAATCCAAATTTCATGAAGCAAGTGCCATTTTTAAAAAAAATGGCAATACTATGTATTTCACCAGAAATAATTATTTGGAAGGAAAAAAAGGTAAAAATGAAGAAAATGTAACCTTGATTAAGTTATACAAAGCCAGTTACATAAACAATGACTGGAAAAATATTACCGAATTACCTTTTAATAGCAACAACTATAGTACAGCACATCCCGCATTAAGTCCAGACGAAAAAACATTGTACTTCGTTTCGGATATGCCAGGCACCATTGGCGAATCTGATATTTTTAAAGTAAGTATTAATGATGATGGCAGTTTTGGCACACCTGAAAATTTAGGAAAAACCATAAACACTGCCGGAAAAGAAACATTTCCTTTTGTTACAGATGAAAATGAAATCTATTTTGCCTCAGACTCCCATTCTGGTCTTGGTGGTCTTGATATTTTTGTTTCTCAAATAAATCCAGACGGCACTTTTGGAGAAGTTCAAAATGTTGGAGCAGATGTCAATTCCACAAAAGATGATTTTGCATATTTAATCAATACCAAAAACAGAATTGGATTTTTCTCTTCCAATAGAGATGGAGGAAAAGGGTATGATGATATCTATCGTTTCAAAGAAATAAAAAGACTAGCAAAAAAATGTGTTCCAGAAATAAGCGGAATTATATCTGAATCTAAAGATGGTAAAAGCATTCCAAATACTAAAGTGTCAAATGCTAAAGTATCTTTATTCAATGATAAACATATATTGATTAGTTCTAAGGAAACCGATGAAAATGGCTATTATCTTTTTAATGTAGAAAGTAAAAACACGTATAGTATCAGAGTTGAAAAAGAAAAATACGATACTGCAGAAAAAACAATAACAATCCCTGTTAATGAATGCAAAATACAGTTAAACTTGTCTATACAACCCACTATTTGTAAGGTAACTATTGGGGATGATTTAGGAGGATGTTTTGGTATAAAATGGATTTATTTTGACTTAGATAAATCTAATATTAGACCTGAAGCTGCCTTAGATTTGGCCAAAATTTTGGATGTATTGAATCAATATCCAACAATGAAATTAGACATTCGTTCCCATACAGATAGTCGTGCTTCATTTAAGTACAATGATGGTTTGTCTGAACGAAGAGCAAAATCCACTAGAGAATGGTTGATCAAAAATGGTGTTGCACCAGATCGATTAGGAAGTAAAGGATACGGTGAAACTCAATTAGTCAACAAATGCTCTGATGGTGTACAATGTACTGAAGAAGAACATCAACAAAACAGACGTAGTGAGTTTATTATAACTGGATTATAAAATATTTTTTTAGCAAAAAAAACTACCTGTAATATGGTAGTTTTTTTTTGCTTTATAGAAATCTCAATTTTTAAATTTTTACAAAAATATTAGTATAATATTTTTTCCCATTTGCTGGATTTTCTCTTATCGAAATACCAAAATGTGTATAATCACCTTCAATATTTTGTTTATGTCCTTCGCTATTTAGCCAAGCATCGAAAGCTCCTTGAGCACTATTGTAATTATAAGCAATATTTTCACTTACTTTTACTGCACCCAAAACTTTTATAATATTAGAAGAACGAGCTTCAAAATCATTATGATTTACAACATTGTTTGCAATCATATAATTATCATGTTCTTCCGATTTGTAGGAAACATGATTGATTTTTTCTAATGCTTTTAACCCAATACTAACACGGTAATTATTAATCAAAGTCATTGTTTCCAATTCTACAGGACTATAATCGTAGTTTAAAACGAGAGACGAAGTTTGATCTGATTCTGTTGAAGTAGTTTCCTCAGAAGTACAGGAAATAAAAAATAAAATTGCAATAAATGAAGACACACGAAGTAATTTCGAATTCATATAAATAGTAGTTTAAATCTAAAGTAGATTGGGGGCAAACTCCTTTAATGTTAACGGTTTAGGCTAATTATTAATCCAAATAAACTGACTTAAATCCAAATCACCAAATATAATCGACGAACTACATCAAAAACACAAAAGATAATACAACATTCTTACATTATGGGGCTAGACGTGAAATTTTCCAAGAATAATCTTCTTCAAGTGTATATCGAATTCGATCATGCAAACGGTTAGGCCTTCCTTGCCAGAATTCAACTTCTTTAGGAAAAACAATAAAACCACCCCAATGTTTTGGTCTTGGAATTACTGAACCTTCGTAATCTTTTTCTAATTGTTTTAAATTTTCTTCCAAATAATTTCGAGAAGGTACAACTTCACTTTGATTGGAAACTATGGCTCCTAATTTACTTCCATCAGGTCGGGATTCAAAATAGCCATCTGAATTGTTTTCTGATGTTTTTTGTGCTATTCCTTTGATTATGACTTGTCGCTCTAAACTTTCCCAGAAAAACGAAAGACAAACATTTGGATTATTAGCTATCGCCCTACCCTTTTCAGAATTATAATTAGTATAAAAAATAAAACCTTCCTCGTTGAATTTTTTTAAAAGCACTACGCGCGATTTTGGAAAACCGTCTAAACCAATTGTTGAAACAGTCATAGCATTAATTTCACCAGTACCTTCAAAATCTTCTACTTCATGAAACCATCTGTTAAAAAGATTAATTGGGTCTTCTGGAATTGAAGATTCTAATAATTCACTTTTTTCGTATGACTTTCTATAATTACTTAAATCGCTCATTTTATTTAGTTTTATACTATTTTATTTTACTATTAAAATTCAAAACTTTTTCCATCATCAGCTAATAATACATTTTTAAAAACAGTTTCGGCTTCCTCTTTAAACAATTGAATGCTATCATACCGTGTAGAATAATGCCCTAATATTAATTGATTTGCATTGGCTTTCAAAGCGATTTTTGCAGCTTCTTTAGCAGTAGAATGCATGGTTTTTGAGGCTAATGATTCTTCGGATTGCAAAAAAGTAGATTCGTGATACAAAACAGTAACATTTTCAATTAGTGGAATTACATCTTCACTGTATTTTGTATCCGAACAAAAAGCGTAACTCAATGCAGGAATTGGATCAAATGTTAGTATTTCATTTGGGACTATTCTACCATCTTCCAAAGTGATGTTTTTACCATTTTTTAAATTCTGATAATAACAGGTTTCTATTTCATAAGATTGTATTGCTTTCATATTGAGTCCACGTTCACCAATTTTTTCTTGAAATAAAAAACCGTTGGTATATACGCGATGTCTTAATGCAATTGTCTTGACTATTACTTTATCATCTTCATAGATAATTTCACTTTTCTTTGATTCCAATTCATGAAAAAACAATTGATAATTTGTCCATGAATTGGACAATCGCAACTGCAAATCAATTATTTCTTTGATTCCTTTTGGTCCATAAATATGCAAATCATTTGTTCTCCCCAGAAGGGCAAAAGTAGAAATCAAACCGATTAAACCAAAAAAATGATCTCCATGCAAATGAGAAATAAAAACATGATTGATTTTTGAAAACTTCAATTTGTTTTTACGCAATTGCACCTGAGTTCCTTCACCACAATCAATCAAAAAAAGTCTGTTTTTAATTTCTAAAACCTGTGAAGTAGGATTGGTCAATGTACGAGGAGTTGCGGCATAACAGCCAAGAATTGTTAGTTTCAAATTTATTTTTTAGAGTTAAAAAAGTTCAAATTGGAATATATTTTTGAAAACACCTTTTTATTCAATTATTTAATGATGAGAACAAAAAGGTCTTGAATGACCGCAAGTGCGTGAGGGATAGAGCAAGGCGCCAAAGCGCTCGTGATAGCCCGACCGCATTGAGAAAAGGGGCTGAATGAGCGGTTTATATATTAAGCCCCTTTTCTCAATACGTTCACGCCCAAATAATTATATTTTAAAATAATAAGGTATTAACTGTTTTTTAGACTTTTTAAAAACCCAAATCTCTTTCAATTTCATCCATTTCAATTAAATCTTGCGCTTCCAATTGAGTAGGAACAACGATTATAGACATAGGAACTTTGTTGTAATCAATATCGCTAACAACAAAAACAATTGATTTTTTTTCTTTTTTATGTTTTTTGGCTAAATCAGAAAAGATTTTGATTGATTTTACATCCACTGATTTGTCATGTGAGATATCTAAAATAAGATTATGCTCTTTGAAACTATTGTACTGGCTATTTATTTTATCTAAAAATGCCACAATATCTCCTTCGGTATCTTTAATTATAACCGTATGACCTTTTGTTGTTACTTTCATTGATATTGTGTTTAATGGTATTTTTTATTGAAGTTTTGAAGCCAATAGATAAATGACTGCCATCCTGATTGCCACTCCATTTTCTACCTGATTTAAAATTACAGATTGTTGAGAATCGGCTACATCGCTAGTAATCTCAACACCTCGATTAATAGGTCCTGGGTGCATAATTACAATTTCTTTATCGAGAGAATTTAATAAATCTTTATCTACTCCATATTGCTGTGCATACTCCCTTGTTGATGGAAAAAAATTAACATCCATTCTTTCATTCTGCACTCTTAACATATTTGCTACATCACACCATTCTAGCGCCTTACGTAAATTAGGTTCTACAGTTACTCCAAGTGATTCGATGTATCTTGGGATAAGGGTTTTGGGACCACATACTTTAACTTCGGCGCCTTGCATTTGCAAAGCATAAATATTAGATAGTGCTACTCTAGAGTGTAAAATATCTCCAACGATTACTACTTTTTTACCAGCCACATCGCCTAACTTTTCTCTAATGGAATAACTATCCAATAATGCTTGTGTGGGATGTTCATGAGCTCCATCGCCTGCATTTACAATACTTGCCTTTACATTTTTGGACAAAAAATAGGCGGCTCCAGGATTGGAATGTCTCATGACAACCATATCCACTTTCATCGATAGAATATTGTTTACGGTATCTATTAAGGTTTCACCTTTTTTTACTGAAGATTGAGCTGCAGAGAAACTAATAACGTCTGCTGATAATCTTTTTTGTGCCAATTCAAACGATAATTTTGTTCGGGTACTATTTTCAAAAAATATATTAGCAATAGTAATATCTCTTAAGGAAGGCACTTTCTTAATTGGACGGTTTATGACTTCTTTAAAATGATCGGCTGTTTCAAATATTAGGTTAATATCATTTTCATTAATGTACTTAATTCCTAATAAATGATTTACACTTAATTCGCTCATTATTATTTTATTTTCAGATTTTAATTTTATGCAAGTGAATTTGAAATGGAGGTATAAAAACCAGATTAATTGGTTAACAAATACACCCCATCTTCTCCATCTTGTTCTGTCCAACACACTTTGACCTTTTCTCCATTTATAGCGTCTACTTGGCGGCCTCTATAATCTGGTTGAATTGGTAAATCTCTACTAAAACGACGATCTATTAACGCTAACAACTCAATTCCAGAGGGCCTACCAAAAGATTGAATTGCAGTTAGAGCTGCACGAATACTTCGCCCGGTATACAAAACATCGTCTATAAAAATGACTTTTTTATCTTCAACCAAAAAATCAATTTGTGTTTTATTGGCTTCCAAAGGTTTGTTGGTTCTACGAAAATCATCTCTAAAAAAAGTAATATCCAAATAGCCCAACAATACATTTGGTATATGATATTCTTTTTCTAATAAAGTTTTCAAACGTTCTGCCAAAAAAGTACCTCTAGGTTGAATTCCTATCAAAACAGTATTCGAAAAATCAAGATGTTTTTCAATTAATTGACAAGCCAAACGATTCAAAATAATATTGACTTCTTTTGAATTGAGTAACACTTTTTGATTCATATTCTAGAAATTATTTATTTAAAAGATATAAGGTTGTTATGCTTAGTTTTAAAATTTACCAATCGGCTTTAAAACTATTTTGGTTTGGTTAAGCAAATATACAAATTCCGATTTAGGATTTATTCATTACAAGTCTAGAAAAAAATATTTATTATTTTCTAAAAGAAATCCATGTTGCTTTATGCCAAATATACTCCATAGGGCCTTGCTTATGTGTTTTTAACCACCATGTACAAAATGCTAATTGAAGTACAAATAAAACAATTCCGATTAGCAAACAATAAGTAGCTCCAGTATATTCTACAAGTCCCAATCCGTAACGGTAATAAATAAAAGAACCTACAATGGATTGCATGATATAATTGGTTAAACTCATTTTTCCAAAAGGAATGAGCTTTTCCAAAAAATTATTTAAAGATTTTTTTTGATATAACAATAGGAAAGTAGAAACCAAAATAATCATAAATGCACAGTTTGACCATGAAGTTACAATTATTGAAAGACTATTCATAGTTGCTTTTCTTGCTATAATGTCTGGCAAATATATTTTTAACCCGTTGGGTGTAATTATTTGCAGTAAAATAAATTGATTAGATATTGGTCAAGATACTGAAATTCAGTATCTTGAAGTCGCCAAACAAACCAATATCTATGTCAAATATAGTAAAAAATTATTTTAGAGTTTTAGAAGTTATAAGTTCTTTGAATTGTAAATTAGAGAATAAATCAGATGTCGGCAGAAAACAAAAAATGTCTGATTTAGAAGTAGTTGCGTTAAGTTTGACGGCTGAATTCATGTCTATTGATAGTGAAAATTCTTTATTTAAAGAGATTAATAAGCAAGAAATACCTAATTTAATTGAGCGAAGTCAGTTCAATAAACGAAGGCGAAAATTGTTTTTCTTTTTAGAAGAAGTAAGAACAAAATTAGCATCTCGGTTTTTAGAATTTGAAGATTATTTCATCGTGGATAGTATGCCGTTGGAGATTTGCAAATTTGCACGTCATAGGAGGATTAAAATCTGTAAAAATGAGTTTGAAACAGCTCCTTCAAAAGGGTTTTGCGCTTCTCAAAACAACTGGTTTTACGGATATAAATTGCATGGAGTTTGTTCTATAAATGGAATTTTCCATTCATTGGATATTACAAAAGCAGAAGTTCATGATGTTCATTTTTTGAAAAATATAAAACAACAAATGTCTGATTGTGTAGTGCTTGGTGATAGAGGGTACTTATCTCAAAGCATTCAATTAGATTTGTTTCAAACGGTTAATATAAAATTAGAAACACCCAAAAGAGCTAATCAAAAAGATTATAAACCACAACCTTATATCTTTAGAAAATCAAGAAAAAGAATTGAAACATTATTTTCACAACTATGCGACCAGTTCAGAATTAGAAACAATTATGCAAAAACTTTTGAAGGATTTAAAACAAGAATTTTAGCAAAAATAACAGCATTAACATTGGTTCAATATGTCAATAAATTCATCTTTGATAGACCAATAAACAATATTAAAAATCAAACAATTTAATTACACCCAACGGGTTATTTTTAATAAAAACAAAGGAATAAAAAGGGTAATGGCATATTGCAATGCTTTTTTCCAAAACAAATTACTTTCAATTGATGCAATAAAAAGTTTTTTGCGTCCAATAAGCATCCCTAAAAGAAATAAAGAAGGAGCTTGAAAAAAACGACCATTTTCCCAAGACCAAAAAACAGATGCTAATCTTCCGATTCTAATATTTCCGATTGCATAATCCAAAAAGGAATTGCTTTTAAAATACTCGCCCATTAGGCCAAAATAATGATCCGATACATTAGGAGCTGGTACAAATTCGGGATGTAAAAGCATATAAAAATACCTAACCCATTCAAATGGTTGTAACATCAAAATTATTGCCGTTATAAAAACAGCTTTGTCATTCCATTTACAAACAGGAATTAATGCAATTCCCAATACAGCATAAATCATTAGAATATCACCTTCGTAAAAAATAGTATTTACAAACCCAAATCCTAATAATAGCAATAAACGCCAAAGAAATCGACCTCTAAAATCATTTCCTTTTTTTTGCTGATTATCATTTTGGATATAAAAACTAAAACCAAAAAGTAATGCAAAAATGGCATACGATTTTCCACCAAAAAGAAAAAACAAGGTCTCCCAAATTATTTTATCTAAAAATTTTATCCATTCTGGCAGGGCTTCTGGAAAATTATAGTAATCAAAATGTTCAATATTATGCAACAACATAATAGACATGATTGCAAAACCTCTTAAGGCATCAACTACTTCAACTCTAGGAGTTTTTAAATTAAAAGAACTGTTTGACATAGGGGCTTAAAACATAGAATTATTTTCTCAAAAGTATCTCAAATTTCAATTAAAAACTAAAAATCGATTTCTAAATTCATTATAAATTAGATATACTTTCTAATGTTATTTTTCAAAAAAAAAAGCTCCTACAAGTAATGCAGGAGCTTAATATTTAAAATATTATATCTTAAGAATACATTTTCGTCCTTAATTCTTGAACTTTTTCATCGTCTAAATATTCATCAAAAGTCATATAACGATCGATAGCACCATTTGGCGTTAACTCCACTACACGATTACCAACTGTTTGAGCAAATTCATGATCATGAGTTGTAAAAATAACTGATCCCTTAAAGTTTTTTAATGAATTATTGAAAGCTGTAATCGATTCTAAATCCAAGTGATTCGTTGGTTCGTCTAGCATTAAAATATTAGCACGTTCCATCATCATTCGAGACAACATACAACGTACTTTTTCTCCTCCAGATAATACTCTGCTGGTTTTTAAAGCTTCTTCTCCAGAGAAAATCATTTTCCCAAGGAAACCTCTAATAAAAACTTCATCACGTTCTTCCTCCGTTTTGGCCCATTGACGCAACCAATCCACAAGAGTATAATCATTTTCAAAAAACGAATGATTTTCAACAGGTAAATACGCTTGGTTAGTTGTAACTCCCCAATCAAATGTACCAGAATCTGGTTGTTGATTTCCGTTTAATATCTCATAAAATGCGGTAGTAGCACGCGAATCTTTGGAGAAAAGAACAATTTTATCCCCTTTGGCCATATTCAGATCTACTCCTTTAAACAAGATTTCTCCATCAATCGAGGCACTTAAATTTTGAACATTCAAAATTTGATCACCCGCTTCACGATCCTGATCAAAAATAATGGCAGGATAACGACGGCTCGAAGGTCTAATCTCAGAAATATTCAATTTAGAAATCATTTTTTTACGAGAAGTAGCTTGTTTAGATTTGGCCACATTTGCAGAAAAACGACGTATAAATTCTTCTAATTCTTGTTTCTTTTCTTCGGCTTTTTTGTTTTGTTGTGCACGTTGTTTCGCAGCTAATTGACTGGATTCATACCAAAAAGTATAATTCCCGGAATAATGGTTTATTTTACCAAAATCTATATCGGAAATATGAGTACAAACAGAATCTAAAAAGTGTCTATCGTGAGAAACTACAATAACTGTATTTTCATAGTTTGCTAAGAAATTCTCTAACCAAGCAATAGTTTCAAAATCCAAGTCATTGGTAGGCTCATCCATAATAAGTAAATCTGGATTTCCAAAAAGGGCTTGCGCCAAAAGTACTCTCACTTTGATTTTTCCTTCCAAATCACCCATCAAAGTGTAATGATTGTCTTCAGAAATACCAAGATTCGACAGCATTGAAGCAGCATCAGAATCGGCATTCCAACCGTTCATTTCTTCAAATTGTACTTGCAACTCTCCTATCCTATCGGCATTTTTATCATTGTAGTCTAGGTACAACGCATCCATTTCTGTTTTCACAGCATATAGGATTTTGTTTCCCATCATCACGGTTTCCAGTACCGTATGTTCGTCAAACATATTGTGGTTTTGATTTAAAACCGACATACGTTTTCCTGGTTCCAAATGAATATGCCCCGAAGTTGGGTCAATATCACCTGCAATTATTTTAAGAAAAGTTGATTTTCCAGCACCATTGGCTCCAATAACTCCGTAAATATTTCCGTGTGTAAAGGTTGTATTTACTTCGTCGAACAAAATTCGTTTGCCAAACTGAACTGATAAATTATTGACTGTTAACATGAATGTCTTTTTATTAAAATTTTGTGCAAAAGTACAAAAAAATGTCGATTTTTTTTATTCTGAAACAAGAATTAGTTTATCCCGATAATTTAAATCATTTAAACTTACACACATTATTTATTAACCAAAAAACATTAAAACGAACAACCCTGAAATAATAAAACCTGATAACGAATCATCAGGTTTTGACTATTGTTTTCCTAAAAAAACAAGAATAATTCAAAATAAAAAAACCATATTAAAATACAAATAACCAAACTCAATCTTAACGATTATAACTTTTATTTTTGAATTGAAATTAAGCTTGAACTAACTTTTTCAAGCTATTATATACCGCTAATTCAACATCGGCATGTTCTTTAGAATTACATTTTTCCAGTAATTCATTCAATATAGAAATGTCTATATTTTGTTTTTTATTTATTTTTAACAAAAGCTGTTCCGCTAAATCATTTAAACTTTTAGACAAAGGCAATAAGGGCTGAATCAATGGCGCATTTTGACTTAGGACATTCAAATCAGAATTCATTTTGGTCCATTTATTCAAATAACCAACAACAACTCTTTCATTTTCAATTGATTTATCACTCAAATAATTTGTTACCACTTTATTAAATTCCAAAGCATCTGAGGCATCTGGAATGCAAGCATCAGCAAACAACGTAAAAGGGGAATACGTTTGATATTCTGTTCCCTCAGCATTTCTTGAATATTTTTTAAGCGGTTCACATATATTTGAAAAATCTACTAAAGATTCACTTTTTTGATTATTACTGATATTCCTTAGCAAAGCTTCTCTGCTTTTAATATGATTCAATCCCAATTCTTCCAATCTAAAGGAGAAAACATTCATTCTTTTGCGTAAGCTAATCATGTCTGTTACACTTTCATCAGACCATAAACGCTCTGCAATGGCGGCTGTTCTTGGCCAAATTCTGGAATCGATAGTTGTGGGAGTAACCAATTCGGACCACATGGTGGCTTCACCTCCAAGAATTCTAGCTTTTTCTTCTTCAGACAAAGTAACATTTTTAGGCATTGGATCCACTGTATAATGATCTTCAACGCCATAAACCAAATCAATATAATACCCATTAGACAATACCGTTTTGTACCCTCCTTTTACTGCATCAACAAGCGATTTTCCAGCAGGAACACCTTCATTAATCCCTTTCCATGAATGAATTATGGCATCTTTAGACATGTTTTTGGTCATGATTTCCTCCCAACCCATTAATACTTTATTATGCTTTTTGAGCATTGGAATCAGTTGCATGGTGAAATACGTTTGCAATTCATGGTTGTTTGCTAAATTATGTTTCTTTTTAAAAACTTGAATTGCTGGATTACTGTCCCAATCTTTACCTTCGTTTTCATCACCCCCAATGTGAAAAAATTTCCCAGGAAAGAGCGGACAAACTTCATCAAAAAACTCACTTATCAATTGATACGTTTTGGGATTTGAAGGATCCAAAGTTGGAGTAAAAATACCTGAATTTCTTTCGAGGTTATAGGATTGAATTTGAGTGAATTTTTGCTCTTTCTCGCCCGAATTAATATTTACATCAACAACTTTACTTCCTATTTCTGGGTAAGCTGTGAGTATTGCCGTTCCGTGGCCGGGCATGTCGATTTCCGGAACTATCAAAATTCCTCTTTCCCCTGCGTACTTAACAACGTTCTTTATTTCTTCTTGGGTATAATAATTCCCGTCCGATGCCATTTGAATCAGTTTCGGATGTTTTTTCATTTCGATTCTCCATCCTTGATCGTCTACTAAATGCCAATGAAAAACATTCATTTTTGCAGCGGCCATCGCATCTAAATTTCTTTTTATTACATCGACGGGCATAAAATGTCTTGCAGCATCTATCATTAAACCTCTCCATGTAAATCTTGGAAAATCGGATATTTTTGAGATTGGAAAATAGAATGATTTACTATTATTTTGTACCAATTGTAGCAACGTTTCCAAGGCATGCAATGCACCAAGATCCGAAGTAGCATTAATTGTAATTTTATTTTTAGTAATATCTAATAAATAACTTTCATCTTCATACAATTCAATTTTTCCGTTACGGACACAATTAATTTGAAGTTCAGCTGAAGGAACTTCATTTAAACCTGTTATGAAACCTTGGTTAAAAAACAAACCAGTTCGACCATCCAATCGTCTCAAAAAATTAGTAGCACCACTAAAAACTCTTGAATTTGGAGCTCCAGTAATATTTACTTTGAAGTTTTTTGTTAAAGCAAAACTACCTTCTGATAAAGAAATATTTTGTGGCCAAGGCATAATATTTAATTGCTCTTTGGTAATTTGAGCATAAGATATAAAATTGGCAAATAAAAAAAGTACGATGTATTTCATTATAATAAAGAAAGTAGATTTTGAATCTTGGTTAAAAAATCAATTGATAACAAACGCTAAACTCAAGAATTTAAACTCAGCAAAAACTTACAGTCTAGCGTTTTACTTAACAATCAAAACAAAAGTGGTATTTAGTACTCAAAACGTTTAAAAGCTTCAATGGCTTCATATTCGGCTAGTCCTAATTTATCATATAATTTGGCTGTGTTTTTATTTCGATCCTCGGCACGTACCCAAAATTCTCTGGAGTCATTACCTTGAAACATTACCCTGTCTTTTTGAGATTGATGATACAAAATAGCCTGTCTTTTTAAGAGTACTTCGTCTGGACTCAAAGGAACAGCCATATCAATTTCATGAATATCCCATTCGTGCCAAGCACCTCTGTACAACCATAACCAACAATCGTTCATGAATGGTTTCGATTTTAATGCTTTCATGGCAGCAAAAATAGCATTCAAACAAACTTCATGAGTACCGTGAGGATCAGCAAGATCACCTGCAGCAAATACTTGATGAGGCTTAATTCTTTCTATGATTTCTTTTACGATTGCAATATCCTCAGGTCCTAATGGTTTCTTTTGAACCATACCTGTTTCATAAAACGGCAAATCTAAAAAGTGAGTATTTTCATCTTTCAAACCGATGTATCTTGTTGCGGCATAAGATTCGCGTCTTCTGATCAATCCTTTTAATTTACGAACTTCATCAGAATCATTTTGACCTTTTGCTTTTGAATTTATAAAATCTATTACGGATTGGAAGTTGATTCCAGATGTATCTTCACCAACAAAATCATTGCATACTTCGGCAAATTTGAGTGCTTCATCATCTGTAACCGCAATATTTCCAGAAGTTTGATACACTACATGCACATCATGACCTTGTTTAATCAATTTTGCAAATGTTCCTCCCATAGAAATAACATCATCATCAGGATGAGGACTAAACAGAATTACTCTTTTCTTGGCAGGATTAGAACGTTCCGGTCTATTAGCATCATCTGTATTTGGTTTTCCTCCAGGCCATCCTGTAATGGTATGTTGTAATACATTGAACATATTGATATTCAAATCATAAGATGAGCTACCCGCTGCCAATAAATCGGACATTCCATTGTTGTTGTAATCTCTATCCGTTAATTTTAGAATTGATTGATTTGTATGTTGACAAAGCCAAACAATTGCTTTGTTTTTCAATTGTTCCGTCCAAATACACTCCCCTACTAACCAAGGAGTCTCCAATCGCGTTAACTCGGATGCGGCCCCTTCGTCTAAAACGAAAGTCGTGTTGTTATGATTTTGTAGAAACGTTGCAGGTACTTCTGAACTGATATCGCCTTGAATGGTTCTTTTTATAATTGAAGCTTTATTTTGTCCCCAAGCCATCAATACAATCCTCTTGGATCTAAGAATGGTTGAAACCCCCATTGTGATAGCTTTTTTTGGTACATTTCCTATTCCATTAAAATCACCTGAAGCATCCACTTTAGTAATATGATCCAATGTTATGATTCTTGTACCAGAATTGATATGTGAACCTGGCTCATTAAAACCAACATGGCCTGTTCGACCAATTCCTAATAATTGAAAATCAAGTCCACCCGAACTTTTAATTTTCAATTCATAATCAACACAAAACTGATTTAAGTCTTCTAATGCAACTGTACCGTCAGGAATATTTATATTTTCTGGTCTAATGTCAACATGATTAAAAAGATGTTGATGCATAAAGTAATGGTAACTTTGATTACTTTCCTTTGGCATCGGATAATATTCATCTAAGTTAAAAGTAACTACATTATCAAAACTCAATCCTTCCTCCTTGTGCATGCGTACCAATTCCTGATATACTTTTATAGGTGACGAACCTGTTGCCAAACCTAAAACACATTTTTTATTTTTTTCTTGTTTGGAACGAATTAAATCTGCAATCTCTTGAGCAACGATTATCGAAGCATCCATTGAATTTTTAAAAATTACATTGTGTATTTTTTCAAAACGGGTGTCTTCAAATTGACCAGCAGGCTTGTAACTGATGTCATTAACTAAGGTTGTTGTAGTTCTCATGTTATTTATATTATGTATTTTAAATCTAGAAGAATAGTGGTTTAAATTGTAGTTAATTATTATTTTAACAAATGACTAAAGACTTAGAACACTTGTTTATTTTGAATCAATACAGTAGCTGTTTTGATTTATATGTAAATTTTATTTTCTTAAAAAATAAAAATAAATTTCAATTTTAGTAAGCTCTTAAAAAAAGCGATAACACTTTACAAATCGGAGCGATTGGTTATATACCCTTTGAATTAATTAAAAAAATCTTGCAACATCATTTTTCAATTTTTCTTTTTTTTATGTCCAGACAAGCTTTCACTTGTCTGGAATAAAAAATAACTAATTTAGTATTTTAGAAATTAGGTCCAGTAGTATCCCACCAAAGTCTAGTTCCTCCATTATCAAGTCCTCCTAATTTTGCCAATCCTGTAGCTACTCCACCTGGGTTACCATCTTTCTCAGATTGAGCAAAATTGATTCTACGTGGTCCAAACTCGGTAGTTATTTTACCTCCACTGGTATTTTTAAGGACTGGGAAAAGTTTTGGATAACCTGTTCTTCTATACTCAGACCAAGCTTCTTGACCTTCTGGGAATCCAGCGATCCATTTTTGAGTAATAATTTTTTCTAACTTAACCTCATTCGAAGCTGCATCATCCCAAGCAACAGTGATTTTACTAACTGCAGGAGAATTATTAACAACATAAAAAGGTATTGCAATTGAAGCCGCATCAACATAATCCTTTGGCTTGTTTGTATTATTTTGAATATAAGTTGCCGCACCACTTATACCGTTTTGAGCAAACGATAATGTTATTCCATTTTCATAAAAAGCTTTAGCAGAACCTGATGTCCAACCTCTTAATACAGCCTCAGCTAATAAAAAACTAGTTTGTGCTGCAGATACAAAAACAATATCACCGGTTTTTACTACATCACCAATTCTTGAGAAATCAGCGTGATCTGCTTTTGAAGCAATTTCAATTCCAGTTCTGACACCTCTATATTCACCAGGGAATTGAGTTGATGCGCTAAAATATTTTGATATCCTTGGGTCATTGTACCCACCTAATATAGACTCCATGTCAGCAGACATACAAATATCACCCCAGCCTGAACTAATTGTGTTGATAGCATTTGGAGTAGCAGATTTCAAAACAAAGTTATCTTCGTTTGTAGTCATCACACCGTACTTATTATTAATTGCTAACAAAGCTTGAGATTTAGCTAAAGTTGGATTAATCTTAACAAGTCTCATTGCTAAACGAAGACGCAATGAATTAGCATATTTTATCCATAAATTACGTTTACCTCCATAATTAGATTGATCAATATTCTCAACTGGTTTTGCATTTGAATCTGCTCCAATCATTAATTGATTAATTGCAGTGTCTAGTTCTGAAAACATTTGTGTATAAACTTGTTCTTGAGAATCATATTCAACAACTGAATTTTCGGTACCAAATTTTGAATACACAATTGGGCCATAAATATCAGTTACTCTATGCATTCCTTGTACTTTAAGAATTAAAGAGATTGCATAAACATCTTTTGATTTCTCTTTTGCAAGCTGTTCAACTTTTAAAGCATTTGCCATAAAATTACCATATGCAATATTCCAGATAAAACCATTCCAACCATCAATTAGATTGTAAGTCGTATTATTTGACCCACCTGCAAAAGCAGTCGGAGTTGCCATATATCCAGACCAAATATCAGCATTCAAGTTTTGCTGCAATTGATATTGCCATTCAGGCATTTGAATAATTACATTATTGAACATAACTTTCATTGGAGCTGCAACATTACCAAAATCTTGTGATAACATTTCTTCTGTAGCTCCTTTAGGATTGGTATTTGTTGATTCAAAATCACTTGTACATCCTACAGCTGCAATCATCGAAATGTATATAGCAGCTTTTTTTATTTTGTTTATTTTCATGATATATTATTTAGAAAGTAACATTTAAATTTAAACCAATGCTTCTTGTAGAAGGCATTCCAAAAAGATCAACTCCTTGTAGTGTCTCTCCTGAACTTAATGATACATTAGGATCAAAAGGAGCATCTTTATAAATAAAGAACAAGTTTCTTGCAATTAAAGATAAATTTGCAGATTGTATAAATGGAAAGTTCTTTGTATTAAAAGTATAGCCAAGTGAAATCTCTCTAACATTTACATTTGTTGCAGAATACATATATTCACCAGTTGCTTTATCAATTCCTCCTACAGCTTTATAGTATTTCTCTGCATCCATAGAAGTTACAGCTACACCATTTTTGTCAACCGCATTTATTGCAACACTACCTGCATTTCTTGCGTCACCAGTTTCCTTAGAAACACCGTAACCATCAAGAACAGATTGAGTTAAACTCATTACATCTCCACCTACTCTAGCATCAATTAAAACATTTGCAAAGAAAGAACCAAATTTAAATGCATTTTGAAAACCTAACATATAATTTGGGTTTGCATTACCTACATTTTCATACTGTCCTAATTGTACATTTCCTTTATCGTCTAACAAAATTTGCCCTTTATCATTACGAAGTAATTTTTTACCTTCGATTACACCAAAAGGTTGCCCTTCAATAAGTGCATAACGATAGTTCATATTATTACCATCTGTCAAAGTAATTCTACGAGAATCTCCTCCTGATGAAGGAATTTCTTCAACAACATTTTCGTTCAATGAATAATTCACCGTTGCGTCCCATGAAAATTTATCATTTTTAATAACAGTTCCAGATACTACAAATTCCAATCCTTTATTTGAAATTTTACCAGCATTGATTCCATAATACTGATAACCAAATGGGTTTGTAGCTGGAGCCAACACTTCAACATATTGATTTTTTGTTTCAGAGTTATAATAAGACAACTCAAAACGCAATTTATTTGAGAACATTCTCCATTCTGTACCAATTTCAAATTCTGATTTCAATTCTGGTTTTAAAGATTCTCCTGGTTTTGGACCTACTCTTGGAGATACAATTTGTCCATTTACAATTGTAGAAGTTGGAGAAGTTACAAAAGGAAAAATATCATTACCTACTTGAGCATATGTAGCTCTAACTTTTCCAAAATTAATCCACTCAGGCATCGTAATCATATCACTTACAATTGCAGTTGCTCCAGCAGATGGATAAAAATAAGACATCGTATCGGTATTAACCAAAGTTGACGACCAATCATTTCTACCTGCAACGTCTAAATATAACATATCTTTATATCCAAAATTAGCAGTTGCAAATACAGAATTAAGCTCTCTTACTCCTCCTACTGTTTGAGAATTTGTAAAATTGTTTGAAAAATTAGCCAAATTAAAATAGTTTGAGTAAGTTAATCCTCTCCCTGATTTTCCTGAATCTAAAGTTGTAGCTTCATTAGCCAAAGTTTTATTAAAACTTGTTCCAACTATAGAATTAAATGTCCAAGATGAATTTATGTTTTTGTTTATTGTTGCAATTAAATCACCATAATTTTGAGTGCTTAACGTATTCACATTAATATATCTTCCAGATTCACTTGCAAGAGCAGGTGTTGTTGTTGCATGCACTTTTTTATCAAAAATACTTTCAATACTATTATAGCTATATCGTCCAGAAATATTTAACCAATCTGCTACTTTGTAATCTAAAGCCAATGATCCATTAAAGAATTTATTTGAATCTATAGAAGCAGCTTTGTTTGTTAACCAATACGGATTTTGAATAACTTCATTAATTATTGGATATTGTTGTGCATTAAGATTTCTTGAAAGATCAAAATTTTGATATTGATCTTTATAAAAACCAAAATCATTTCCTCTAGGCAACAAATAAACCCCAGTCAATTGATTATAATATAATCCGTTAACAGGTCTATTATTTAACGTTTGAGCAGCATATTTCGCATCTGCAGAAATAGTTAATTTATCATTAAACAATTTACCAACTTGACGGATACCAAAATTGTTTTTACTTAAATTATTTCCACCAATAATACCTGAAGCAGTAGTATTAGCATATGATAAATTAGTAGATGCAACTTCAGAACCTGTTGAAAATTGTAAAGATGAAATTTGAGTAACACCTGTATTAAAATAGTCTTCAACATGATTTTGTGAAGAACCTTTTGCTCCCCAAGATAAATCATTACTTAATTTTGTCACACCTAATGATCCTGCATGGTAATCTGTTTGAAATTTAGGCAAATTAGCTACATTATCAAAAGTAGTAACTGAATTAAATTTTAAATTTGCTTTTTGATTTTTTACTTTTTTTGAAGTCAATAATATAACGCCGTTTGCTCCTTGGCTACCATACAATACAGATGCAGCAGCACCTTTAAGAACAGTCATACCTTCATAATCATCTGGATTGATAAGAGAGACAACATCACCACCATCACGGCTTCCCCCAGCTTCTGCACCAGAAGCTTCGTTTGGTTGTGTAGAAGATCCATTAAACAATGGAATACCATCGATAACATACAACGGTTGATTATTTGATACAGAAGAATTACCACGAATTATAACTTTTGTAGATCCACCAACACCTGCAGAAGATCGTGTAACAGCAACACCAGCAATTTTACCTGCAATTGTATTTACCAAGTTGGCATCTTTCACTCTTGTCAATTCTTCACCTTTTAATTCTTGAGCAGCATAAGTAAGCGACTTCTTAGTTTTTTTAACCCCTAACGAAGTTACTACTACCTCTGACAATGCAGTTGAAGATTGCGAAGTCAATTTTACTTGAATTTCAGAAGACTCACCCACTGTTATAGTTCTTGAGTCATATCCAACATAGGAAATTACTAATCTCGAACCGACACTTGCATCGATAGTAAATTTACCATCGAAATCTGTAGAAGTCCCATTTGAATCTCCCTCTACTTTAACATTTGCTCCCGCCACTGCAGTGCCAGTTGCATCAGAAACAAAACCCTTGATTGTTTTCACTTGAGCAAGGGAAACCTGCGCAGTGAAAAGAACCATTACGATTAAAAAAACTTTTCTCATTTTAAATTATTTTTGTTAGTTATGGTGTAAATTTATCGTTAACGTTTTCACAAAAAAAAAAAATTAAACCAACAGCATTGTTTTTTAAACCAACGACATGTTTTTTTCAATATTACGTTTTTCGAAAACGTTTTCATCACTTTATTTTTAATCGATATTCCATATTTTTAGATTTTTATTCAACAAATAAGCGTTTTTAATAACAAAATGATTATTGTTGCAAAATATATACGAATTAACAATTGACTTTTAAAAGTAAAACATCTAAATGAAAAAAATCAATTTTCAAATAAAACTAAAATACCATCTTTGGTTTTGGATTATTTATTTCCTTCTTAACTTTTTACGTTGGGGAGCTTATTTCAATGATTACAGCTACTCTTTAAAATCCAATTTGATTGAATTTGCACTTCATATTCCTTTAGTATATTTCAATTTGTTTATACTTGTTCCTTTGTTTGTTTTAAAGTCAAAATATTTTAAATACACCTTATCACTAATCTCAAGTTTAAGTGTGGTTTATTTATTAAAAACAGGACTAACTTACTTTATTATTTCAAAAAATATTTGGCCGGAAGCCAACCGTGATTATAAACCCTTTGAAATTAATCATATTGTTGCAGTTTGTATTGGTGAATTATATGTTTTGGCTATAGCCACATCCATTTATTTAATGCTAACTTGGTTAAAAGAAAGAGAACGTAATAAATCAATATTAGAGAATCAGAATAAAATAAAATTGAAATATTTAAAAAACCAAATTCAACCACATTTTTTCTTTAATACGTTAAATAATCTCTACGCTCTTTCATTAGAATCTTCAAATAAAGTCCCAGATGTAATTATTAAACTTTCAAAACTAATGGAATATGTGTTGTATGACATTGAAAACACAAAATATGTTCCATTAATAAACGAAATTGATTACATTCAAAATTATATCGAAATAGAAAAACTTAGATTTGAAAATGTTGAAGTTTCCATAAACTTAGAATCCAATATCGATACCATAACCGTACCGCCATTACTTTTTATTTCACTAATAGAAAATGCGTTTAAACATGGAGGATTAAACAACGAAAATCTCAAGATAAAAATTAATTTTCGGATCATTAAATCTAACCTAGAATTTGAAATAATAAATAATTTTGTAATTTCACAACCTGTAAAATCCAAAAAAGGAATTGGATTATCAAATACAAAAAAACGACTCAAACTCATTTATAAAAATGATTTCATCATAACTCAAATGATTAAATTTAATTTTTATGTTATTAAAATACAAATACCTTTAAATAATGAAGATTAAATGCGTACTAATTGATGACGAACCTTTGGCAATAAAAGTTTTGCTCAATTATTTTGAAAATTTTTCTGATTTTGAAGTATTGGCAACGTTTAATAATTCATTGGATGGATTAGAATTTATAAATTCCAATAAAGTAGATGCAGTTTTTCTTGATATAAATATGCCAATGATGACTGGATTTGAATTAATCCGATTACTTGAAAACAAAACACGAATAGTAATAACTACTGCATTTAGAGAATTTGCTGCCGAAAGTTACGACCTCGAAGTATTGGATTATTTAGTCAAACCTATTCCATTGCCTCGCTTTATAAAATGTATTCATAAAATTGAAGGAGAATTCAATTTAAAGAATAATATAAAAACAGAAAATCATCGAGCGGAGCCACATATCTTTATCAAAGTAGATAAAAAAATGGTGAAAATTAATATTGATGAAATCTTTTTTATCGAAGGGATGAAAGAATACATAAAAGTAGTTACCTCAGACAAAACATACATAACCCATAAATCATTAACTTCCCTTACCGAAGAATTACCAACTGAACGATTTATGCGCATTCATAAATCATACACTATTGCTTTAAACAAAGTAAAATCAATAGAAGGAAATCGAATCCAAATCTCCTCATATACCATTCCAATTGGGCGAAATTATAGTAAAGAAGTTAAAAACAAAATTCTAGAATAAGTTCTAGTTAATAATTCGTTTTATTATATAAATATCAAAGCAAATTCGCCATTTGTTGAAGAAATATTGTTGTTTATATAAAAATTAAAAACTTTATATCAGAAAATTTTTTTTTAAAACTCTTAACAAATATATTTACAGTCTTGCAGCATCAAAAATTAATAATTAACAATAAATAATTAAATTTTTAAATTATGAGTTCAGAAAATTCACAAACAAAGTGGGGTCAATTCATCCCCCTAGTTATCGTATTCTTCTTCTGGGGATTTGTAGCCGCAAGTAACGACATTTTAATTCCTGTTTTCAAAAAAGCATTTGATTTAACCCAAGGCGAAAGCCAATTGGTTGCTTTTGCATTTTATATTGCCTACACCGTTGGATCACTTATTTACATGGGCGTTTCATTTTTAATCAAAGAAGATTTAGTAAACAAAATTGGATATAAAAACGGATTGTCACTAGGGTTACTTATTTCAGCCTTAGGAACATTATTGTTTTATCCAGCGGCAAACACTGGATCTTTTGCATTAATGCTTGCAGGTCTTTTTATAGTTGGTTTGGGATTTTCACTACAACAAACAGTAGCAAATCCATTGGCAATCGCATTAGGTCCAATCAAAACAGGCTCACAACGTTTGACATTAGCTGGTGGTATCAACAATTTAGGTACAACAATAGGTCCACTAATTGTTAGTTTTGCTATATTTGGTTCAAGTACAAATTCAAATACAACTGCTAGTATTGAAAGTGTAAAAATCCCTTACTTAATACTAGGATTTGCCTTTTTATTGGTAGCAATTTTATTAAAATTTTCATCTTTACCTGAAAGACCAGCATTAATTGAAGAAACAGCATCACATGATGGAAGTGTAGTAAAAAATTCAGCTTTGCAATACCCTCAATTAGTTATGGGAATGATTGCAATATTTCTTTACGTTGGTGTTGAGGTATCTACTGCTAGTAATTTACCTGCTTATATGGAAAGTAAATTAGGATTCTTAACCAAAGATGTAGCGCCGTACATTTCATTATACTGGGCCAGTTTAATGATTGGTCGTTGGACAGGAGCCGTTGAAGCTTTTACAGAAAACATGAGTTTATTAAAAATTTTACGTTTTCTTGCTCCTTATTTAGCTTTTGGAGTGTTTTTAGCAGTAAATGCTATTGCCAAACATGATTTAACTCCTTTTTATATTTATGGATTAGTAATTTTGGTTTTAATTGCAGCTGACATGGCAAGTAAAGGAAATCCAGCCAGAATGCTTCTTATCTTTTCTTCTTTAGGTATTTTAGCCACTGTAATTGGTATGACAACTAGTGGTATGGTAAGTGTATATGCCCTTACTAGTGTGGGGTTATTTTGTAGTACATTATGGCCATGTATTTTCACTCTAGCAGTAAGTGGATTAGGCAAAAACACAAGCCAAGGAAGTAGTTTTTTAATTATGATGATAATGGGTGGAGGTTTCGTTAGTGTTTTTCAAGGTAAAATTGCTGAAATTATTGGAATACAAAATAGTTATATTGTAGGTGTTCTTTGCTTTGCTTATTTAGTATTTTACGCTTGGAAAGTAAGCAGCATTTTAAAATCTCAAGGAATTGATTTTGACCAAAAATTATCTGGAGGGCATTAGAAAAGTGTTCAGTATTAAGTTTTTTTTTAGTATTCAGTAAAATGGGTACAAATAAAAATCCCATTTTGCAATTAGCAGAATGGGATTTTTTTAGAATAAAATTTTGATTCTTTTGATTAAAATCAAATCGCTGAGAATAGCATATTTGATTTTTATATGAACCTAGTTCCAAATATAGAATTCTCATTCATTTTGGAATTAAACTTAAAAAGTCCCATTTCTAAATGAAATAGGACTTTTATTATTTAAATTTCTTCACTGATCATTTAAAACCTGATCACTGAATCTTCATCTTACTTATTCCCTTTTTCAAAATCAGCAACAAACTGAGCCAGACCAATATCTGTTAATGGGTGTTTTAATAAACCGTAAATTGCAGATAATGGACCTGTCATTACATCAGCACCAATTTTTGCACAGTTTACAATATGCATTGTATGACGAACAGATGCAGCAAGAATTTGAGTTTCATAACCATAGTTATCATAAATCAAACGAATCTCTTCAATAAGAGCTAAACCATCTGTAGAAACATCATCCAAACGACCAATAAATGGAGAAACATAAGTAGCACCCGCTTTGGCAGCCAATAAAGCTTGACCTGCTGAGAATACTAAAGTTACATTAGTTTTAATTCCTTTATCAGAAAAATATTTTGCAGCCATTACTCCCTCTTTGGTCATTGGTAATTTAACCACGATTTGTTCGTGTAAATCTGCCAATTCTTCCCCCTCTTTAATCATTCCGTCGTAATCCAGCGCATTTACTTCTGCACTTACATCACCTTCAACCAAATTACAGATGTCTACATAATGTTTTAAAATGTTGTTTTTACCTGTAATTCCTTCTTTAGCCATCAAAGATGGATTAGTCGTAACTCCGTCTAAAACGCCTAATGCTTGTGCTTCTTTAATTTGAGCTAAATTAGCTGTGTCAATAAAAAATTTCATAATGTATTTATATTTAATTGTGTGTTTAAAAATTTCGGTGCAAAATTACGAAATCAATATTAATAAGGATTGAAATTTCAAAAATCAATTTTAAAAAAATAAGAATAATCAAACCAATTTTATAAAGTATACCTTATACTAAAGTTTATAATGATTCATTAGCATTTTTTCATATACTTTATCTGGAAGAATCCTTTTTAATACAATAGAAAATTTTTGCATAAAAGCACCTACTTTATAATGAATCTTAGGGTTTGGATTTTGAATAATTGAATAAACCGCTTCCGCCATTTCATTTGGATTACTACCACTATCTACATGTTCATCCATAGCTTTAAGTGTATTACCATAAGCCAACTCATAATCTGAATTTTTTAAAACTGGAGCATGATAACGTCCTGCTGCAATATTGGTAGCAAAATCACCCGGCGCAATATTGGTGATTTGAATTCCAATTGATTTCACTTCCATACGCAAGGCTTCTGTAATTAATTCCAAAGCGCCTTTTGAGGCTGAATAAATACTGCGGTAAGGCAATCCCATATAACCGGCAATCGAAGTAATATTGATAATCAATCCAGATTTTTGAGCCCTCATTTGAGGTAAAACCGCTTTCATTACTTCAATTGGACCAAAAAAATTCGTTTCAAAATTATTTCTAATTTCATTCATTGGAATTTCTTCCAAGGGACCAGTGATTCCAACACCAGCATTATTAATTACTACATCCAGCCTTCCGGACTTAGCTATAACTTCGGCAACAGCCAAATGTATTGAATCAGCATTTCTAACATCTAAAGCAATTAAAGGAAAAATCGAATGAAGAATTCGTTCTGGATTTCTACTGGTACCATATACCACAAATCCTTTGTGATGCAAAAATTCACCAATTGACTTTCCTATTCCTGAAGATCCTCCTGTAATTAAAACTACTTTACTCATTGTTTAACTTTAAGAATTATATAAATTGTAAACATTTACACTTCAAATCTAATTCATTTAAATCAGAAACGACCTAAAATAAAAAAATCCTCCCGAAGGAAGACTACTTTTTGTAATTTTATAAAAAATGGCAAGCGACCTACATCGCACCGCTCAACCACGTACCCTTGCTATGTTCCCATCCTGGGGGAGTCTGCAGGAGCTGGTCGTGTAGGACTTGCCGGTGCAAATATACAATCTTTTTATATTTTTGCAAGTGCTTTGTACCTTAAAATTATCGTTGTATATTGGCTTTTTAAAATATTAAAACTATGAAATATTATAACTTCCTATTTATCATTTTATTAGGAATCACTTTGATTAATTGTGGAGATACAAAAAATGTTGAAAATTCCATTTTTACTTTTGATAATTCCAGTTTCAAACCACAATTCCTGTCTGATGACGCACTTTCTTTGAGTATTTTAAACCCAAGTAACAAAGAAATAGACAGCATAATCTATTTTGTTAATGATAAAAAAGTTGGCGCTAAAAATGGAAAAACAAAATTAAACTTCGCCTTAAAAGACCAAAAATTAGGGTATCAATACTTAAAAGCAATAGTTTATTTTGAAGGTAAAAATTCTGAAGCCACAGAAAGAGTCGAACTGGTTTCGAATGTAGTGCCCAAATTATTAAAATTTAAAATAATAAATACTTTTCCGCATGACACAGCTTCGTTTACGGAAGGATTCGAATTCCATAATGACACATTATGCGAAAGTACTGGTCAATACGGTAAATCCTATTTTAGAAAATACGATTACAAAACAGGAAAGATATTCAAACAAATAAATTTGGATGCCAAATATTTTGGAGAAGGAATCACCTTTGTAAATGGCAAATTATTTCTACTCACTTATAAAGAGAAAACAGGTTTTGTCTATGATGCCAAAACATTGAAACTTGAAAAAACCTTTACATACGACAAAGATATCGAAGGCTGGGGAATGACTAATGATGGTACATACATTTATCAGACAGATGGAACTGAAAAAATCTGGAAAATGGATCCAAAAAACCAAAAAATGATAGAATACATCAATGTTTATTCTGGCAGTTCTAAAATTAAATCCATAAATGAATTAGAATTAATAAATGGAAAGATATATACCAATGTTTGGCAAAAAGATGCTATTGCTGTCGTAAATCCTTTATCGGGTGCTGTAGAAGGAATTTTAGATATGTCAGCCTTAAAAAAATTAGTAAAAAACGCAAATGCTGATGTTCTGAACGGTATTGCCTACAATCCAAAAACAAAAACCATTTTTGTAACTGGAAAAAATTGGGATAAAATGTTTGAAATAACAGTTTCGGAATAAATTCATGACAACCTTAATTATAAATATCAAAGAACTTCTTCAAATACGAGAAAGTTCAATTTTAAAAGTTTCAGGTGCTGAAATGGCTATTTTACCTACAATCAAAAATGCTTTTTTACTTATAAAAGACGATTTGATTATTGATTTTGGGTATATGGATAATATACCTCTTTTTACCGTTGATAAGACTATCGATGCAACTGGGAAAACAGTACTACCAACTTGGTGCGATAGTCATACACATATTGTGTACGCAGGCAATCGCGATCAAGAATTTGTAGATCGAATTAACGGAATGACCTACGAAGAAATCGCCAATCGAGGTGGCGGAATCTTAAATTCAGCAAAAAAACTGAATGAAACCTCTGAAGAAGAAATCTACAATCAATCGAAAGTACGTCTCGAAGAAGTTATGGGTTTGGGAACAGGAGCCGTCGAAATCAAATCGGGTTATGGACTTACTGTTGAAGGAGAACTCAAAATGCTTCGTGTAATTCAACAATTATCTAAGAACTACCCTATAACCATAAAAGCGACTTTTCTGGGTGCACATGCCTTCCCTGCTCTTTTTAAAGAAAACAGAAAAGGATATATAGATTGCATTATACATGAAATGCTGCCAGAAATTGCAGAAAATAAATTAGCTGATTTCATTGACGTTTTTTGCGAAACAGGTTATTTTTCTGTTGAAGAAACAGAACAAATAATGAAGGCAGGGATTCAATTAGGTTTAAAACCAAAAATACATGTTAACCAATTCAACTCTATTGGTGGAATTCAAGCTGGAGTAAAATACAATGCACTATCTGTAGATCATATTGAAATCATGAAGCCCGAAGATATTGAAGCTTTAAAAAATAGCGAGACAATGCCTGTAGCTTTGCCTTCCTGTTCTTATTTTTTAAGTATTCCTTACACACCTGCACGTGATATAATTGCTGCTGGACTTCCTTTGGCTCTTGCAACCGATTATAACCCTGGCTCTACTCCTTCTGGAAATATGAATTTTGTAATTGCCACAGCTTGTATCAAAATGAAAATGACTCCTGAGGAAGCTATAAATGCAGCTACCATAAATGGCGCTTATGCTATGGGGATTTCAAAAACACATGGAAGTATCACTTTAGGAAAAAAAGCAAATTTAATCATTACTAAAGAAATCCCATCCTATTATCAATTGCCTTATGCATTTGGAAGTAATTTAATTGATACTGTAATTCTGGATGGTGAAACATATAATTCAAAAGAGACTTAAACAGATTCCATACTTAAAATCTACTTTACCTGGATTATTAAACTTCATAACGAATTCAAAATCAAATTATTAATTTAATCATTTTGATTCAGGGACAAAAAAAAGAGCGACATTCAAAATTGAATATCGCTCTTTTTTTTATAGTATAAAATATTATCTCAATGAGAAATTAGTTGAAGAAACCAATTGATCTTTATCAAAAACATTTACAGTATACATTCCTTTTGCAAAGTCTTTACCCGCTAAATCTTGAGAAACTTGAACAGTTTTATTTTCATATTTCACACTAGAAATAAAGCTATATGATAACATTTTTTCTCCAAAAGATATTGTTTTAGCCTCACCCAAAACATTGTTTTTACTGTCAATTACTTGAACATAATAATCTTTATCTCCTGATTTTGCAATAGAATTTTCAGCAATAGTAAAACTAATTTTAAGAACATTAGCTCTACTAGCTTTATCAGTTGCAATTTCTTTACCTGAACTTTTTAATTTATAAGCAGCAGTTTGTAAATTTAACACCGATAATCTAGATCCTTTTTCAACTGTTTTAGATAAATCTTCATTTTGACCTACTAAAACTTCATTAAATTTTTGAGCTTGACCCAAAACCACTACAGTGCTATCACGAGAAATTGTTAAACTTGTATTTTGTTTTTTCAATCCTTCATTTTCTTTCATCAATACTTTCAAATTACCTTGAAGCGTTTGTACTTGATTTTTATATTTTGATAAATCCCCATTTGATTGTTTCAAATCATCCATCAATTTTACCACTTTGTCTCTTTCTTGTATTAATTCTTCAGACATTGAAGTATTTTCAGCTATTGCAGCATCATAAGTTGCTTTTAGATCTTGCAAATCTTTCATAACTGATTCTTTTTCAGTACTTACTTTTGTAATTTCTGTATTAACCGTTTCAACTTCTGAGGACATTTTAAAAATATACACTAAACTTCCTACTAATAAAATAGCTAAAACTGCGATAACGGCTTTTAGACTTGAATTGTTTTTTTGATTTTCCATTTTAAAATATAATTGTTTTTACAAATTTAATAATATATATAACGCAACTTAATACATTTATATTATTTTTGGGAAATATATTTTTATGGAAAAACTTATCACATTCAGTATTAACGATCTAGCCAAAATCACAAACCATCGAAATGGTGAAATCAAATTTGGCGAAAAAATGCTTACAATACCTAAAGGCATTGATCCGATTGATTTTATTAAATCAAGTGAAGCAAAGTTTGTTTTATTTGGCATTCCAGAAGACATTGGAGTTAGAGCTAATTATGGTAGACCAGGAGCTGCATCCGCATGGGAAAGCGCCATAAAAAGTATCGCTAATATACAACACAATCGTTTTTCAAAAGGCAATCAAATTATTGTATTAGGACAGCTCAATGTAAAACAAGAAATGAAAGAAGTTGAAGAACTTGATTTTAACGATATTGATGATCGATCAAAATTGAGCCAATTAGTTGAGAGAATTGACAAAGAAGTTTCTCATATAATATGCAAAATCATTCAATCTGGCAAAATACCAATAGTTATAGGTGGTGGACATAATAATTCCTACGGAAATATTAAAGGAGCTGCTTTAGCCAAAGGAAAATCCATTAATGCCATTAATTTTGATGCACATTCTGATTTTAGAATTTTAGAAGGTAGGCATAGTGGAAACGGTTTTTCATATGCTTACGAAGAAGGCTTTCTGAAAAAATATTTCATTTTTGGTTTACACGAAAATTACACTTCTAAAAGCGTATTGGATATAATAAAAAAAATAGAAGACCGGGTTCGTTACAACACCTATGACAGTGTAAATATTAGAAAAGAAAAAGATTTTCATCAGGAAATGGTTAATGCTCTCGATTTTATAAAAAATGATCCTTTTGGCATTGAAATTGATTTGGATGCAATACCAAATATTGCCAGTAGTGCTATGACGTTAAGTGGTTTTTCGATAGAAGAACTTCGACAATTTGTTTCTTTTTTTGCAAAAAATAAAAACGTTGCCTATTTGCATATTTGCGAAGGAGCACCAGATTTAGGAGAAGAAAAAAACAATCATTTAATTGGTAAACTTATTGGGTATTTAGTCACAGATTTCATGAAATCACAAAAAACAATTATAGAATAAATCTTACCTATTGAACCGGATTACTAATCAACAAAATAATAACACTATCTTTGTAACCTTATCTATGTAATTAATACAAGATATTTAATATATAAAATATGTTATTCGAAGATCTATCACTTTCCAAAAGTATACAAAAAGCCGTATTTGAAGAAGGCTATACCAATGCAACTCCCATACAAGAAAAAGCCATACCGTTAGTTTTGGCCGGCAAAGATTTAATCGGTTGTGCACAAACTGGAACTGGAAAAACTGCTGCATTTGCTATTCCCATAATACATCAATTGCATCGAATTGTAGGTTCGTCAAAAAAATCAAAAGTAATACGTGCTCTAATTGTAACTCCAACAAGAGAATTAGCGGTACAAATTGGACAAAGTTTTGATATCTATGGAAAATATACCAACTTAACACAATTAACGCTTTTTGGAGGTGTTTCTCAAAACCCACAAGTAGATGCATTAAAAAACGGAGTTGATATCCTAATTGCAACCCCTGGAAGACTATTAGACTTGCACAAACAAGGTTTTATTGATTTAGACCATCTTCATACTTTGGTTCTTGATGAAGCGGATCAAATGCTAGATATGGGTTTTGTTAATGATGTAAAAAAAATCGTAAAGCTTACACCAAAAAATAGGCAAACTCTCTTCTTTTCGGCAACAATGCCAATGGCTATTCGCGAATTAGCAGAAATGTTTCTTACCGATCCTGAAACTGTAACCGTATCTCCAGTTTCATCAACTGCTGAAAATGTAGAACAAAGAGTCTATTTTGTTGAAAAAACTGAGAAAAGAAACTTACTTTATCATTTAATTAAAAATGAGAATTTATCGGATGTTTTAGTTTTTTCAAGAACTAAACATGGTGCCGACAACGTGGTAAAAGCATTGAGAAAAAACAATATTGCTGCAGAAGCAATTCATGGTGATAAATCTCAAAATGCAAGGCAACGCGTTCTTGATGCTTTCAAAAACAAAGAAGTTGGTGTACTTGTAGCAACAGATATTGCTGCCCGTGGAATTGATATTGATCAACTACCATTTGTCATTAATTTTGACTTGCCAAATATTCCAGAAACATATGTACATCGCATTGGAAGAACTGGGCGTGCAGGTAATGGTGGAATCGCTATTTCTTTTTGCAGTAAAGACGAGCATGGGTATTGGAAAGATATTCAAAAATTAATAAAAGTAGACGTTAAAACAATTAATGAGCATCCATATCCATGGCATTCGGGAAGTCCATCAAGTGAAAATACTGCTCCAAAAAACTCAAATCGAAGCGGCGGAGCTCACAAATCTAGAAAATCTGAAGCTTCAAAACAGAACAAAAAACGTTGGTATTAAACCAACATAAATTGCACCATAAATTATAAAAAAGCACTTCATAACAACACGTTAAAAAGTGCTTTTTTTTAATGTTAAAATATTATTTATCAACTATTTACAAGTTTAATATAACTACTTTTGATATAGTAAAATAATAACTTTAATAAATCAAATTTATGGAAACTTTAGTAAAAAGAGACGGAATGTTTCCGTCCATTATTAGTCAGTTTGCAAACCCACTTTTTGAAGATTTTTTTACAAGAGATATCTCTGATTGGGCTGACAGAAGTATTTCGGCAATTGGAGTTAATTTACCATCTGTTAACTTAAAAGAAACAGATACAAAACTTGAAATTGAACTAGCTGCGCCTGGTTTAAAAAAAGAGGACTTTAAAATTGAAGTTGAAAACAATATGCTTAGTATTTCTGCTGAGAAAGAAGAAAAAAAAGAAATAACTAATAAAAAAGATGATTATGTTCGAAAAGAGTTTAATTATAAATCTTTTTACAGATCCTTTAATCTTCCAGATTATGCAGATGAAAACAAAATAGAAGCTACATACAAAGATGGAATTCTAGATGTTATCATTGCTAAAAAACCTGAAGATAGAAAAAAATCATCAAAATCTATTTCAATTAAATAAATATAATATTGAAAAAAAAAAGCGTTGTATTAACTTACAACGCTTTTTGATTTTAATATGAGACAATTAATTACTTTAAACAATTGAATTGTCTCAAATGGCTTAACAATAATATCATTCATTCCTGCCATAATTGCTTCGTCCGTAATTTCATTCTTATCAAATGCAGTTAATGCAATTATAGGGGTTTCTATACCAATTTGTCTAATTCTTCTTGATGTTTCGAACCCATTCATTAATGGCATATTGATATCCATCAAAATAACATCAAATTGTTCTTTCTCTAATATTTCCAATGCCTTATAACCATCATCTACTACTTTACAAGAATAATTATTTTTTTCGATAGTTTTTTTTGTAATCAATTGGTTGATGTGATTATCTTCGACAACTAACACATTAAAAACTTGACTAGAAGTTAAATCAACTTGAATATTATTTATAATTTCTTTAGACTTATCCAAATCACATTCAAAGTCTATAACAAAAGTAAAAGTAGTACCGACCCCTAACTCACTTTCAACAGTAATATCACTCTCAAAAAGCCCCAAAAGCCTCTTAACAATTGATAATCCAAGACCTGTTCCTTGATAATCTAATTGCTTCCTTCCTACTTGAACAAATTTATCAAATATTTTATCTTGATCTAATGGAGAAATCCCAATTCCATTATCTTTTATCATTACTTTAATAGTATGCTTTTTACCAACAACTTGAACTTGATTGGCTATTAAATACACTTCGCCATTTTTAGTAAATTTCAATGCATTACTTACTAAATTCATCATAATTTGAGCAAATCTCAATTTATCTCCTATCAAGTTATCAGGAATCGAGTTATCTATTTTTAAAAAAACTTTATTATTATTTTTTTTTGCAATAAATGATAATGAATTTACAATCATATTAAATTCATCTATCAAATTAAAGGTCAAATTATCCAAGACAATTTTATTTTCTTCAATTTTATTAATTTGCAAAATATCGTTTACTAGCGACAGCAAATAACGAGCAGAAAATTTCAATGAATTGAGATGAGGGCTTGAGGCAAGTTCTTTATGTTCTTCTAAAAGTAAATCGGTAATCCCAACAACTCCATACAGCGGCGTCCGCAATTCATGACTAATTGTAGAAACAAATTGTGTTTTCAGAATTGAAGATTCTTGAGCTTTCTGATTGGCAATTTTTAATTCTTCGTTAGCTAATAACAAATCTGCATTCGATTTAATACGAAATCTATTATTTTTTATTAATGAATTTAGAAACAATAATAAAACAAAAATTGCTATAATAAAGAGTAATACAATAATTCTAGATTTTTTTAAACTTTGATACTGTAGATCCTTTTCATTCTCGATTTTATCAATTGTTCTTTTATATTCATCCAACTCTAAGTTAATCCCTTCAATATTGGCTTTAGATAATTTTTCTTCAGCGTATAATTCTTCTGTTAGATTATTGTAAAGTGCTAAATTTTCGTAAGCATTTTTATATTTTTTATTTTTTAATAAAAACTTAGAATATTCGTAATATGAAACGGCTAAATCTGATTTTTCATTTCTTTCTTTCCCAATTTTTATGGCTTCTAAAAAGTGTTTTTCTGCTTTTTCTGTATCATTTTTATAACTGTAATACATCCCGTTAAGCATGCTAATTATACCAGTTAAAGTAACATCTTTGTTTTTTTTATAATACGAATTCACAAATAACAACTCATCTTCTCCTTCTTTGAAATTCCCTATATCAAAAAAAGCCCAAGCCATATTAAGGTTTGTAAATGCCATTTGAGAAGTGTCTGAAATTCTTTTGCTACACTCTAAAGCTTTTTTGTAATAAAGAATACCTTTTTCGTATTTCTTTTTTTCAAAACAATACATATTTCCCAAATTATTATTGACTCTTTGTTTTACAGAATCATTTTCGGATAAATTGGCATAAATTAAAGCTTTATTGTAATAAAAAATAGCTTTATCAAATTCTATTAGCTCATTATAATTTGCTGCAACATTATTGTAATTATCGGCAATAAGTTCGTTGTCTTTTATTAAAATTGCTTTACGCAAAGCAACTCTTGAAATCAATAAGGATTTTTCAAAATTTCCTGATTCACGTAGTTTAGATGCTTTTGAAATTAATTTATTAATTTCACTATTGGTTGGTAAATTAGCTTGAGCAATTACTACAGTTCCCGAAATATTAAACAAAAAAACAATTAATAGAGTTATTCTTATTAGGGGCATAAAAGTGGTTATTTTTTCAAATATACAGCATAATCCATAGATATATCACATTTTATGCAAGAATTTTTCACAATTGCAACATAAATTTACATACAAAAAAGCAGTTACATTATAGATGTAACTGCTTTTCTTTTAAAAAATAATGTCTGAAATAAAAGAGTATTGAGTCCTATTTTAACTATTCTCTTTTTCATCTTCCCATTTCCCCACTACTGAAGTTGCTAATGCATTTCCTAATACATTGGTTGCACTTCTAAACATGTCGCAAAAATGGTCAATTGGCAATATTAAAGCAATACCTTCTATTGGAATTTTAAACATCCCACAAGTAGCGGCAACTACTACTAAACTTGCTCTTGGTACACCTGCAATTCCTTTACTAGTCAGCATTAATACAAAAAGCATCGTAAACTGTGTTGGATAATCTAAATGTACACCATAAGCTTGTGCAATAAAAATACCTGCAAAAGTCATATACATCATACTACCATCAAGGTTAAATGAATATCCTAAAGGCAACATAAAAGAAACAATTTTATCTTTTACTCCAAATCGTTCAAGTTCTTCGGTAAGCTTTGGAAAAACGGCTTCTGAACTTGTAGTTCCAAAAGCTATAATCAATGGACTAACGATATGCTTTAATAATGTTTTCATTCTTTTTCCAAGAAAAAAGAATCCGATAGCAATAAGTATTATCCATAGTGTTCCAATTCCGATAAGAAATGAACCAAAAAATTTAAAATAAGTAAAAGCTAATTCTTGAAAATCTCTTACAGCAAAAACTCCTGCAATAGCACCAAAAACACCAATTGGAGCAAATTTCATTACAAAATTCACCATTTTTAAAACAATATGCGAAGTTCTGTCTAAAAAATCAATCACTGGTTTTGCATGATCTCCTATTGAAGCGGCAGCTAATCCAAAGAAAATTGAAAAAATTACTATTTGTAATATTTCATTGGTTGCCAGTGCTTCAAATAAACTCTTAGGGACAATATGTTCAATAAAATTTTCAAATGATAAACTTTGTGTTTTAGCTGTAACATCAGAAGCTGCAGTCAAATCTACATTGGATAAATTTAATCCAACTCCAGGCTGCAATAAATTCACGTACAACATGCCTATTAACAGCGAAATAAAGGAAGCTGTAAAAAACCAGGCTAAAGCTTTTCCTCCAATTCTTCCAACGGCTTTTATATCTCCTAATTTTGCAATTCCAACAACAAGAGTCGTAAAAACCAATGGAGCAATAATCATTTGAACTAAACGAATAAAAATTGTTGCTAACATTTTTATTTTGTTGCTAAATTCTTGAGCCGTTTCAATTGTAGCCGAATTATGAATAATCACTCCTAATACAGCTCCTAAAAGCATTGCAATTAAGATCTGACCGGTAAGGCCTTTAAAAAAGGGTTGTTTTTTGGTTGTAATCGTATTCATTAAATTAATTTCAAGGTTAAATCTCAATATTTAGCTCGTCAAAATACTGAGTATGCTTTATTTTAATTAAAGATAGGTTTTATTTATCAGATAAAAATCAGCTAAGACAATCGCAGCCATAGCTTCTACAATTGGTACGGCACGAGGAACTACACAAGGATCATGTCTTCCTTTACCTGTCATTTCTGTAATATTTCCTTTATTATCTAATGATTCTTGTTTTTGCATTATAGTTGCAACTGGTTTGAAAGCAACACGAAAATAAATATCCATTCCATTACTTATTCCACCTTGAATTCCGCCCGAAAGATTCGTTTGTGTTGTCCCGTTTGGATTGTATAAGTCATTGTGTTCGCTTCCTTTCATTTTAACTCCTTCAAAACCACTTCCAAATTCGAAACCTTTTACGGCATTAATAGACAACATTGCTTTTCCTAGCTCTGCATGTAATTTATCAAAAACAGGTTCTCCCAAACCAATAGGCACATTTTGAATAACACAAGTTACGGTCCCTCCTACTGTATCGCCTTCTTTACGAATTTGACGAATGTAATCTTCCATAATTATGGCTGATTCTTCATCTGGACAACGAACAGGATTGCTTTCTATTTTAGAAAAATCCAATTCTTGGTATGGTTTTTCTAAAAAAATAGGCCCTACTGAAGATACAAACGCATTAATTTTAATATCTGGAAGCATTTGCTTAGCAATAGCACCAGCAACTACTCTACTAGCTGTTTCGCGAGCTGAACTTCGGCCACCACCACGGTAATCACGCACACCGTATTTTTTTTCATAAACAAAATCAGCATGACTGGGTCTATAATTGTCTTTTATGTGCGAATAATCATCTGATTTTTGATTGGTATTTGGAATAATAAAACCTATTGGTGTTCCAGTAGTTTTGCCTTCAAAAATTCCTGATAGAAATTGAACATCGTCTGGTTCTTTTCTTTGTGTAACAATTGCTGATTGACCTGGTTTACGTCTAGACATTTCAAATTGAATTGCATTCAAATCCAATTGAATTCCAGAAGGACAACCATCTATAATTCCTCCTAATGCTTCACCATGAGATTCACCAAAAGTTGTTACTCTATATAATGTACCGTAGCTATTTCCTGCCATTGTAATAAAATTTTAGGCAAATGTAAGTCTTATGAATTAAAGAAAAAATTTTAAATTAGTAATATTTTGATATAATTTGACTCAAATTCGTTATAAAAAAGATATTTTTTTACAAATAGTAGAAATCAAATTCTTAAAATACAATGTAATATTCTTTATAAAAACACTAAAAACTATAATTTTAAATACTATTATATCATTTTATATTATGAAAAAACAAAACTTAACAATCTGATTAATCAACCATTAATTAAATATTCAAGTATTTTTTTTATTATATTTATAAAACTTAAGGATTTCAAATACTAAATAAATTAGAAATGAATAAAAATCTTTACTCCATTTATACAGTGATCGTTTTTTCATTAACTGTTCAAGCACAAGAAATTAGTTCTAAAAATACAATCGGATTGCGTTTTGGTAACAATCATGGTTTTGGAGTTGAGATTACTTATCAAAAAAAGATTTCTCTAAAAAATCGATTAGAACTAGATTTTGGTTTTACTAATGATAACCATACCGATGCACTCAAAATATCAGGTATTTATCAATGGTATTGGAAAATTGAAAAAGAATTAGATTGGTATGCTGGTTTTGGAGGTGGTTTAGGGTCTTGGAATACCAATGATAATTACAATAATGAATATGCTGGTGACAATGGACTATTTGCGGTACTAAATGGTAATATTGGAATTGAATATAATTTTAAAGAAATCCCAATACAATTAGCCATGGATACAAGACCTGAATTTGTTTTTAATAATTATGAAAAAAACGATTTTGGTTTTAATGTCGGATTGGCAATACGATATAGATTCTAAAAAAAACCCATCTTATTGTAAAACAAGATGGATCTACTAAAATTACTGATACTGATTTATTGCCTTTTCATAAAGAGCTTCATAAATAGGAAGTATATTTTTAATATCGAATTTCTCTGCTACGTGCAAAGCATTCTTTTTGAATTGAGCAAGAACGGCATCCTCTTTTAATATTTTTAAAGCATTTTGCGCCATTTCATTTATTTTTCCAACATCACTCAAATATCCAGAAACACCATCCATATTCACTTCAGGTAAACCACCAGAATTACTTGATATTACAGGCACACCACAAGCCATTGCTTCTAAAGCAGCCAATCCGAAACTCTCTGTTTCTGATGGTAAAAGAAACAAATCTGTAAGACATAAAATGCGATCTATTTCATTACTATTTCCAAAAAATATCACTTTATCCTGTATCCCAAACTTTCGACACATTTTTTCAGCCTTTTCTTTTTCTGGTCCATCTCCTACCATCATCAATTTCGCAGGGATTTCTTTCTGAATTTTATAAAATATTTTAATAATATCCGGAATTCGTTTTACTTTTCTAAAATTACTGATATGCGTAATGATTCTTTCATTAGGATTGGCCATTACCGAACGACTACAAGGAACAGTAGGATCGTACTTGTTTTTATCTAATTCTATAAAATTAGGGATTACTTGAATTTCATTTTTTATATTAAATAATTTCAAAGTATCCTCTTTTAAGCTTTGGGAAACTGAAGTCACAAAATCTGATTTATTGATACTAAAAGTTACTGCCGGTTTATAAAAAGGATGATTCCCAACCAATGTAATATCCGTACCGTGCAACGTCGTTACCATTGGAATATTAATGCCTTCGTCTTTCAACATTTGCTTGGCCATATACCCAGCATATGCATGAGGAATAGCGTAATGCACATGCAACAATTCTATTTTATACAATTTTACCATATCCACCAATTTACTTGACAAAGCCAATTCATACGGCTGAAAATGAAATAATGGATATTCTGGAACTACTACTTCGTGATAATGAACATTTGGATTTAATAATGCCAATCGCACCGGTTGGCTGTATGTAATAAAATGAATTTCGTGTCCCCGTCTGGCTAATTCAAGACCTAATTCTGTAGCAACTACGCCACTTCCGCCAAATGTTGGATAACAAACTATTGCTATTTTCATGTATAGATAATATTTAAATTTTGGAAACATGGTATCGCCATATTGTATTGGTTTATCACAACAAACTTGTTGTTAATGGCGATTTCATGTATGTTTTTTAAGTGGAACGAAATTAAGGAGATTAGGTCTCTTTAAGTATAAAATTAAGTTAAAATTTAACTTTTAAAATTTCATTCTCTGAATCCGAACAGCATTCAAAATGGCTAATAACGCTACTCCTACATCTGCAAAAACGGCCTCCCACATTGTTGCTAAGCCTCCTGCGCCAAGAATTAAAACAAATGCTTTCACTACAAATGCCATGGTTATATTTTGCCAAACAATTTTTTTCGTTTGTTTCCCTATATGTATCGCTGTGTAAATTTTTGTCGGTTGGTCGTTTTGAATGACAATATCAGCCGTTTCGATAGTGGCATCACTTCCTAATCCTCCCATTGCAATTCCAGCATCGGCAAGGGCAATCACTGGCGCATCGTTTACGCCATCGCCAACAAAAGCCACTTTTAAATTTTGTGATTTTAATGCTTCAACTTTTTCTGCTTTATTTTCGGGTAATAAATCCCCATAAGCCGAATCGATATTCAGTTCTTTAGCAACAGCATCGACAACGACTTGTTTATCCCCCGAAAGCATTATGGTTTCGACATTTATTTTATGTAAACTTTCAATAGCTTCTTTGGCATCTTCCTTTATTTCATCTGCAATTAAAAAATAACCTGAATACACATTATTTATGGCAACAACTATAATGGTAAATGGCGAGTTATCCAGTTCCAAATCATAATTAATGTTGAAACGCTGCATCAACTTTACGTTTCCAACTATTATTTCGGCATCATTTACCTTTCCTTTCAATCCGTGTCCTGGGATTTCTTCTACTTGAGTAACTTTTAAAGTTGCATCTAATCCTTTTGCAAATTCTACAATTGCCGTTCCCACAGGATGTGTAGATTTAGATTCTAATGCAGCCGTATATTGGACCAGATCATCTTCTGAAATACCTACGGCCTCCACTTTTTGAACTGTAAATATGCCTTTTGTCAACGTACCCGTTTTATCCAAAATCACCACTTGAATAGCAGACATTATATCTAGAAAATTGGAACCTTTAAATAGTATTCCATTTTTGCTGGCAGCTCCTATTCCTCCAAAATATCCCAATGGAATGGAAATCACCAACGCACAAGGACAGGAAATTACCAAGAAAACCAAAGCTCGATACAGCCAATCACTGAACACATAATGGGCAACAAAAAATAGGGGCAACAAACAAATTGCCATTGCCAAATAAACTACAATTGGAGTGTATATTTTTGCAAACTTTCGAATAAACAATTCAGTAGGTGCTTTTTTGGCAGTAGCTTCTTGTACCAATTTCAAAATTTTAGAGAGCTTACTGTCGGTATAAGCAGTCGTAACTTCAACTTCAACAACTGTGTTTAAATTGATCATCCCAGCCAATACAACTTCATTTTTTTTCTTACTATCTGGCTTGCTTTCACCAGTTAAAGCGGCAGTATTAAAAGTAGCACTTTCAGAAATAAGTTTTCCGTCTAAAGCTAATTTTTCTCCTGGTTTTAATTGAATAATGGCTCCAATACCAATTTCGGATGCTTTAACTGAAACCGTTTTATTGCCTTCTAAAACAGTTGCAAAATCAGGTCTTTGATCTAATAATAATTTAATATTGGACTTGGCCCTTTTAACCGCTAGCCCTTGAAAATTCTCACCAATACCATAAAATAACATTACGGCAACACCTTCTGGATATTGACCAATAGCAAAAGCTCCTAAAGTAGCTATTACCATCAATGAAAATTCTGAAAAATACTGCCCTTTTTTAATACTCTCAAAAGTTTCTTTTAAAACTGGAAAACCAACCGGAATATAGGCAACAATATACCAACCAATTCGAACCCAATTTGTAAACCAAGTTTGAGGAAAATAATTATCCAAAACAATTCCAATCAGCAATAAACAAAAAGAAATTACAGATGGAAAGAACATTTGAAAATAACTTCCATCTCCGTGCGAATGGTCGTGGTCATGACTATCATCATCTGAATGTATGTGTTCATCATGAGTCGAACAGCAACTATCCGATTTATTTGTTTTTATATTTATAGAATCTTTAAATGTCTTATCCATTTTGTTTATTTATATCAAAATTATAACATAATAACCAATATTACAGTTAGTAAAATAACTGTTTTATTCTTCTCCACTACCTTTCGTCAATTCTGACAATAAATAATACGCTCCTTTGATTACAACTTTAGCTTCGGCTGGAACTTCATCTATTACCTTAACTTCGGTAAAACCTAAATCTGTAGTACCAATAGTCACTTTTATTTGTTGAAAGGTATTTTTACTTACTGAAACAAAAATAAAATGGTCGTTTCCGTTGTTCACTATTGCTTCTGTTGGTAGTGCCGTTGTGTTGTTATTATCAATTTTTACTCTCGCCTCTACATACATTCCCGGCAACAGCGTTTCAGTAGTTTCATTTATTTTGGCGTGTACCAAAACCGCTTGTTCATTGGGTTCAAATGCTTTGTTAATAGCATAAATTTTAGCTGGATGTGTATGCGAAACATCATTCGCATCACTAAAAGTAATTGATTGACCAATTTTTATTTTGTGAATGTCTTTTTCAAAAACTTTTAAATCCAAATGTAAAAAGTGATTGTCAATGATTTCAAACAAGACAGCGTTGGCTTCTGCAAATTTACCCATACTTAAATTAATATGCTGAATATACCCGCTTATTGGTGCCGAAATTGCAATACTCGAAGCAATATTTTTTGATGATAATTTACTTGCATTAATACCCAATTGTGCCAATTTAGAACTTAATGTTACTTTTTTGGCTTGGACAATTTGTAATTCTCTTTGAGCTTGCTGATACGTTTTTCCTGCATTGATATTATCATCTCTCAATTCTTTTTGGCGTTGGTATTCTTTTTCCAAATAATTAAGGTTAGCATTGTTCTCTAAGTAATCTTGTTGCAATTGTATCACTTCAGCATTGACAATGGTTGCCAAAGTTTTTCCGGCTGTTACAAACTCCCCTTCTTGAACCAAAATGTTTTTTACTACGCCTCCCATCAATATACTAACTTGTGCCTGATACTGTGGTGGCAATGATAATTTTCCATTTATTTTTAAGGTTGTCGTTAGGTTTTTATTTTCAAAATTACCCAACTTTAAATCAATAGCTTTTATTTGTGCATCTGTAAAAGTCACAACGTTTCTTTCTATTATTGTTTCCTTCGAATCATTAGTTATTGGTTCTTTCTCTGAATTATTTTTGCAGGAGATTAGAGCTAAAACTAGAAAGAATAAGATTGCTATATTATTTTTCATTGCTGTATTTTATTTGTTTACTAAATATTGAATGTTGATTATCGTTTGATTGTAATTGTTCATTGCAATCAAATAATCACTTTTAATTTTGTTGGCATCTTTAAGGTTTTGGGTATATTCGATATAACCAATATCTCCTGATTTGTATAGCCGTTGCGCCGAATTGATAATCATTTCTGCCATTGGAATTCCATCGGTTTTATAATAATTGAGTTGCTCCAAATACTGTTTTTGTAGTTGGTATTGTTGCAAATAGACAGTTGCCAATTCCTGTTGCGATTTCTCTAATTCTTTTTTAGCGATTTCAGTTTCTAATTTTGCCACTTGTGTTTTTGCCTCAATTCCATTTCTAAATAATGGAATATTAATCCCTACACTTCCATAATAAAACGGAGTTACCTTGTCTAAGCTCTGTGCATTAACCCCCAAATTAAATGATGGATTGGCTTTAGCTTTTTCAGATTTAATCGCCAATTCTTTAGCAATAATTTGCTGTTGCAAAAACTGTAAAACGGGATGATTTTTGACTAAAGTACTATCGCTTAGATTAATTTCGGGTAAAGCTTCATATTTTGTTGTGGCTTTATAATCTGCATTATTCCGAGTCCATTTTTGCAATTCTGCCAAATAAAAAGATACTTGAGTACTGACTTCTCCCAATTGCAATTTTAAATCCTTGTGTTGCAATGTGGCATTTATTTTTTCGAGTTTATTGCTTTCGCCAACCTGAAATTTCTTGTCTGCATACTTTTCATAATCTGCAAAAATGTTGTCTATTTCGAGTAGCAAATTGTATTGTTGCACATTATAAATCCAAAATAAATAAGCACTTGAAACACTTTTGATCAGTTCATTTTTGGTAACGGCTTCAAAAGATTTGGCAACGGTTACATTTTGATTCAGCAGATTTCTATCGGCTTTATTCGATAATTTAAAACCTTGAGCAACTCCTATATTATAATCAAACAATTTACTGTTCATTTGACCCAAATTACTATTAATATTGAATGGGTCCAGAATAGTAGCTATTTTTGTTAATGCTTGTTGCTGCTCTGTTTGCAAAGTTGCCTGTTGTATGGTTGGATAATTTTTCAACGCAGATTCTATCGCATCGTTCAATTGCAAAGGACTATTTTGTGCATTAGCATTAAAAGAATAACAACTAAAAAGCAAAACAACAATTGATGCAATTTTAGGATTAACTTTTATTTTTTTTGATGACATCACTAAATAATATAAAACTGGTAAAACAAATAAAGTCAGTAAAGTTGATGTTAATAAACCACCAATCACTACAGTTGCCAATGGTTTTTGGACTTCGGCACCTGCACTTGTACTTAAAGCCATTGGCAGAAAACCTAATGATGCGACTGTTGCTGTTGCTAAAATTGGTCGCAATCGAGCACTGCTGCCTTTGTAAATGCGTTGCAAAAGATTGTCTTCTCCTTCTTCTTTAAGTTGGTTATAATAGCTAATTAATACTATTCCATTCAAAACAGCAACGCCAAAAAGTGCAATAAAACCAACTCCTGCCGAAATACTAAAATTCATTCCACGGCTCCACAAAGCAAATATGCCACCTATTGAAGCTAAGGGAATTGCAGAGAAAATTATAGTAGCTTCTTTGAGGGAACGGAACGACAAAAAGAGCAGAAAGAAAATAAGCAAAAGCGCTAAAGGAACAGCCAATAGCAATCTCCCTTTGGCTTCTTGAAGGTTTTGAAATTGTCCTCCGTATTTTATAAAATAGCCTTCCGGTAATTTTAATTTGGCATCTAATTTTTTCTGAATTTCCAAAACTACACTTTCTACATCACGGCCACGAACATTGGCTTCGATAACAATTCTGCGCTGTGCTTCCTCCCTGCTTATTTGTGATGGTGCAGTTTTAAAATTGAGTTCGGCGACTTCGTTCAACGGAATTTGATTCCCTTTTGGTGTTGGTATCAATAAAGATTTTAAAGCATCAATATCGGTATTTTCATCTTTAGGAATACGAACAACCAAATCAAATTTTCGTTCGCCCTCATACACTACACCCGTTGTCCCGCCTGCGTAAGCCGTATTCAGAATTCGATTCACCTCTGCAATATTCAAGCCGTATTGCGCAATTTTGTTTCGATTGTATTTCACAACTAATTGTGGCATTCCTGTAACTTGCTCGACTTTTATATCGGTCAAACCCTCTATTTTGTTAATAATTGGAACCGCTTTGTTGGCTTCTGAAAAAAGTTTATCCAAATCATCGCCAAATATTTTTATGGCAATATCTGACTTTACACCTGCAATCAATTCGTTAAAACGCATTTGAATGGGTTGCTCAAAAGATATATTACAACCTGGAATTTGGCTTAATTTTTCATTCATTTTATCGGCTAAATCTTCTTTATTATCGGCTGTTGTCCATTCTTTTTTGTCTTTTAAAACCATTATCAAATCAGCACTTTCAATAGGCATTGGATCTGTTGGTATTTCACTGCTCCCAATTTTGCTAACTGTTTCTTCAACTTCTGGGAATTCCTTTAAAAGTCTTTCTAATTGGGTCCCTACTTCAATGGTTTGAGGCAAACTACTTCCTTGTCTAATGGTATAATTTGCTGCAAAATCGCCTTCGTCTAATTCAGGAATAAACTCTCCACCCAATGAGTTGAAAAGAAATAATGAAGCTACGAATAAAAAAACTGCACTACCAATAACCTCAAATTTTCGTCTTATAGCAATAACTAAAACTGGTTGATACCAATTATTTAATTTATTGATAAATCGGTCCGTAAAATTGGGTTCATTACTGATTTTTTTGCTTAAAAAAAGACTGCTCGCCCAAGGCACATACGTAAGAGAAAGTAATAATGCCCCAACGATTGCAAAACTTACCGTTTGCGCCATTGGCATGAACATTTTACCCTCGACACCGCTTAACACAAACAACGGAATGTAAACAATCAGGATTATAATTTGCCCGAAAATGGCAGAACTCATGATCTTTGATGAACTTATTATTACTTCATGATCCATTTTATTTTGAGAAAGTGTATTGTGCTTATAATGCTTTGAAAAAATATGCAAAGTGGCTTCGACAACAATAACAGCGCCATCTACAATTAATCCAAAATCCAAAGCACCCATACTCATCAAATTGGCGCTTAAACCAAGCAGGTTCATTATGATTATGGCAAAAAGCATCGCTAACGGAATAACAGATGCAACTATCAAACCGGCTCTCAAACTTCCTAAAAACAATACTAAAACCAATATTACAATTAGAGCTCCCTCTAACAAATTGGTAGAAACAGTACTAACGGTTTTCTCAATAAGTTTGGTTCTATCAACAAAAACATCAATTTTGACGCCTTTGGGCAATGATTTTTCAATTGATTGCATCCTTTCTTTGACACGCTCAATTACTCTAACAGCGTTCTCCCCTTTTTGCATTAAAACAACACCTCCAACAGTTTCTCCTTTTCCATTTCTGGTCATAGCTCCATAACGAGGTGCAAATCCAAATTTAACTACGGCAATATCTTTTATTAAAATGGGAACACCCGAATTGTTTTTTACAACGATGTTATTAATGTCATCGATGTTTTGGATTAATCCTTCGCCACGAATGAAATAAATATTGGGGCCTTTGTCAATATAACTTCCTCCTGTGTTTTCATTGTTGTTTTGCAAAGCATCAAAAACATCAATAAGCGTAAGATTGTTGGCCGCCAATCGTTCAGGCTTTACCGAAACTTCGTACTGCTTAAGTTTTCCACCAAAACTACTCACATCAACTACTCCAATAGTTCCTAGTAATTGACGCCTTACAATCCAATCCTGAATCGTTCTTAATTCGGTTAGATTGTACTTTTTTTCATATCCTTTTTCAGGAATCAAAACATATTGATAAATTTCACCAAGTCCTGTAGTTGGAGGCAATAACTCTGGCATCCCGTATTGTTTCGGAATATTATCCGTCGCCATTTTTATTTTTTCATCAACACGTTGACGAGCAATGTTCACTGGCACGTTATCTTTGAAAACAATTGTAATTACAGACAAACCCGAACGGCTTGTACTTCGTAATTCAACCATTTCCGACAATGATTTGAATTCAGTTTCTAATGGATAAGTTATAAATTGTTCTACTTCTTGAGTAGCAAGGTTTGGTGCAGTGGTTATTACTTGCACTTGATTATTGGTTACATCTGGCAATGCATCAACACTTAATTGCGTAAATGAATAAACGCCAAACATAACAAAAATCGATAATAGAACTCCTGTAATCAGTTTGTTATTAACTGAAAATGCTATTATTTTATATATCATTTTTTTAATATAATGAATGAGAAATTGGACCTAAATGGTCTATTATTTTGTGGAAAAGCCACAACTCTCTATCCTAATATTCAATACTAATTGAAATCAGGTTTCATTATACTATTTGAGGGGGTTGCCAAATACTTCCGAAGAAATTGGAAGAAAGAATGGATTTATATTCTGGGATTTTATTTTCTTCAAACTTTTTAAAAATAACAAAATCTAAATTTTTAATAGTTGTATCAAATGCAAAAATTTGAGAATTACAGCAGTTGCAAAAGCAAAAAGGGGAACAAGAATCATTATGTTGATTATGATTTGAGCTACTTTTTTCAACAACAGTGTGCATTGAATTATTCCCTTCTATATCTGTACAAGGCAAACACGAGAGTAGAATAAACAGTACTGACAATATTGAACTAGTCCATTTCACAAAAACAAAAATACATTTTACAATTAAAACTCAATACTTTTAAACTTAACACTTAAACTTTAAATCCTTAAATAAATTATTCCCAAAGCTTTTTCTGGTGAGGAGCTCTTTTTTTATTAATCCACTTATTTAATTTATAACACAAAAAAGCAGAACCACTACCTACAATAGCACCCGCTAAAACATCTGTGGGATAATGTACGCCAAGATACATGCGGGAATAGCCTACCGCACCTGCCCACAAGAAAGACGGAGCAATAACATACCATTTCGGGTAAGCCATACTCAAAGATGTGGCTGTTGCAAAAGCAGCTGAAGTATGAGCCGAAGGAAAAGAATAACTGCTTTCTTCAGTAACATTATCTATCTCGGGATAAGTTTCGTAAGGTCTGTCTCTTTTAGTACTGCTTTTTAAAGCTATAGAAACAAACGCCGAAGCAGCTAATGATTCTCCAATAAAAATTGCTTTTTTCTTGGTCATACTATCTTTTTCTATTAATCCAACTGCATATATAATTACCGGAGTACCGATACTGACAGGCATAGCACTATTGGTAATGCCAATCATCGTCGACTCGATACCAGTATTTCTATTGCTATTTATTTTCTTTAAAAGATCAATATCTGAATTTTGGGCATTAGAAAAAGAAACACAAAAAAGGAACACAAAAAAGGAAAGATTTTTTACCATTTTAACTTTATAAATTAGCTTAAAAAAAACGGCTGTGCCAGCTATCTATGGCAGGAACTTCCCATGATTCATTAAACTCTTCAATATTATTAACCAAATTATTAAAGACAATAGTATTTTCAGTAACAGCTTTGTCTTTAACCATTTTTTTAAAATCAATTAATGGTTTATGTGCAATATGCTCTCCAAGTTTGAAAGTAACATTCATTTTGTCTAATAAATCTACATTGTATTTTTTTTCTAGACTTTGAATGAATTCTACAGAGGAGTCGATAGAACAACCCGTTGCTGCTTGCACTTCTTGATTAACAGCAATTATTATAAAACGATTATATTTCAACAAATACGATGATTCAAGACTTGTTCCGTGTGCAGCCCATTCGTTAAGAAATGCTTGTAAATCGGTTTCGATTTCAGAAAACTCTGCATCCGAGAATTTTCTATTTGATTGATAAATCCAAATTCTTGATTCTTCGGGTAAATTTTCAAAAGGAACGTACATGGTATTTATATTTTAGATTGCAAAATTAATTTTATTGAGATTTATTTTTAGTTTCATCAAAACTAAAATTTTATTTTTTAAAATGATGAAACAAATCCAAATCCAACTTGCTTACCATTATAATAAGGGATGAACGCAGATTTTTTATTTGGATTACTTTTTGATGCGAATATTTTATTTATTTTAGGAAACAACCAATAACCCGCTTTGGCACTTAAAATTCCTATTCCTGCACCTGCAGCTACATCGGTGACCCAATGCCGATTATTATATACTCTAAATGCACCTGTGGCTGCGGCAACAAAATAGCCCGAAACACCATACCAAACAGAAACATCTTTATATTCTTGATATAGAAATTCAGCACCCATAAAAGCAGTTGCGGTATGTCCTGAAGGAAAAGAATTATTACTTGTCCCGTCAGGTCTTTCTACTTTTGTGATTGACTTTAAACTTAAAACAGTAATATTCATTATTAAAAATGAACTGGCAAGAATAATTGATTTATCTTTCAGATTATTTTTTCCTTTTACACCAAAGGCACCCAAAGCATAAACAGCAGCTCCTGGGGCATATTGGGTAAAGTCATCAATTGTTATTTGTTTATCGATGTGCTCTACTACTTCTTCACTAACTTCAGAATTAAAATCTTTAATTTGATCACTATTAATACCAATTACACCAAATCCTATTAATGTAGCAGGTAGTATTAATTGTTTGGGATTGAATTTAAATTGCTTAACAGCACTCGAATCAGGAATTGAATCTTGAAAATTTGTTTTTACCAATGTCTGAGCAAATAAGGAACTCCAAATTGGCATTAACAGTAGTAAAACAATTTTCTTTAGCATCATTTTATAAGTCTTGAGCGTTGGCAATCAATTCGGCTATATCCATAACTTTAACATCGCCTTCTCTTTCTTTGTTTTTAACACCGTCGGTTAACATCGTATTACAAAAAGGACAACCAGCAGCAATAATATCTGGCTGGGTTTCTAGTGCATCTTCAGTTCTTTCCACATTGATTTCTTTGTTGCCAGGTTCAGCATCTTTAAACATTTGTGCTCCACCAGCTCCACAACATAAACCATTAGCTTTAGATCGTTTCATCTCTAACAATTCAACATCCAATTTCTGAATTAATTCTCTTGGAGCTTCATAAATGCTATTGGCTCGACCTAAATAACACGGGTCGTGAAAAGTGATTCGTTTACCTTTAAATTGACCTCCTTCAATAGTCAATCGACCAGAATCCAATAATGATTTAAGGAATTCGGTATGGTGAACAACTTCATAATGTCCTCCCAATTCTGGATATTCATTTTTTAAAGTATTGAAACAATGCGGACAAGCCGTAACAATTTTTTTTGCTTCGTATGCATTTAGCACTTCTATATTCATCATTGCTTGCATCTGGAACAAAAATTCATTTCCAGCTCGTTTTGCAGGATCACCAGTACAACTTTCTTCAGTTCCTAGAACAGCAAAAGAAACATTAGCTCGATTTAATATTCGAACAAAAGCTTTTGTTATTTTCTTTGCTCTATCATCAAAACTTCCTGCACAACCTACCCAAAATAAAACTTCTGGTTGTTTTCCTTGAGCTAGCATTTCGGCCATAGTTGGCACTATTAAATTTTCTGACATAACGTTTTATATTATTTTTTGCATAAATGCCTAAAGCATTTAATTATATTTCTTTTCTTTTTAAAACAAATCCTTCACAAAACTAATTCTCGTTTTTCCAATTCAAACGATCCTGTTGACTGTATTGCCATGGAGCACCATTGTTTTCAATATTGGTAATCATTGTATTTAAAGGCATTGGAGCAGCGCTTTGTTCCATAACTAAATAACGTCTCATATCTAAAATTATAGATAAAGGACTGATACTTACAGGACATTCCTCAACACAAGCGTTACAGGAAGTACAAGCCCATAATTCCTCAGGAGTTATGTAATCATTTAATAAAGATTTGTTATCTGGCACAAAAACACCTTTATTACTATCAATATTTTTACCAACTTCTTCAATACGATCTCTTGTTGACATCATAATTTTACGAGGTGATAACTTTTTCCCAGTTTGATTTGCAGGACATGATGAAGTACAACGTCCGCATTCTGTACAAGTATAAGCATTTAATAATTGAACCCAATTTAAATCTTGAATATCACTAGCACCGAATTTACTTGGGACAGCATTTTCAGATACTGGTGCTGCTGCAAAAGGATCTGCATTAGGATCCATCATCAATTTTACTTCGGCAGTTACAGAAGCTAAATTATCAAATTGTCCTTGTGGATTTAAGTTGGCGAAATAAGTGTTTGGGAAAGCCAATAAAATATGTAAGTGTTTTGAAAAATACAAATAGTTCATAAAAATCAAAATCCCAACAATGTGTAACCACCAAAAACCTTCATTTAATAGCATCACTAATTCATTAGACATCCCATTAAAAGCTGGTGCAATAAATTGACTTACTGGAAAAGATCCTGCTTTTATAAAATGAGAAAAACCTCCAGGAACATTTTGCAAATGTAAATCGGTAGCGTTCATTAATAAGAACAAAGTCATTAAAACTACTTCGAAATACAAGATATAATTAGCATCATTTTTCGGGCTTCCATTTAAATCTGAACTGATGAATCTTTTCAGTTTTATAATATTTCTTCTGATCCAAAAGGTAAAAACAGCAACCAAAACAAGAAGTGCTAATATTTCGAAAGAACCAATTAACAAATCATAAACAACTCCAAGAGGAGCAAAAACTCTATGAGTACCAAATAACCCATCTATAATAATTTCTAATAATTCGATGTTGATAATAATGAAACCAACATATACAATAATATGAAGAATACCTGCAACTGGTCTTTTAACCATTTTGGATTGCCCAAGAGCAATCATAGCCATATTTCTCCATCTTACTTTTGCATTATCTTTACGATTAACAGCAACACCTAGATTTATATTTCTGATGATTTTTTTAACATTCAAATAAAAATATCCGAATCCAATAAACAAAAGAATGGCAAATAACACATTACTTAGATAACCCATAAATAGTAGTTTTTTTTTTATTTTGTGATAGAATCTTTAGGAGCACTATAAGGTTTGTTCTTCTTTCCAAAAACAGACACATTTACATAACGCGTAGGATTTAAGCGAACGTCTTGTAATAATAATTCTAACTCTTTAGACGTTTTGGATAAGTTTTCATATAGTGCGTCATCCTTCATTAATTTGCCCATTGTACCTTTACCCGATTCTAAACCTTTCATCAAAACGTCGACTTTAGTCAATGTTGCATTTAAATTACGAACAGTTAAACCTAAATCTGCTTTATTTAAAGAATCAGAAATTTGAACAAAGTTTTCAGATACTTTTTTGAAATTAGATACAACGCCTTTCAATTGTCCTTTATTTTCATCTAGAATTAAATTTGCACTTAATCCAGCTTTGTGAAACTGTTCCATTGTAGCACTAAGTTCTGCTAAAGATTTTTTTAAATCGGCTTGACCTTTAGCATCTAAAACAGTATTAAAACTAGAAATCAATTGATCAGCACTAGTCATTACCTTTTCAAGTTTAGCCATAACAGGTGTTGCTTTGTCTCCTAGCGAAGCTATTAAACTAGCTTCAATAATACCTTTTAAATAATCACCACTTTCGGCAATATTTTTATCGGAATAATTGGGTTGAATCGATATTTGCTTACCACCTATAAGACTAGCATCATAAATTGAAGCAGTACTAGTTTTAGATATTGGAAAATCAGTATCAATCTGTAATTCAACCAATAAAACCCCTTTATCACCTATGGAAATAGTTTTGACTTTTCCAATCGTAAGGCCATTTATTGTAACCAATGCTGATGGTGCAAGACCTTCTACATTTGTGTATTCAACATAAAAAGTTTTATAATTATTAAAAAGATCTTTCCCTTTTAAAAAATTATAGCCCCAAATGAACAATAAAATTGATGTGATAACTAAAATGGCAGTCTTTAACTCTTTTGTAATTTTCAAAATATCTATTTTTTTTTATAATGCGCAAATTTAATACAAAATATTCGAAAGTATAATCTATTTAATAGCTTCTTGAATGCTAATTTTTTTTCCGTTTTTAAAAGCGATTAAAAAAGCAGAATTATATCCTTTAGTTCTTGCCTCCTTTAACTGATTTTTAGCCATTTCATAATCGGATGTTTCTCCATATAAGTACTTATAAATATTATCTTCGTATACTATTGAAACATTTTTCAATCCATTAAAATTTTTCGGTTCCAAAGCCAACTTTTTTTTACTTGCTGAAAGTTGAATCTTATAAATAGAACCAAGAGTATCTTTTTTTATTTTTACTTTGTCTGCATCTATCATCTCATTAGTTTGCACTGGATTTTCTTTTAAAATTTGAGATGGTTTTTCTCCAAAAATTTCAGCACCTCCATCACCAAAGTATTCATTTTTATAACTTATAATAGCATCTGCAATTGCTTTAGCAATATCATATTGTCCCTCTTCAGAATTTAACAATTCACCTTCTGTAGGATTGGAAACAAATCCAGTTTCTATCAATACTCTTGGCATATATGCTTTATGCAACACCATAAAAGGGGCTTGTTTTACACCACCATGTCTTATTTTTTTTCCTAATAATGCAAATGCATCCTCAACTTTACCCGCTAAAGAAATACTGTTATCTAAATACTCTTCTTGCATCAAAGTCATTCCTATCATCGTTTCTGGAGAGTTTGGATCAAAACCTTCGTATTTTTGTTTATAATCTTTCTCCATAGTAATTACAGCATTTTCAGCTTTTGCAGCTTCTAGATTAGAGGCTATTTTATTCATCCCCATAACATACGTTTCTGTACCATCTGCTGCAGTATTTCTGTTAGCATTTAAATGTATAGAAACAAAAATATGCGAATCTGCTCTATTGGCAATATTAGCACGTTCTATTAAACCAATAAAAACATCGGTCTTTCTTGTATAAATAACATCAATTTTAGGATACGATTCTAAAATTTTACCCACTTTTAAAACAATAGCTAATGCAATATTTTTTTCAACACGTCCGCTATAATTTGCTCCAAAATCATGTCCTCCATGACCAGCGTCTAATGTCACTTTAAAATTATTGGATTGGCTGTATGAATTTATAGCAAACATTACTATTAAAAATGAGAATCCAATTTTTATTTTTTTTGATAAATACATCTAATAGTTAATTTAATTATAAGACTTCCGTTATAAATTTATGATTTGATTATTTTTGCCAAAAAATTATAGTAATTTTGGCTCGCGAATATTCGAGTCTTCATTTTACAAAAATAGCATTTAAACCTTTGCATACAAACTTATTTAATATCGTTTTACTATCATTTTTCCTATCTTTAGGCAGTTCTAATTTATATTCACAAGATATAAAAAAGAATCAAACTTCTATACCTTCTAAAAAACAAGAAGTTAAAAAAACTATTGAAATAGATAGTAGTAAAAATTCTTTGGCTCAAACCCCAACTGACACTGTAAAGTTAGACACTATTAAAGTTAAAAAAAACTTCCTTAATGGTAAAGTAAAATACAAAGCAGAAAAGTCCGTAAAAATTGAACAGAAGAAAAAACTCATAACATTATACGATAAAGCCGAATTATATTACCAAGATGTGGAATTGAAATCGGGTATTATAGTTATGGATTATGAAAAAAATGAAGTTTATGCTGGAAGAATTAAAGATTCCGTAGGCAATTATACTCAATTTCCAAATTTCAAACAAGGATCTAATGTTATAGAACCAGATTCCATTCGCTTCAATTTTAAAACCAAAAAAGCATTGATTTGGAATTCTAGATCTTCACAAGGAGAGTTTAATGTAAAAGCGGCCATTACTAAAAAAGAAAATGATTCGGTTTATTTTCTAAAAGGAGCACGATTTACAACTTCAAAAGACATAGACAACCCCGAATATTATTTTCAAACCAATAAAATTAAATTTACACCTGGTAAAAAAATTGTAACTGGTTTCACCAATATGGTTATTGCGGGAGTACCTACACCCCTATTCCTTCCTTTTGCCTATTTCCCTTTATCCAAAGAAACAAGTACTTCTGGGATAATTCTTCCTTCCTATAATGATTCAAACGACAAAGGATTTTCACTTCAAAATGGAGGATATTATTTTGCACTAAGTGACTATTATAACTTAACAGTCACAGGAGATTATTATACAAATGGGAGTTATGGAATAGGAATGCAAAGTTCTTACGCTAATCGTTATCATTTTCAAGGAAATTTTAATTTTAGATTTGAAAATAATATTATTAGTGAAAGAGGATATCCTGATTACTCAAAAACTAAAATTTACAATATTCAGTGGTCGCATTCCCAAGATTCAAAAGCCAACCCAAATTCTACATTTTCAGCTTCTGTGAATCTGGGAAGTAGTGAATATTTTAAACAGACTATAAATCAAGTCAATGTTGGTTCTTCATTAAACAACACATTAAGTTCTTCGATCTCATACAGTACTGTTTTTCATTCAGTTCCCGAAAGCAGAATATCGTTAACTGCTACTCATTCGCAAAACACCCAAACAAAAGAAATAAACATGACTCTACCTACATTACAGTTTAGTGTAGATAGAATTTATCCTTTTGCTTTAAATGATGGAGCAAAAAAAGGCCTACTTAAAAATATCAACTTACAATACAATTTAAACGGTAGAAATAGTTTTGTAACCACTGATTCATTGTTTTTTTCAAAAGAGATGTTTAGTAATGCTGAAATTGGTTTTCAACACAATATTCCATTAAGCACTAACTTTAAAATCTTCAAACATTTTAGTGTTTCTTCTTCAGTAAATTATCAAGAAGTTTGGTATTTTAATACCATCAAAAAAGAATTCAACGACCAACTAGGTACCGTTGTTACAACTGACATAAAAGGTTTTGATGCATTTAGAACTTATTCATCATCAACAAGTTTGGGAACTACAATTTATGGTACATTTAATTTTGGAGCAGACAAGAAAATACAATCCATAAGACACGTTATGCGTCCTGCTATTTCGCATAGTTACACACCTAGTTTTGAAAAATACTATGATACGTACGCAACAGATGGTAGTGGTACAATGAAAAAAGATTACACCCGTTTTGAAGGCGGAATGTACGGAACACCAGGCAATACAAGTTCCAATAATATAGGCTTCAATCTTAGTAATACTTTTGAAGCTAAAGTAACGGATAAAGACAGCACAAAAGTAGAGCCAAAGAAAATTATGCTACTTAATAATTTAAACTTATCCACGAGCTATAACATCGAAGCCAAGGAACTTGCATGGTCACCTGTTAGAGTAAGTGGCGGTACCCAATTTTTTGACAATAAATTAAATGCCAATTTTGGGGCTACATTAGACCCTTATGCTATTGATAATTCCGGAAATAGAATTAACACTTTTAATATTAACAATGGAGGAAGTCTGTTCAGAATGACAAGCGCCAATTTGACCATGAATTATGCACTTTCAAGTGAGAGTGGAAAAAAAGATAAAAAATCTTCGCAAGGTAAAAGAAATGGTGGACGAGAAGATGATTTATTTGGTTCAGATATTGATGTTGGTAGTGTTAGAAATAGCCAATTCAATAATGAGGAGGAAAATGAAGACACCTTAACTGAATTCTTTAGATCAAAATTACCATGGGACATGACGTTTGCCTATTCTTTGACGTACGGAAACAATAATAGAGAGAAAAAGATAATTGGTAATTCAATTATGATTTCAGCAAATACCGATTTAACTCCAAAATGGAAAGCGGGTATTTCAACGGGTTATGATTTTGTTCAAAAAGGAGTTACTTTTACTCAATTGCGTTTTGAAAGAGATTTATTGAGCTGGAGAATGGATTTTAACTGGACCCCTTTTGGTGATAATGCAAGTTGGAATTTTTTCATTGGTATTAAATCTGGGGTGTTAAGTGATATTAAATGGGAAAAACGAAATCTAACAAATCAAAGATAATAGCCATCTAATACACGAATTATCTTCAATTTTATCTCAAAAACTATTTCAAATAAAGAATTTATTCAAATAGTGATACTTTTAATATAATATACTCCAATAATTAAATTTTAAATCTATGAAAACAATAATTTACACCGAAAAAGCTCCCGCACCTATTGGACCTTACAATCAGGCAGTTTTAAAAGGGAACACTTTATATACTTCTGGTCAAATTGCACTACATCCTGAGACTATGGAGTTGGTAATCGATACTATCGAAGCAGAGACCAAGCAAGTAATGGAGAATATGAAAGCCGTGCTTGAAGCAGCAGGAATGACTTTTGAAAACGTTGTAAAAACAACCATTTTCATTATGAATATGAATGATTTTGGAAGTATAAATACAGTTTACGGATCTTATTTTAACGAAAAAACCGCTCCAGCTCGTGAAACGGTTCAAGTGGCTTGCTTGCCAAAAAACGTAAATGTTGAAATATCTATGATTGCAGTGCTATAGCATTCAATAATAACTGTGCCGTTGCTTCATTAGTTGCCAACGGTACATTATGAACATCGCATACCCGTATAAGCATATTAACATCTGCTTCATGAGGATGACTTGAAAGTGGATCTTTGAAAAAGAAAACCATTTGAGTTTTACCTTCAGCTACTCTACCTGCAATTTGCGCATCACCTCCCAAAGGACCAGAAAGCATTCTTTTAGTTTTAAAACCTACTTCTTCAGCTCTCCCGCCAGTTGTTCCTGTTGCTATAAGCTTTATGTTTTCTTGGCTTAAAATCTCACGATTCTTTATAAGAAATTTAACAATATCCTCTTTCTTACCGTCATGTGCAATTATAGCTATTTCCATGAAATTATTTATTGGTAATGTGATAAGCAATAAGGCCATCAATTGGTCTTCTTAGAACATTTCCTAATTGAAGTTCATATTTTTCAAAAATTTCTGCTAATTCCTCTTTTAAGTAAAAAGCAATTGAACCTACAAAATGCACAGGAACTTCTTTACAATTTTCGAATTGCTTGATGTAATTTTTAATGAATGATTTCATTGCTTTAAAAATAATTTTTCTGCAAAATTCATGCTCTTTATTTTGAATCAAAAACTTAGCAAAAGTGGCCAAATAAGCATTAGGATTAGGCTCTTTATATAATTTATTTTTAATATAATCCGGTTCAAGATTGTATTCCTTTTCAAAAACATCCGCTAATTCCTTTGGCATTTTATTGAAGTAATATTTTCTAATTAATTCTTTACCAAAAACATTTCCACTACAATCATCCATTACGATATACCCTAATGATTGCACTCTTTGTTCCAATACTTTACCATCAAAATAACTGCAATTTGAACCAGTACCTAATATACTTACAATTGCTTTTTCTCCTTTTGGTGTAGTTGCAAATACTGCAGCATAAGTATCTTCTTCAACAACAACTATTGCATTTGGAAAATAGGATTTAAAAATTTCAGAAAGCATTAGTTTCATTCTATCTGTACCACAACCAGCACCATAGAAAAACAAATGGGTAGCTGTTTTTTTATTTTGTAACAAATCAAAACGGTCATTTATACGCTCAAGTATTTCATCACCATTAAGAATTTCTGGATTCAACCCTAAAGTTTGGGTAGTAAACATCACTTTTCCACTTTCATCTATTGCAATCCAATCTGCTTTAGTAGAACCACTATCAACTATTAATCTCATATTATATGATTTATGGGGTTACAATTTTTTGTTCCGTATTTATATCAATACTTTCACTCATAAAGGTATTAAATTGAACAAAAAAAATAAAATCCCATTAATTTTACTTAATGGGATTTTGTAAAATTAAAATTATTATTTTAATGAAGTAATATGAACAGCTAAGTCAATTAATTTACTTGAATATCCATATTCATTATCATACCAAGAAATGATTTTAAAGAAAGTAGAATTCAAACCAATTCCTGCATTTGCATCAACAATAGATGTTCTTGAATCAGAAACGAAATCTTGAGAAACCACTAAGTCTTCTGTAAATCCTAAAACACCTTTCATTGTAGTTTCAGAAGCTAATTTAAATGCAGCCATAATTTCAGCATAAGTAGTTTCTTTTGCCACTTTTACTGTTAAATCTACTACAGAAACGTCAACAGTTGGTACACGCATTGACATACCTGTTAATTTTCCATTCAATTCTGGAATTACTAAACCTACTGCTTTTGCAGCTCCTGTAGAAGATGGGATGATATTACAAGATGCAGCACGTCCACCTCTCCAGTCTTTTCTAGAAGGACCATCACAAGTCATTTGAGTTGAAGTAGTAGCATGAACTGTAGTCATCAAAGCCTCAACAATTCCAAAGTTATCATTCAATACTTTAGCAATTGGAGCTAAACAGTTTGTTGTACAAGAAGCATTAGAAACAACAGTATCAGTTGCTAAAGCTTTAGTATGATTTACTCCCATAACAAACATTGGAGCATCAGCAGATGGTGCAGAAATAATAACTTTTTTAGCCCCACCAGTAATATGTCCATTAGCTGTTTCAATTGTAGTAAAGAAACCAGTACATTCTGCAACTACATCAGCACCAACTTCATTCCATTTTAAATCTGCTGGATTTCTTTCAGCTGTAACGCGAATATGTTTTCCATTTACATGTAATTGTCCTTCTATTACTTCAACAGATCCATTAAAACGACCGTGAACTGAATCATATTTTAATAAATAAGCCAAATGATCTACATCTAACAAATCATTAATTGCAACAACTTCAACATTATCTCTATTGAAAGATTCTCTAAAAACAATTCTTCCAATTCTACCAAATCCGTTTATTCCTAATTTTACTTTTGACATTGTATTTAATTTAAATTATTTTTTATTTTATTTTTTTTCTATTTTATATAGACATTATATCTGAAACACGAAGTAATTCTTCATCGATTTCACTATGTCCTTTGATCGCTTGTTCTAATGGAGTTAATTCAATTTTATCACATAATAAACCAACCATAAAATTTGATTTTCCATCTAATAAACTCTCTACAGCTTTTACGCCTAAACGGCTTGCTAAAACTCTATCAAAACAAGATGGAGCACCACCTCTTTGCATGTGTCCTAGTACAGAAACACGAACATCGTATTCTGGGAAATTAGATTCCACGTAATCTTTTAATTCAAATACTGTTTTTCCAATTTTATCTCCTTCAGCAATTACCACAATACTAGATGATTTTCCAGCTGCTTTGCTTTTACGTAAAGAATCTAACAATCGATCTAATCCTAAATCTTCTTCTGGTATTAGAATTTCTTCAGCTCCAGCTCCAATTCCTGCATTTAAAGCAATATGTCCTGCATCACGTCCCATAACTTCAATTAGAAATAATCGATTATGAGAACTTGCTGTATCACGTATTTTATCAATTACTTCTACAACGGTATTTAATGCGGTATCATATCCTAAAGTATGACTTGTACCAAATATATCATTATCGATTGTTCCTGGAATTCCCATTACAGGAAAACCAAACTCTGAATTAAATAACAGAGCTCCTGTAAAAGAACCATCACCACCAATTACTACCAGCGCATCAATACCGGCTTTAACTAAATTTTCATGTGCTTTTTTTCGACCTTCAGGAGTTCTAAACTCCAAAGATCTAGCAGATTTTAAAATAGTTCCACCTTTATTCACTATGTTATTTACTGAACGGGGACCCATTTCTTTAAAATCTCCTTCAATCATTCCTTGATAACCTCTATAAATACCAACACATCCTATGTTATGAAAAGCACATGTTCGTACAACCGAACGAATAGCAGCATTCATTCCTGGAGAATCTCCTCCAGAGGTAAGTACACCTATCTTTTTTATTGTTTTTGACATTTTTTTAAGTATTAAAGTGTAAATTTAGCAAATAACATAGACATTTTAGGGGTGCTTTCTAACATTTTAATAAAATAACCGAAATTCAAACGTTTTCGTTGATAAGTTTTTTTGAATCAAAAAAGTCTATCATTTAATTCATTTTTAAAATAAAAAATAACTTAAAAATGAACTCATTTTACAATTTAAACCTTCTTTTAAAAAGTCATTAATCTAATAAAACAGAAAAGGATACTAATTTAAGTTATAAAGTTAACTAAAATTAACCACAAAACCACAACACTCTAAATATCATATACTTACAACTAATCTTCCTCAGGAAGTACAGCATCTTGATTTACTTTGGGTTTTTCAGGATTTTTTGTTTTGGATTTTGGAAAATTTATAAAATCAGGGTTCAAATTAGAATCAGAGTTATCTTCTTTGTTATTAGATTTATTTTCTTTAGTCAATTTCCTATTACCAAACATTTTATCCACTAACTCTCTAAAGGTATCAAAATCTATTTCATAAATTATACCTCCTCCTTGCGTATAACCAATATCTTGACCAATGTAATTCAAATCATTTTCTTTGTTGAAAACATGAAAATTAAAAGACCCATCATCATTTACTCTATATTTCACATCAACAGCACCAACAATAGCAGATTCGTTTACACCTCCAAAAGGAACACCAATTTTACCATTTATCGTAATTCTCTCATTCACCTTAGACGAAACAATAGCTTCCACCCTTCCATCTGTTTGTGAGCTGGGTCTATTATCAGGAGAAACCACATTGATATTCATTTCAAATTTTTCATCATTAGATTGAATAATGCTACCCAACATACTAGATGCCGTTTCGTACATACTAGAAGTTACAGCTTGATTTGAACCATCTTTACTTAAAAAACTACCTGTTGATAGCAAATACAACGCTTGCGTTTGTCTAACATCTTTATCTGCCAATTCTGTTTGCAGTTCAGATTTTAAAACACTAGTAATTGTTGGGAAATCAATCATAAAATCTGGTTCAGGTCGAGTTAAATCTCCTCTTATACCAATAACAACTTCAACATCAACTTTTTTATTTACACTGGAGTTTTCTAATAACAAAGCTGGATTGGCAGATGTTTTATATACAGCTTCAAGATTTAATTGGGCTTTCATTGGATTTCCTTCCCAAATAATCGACCCTCCTTTTTTAACTTTAAATTTTTTATCAATTAATCCGCCATATTTAAAATTATAAGTCCCATCATAAGGCAAGAAATCTCCCCACATATTAAAATTCCCTAAGGTGTTGATTTTAAACAAAAGAGTTCCGTTGCCTCTTCCTTTCATTCCATGTCCTGAATTCCTGTCCAAAATTACTTCTACTTCAGCATTAGGATTGATTTCTAAATCAAAATCCAATTCTAAACCATTATAATTTTTAGTTTTATCAACAATCCCGTTAAATAAATTGAATTTTTCTTTTGGAGTTATAAAATGAATGAAGCTATTCTCACTAACACTTTCTGCATTATTAATTGGAATTTTCAAAGAAGATCCTTTTTCGGATTTAGCATCTACTTTTATCACTAAACCATTTGCTGGTCCTTTTATCGATGCATTTCCATCAATAAATGCAGTCCCAAAATAAGCCGCATCCTCACTATCTTTTGTATCTAACACCAGCAACCTTTTTGAATTTATCAACAAATCCAGTTTCCAATCAGAAAAATTCTTATGCTCTACAACACCATTTAAACTACCTATTGTATTGTATTTTGTATCTATTAAGGTATTGTTTCTAAAAAGAAACTTTTCGTTTGTGAGATCTACAATTGTTTTATCCTTTAAAGCATAATCAACATTTAAGTATGGAATTGCCAATCCTCCATCATTTACATACAAACGACCATTAATATCAGGTTTATTCAAAGACCCACCTATGGATGCATTACCAGAAACTAAACCTCTTATATTTGATATCACATCACCTCCCAACGAACTTAATGTAGCTAGATTAAAGCGATCAAATTTTAAATTCAAATCGAACAATGTTTCTTTACCTACAATTTCAAAATTTCCATCTGCACTAAATGATTCGGAATCTTTATTTTCAATAGTAGAATACAAAGTGAATTTTTTGAAATTTTCATCCCCTTTTATATCAAAATTTAATTTTCCTAAACTATAATTATTTACATCTAAACTGTCAATAACTAAAGAAGCAGTGGGTTTATAAACGTTTTTGTTTTGATTAAAATTTACTGTTCCATTTAGATTTCCATTAATAACAAAACTATCTTGTGCAGACGTTAATGCATTAACATCAAAATTTTTGAAATAAAAATTTATATCTTTATAGGAATTACCTTTAAATCCTCCATTTAGTTTTACTTCTTGATTTTTATTCGAAAGTATAAAATCATCAAGTGTAAATTCGTTTAACTTTTTATCAAATATCAGACGATTATTGGACGAATTTGCTTCATTTAAAAACCACAAACTATTTTTTAATTTAATTTCAGATTTACTAAAACCAATTACATTTTTATTTTCTTTATTAATAGTATGGTATAAATCCAAATTAAAATAATCTGCTCCTTTGGTACCTCCTTTAAATTCGGTTCTAAAAAATAATGTATCTTTTGAGGTTACGTTAATTAGATTAAAATCGCGGATTTTATAATCCTTATATTTTATGGTATCCATTTCAATATAAGCATTGTATAATGGATTCTTATTATCTAAGGAAAATCTAATATTATCAAATAAAACATCGTATGCCGTTATTTTTGGAGAATTAAAATTAAATCTGAATTCATTGGTATCAGCGTTAATATTTCCTTTAACCAATGTATTTTCACCGAGTTTAATTTCAGGAAAAAATACTTCAATGATCTTATTGTAGATTTCAAAATTAAACTTCAAAAATTGCCCTTTTTTTACTTTTACAGGCTTGTAATTAGTATAAAGACTTCCCAATGAATTAGCAACTAAGCCTTTCAATTCAGCATATTTGTATTTCCCCACAACAACACCATTTGCTATATCAGGAGCTGAAATTTTTATCGTACGAATTCTAGAATCATCAAAACTCGAATTTAAATTAATATCATTGAACTGATAGGTATTTGTAGAGTTTACATACGACGCATTATTTGCATATATATTCCCGTACATATCATCAAATGAATTTCCTCGAATATCAACAATTATATCCCCATTAAATTTGGAAATAGTATCTTTTACAAAATTTAATTTATGCAATTCAGCTTTATCAATTTTTATCTGAAAATCATAATGACTTTCTTTTTTGCTAAGATCTACCAATCCATCAAAGTTCATTTTTAAATTAGAATCATTTACTTTGACAGCACCTTTATAAAATGGTAATTTAAAATTTCCATCTAAAGTTATATTTTTATAATTATACCCATTATAAGCAAAATTTGACACCAGCCCTTGTATTGATGTATCTAAATCTTTGACAGAAAATCCTTTACCATCGATATCGACATTTAAACTAACTTTTGTCAAATCCTTGTTATCTAACAAGTTTCCAACATTAAAATCATTCAAAACAACATAACCTTTATAAGCTGCTTTATCACTTTGATCCATATTAGCTATGGTAAATTTTGATTTTACAAGACCCAAATCTGTATTTGCAGCAAGATTAGCTCGAATTGAAGTTGTCGTAAGTTGAGTGTTACCTATTAACGATACATCTCCAAACTTTTTAAGAATTATTGGTAATCTCTTACCTAAAATATTAGGCAAAATGCGAACTAAAGCTTCGTAATTAGTGGTTAATTTATCGAATTTACCATTCATATAAAATTCCTGAGTTTTATCCCCTAAAATATTTTTGAAATTAATAAAACCCATTAATTGAGTTCCTTTATTATCTTTTAGATTTAAATCCAGAAACTTCAAATTGTTCAAAGTACCTGTTATATGAGATTTAAGATTAAAATATTGATGTTTACCCAACTCATTATAAAAACAACGAATATCATTTGAAGCTAATTTTGATTTTTTTATTTTGAAATCAAACTCTACTTTATTTACAAAATCAGAGAAATCCTCAATTACATAATTTAAAGCTGCATATCCTTTGACACTAGATTCTTTGGTTTCAATCTCCATTTTATCTAATATCATGTGTTGTTGCGTAAAACTGTAATTACCTTTTAAACTCTTTACATACAAACCTCTATGATCCAAAAAAGACATTTTTTGAATATTGGCATACACTTCGGGTCCATAAACTTTAAAATTGGAAACTAAAATATTTAGTTTTGTAAAATCAACAGATTTTGGTGTTTCGTGATTTTCATCAGTCAAAATAAATCTACCGTTAGATAAATCAATACTGGTAGCGGTCAACAAAAAATGTTTTTTAGAAGGAACTTTACTTTCACCAAAAGCATCAATAAAATAATCTAAATTGGTTTTCTTTTCTTTTTTGTAGGTCTTTAAGTTAAACAAAACGCCATTCATTGCTAAATCACCAAAAATCAAATCACCATCTAATATTTTTTTGGCTCCCAAAATAGAAGTATTTATTGTTTTGACAGAAATCAAAGTGTCTTTATGATGGTCAATTATCAATACTTTTTTTAGCTTAACGCCACCAAAAAGCGTTAGTTGAACTTCATCAATTTCCAAATGAATGCCATAGTCTTTGCTGATGCTCTTCATGAAATACTGTGCTACAGCTGTTTGAACAATAGGCAAAGTAATCGCTATGAAAAATACTAGTAAAAGTAATATTAATCCAAGTAAGGTGCGGAATACTATTTTTTTAATCTTTTTGATAAGTATCGTTTTTATTTTTTTGTACAAATAAATAATTTGCCTTTAGAAATGGTAAAACCTTAATTAAAAATCTTTAATTTTGGCACAGCTGTAAAAATACTATTTTTATAGTAATCCATCAAATATACTTCAAAAATCATCTGTTGATATGCAAATTAAAGAGGTTTTCATCCTTGCCATAGAAAGTTCATGTGATGATACTGCTGCTGCCGTATTATGTAACGACAAAGTTTTGTCAAATGTTGTTGCCAATCAATTAATCCACAACCAATATGGTGGTGTAGTTCCAGAACTTGCGTCTCGTGCTCATCAGCAAAACATTGTTCCTGTAATTGAAGCAGCATTAAAAAAAGCAAACATCAAAAAAGAGCAATTATCAGCTATTGCATTTACACAAGGTCCTGGACTAATGGGATCACTTCTTGTTGGAAGTTCATTTGCTAAATCAATGGCGTTGGCATTAGATATCCCACTAATCGCAGTGAACCACATGCATGCCCATATTTTGGCTCATTTTATTTCGGAAGAAGGATTTGACAAACCAACTTTTCCTTTTTTAGCCTTAACTATCAGCGGTGGACATACGCAAATTGTACGAGTAAATGATTTTTTTGATTTAACTATTATCGGAGAAACTACAGATGATGCAGTTGGAGAAGCCTTTGATAAAAGTGCCAAAATACTAGGACTTCCATACCCTGGTGGACCTTTGGTTGATAAATATGCCCAATTAGGGAATCCAAAAGCATTTCCTTTTACAAAGCCAAAAGTTCCAGGTTTAGATTTCAGTTTTTCGGGTTTAAAAACAGCAATTTTATATTTTATTCAAAAGAAAAAGATAGAGAACCCTCAATTTATTGAAGAAAATTTAAATGATATTTGTGCTTCTATCCAACATACAATTATAGAAATTTTGATGGATAAATTAAAAATAGCCGTCAAGGAAACAGGTATAAAGCAAATCGCGATTGGCGGAGGTGTATCTGCAAATTCTGGAATTAGAAACACATTAAAAGCTACTGAAGAAAAATACGGTTGGAAAACTTTTATCCCTAAATTTGAATACACCACTGATAATGCTGCAATGATTGGAATTGTAGGTTATCAAAAGTACTTATCACAAAAATTTGAAACAGCAACAGTTGTTTCTAAAGCACGAATTCAATTCTAAACTATGCAATTATTTTATAACCCTAACATAAACGAATCCACAGAAACTTTTTCTTTTGATAAAGAAGAAAGTAAACATATAATTAAAGTATTACGAAAAAAAGATACAGATATATTATTCGTAACCAATGGATTAGGACTATTATTTAAAACTGAAATTACATTAGCATCAGACAGTAAGTGCACGGTACAAATTTTATCTTTTGAGAAAACGCTAACACCAAAACACAAATTACACCTTGCGGTTGCACCCACAAAAATGAATGATCGATATGAATGGTTTCTTGAAAAGGCTACTGAAATTGGCATACATGAAATCACTCCAGTTTTTTGTGATCGCTCCGAAAGGAAAGTCATAAATCCTGAAAGATTTGAAAAGATTATCCTTTCTGCAATGAAACAATGCAATCAGATGTATTTACCTAAATTAAATCCTGCAATTTCATTGAAAGAATTTTTAAAAAAAGAAGATACAGGGACACTATTAATTGCCCATTGTGAAGAAACCAATAAGAAATCACTTAAATCTATTCTACAACCCAATACTGATTACACGATTTTAATAGGACCAGAAGGTGATTTCTCAAATAAAGAAATAGAATTGGCACTTGATAAAAATTATATCCCAGTTTCTTTAGGTGAAACAAGATTGCGTACAGAAACTGCTGCAATTGTTGCTTGCCACTCTGTTGTTTTTATCAATGAGAATTAAATTTAAAATAACTTATCAGTATAAACCATTATGAAAAAAACAATATTTTTAATTCTATTGTTTGCTACTTCAAGCTGTTTCGCACAAGAAATTGCTTTGCTTAAGTATAATGGTGGCGGTGACTGGTATGCAAACCCAACCTCATTACCAAATTTAATTAAATTTTGTAACGCTACAATTAATACAAAATTAAAATCAAAACCTAGAACTGTAGAGCCAAGTAGTCCAGATTTACTCTCCTACCCTTTTATTCATATGACTGGACATGGGAATGTTGTCTTTAACGATGCAGAAGTAATTAATTTAAGAAATTATTTGCTGGCAGGCGGCTTTTTACATATCGATGATAATTATGGCATGGATGAATATATTAGAAAGGAAATAAAGAAAATTTTCCCTAATGATAATTTAATTGAGATTCCATCAAACCATGTTCTTTTTCAGAAGCCTTTTATTTTCAACAATGGATTACCAAAAATCCATGAGCATGATGGAAAAAGACCCCAAGCATTTGGTATATTCATTAAAGGAAAATTAGTTTTACTATACACCTATGAATGTGATCTTGGAGATGGTTGGGAAGATTCTGAAGTACATAATGACCCCTATGAAGTTAGAGAGAAAGCTTTAAAGATGGGTGCCAATATTATTAATTATATATTCACGAATTGACCTTTTACAACATTCTGAATCATTTATATAATTCATATTCAATACTTTTATATTGTAAACTATTTTACACATTGCTCTTCTGTAATTTTTTTAACAAGATTTACATTACTTGTATTTGATTATTTTTTAAAAAATTCAAAACACAACTATGATTTATTAGGTTTTTAGCTACGTAATTTCCCCTAAATTACTATGTCTCAAGTCAATAAAACCGATAATTTTAACAAATAAAGAAAAAATAAAGTTACTAATATTAGAAATAATAAAGCTTTTGTTATAAAATTGTAAAATAATTAACCAAACAAACTTTTATTTAACAAATTTATTAGTATTATGAAAAAATTGATTTTATCAGCAACTGTATGTTTTATGTTGTTTTCATGTCAAAACGAACAAACTGAATTAACAACTGATGCTACAAATGCTATTACCCAAAGAACTTGTGCCTCACAAGATGTTTTAGAAGCACAAATGAAAGCTGATCCAACATTAGCCATTAGAATGAATCAAATAGAAGCATTTACTCAAAATGCATTATTGACAAAACGATTAGTTAATGGAAAAGTTGAAATTCCAGTTGTTGTCAATGTTTTATACAGAACTACTGCTGAAAATATTTCAGCAACGCAAATTCAATCACAAATTGATGTGCTAAATAAAGATTTTAATGCTTTAAATTCTGATTACAACTCTGTACCAGCACTTTTTGCAGGTGTAAAAGCTAATGTAGGAATTACATTTGTATTGGATCAAGTAATTAGAAAATCGACTACTAAGACATCTTGGGGAACTACTGATGCCATGAAAAAAACGAGTAAAGGTGGTCTAGCACCAACATCTCCAACAACTAAACTAAACTTATGGGTTTGTACAATTGGAGGAGGAATTCTTGGATATGCTCAATTTCCTGGGGGTGCATCTGCAACAGATGGTGTAGCTATCGATTCTAAATATTTCGGATTATCTGGATCTGCAAATGCTCCTTATAATTTAGGTAGAACAGCAACTCATGAAGTAGGACACTGGATGAATTTGAGACACATTTGGGGAGATGCAAATTGTGGAAGTGATTTAGTATCTGACACTCCTACACATAATGATGCTAATTATGGTGTTCCAACTTACCCACATTATAGCACTTGTACAGGTACTCCTGTAGAAATGACAATGAATTATATGGATTATACCGATGACAATGCTATGTATATGTTCTCTACAGGCCAAAAAAGCAGAATGTCTGCCATATTTGTTTCAGGTGGAGCAAGAGCTGCTTTTGGAGTATAATTTAATTTGTTATTCCTTTTTAAAACTCGCTACTTGTTAGCGAGTTTTTTTATCTTTATAACCTAAAATAAAGACATGATATCATCAAAAATTATTGCTAATGGAATTTTAAGAGCTATTGCCACTTTGGTTTTAGTACTAGCTTTACTATATTTTCTATTTCAAATTCAAAATGTATTAATTTATTTAATTGTTTCCTTAATTCTAACTTTGATTGGGATACCTATTCTTGATTTTCTAAAAAAAAGATTAAAATTCAGACATACAATTGCAGCCATTTTTGTTTTAACATTTTATGTTTTAATTATATTTGGATTTATAATGCTCTTCATTCCCTTAATTATTTCACAAGGTCAAAACTTATCACTTTTAAATACGGCTGAAATTGAAAGAAATAGCCTTGAACTAATCAAACAAATCAATACTTTTCTAGAACAACACCATATTGATTCTTCGGCAATATTTGATGGCAAAAACTTTAAATCAATATTTAATTTCAATTTAATTCCCAACTTTTTAAACACTGTAATAGGAACAATTAGTAATTTTGGAATGGGATTGGGATCTGTACTATTTATTACATTTTTCTTTCTTAAGGACAAGTCAATATTTTTAATCGGCGCAAAACTGCTGATTCCTGACTCACACGAAGAAAAAATTTTAAATTCATTAAATAAAATAAATCTGTTATTATCCAGATATTTTATTGGATTGCTTTTGCAATTACTCATTGTCTTCATTCTTTATATTATTGTTTTATCAATTTTTGGAATACCCAATATTTTTGTGATCGCATTTTTGTGTGCAGTCCTTAATATTATTCCATATATCGGGCCATTAATAGCTTCAATTTTAGCGGCCGTTTTAACCATGATTAGCAATTTAGGTTCCGATTTTCAAAGTGAAATCTTACCAACAACCATTTATGTTTTAATAGGTTTTTGGATCGTTCAGGTAATAGACAATAACCTATCACAACCTATCATTTTTTCTAAAAGCGTAAGTTCTCACCCATTAGAAATATTTTTGGTAATCTTGATTGCAGGTTTCTCCTTTGGTATTTTAGGCATGATCATTGCGGTTCCTTTATATACAATTATTAAAGTAATCGTTAAAGAGTTCTTCCCAGACAATAAGTTCATTCAACTGATAACAAAAAACATATAACATTGAATTTAGACATTTTAGAACCTAAAATACAAGCGTTTATAGAATTAAATATTGGAGTTGAAGTTTCAAAATTGGCACTTCAAAAAAATCCATTTCCTAGTGTAGAATGGATTTCTATTTTAAATCAAATTGCAGCAAAATCAAAAGCTAAAGATAAACTTCCAACTTGGTTTTTGACCCCAAATATTATTTACCCCAATAAAATTTCTGTAGAACAAACATCTTCAGAAAAAACAGCAATATATAAAGCCAGTATTGTTTCAGGTGAAAATTTAATTGACCTAACTGGAGGATTTGGTGTAGACGACTATTATTTTTCTAAAAAAATAAAAAATGTTATCCACTGTGAAATCAATGAAGAATTATCGAATATTGTACAGCACAATGTTAAACAATTAAATATAGCTAATATCAATTGTTTAGCCGGAGACAGTTATGAAACATTGACCAAAATAAACATTAATTGGGACTGGATTTACATAGATCCATCAAGAAGAAATGATGTCAATGGAAAAGTTTTCATGCTAAAAGACTGCCTTCCAAATGTACCTGAAAATTTAGAATTCTATTTTAAAAAAAGTAATTCTATTTTAATAAAAACAGCTCCAATACTCGATATTTCGGCAGGAATAAATGAACTTGACTATATTAAAAAAATACATATCATAGCAATTGAGAATGAAGTAAAAGAACTTTTATGGGAATTACATAAAAACTACAAAGGCAATATTACCATAAAAACAATAAATCAAACAAAAGATACGAAAGAAACATTTGATTTTATACTAAACGAAAACACTACTTTATCTTCTTATAATTTTCCAGAAAAATATCTGTATGAGCCCAATAGTGCTATCATGAAATCGGGAGGTTTTGATGAAGTAGGACTCTTCTATAAATTGAATAAGTTGCATAAACACTCCCATTTATATACCTCGAAAGATTTGAAAAATTTTCCAGGTAGAGTTTTTGAAATAAAGAATAGCTTTTTTTATACTAAAACCAACATGAAACTATATTTGGAAAATAAAAAGGCTAATATTACAACTCGAAATTTTTCTGATTCAGTTGATCATATTCGAAAAAAATGGAAAATAAAAGATGGAGGAAATGAATATTGTTTTTTCACAACAGATGTAAATGATAATAAAATTGTTTTAATTTGCAGCAAAAAATAAAAAAAATGAAACAATTACTTTTACTTGCTTTTTGCATTTCAAGTTTAAACCTATTTGCCCAAAAAAATTGTGAATATTCAACGAATGTCACTGATTCTATAGGCACCTATAAAGCAACTAAAGAATATTTGATAAATGAAAAAGTTTTTGCCGGAAACTCAAATTACATATTTTATTTTTTAGCATTAACTGATGGAATCCCGACCCTAAATGTTCAATTTATACAAAAAAGTAAAGATTTCATGAAGGCGACATGTTTTGATAAAAATTCAAAAATATATTTACAACTTCAAAATGGAAAAATAGTTACATTAATTCATATTGATCAAGAAAATTGTGGTTCAATGGTCCGAGATGATAAAGGATTTGACAATAGAATTAAAACTGGAATCTTTATGTTTACAAAAGAAAATTATGAAGATTTAAAAACTATACCTGTAACATTAATGCGAATAAAATCCTTGACAGAAGCAGAAGATTATATAATTAAAAAAGAATTCACAGCAGAATTAGATGGAAAAGTATACCATCCTGAAAATTATTTTATAGATAATATGCGCTGTATAGAATAAACTAATTCATTTTATATAAAAAAAACATTTTCAAAAGATAACTAATCCAATTGAAAATGTTTTTTTATGCTGTAAATTGTTCCTGATTTTCATTATGTTTATCAATATTGAAAACATAATTCTTAACATTTTTTACTACGATAGGCATCAAAACACCTACTACTACTACTTCGATAAATGTAATTCCTGATTTATTTTCTGGGCCAATGCATTTAAAAAAACTATTTTGCAATATCCTTTTCATCTTCAATATGTATTATTCTTTAATATGGTTGGATAATGAAATATCAACTTTTCATAATGATGATGTCAATTCCACATTTTAACCAAATCAAAAAATTGAATTCAAAAGCAACTTTTAAGCGTACTATTATATTCAATATGGGGGTTACTGATTTTTTAACTTCAAACCATTGTTTTTAAATGATTTATGGCGCAAAAGTAAATATATAAAACAATAAAAACACAATTTTATCGATGAAATGCGTATTTTTACTCATTTTTAAAGCATTAACCTACATAAAAGCTAACATTCAAGCTTTAAGTCACTTAGTATTTATATTTTTTTTCACAAAAAAATCATTTAAAATAAACACAACTGCAACTTCCTAAGTATAAGAAAACAAGAAAAAAGAAATCTTTATTTAAAATAAAACAACTAATAATGGTATTTAAAATTAAAAACAAACGTATATCAATTGCAATTCCATTTAAAATTAGAAACGGAATCTTTCAATCCTGCTTTCAAATTATAATGCCACCATTCAGAATCAAATGAATTAAAATGAGATTTTTTCATTATTTTTCTTAATTGATTTCTATTGTACTTTATAGTTGAAGAAAATTCAGGATAATCATGACTGGCTTCTTTACCAAAATAATCAAAAGTTGTCCCCATATCCAATTCATTTCTATTAATATCAACTAAAGTTATATCTACAGCACCTCCTCTATTATGAATAGAACCTTTACTCGGATTTGCTACATATTGGGGATTTGGAACAATCGCCCACATTCTTTTTTGAATATCTAAGGGGCGATAACAATCAAAAATCTTTATTTTCAAACCACTTTTCATAAATCTACGATTTGCCTCAATCAATGCTTTTACAGTTTTATAACGCAAATAACATTCGGCACAATCATACACTTTAGATTTTAGAAAATTATCATCGGTAGCATATTTCATATCATAAACAAAATCTTGACTGTAATCTTTTAAATTAACAAATGTTGTATCATTGATATCCGTCTTAGATTTAGAAATATTCAAAATAGTTTGAGAAAAACAGCTTATTGCACTTGACAGAAAAATGAAAACCAAGAAATTTTTAAAATAGGGGATCATATTAATTAAATTTTCATAAAAATAGCAAAATAAAAAGTAATGAATAAAAAGCGACTAAATTAGTAAAGATTTTTAAAGGATTTTATCAGTATTGATGATTCATCTTTTTTTTCAACTCTAAAAAATACGCAATTAAATATTAAAGATAACAGATTATATATTAATGTTTTAAAATTAAAATAAATACTCTTTTTTTTATTTATATAACTGATTAAACTTAAAATTGTCTATTTTTTTGTACTTTTAATAGTCCCAAATTTAAAATAATTCCTATTGATTTAATAGCAAGATATAAATAAATGCAAGTATTATTAAATAATATTTAGACTAAAATTACTTCGCTTTTTTTGAATTATTTTATAAAAAACTAACTATACCCAAACATAATATACAGAATGCCTCAAAGAATCTAACATGCATAATGAAAGCCTATTATTCATTTCATTTGAATTAATTTATTAAGATTATAAGTAATATTTTAACAACTTAAATTAATAGACATGAATATTAATAAAGTTTTAATAGAACGATTATTATCAGAAGCTGGAATTACTATTGATGGGAAAGAATCATTTGACATTCGCATAAAAAATTCAAAATTTTACGAACGTGTATTACGTGATGGATCAATTGGATTAGGAGAAAGTTATATGGAAGGCTGGTGGGAATGTGATGCTCTAGATGATTTTTTCTGTCAACTTTTTTTGAAACAGATTGAAAAAAAATTCTCTGATAATTTTAGTCTTAAGTTGCAAATTTTTAAGACTAAACTATTCAATCTTCAAACCAAATCAAAAAGCCAATGTGCAATTGAGAGCCATTATGACATTGGCAATGATTTATATAGTAAAATGCTTGATCCATTAATGATGTACTCCTGTGGCTATTGGAAAAATGCAACAACTTTGAAAGAAGCGCAAGAACAAAAACTAAAACTGATATGTGAAAAATTGCATCTTAAACCTGGACAAAAAGTGCTTGATATTGGATGTGGATGGGGTGGATTTGCCTATTACGCAGCAAAAAACTATAAAGTAAATGTTGTTGGAATTACCATATCAAAAGAACAACATGAATTAGCAAAAAAACGTTGCAATGGGCTGAATGTTGAGATTCGCTTTCAAGATTATAGGGATATTGATGAACAATTTGATCGTATCGTTTCTATTGGAATGCTTGAACATGTGGGCCACAAAAACTACACTACTTTTATGGAAACTATAAATAAAAACCTGAATGATACCGGCATATGTTTGCTACATTTCATCGGAGGAAATGAAACCAATCTTGCATTAGATAGTTGGATCAATAAATATATTTTCCCTAATGGTTTAATTCCTTCATTGGCACAGATAGGTAAAGCGATGGAAAACCAGTTGATCATCGAGGATCTTCACAATATTGGTATCCACTATGATAAAACCCTCATGGCTTGGTATATGAATTTTAAAAACTCTTGGAATGAAATCAAAGAAAATTATAACAATACTTTCTATTTAAAGTGGATATTTTATCTTATGTCTTCAGCTGCATCCTTCCGTTCTAGACGCCTAAGCCTCTGGCAAATTGTCATTAGAAAGCCGGGTCTTCTTGTGGAATATGAAAGTGTACGTTTTTGATTTTTTTAATGATTATACAGAAATAACTAAACTTTTTACGATCACAGATTAATAACATTTACTACGTAATCAAATCAATTATGTAAACTAACAATTATAACTTCATCCACTTTTAAAAGATAAAAAAAGAAATATATTCAATAAATTTCTTTTATAAAATTTTATATTTAGACAAAAAAATAAAGGAAAAATCTAAATCTGATATGTTATATAATCATTACTACCTTTTAATATTTATCTACCTCCGAATAATTTTTAGGCACATCAGCATACTCTAAGATTTGCTTCCAATATTCCACAAGACTTTCCGGTCTTGGTCTCCAATCAGGATCTGCAATGTTTTCTTTGGCTGCTTGCCAATTCTTTTCTGTAACAAAAGAGAAATCAATATCACAACCTGAAAGTTTGTTCATGGGTTTTAAAAATACATACCCATCAGTAATGTCTTCTAAAGCTAAGTTTGCATGCCCTATGGAATAATAACTGTCATCAGGCAACTTCCCTAATGGGGTATTAATTACATCAAAACCTATAGGTATATTATTCAATTTTCGCATTATAGTTTCAATTGCACCATTCGCAGGAGAAATTAATAATGGCTTAGTATCAGGTCTATTCATGAATGGCTTATGTAATAAAATAGTATATACATTCTGTGGATATTTAGCATATAAAATGTTCCCAAAATAACCATTTTCCAATCGTACAAAATCCATTCCCAAAAAATCATACACTGGAAATCTATACTTTGTAAAAGCATGAATATCTCCGGTAAGAATTAAAATCTTTTCTCCTTTCTTTATAATTTCTTTCTCAACAATTCCAAATCTATATACTTCTGTATTTCCTTTGTAAAATACTTTCTTCATCTTTTCTGGAGTTCGGTAACCTGAAAAAGAAGACCAATTGTATCGATAACTTAAATTTAAAATACGAAATTTCTTTGCTGAAATAGGTATTGTTTTATTAAAAGCCCACACTGCTTGATAAACATCCGTATATCCTTTAAAAGCCCAACCTGAATTATAATTGAACATCAATTTTCGGGCTATATCTTCGTTATATTCTGGTGCCAAAAGTAAAGAATCAAGTGTCTTTTGATTTTCGCTGGCTCCAAATTCCATCCCAATTGTATAAACTCCTTTATTATATAAAAAAGGAACCAAACTTTTTACCAATTCTAAATTCTCCTTAACCCTATGTTCTTCGGACAAAAGGACTATATCTTTTGTTCTAAATTTAGAAGCAATATATTCTTCAGGGGACATTTTGTTTGCTGACAAATATCGAATTGAAGTTTCTATAATTTCCGATTGTGAAAACGAAAAAATCGGAACTAATATAAAAATAAACAGAAATATTTTTTTTGGCATAATAAAAATTTTCTTTTAAAATTAATAAAACTTTCAATTATAACAAAAAGCGATATGTTGCTTTTAGTACAAATGTATTTTGAGGTTTTTTTCCTAAAATTTGTGCATCCAAATTCACAAACAAATCATCTAAGGGGTTTCCTGAACCATTAGTTCCTTGTGACCACACCAAATAAATTTCGGAACCTGGTATGTATTCCCAACGCAAAACCAAATTGGAACGAAATTGAACAAATGAAAAATCAGGATTCAAAAAAGAATAATCCGTTGATCCATTTTGATTCTCATCTACTTTATAACTATTTGTATTGCTATCATAAGAAATTTGATTTTTTGCATACGAAACTGTTCGATTCCCAAAGTAAGAAGCTCTTGGGTTGGTAACATAATTAAATTTTGAATATTTACCTGTTGACGCAAATGGCTGTCCATAATACTGTATGGTGAAATTTGGATTTATATTATAATTTAATCGCAAAGAAGCACTAATAGTCTGTTGATCCAAATGCGAAGTGACATAACGTATACCTTTTTCAAAAGAAGATTGGGTCACATATTGAGTTTTGCTTTGGTTGATATTAAAATTAGGATTAATAGTAATCGACAACGAATTTGTAGGTTGGTATGTAACACTTGGATCCAATTCCTTGTATGAAAACGAATTGTTTTTTCCCTGCGCAAAAAAAATACCTGTTTGAAAACGAATTTTTTTTCTCGTGTCGGTGCCGAAAACGTTATAACTTACAAACTCTTCTGAGAATCTGAATTTTGGTCCACCTTGTAAATACGCATTATTGAATATTCTGGGTTTGTATGAAAAACCAATATTTGCCCACCAATAATTTTTAAATTCTGCTTTTCCTAAGAGATCATAATACGTTCTATTATGAAAACCCCCAAAATCATAAGTTGTAAAAGGCTCAAAACGAACCATACCACTTCTAAAAGCGGCAAATGGTTTTAAGGACTGATAGCTAACATATAATGTTTGTTTAATTTCATCGGCCTGACGAAGAAAACCTATGTCATTGAGTTCTAATTCCGGTGAACGCCATGTCACACTTGCATTGTATCGCCAATGTCCATCAGACACCTTGCCTGCTTCGATTTTTCCTCCCGTTCCTGTTAATGATGTTCGATTAGTATCTACCGAAACATAATCTGCATCTACGCGCTGAAACAAATGCGTTATTTCCTTTTGCGTATTGGTAATGGATTCTTTTGATCCAAAAACATGGCTACCTACAATATTTCCTGCAATAAAATACTTCCTGCTTTTCCAATTGTGCTTAAAATCCAATCCTCCCGAATATGCCGCTTCTCTTAATAATAAAAATTGTGGCTCATCCGTCTTTCTATTGGTTGCAGTTACAATTGCACCCAAAAAACTATTTCTATCATTAAAATCTTTTTGGGCACGTCCAACCAAATAATTGGTAAGTGGTTCTACCAACACATCGCTACGTTCCGACACCTTATCAATTTTTGCGTATTCATTTCCAGTAATGCTTTCTAAAATACCTAATGACCAGCCATCCTTTGTTTTACCACTAAATTTTGCAGCACCCAAAATAGAGGTATTTTGTGGTCGCTTGACAAATTCTCCAGTTGAAGTAGAAATAATACCTTGAGGGCTTCTGCCGATACGTCTAGAATAAAAAAGATTATCTTCATTATTTCCAAAATTATAATCGAAAATATTTTTGTTTTCGATGAAAAATAGACGCTTTTCCTGATGAAATACTTGAAATCCATCCAGAGCAATTACCGCTGGATCAGCTTCTACCTGACCAAAATCGGGCTTGATAGTTAGGTCTAAAGTCAAGTCATTTGTAATTCCAATTTTAGCATCAAGACCCGCTTTCAAACTAAAATCTTGCCCTTCTCGAAAAGGATTCCCTATTTCTTGTTCATATGTATCTAATTGCGTTAAGAAATAGGGCTGAATTTCAATCTGTTTTTGCGGTTTCAAATTAATTAATCCTCGTAATTCTCCAAACTCACTTACCCATCCAGGGGCATCTGCCGGAATGCGTTGCCAGATGGAACGTTCCTGTTTTCGAAAATACCGGCGAGTTGCTTGAAAACCCCAAACCTGATCTTCGCTGGCACTAAATTTTAACTGACTCAATGGTATTTTCATTTCTGCAGTCCAGCCTTCGGTATCCATGTTGGTTTTTACATACCAAATTGGATTCCAACTCGAATCCCAATTATTACCATTATCAGCAATAAATTCATCACTTTTAACTCCTGAAGCTGATATTGTAAATGAAAATCCTGTTCTTTTATCATGATAGCTATCGATATTTACCTCTACAAAATCACCATCAAAACCATCTCGTCTCGAAAGCCGTTTTACAATTTTATCTGGTTCCTTATCATAACACTTGAAAGCAACATACAAAAACTTGGAATCATACAGTATTTTAAACTTGGTCTGCTCCGTGGGAGGCGTATTTTCATCTGGCAAATTTTCAATAAAATCCGTTTGCCACTCCACAATATCCCAACTAGCATCTGTTAAAAGTCCGTCAATAGTTGGCGAAGTATTATTTTCTAATGATTTCGTGGTGTAAAACCTTTTTTCTACACTTTTAGAGCTCTGCCCAAAACTGAATTGAAATAGCAGGAATAAAAGAAATAGGTATTGATTTTTGTATGTTTTCATTTCAAAATTATTGTTAATCAAAGAAATATATGGGTATACTAAAATCCAATATTAAAATAATCATTACTTTATTTTTTTAATTCTAAGACCCACATTTTCATGGCAGGAATAGTTGTTATATTCGAAGTATTCAAGCCATCCTCAGTAATAACATTTTTTGCAGTTGTAAAACCAGCTGTTCTTTCGTCATACTTATGAAAGTCAATTTCTTTTTCAGAATTGCTCGTATTCATAACACACATTATGGTTTGATTTTCATCATATCTAAAATAAACATACAAACCATCTACAGGAACATAGTGCATCATTTTTCCTGTTTTAAGCGCCGATGCTGTTTTCCTGAAATTGGCTAATTTTCGAACTAAATTTTGAGTTGATTTTTCATCCTCTGTCATTCCTTTTCCTGTAAACGCGTTTTTAGCATCTTCTTTCCATCCTCCGAGAAAATCAGCACGAACCAATCCATCTGGAGCTTTAAGTCCTTTCATCAACACTTCCGAACCATAATACAGTTGTGGGATTCCTCTACAAGTTAGTAACCATTGAAAACCAATTTTTTGCTTTTCGACATTCTCTCCCATTAATGAAAAAAAACGGGATTCATCATGATTATCTAACAACAGTACTTTTTGCATTGGGTTTTTACTTAAAAAATCACTGCTCAAAGTATAGTACAACCTGTTCACTCCTTCTTTCCATCCAAAAGGTTCTGTCAAAGCAGGAATAATTCCATAATATAAACTTTGAAAATCCACCACCGAAGGCAAGTTGCTTTTGAAACTAACATCCATATTATTTTGCTCAAAATACGACTGATTTGCCACGCCATGAACCATAATTTCACCAAAAATGGTTATTTTCGGGAATTCATCCATTATCGCTTTATTGCAACGATTCGCAAAATCCAAATCATTATAAGTATAGGTGTCGAGGCGAACTCCATCAATACCAAACTTTTCAATATGCCAAATGCAGTTTTGAATAATGAAGTTTGCCATAAATGGATTGTCTTGATTAATATCTGGCATTATTTTATCAAACCAACCATCGCTCATTCTTTTTTTATCCGATTTTGTTCCATAAGGATCAAACAAAGGAATCTCTCTATAATTTGTTTGTGTATAAATAGGCCAACGATGTACCCAATCATTTGCAGGTGGATCCATTTCTAAAAAGTGAAAAGATCCTAAATGATTATAAACCGCATCAAAAATAAGTTTCATACCTCGTTTGTGCAATTGATCACTTAATTTTTCATACATAACATCTCCACCGTATCGAGCATCAATTTTATAATGATTGGTAATGGCATATCCGTGTTCAGTCCTTTTCTCCATATCATTTTCCATGATTGGAGTAAACCATAAAGCAGTAACACCAAGTTCTTGAATATAATTTAAATTATTTAGCACTCCTTGTAAATCACCTCCATGACGATCATACATTTCATTTCTATTAAGAGATTGATCACGCATTCCTTTTACCTGATCATTCGATATATCTCCATTGCTGAAACGATCCACCATAATCAAATCAATAAAATCACTCGAAGTTACTCCCTGTGCATATTGTGTTCCATTACCTGATCTTCGATTATACAACGGCCACTTTATTTTATGCTTACCTCCTTTTTGATTTAATTCGATAATTACATTTCCAGCAACTGCTTCAGGCGCAATAACAATATCTATGGCAATGTATTTTTGGTTCGGAAATGAATACGTTTTGCCAACAGTTATTCCCGGATAATTTATTTCTACTTTGTCTGAAATAAATGGATCATCGGTACTTCGAATGAGTAATTGAATTGAATTAGTCTTCATTCCTGTCCACCAATTTGTGGGATAGACTTCGGTGTTTTTGGCATTTGTCACCAAAGAAAAACCAAATAATAGCATTAAAATATAAGTTGTTTTCTTGATCATAATTTCTAAAGTTTTTAAAAGTCTGTTAAAGTTATTTTACTTTTCGGATATCAAAAAGCAACTTATTTAAACAACCTGATTTGAGTTGTAAACAACATAAGTGCAACTAATGTTATTTAAATACAAAAAAGTGTTTTCTAAACCAGATCAATTTTTATTGTAAAACAAAACCCTTAGCTTTACATGACAGAAAATTAATTCTACAATGAACAATTCAGCTATGTATTCCGGAAGTACATCTCAAAAATTAAAAATGTATACAATCTATTGGTTGGGATATATCTTATTATTTAGTTTGATACAAGGACTACCAACAGCAGATTTTTTGAGAGCATTATCCAATGAATTTTATAGCGTGTTCCCGAAAATATTATTTGTTTTACTGATTGTTGAAGTAGCTATGCCGGTTTTGTTCTTCCAGAAAAAAAAGACACTTTTTATTTTTACCTATATATTATCAATCCTTTTCTTTGCCTTCATTCAGCGATTAATAGACAATTACATAATTATTGCTTATAATTTAACCGAATGGAAAAGTGAACCATTACTATCGGCACCCGTATATTTGTACAATGTGATTAAATTACAGTTTGTAGTCACCATCCCTTTAGCGATAAAACTGGTCTATTACCTAGCTGAAGAGAAAAACAGGGTGCAAACAATCCTGTCAGAGAAATTACAAGCTGAATTATTTTCATTACGAAATCAATTTCACCCTCATTTTTTATTCAATGTACTCAACAGTTTGTATTCTAGAATTCTAAGTAAATCGGATGATTCTGCGGATATTGTTCTTAAAATCTCTGATTTTCTTCGGTATTCCGTCTATGAGGTAAATACCAAACATATCCCTTTAGAAAAAGAAATTGAATATCTGAAAAATTATATTTCGCTACAACAATTGCGATTTGACAATCGACTCGAACTAAGTTTCAGTACCAATGGAATTATAAAAAACCAAGTAATCGAACCTTTCTTAATACTTCCATTCATTGAAAACAGTTTTAAATATTGTTTAGACGATACGAATTCCCAAGCATGGATTACCATTTCTATAACTGCTTCAGAAGACTGGCTAAGCATTAAGATTGAAAACAGTTTATCTTCTAATTGTATGAAAAATAAAAATAGTGAAACCCAATACAGCGGCGTTGGAATTAATAATGTAAAAAGAAGATTGGAATTACTATATCCAAATCAACATATTTTGACCATAAAAAATGACGTTGATTCCTTTTTTGTTTCTTTAAAAATTAAAATTAATGACATCCCATAAAATCAATTGCATCATTATAGAAGATGAACTTCCAGCCTCCATATTACTTGAAATGCATATGGCTAAATTTGATTTCTTGGATTTGAAAGGTAAATTCATGAGTACAAACAATGCTATAAATCTTATCAAGAACCAAAAAATAGATTTACTGTTTTTGGATATTAATTTACCAGGAAAATCAGGAATTGAATTTGCAAAATCGTTACCAAAGGAGATCGGAATCATTTTCACTACTGCCAATCCGCAATACGCCGTAGAAGGATTCGAATTGGATGCTATTGACTATTTATTGAAACCAATTTCATTTGAACGTTTTTCTAAAGCAGTACATAAATACTGTAAAATTAAGAAAACAAATCAGGAATTTGAACAACTAAAACAAGCAGAAACCGAACGTCCTTTTATATTTGTTAAGTGTGAAAGAAAAACAATCAAACTTTATTTGGACGAAATTGACTATTTTGAATCACAAGGCAATTATTTAAATATCCATACCGAAACTGATTGTTTTAAGACACACCAATCCATTACCGAAATGATTGAGAAATTACCCGAAGGATTATTTTGTAGAATTCATCGTTCTTTCTTGATTACAATTAAAAAAGTTACTCAATTCAATAGTCGTTCAGTTACTATAAAAGATAAAAAATTACCTATTGGACGATTTTATGCTTCAAAAGCAAATGAATTATTGCATTCTATTGTAAAACCAAAAATAATTTGAAGCCTTAGGATCAATTAGCTACTATTATTTTAACTATTTTCCTTGTATTAAATAATAAAAGCTACAATTTTTAAAAAATCGTAGCTTTCACAACTAACTATAATCACTAAAATGATCTTATTTCAGTATAAAACTCACTTTCGATTTTATATCTGTAGAGGATGATCCGATTAAAGCTTCAAAATCACCTGGCTCAGCAATCCATTCGTGTTTTTTATCATCAAAAAAACTTAGAGCAGTTTTATCAATCACAAAAGTCACTGTTTTTTCTTCCCCTGCTTTAAGAGAAATTTTCTCAAAACCTTTTAATTCTTTTACAGGGCGAGGCAAAGATGATTTTAAATCACTAATATATAACTGAACTACTTCGGAACCTTCACGAATTCCAGTATTTTTAACTTTAATTGAAAATGAGATTTGATCTCCACTTGACAATTGTTTTTTATCAGCAATTGCTTTACTATATTCGAAAGTCGTGTAACTTAACCCATGACCAAAAGAAAATAAAGGTTTTATCTTTTGTTTGTCTGTCCAACGGTATCCTACAAAAATACCTTCTTTGTAAGTTACATCATCTCCGCCTGGAAATTCACCTAATTGGTGAGCACCGTTATCGTTTATTTTTACTGGAAAAGTAAATGTCAATTTTCCAGATGGATTCACATCCCCGACCAAAACTGCCGCCAAAGCAGTTCCAGTCTCACTACCCAAAAACCAACCTTGAATAATACCTGGAACATCCTTTATCCATGGCATAGCTACAGCATTTCCCGAAATATTTACAAAAATCACATTTTTGTTTACCTTAATCAATTCACTAATTAATCGATCCTGATTGTACGGAAGGCCTAAATCTTTACGATCGTTTCCTTCCGCGTCTTGAAAATCACTTTTGTTCAAACCTCCGATAAAAAGGACAACATCAGCATCTTTGGCTACATTTACGGCTTCGTTAATTAATTCTGCCGCAGATCGTTTGTCTTCCAGACTCACTTTTGCCACTACACCATTATAATTACTGGTTGGATCTCCCACATAACCACGCGCATAAACCACTTCAGCTTGATTTCCAATTCTATTCTTTAATCCTTCAAGTGGTGTAATTTCATATTTTGCTTTAAGCGAAGAACTACCACCACCTACCGTCATCATTTTAATTGCATTCTCACCGATAACTGCGATTTTTTTTGTTTTAGATAAATTAATTGGAAGAATATTATTTTTATTTTGTAATAAAACAATTCCTTCTTCAGCAATTTTTAAACCAGCTTCAGCATGTTCTCTTGTTCCGAATGACCCATACGGTCTGTCTTTATTCATTGTAGTTAAAAATGATAAACGCAAAATACGTCGTACTTTTTCATCAAGTTCTTTTGTTCCAACTTCACCAGATTTAATCATAGTTGAATATGGTTTTGCCAAATAATAGTTATCATACGCATTACTGGTTCCCCATGAAAGTCCATTTGTCCAAGAACCAAATTCCATATCCAATCCATTATGAATAGCTTGTTTGGTATCATGAACTCCTCCCCAATCTGAGATCACAACACCTTTGAATCCCCATTCACCACGAAGAATATCATTCAATAAAAACTCATTATGGCAACAATGTTGTCCTCTATATTTATTATATGATCCCATTATTGCCCACGCATCACCTTCTTGAACAGCTGCTTTAAAAGCGGGTAAATAAATCTCATACAATGCACGATCATCGACAATCACATTAACGGCATTACGATTTGTTTCTTGATTATTTAATGCAAAATGTTTTACACAGGCAGCAACTCCGTTAGATTGTACTCCTTTGATGTACGGCACCACCATTTTGGAAGTTAAAAAAGGATCTTCTCCCATATATTCGAAGTTACGGCCGTTTAATGGTGTTCTATAGATATTTACTCCAGGTCCCAACAATACATTTTTGTTTCGGAAACGAGCTTCTTCTCCTATTGATTTCCCATACAAGGAAGCCAATTCTTTGTTCCAAGTTGCTGATAAAGCTGTAAGTGCCGGAAATGCAATGCATGAATCATTTGTCCAACCTGCTTGATCCCATTCGTCCCATAAAACTTCAGTACGAATTCCATGAGGTCCATCAGTCATCCAATTATCAGGAATTCCTAAACGCGGAACACCTGGCGAACTGAATTTTGATTGTGCATGAATCATCGCAATTTTTTCTTCAGTCGTCATTTTAGAAAGTGCATCTTCTACACGCTCTTTAATATTCTTTGCATCATCAAGATAAACAGGAACTTTATTTTGTGCATTCAAACTGAACGAACTCAACAGCAGTAAAACAACAATTGTTTTAACATTTTTAAACATAACTCTTAAATTTATTAAAGCATTAAAATTTACAATTTAGGATACCAATTTTCGAAAGTATCTTTATTAGGATATTGTAAAGCTAAAACCTAATAATGCAGCTTTTAATTTTAAATAAAAAAAGTAGTGATTCTAAAAATCAATCAATTATATATCAATTATTTACTAGATTACGAACACAAAAAAAAGTAGTGAATTTAAAACTTATAGTTAACTTTTGAATGCTACTAATCCAATTTTCATGACCGTTTCTTCAAAATTATTTCGGTCAATTACAGCTTTGTTCCGAGCTCTTGTGCGGTAATTATAAATAGTACTTAAGGAATAACGAAGAAAAGCAGCTATTTTTACACTATCTGATATCCCAAGACGAATTAAGGCAAAAATACGAAGTTCAGTATTTAACAACTCTCCTTGTTTCAATACAATTTGCTCATCCTTAATAAGTAATGCATTAAAATCTTTTACAAAAGTGGGATATAGATTTAAAAAAATCACATCGAAATTCTCGTATAATTCTTCGAGCTCTTTCTCAACCAAAGTGGTAGATTTTAACATTTTATAAATATCATCAAACTGTTTGACAGCGGCTTTTTTGTTTAAAATAATGCGATAATTTTCTAACTTATTAATGTAAGATGAACACAGATTAAAAAAATGCGCAATATATTCTTCCTTAATGTGATTGGATTCCGATAATTGTGCGTTTCGTTCCTGTAGCTGATTGTTAGTTTTAGTAATATCTTTATTTAATTCGGCTAATTTTTCACTGGTTCTAAAAAGTTCTTCTCGAATGCGAGATACTTTTTTCATTTGTTTATAAACATAAATCACCGCTACAATTAAGAATCCCGATAGCAAACTGATGCAAACCAAATAAAATTGCAATTCGTTTTTTCTTTGGGCTTCCCTTTCTAAATAAGCTGTATTAATTATCGAATAGACCTCAGACATGAGCAGCGTTCGAAACTGAACATTACAATAAAGAGCATCTTCAATGGCCGATTGTGTGAGTTTATAAGCCATATCGACATCTCCAATTTCATAAAAAACTAAAGCCAATTCCTGTAGCGAAGCATTATCTTTTATGGCATTTTTTATATCTGCTGTTGCTGAAAGTGCAAAATATTTTTTTCTTAACTCTAATTGATTTTTACTTTCATAAATATACCCAAGAAGGTATGTAATCATAGCATATTGTGAATCTTCCAGTTTTGTATGTTCTAATAAAATCAATAATTGCTTTTCAGCAAGAGTTCCCTTTTTAGTGAAAATATTTTTCTGAATTTGATTGATTTTATAATTCAAGGAATTAGGTTGTAGAACACCTAATAAAGAATCCCTATATTTTATTATTTGATCAATGTGTTCTTTACTATTACTATTTGCATTGTAATGTTCGAAAAACTCTTTATACACTAAATAATAATAAGGAAGTAGCGATTTGTCTAATGCTTTTTTAGTTATGCTTCGCAAAATAGACTCAGATTCACGGTATTTCCCAGATGAAGAATAGAGGTTGGCCAATTGCAATTGAGCTAAATCTAACAAATATTTATTTTTAAGCTCTTTAGAAATCAAAAGATTCTTTTTAACATATAAAATTGCCGAATCAGAATTGAATTTTTGGTATTCTGTATATAAAGTTTTATTATAATTATACTCTTGCTCTTTCGATAAATCTACTGATTTAATTTTTTTGAAGTTAACAATGCGTTCTTCTTTTAGTAAAACATATTGCTGTTTATTTTTTAATGCATCGTTTAGCTTATCAAAAATAGAATCCATATTACCCGATGAATAACCAGAATAACTTATCGCAAAAAACAAAAAAAATTGAAGATAATTTTTCAAACTATAATAACTAAAAGATGTGAGTTACAAATATAATAAAGTAGCTATGAAAAAAATGGTTTTAGATTTCAAAATACAACAGCAACTTCATTATTAGATATCAAATAAGATATTTTGTAATAGTTTCTTTTTGTTCAAATTAATTAATCTTTTTGCTTAATCACCAACTTTTGTACATGATCCCATGAACCATTAATATCAACATATATAAATGCAAAAAACCCACTAAAATAGTGGGTTTTTGTGAAGGCAGAAGGATTCGAACCTTCGACCGCCTGCTTAGAAGGCAGGTGCTCTATCCAGCTGAGCTATGCCTCCATTGCTCTTGAATAATAGTGTCGGGGTGGCAGGATTCGAACCTGCGGCCTCCTGCTCCCAAAGCAGGCGCGATAACCGAGCTACGCTACACCCCGAATTTCAAAACTTTAAATTCTATGATAATTATTGAATCTTGCTAAAATCCTTATCATAAAAAAATCGCGGAGAGACAGGGACTCGAACCCTGGCACCGATCACTCGATGACAGTTTAGCAAACTGCTCCATTACCACTCTGGCACCTCTCCAAAACCTTAGGAAACGTGTCCTGTTTTGCGGTTGCAAACTTAAGACATGTTTACGTTTCTCACAACTTTTTAAGCAACTTTTTTCATATTTTTTTTATGATTATTTTAAACATCTTAACTATCAAACAAATAGACACGAATAAAAAATGGCATTATTTATCATTTATCAGCCAAAAGCCACATTAAGGACATTTTGAAACTAGAATAAAAATTAAATTATAAATAATTCACTTTACTACTAATTCTTGAAATATAATATAGACTCCTGAAAACAGCAAAAACATTATTTTATTTAAAAACCCTAATATCTATTCATTAATATTAGTAGAATTTTTAAATTCATCTCATTATTGATTTACCCATAAAATTCAAATAAACCGTACAATTATCATTAAATCATTAATTATAATTTGAATAAAATTTGAATCTATCAAAAATAGTTTAAATTTGCTTTATAAATCAACATATAATAAACATGAGCAAAAGAGTTGTTATCGTTTCGGCTGTTAGAACACCTATCGGCAGTTTTATGGGTGGATTATCTACAATTACAGCACCAAAATTAGGGGCAACTGCTATAAAAGGGGCGCTAGACAAAATAAAATTAGATCCAAACTTAGTCCAAGAAGTATTCATGGGAAATGTTGTGCAAGCTGGCGTTGGTCAAGCACCTGCACGCCAAGCTGCGCTATTTGCCGGTCTATCTAATGATGTTATTTGCACAACAGTCAATAAAGTTTGTGCTTCTGGAATGAAAGCATTAATGTTAGGTGCTCAAGCCATTCAATGTGGTGATGCCGAGATTGTAGTTGCTGGAGGGATGGAAAACATGAGTTTAATTCCACATTATATGCACTTAAGAAACGGAACTAAATTTGGACCAAGCACCATGATTGATGGACTTCAAAAAGATGGCCTTACAGATGCATACGATAATAACGCTATGGGTGTAAGTGCCGACTTATGTGCTGCAGAATATAATATTTCTAGACAAGAGCAAGATGATTTTGCAATTCAATCATACAGTCGTTCAGCAAAAGCTTGGAGTGATGGTAAATTTGACAACGAAATAGTCCCTGTAGCTGTACCTCAAAGAAAAGGAGAACCACTATTGTTCTCAAAAGATGAAGAGTACACAAATGTATCCATTGAAAGAATACCTTCTTTAAATGCCGTTTTCACAAAGGATGGCACTGTAACAGCTGCAAATGCCTCAACCATCAATGACGGTGCAGCTGCAGTAATACTAATGAGTGAAGAGAAAGCAATTTCGCTAGGTTTAAAACCATTAGCTTACATAAAAGGATATGCTGACGCCGCCCAAGAACCTAAATGGTTTACAACAAGTCCAGCCAAAGCTCTACCAAAAGCGTTAGCAAAAGCGAATTTAACTATAGAAGAAATTGATTTTTTTGAATTTAACGAAGCTTTTTCGGTTGTTGGAATTGCTAATGCTAAAATACTTGGCTTAGATAATAATAAAATAAATGTAAATGGAGGCGCAGTATCATTAGGCCATCCCCTTGGATGCTCTGGAGTTCGTATTATTGTAACACTGATCAATGTACTAGAACAAAACAATGCTAAATATGGCGCAGCTGCTATTTGCAATGGTGGCGGTGGAGCATCAGCATTTGTAATCGAAAGATATATTTCATAAGTAGATATTATTTGTTTTTTATAGGAATATGGCATCGCCAGACTTTCATTGGCGTTTACGACATCTTCTTTCATGCGATTTCATAGCTATTTAATTCAAATAAATATAAAATATTAAAAAATACAATTTGAAAATGACTATTTTTACAGCCATTTTTGATTTGTATTTTTTTTTAATTCTAATTTATATAAATGTTTGGAATTTGTAATTTAGCCATGATTCCTCTTCGCGCGGAAGCTAGTGACAAAAGCGAAATTGTATCTCAAATTTTATTTGGGGAACATTTTGAAGTTTTAGAACAAAACAAACAATGGACCTACGTTTTAACACAATATGATAATTATAATGGCTGGATAGATAGCAAACAATACCAAGCAATTACAGAATCAAATTACAATCAACTATCTTCGGATGCTATTATACTAAATGCTGATTTAATTGAATACATAAGCACTCCGAACAACATATTAATACCAATTCCACTAGGGTCTTCATTATCTTTTTTAAACTATCCAGAAATAAACACTTCAAAATTCAATTTTGAAGGCACTAAAGCTAGTGGGCAAAAGCCGAAAAATAAAATCCTTGAAACTGCTTTTATGTATTTAAATGCTCCATACTTATGGGGAGGAAAAACACCTTTCGGAATTGATTGTTCAGGCTTTACACAGATGGTCTATAAATTAAACGGCTATACACTTCTGCGCGATGCATCTCAACAAGCTAAACAAGGAGAAGCATTAAGTTTTATTGAAGAAAGTGAACCTGGTGACTTAGCATTCTTTGACAACGAAGAAGGAAACATAACTCATGTAGGAATAATTATGGAAAATAATTATATCATCCATGCAAGCGGAAAAGTAAGAATTGACCGCCTGGATCATTTAGGCATTTACAATGCTGAAAACAATAAACACACCCACAAACTGAGAGTAATCAAAAAAATAATATAAAAAAAATGCTAGAATTTAATCTAGCATTTTTTTTTATATTATTTTTTTAAAGTAGTTTTTTTTACATACTAGTGGATTTTAAGGCATTATAATCATCGGTCATATCTAACGATCTATAAACCCCCAAAAGCGATTTAATAACATCCAGATTTTTAGGTTCTATTGCCAAAGCTTTTTTCAAATATGGTATAACACTTTTAACTAAATCATCCTTTTTTGTTTTCAATTTATCATATTGTTCCATTTCTTTCGGAGTATTTCCTAATGCATTCATCTCATCCATTATAGGTTTTTTACCTTCTAATTTTAAATAAGCCATATTTATATACCCATCTATATATTTAGGATCAAGTTCTAAAACCTTAGTATAATAACTTTCAGCTTTGGCCAGATTATTTTTTTCAAGATATAAAAAAGCTAAATTTTTATTAATCTCCATTTTCTTGGAAGGTGAATCTTCGTTTCGAGGTTTCTCATAAAGCTCTGACTTTAAACTAACTTCCCTAACACTTGGCGAAATAAATCGTTCTTCTAATTTTGTTTTTTTATTTGTGGCATAATAAGAAACTCCCTTTCCTGAATATTTAAGTTTATCCAACTCTTCATAATATTTAATAGCAGAATCATAATCTTTAACTAACATAGATGAAGATGCCGCATAATATAAATTCAAAGTATCCTTTTTATCTAACAAATATACTTTATAGCTTTTCTCGGCACTTTCTTTATACTTTCCAATTTTGTAATCATCCGAAGCACCATTCACAAGAACAGACTTCATATCGCGTAAAGCTATATTGGCTTGTAAAGTATATTTAAACTTACCTGATTCACTTTCGGCATTTATCAATTCTTGATAAGCCTCAGATGCCAATGATAAATTATTTGCTACATCAATTTGTTTTGAGGCAATATCTTTTAAAACATTTCCTTTTAAAAAATAAAAATCGGACTTCTCTTCATCTGTTGAATTAACAATAAGGTATTCTGTCTTTTTTAAAACTACTAAAGCATCTTGAGAATTTCCACTATTAAAAATTGCTTGTGCATTTTTAATTTGTTCTTTTTGAGCAAAAACGCCAACATTTATCAATAACACTATTGATAGCATTACAAATTTTCTTTTCATTAGGTTAAGTATTAATATTAATTTTTGGGTTTGGTTGTGTAAAAAATCTTTAAATAATTGTTATTTATAAAATGATTTTCAAAATATATATTTTATTTTAATTACGATTTTAAGATCAAACATTTCATTATTCAATTACGAAATCATATTTCTAAATAATTAACAAAACTTAACATACAACTGTTTTTAAGATCTGTTTTTTTAATTAATTATGATACTAATTTGCATCTAAAATAAAATATAAATTTGATTGAACAAATATTTTTAAGACTTATTTCAATTTAATTACAACGATTTCGTAAATCAACCAATATTCAAGTAATTTTTTAATATAAAATGAATTATTACTATCTTCATAGTCATTATAGTTATTAAAAAAACAAATAATTTAAAAAAACATATTTTAATTCTAAAATTCATATTTTTCTTAAAAACTATATTACAGATTAAGAATTCATACAAAAAAAAATACAACCCTTAAATCAGATCCATTTTAATATCTATTTGTATTAATTTTCATATTTATTAAATAAAAAAATCCAATAAATAATCTGTAAAAAAAATCCTGCAGCGAATTAAATATCGTGCAGGATTCAATTTAGTCTTAAATTATCAACTACATTTTTGCTTTTAACGCTTTGTATTCAGTTGTCATTTCTAGAGCACTATAAACATTCAATAATGTCTTCACTACATCTTCATTTTTAGGCTCTAATTCAACTGCTTTTGAAAGATAAGGAATGGTGCTTCTAAACAAGTCTTCTCTTTTCTTTTTCAAAACATTATATCGTTTCATATCGTCATTAGAATTCCCCAATTTATTCATTTCATCAATGATTGCTTTTTCATCTTCTAATTTTAATGCTGCCATATTTATGTAAGCATTAATATATTTTGGATTTAATTCTATTACTTTATTATAAAATTTTTCAGCTTCAATACTGTTTTTAGCACCTGCACTTACTACACCTAAGTTAAATATCAAATCAACATCGTTTGGATTTTTTTCTAATGCTTCAGAAATCAACTTTTTGTATGTAACCATATCTTTGGATTCAAGATATAAATTAGCTTCTGTTAATATTAAAGAAGTATCATCAGGATTTGCAATTCTAGCATCCGAAACTGCTTTTTTTGCTAGGTCCATTTTTCCTTCCTGAACATAAATCAAAGCAATATTTTTATAGATCTCACCTCTTTTTGAAGGCACATTTTCATTTCTTGGTTTTTCATGAGTTCCCATTTTAACCATACGATCTCTATCAGCAGCAGTAGTAAAATAGTCTTCTTGAGCATTTACTTTATTAACAGCATAAAAATAAGTAGCTTTTCCAGAATAGTTTAATACTTTTAACTCTTCATATAATTTAAGAGCACTATCATAATCTTTAGCATTTACATAAGTAGATGCAGCATAATACAAATTAATAGTGTCTTTTTTATCCAACATATATGCCTCATATAATTTTTTAGCGCCATCAGCATCTTTAGAAGCTTTGGTATCAGCAATTGCAGAATTTATTAATTTCCCCTTAATTTCAGCAATTGAGGTAGCTGCCTGAGTGGAATACTTAACTTTACCCGAAGCTTTTTCTAATTCTAATAATTCTTTATATGATTTTGCTGCAAGACTCAAATTCTTACCTTCTTCTACATTTTTATTAGCCAAATCCAAATAAGCATTCCCTTTTACAAAAAAATACTGTGCTTTTTCAGCATCTTGAGCATTGGTAATCAAATATTCCGCACCATCCAAAATTGTTATAGCTTCTTGCGAATTCCCTCCCTTAATAGCTTTTTCAGCTGCTTTTATTTCATTTTTTTGAGCAAAACTTGCTACTGATAAAAATAATGCTGACGCTATTATTACATATCTACTTTTCATATTAATCTATTTTATATTTATTATTCTAATTATTTAATTACGCCTCATCATCTGAATCATCTTCTTCCAAATCATCTTCTTCAACTTCTTCTTCATCCTCATCCTCGTCTTCATCAGACACTCCTTCATCTTCTAAAACCTCAAGTACAGGCTTCACTCTTTCAATGGTTTCAGCTTCTATAACATTACCGTCTTCATCAAGAACCACTTCAACAACATCATCTTTCATAACTTTTGTTACTGCAGCAATAGAATCTTTTCCTTTAAGGTTTATTAATTTAACCCCTTGAGTAGCACGTCCCATTACACGTAGATCTTCAATCGCCATTCTAATGGTTAATCCTGACTTATTAATAATCATTAAATCATCAGCATCAGTCACAGCGTTTATCGAAATTAGTTTTCCTGTTTTTTCTGTTATATTAAGCGTTTTAACACCTTTACCCCCACGATTAGTGATTCTATAAACATCTTCACCATCTTCATCTACTAATTTAGTACGCTTACCATATCCGTTTTCAGTAACCACTAAAATTTGAGAATCGTTTACACTATCTTTTTCAACTGTAACCATACCAATAACTTCATCAGTATCATCTTTTAAAGTAATACCACGAACTCCTGATGCGGTTCTTCCCATCGGGCGCGTTTTTGTTTCTTCGAAACGAACTAATTTACCAGATTTTACAGCTAAAATTATCTGACTTTGACCATCTGTTAATTTTGCTTCTAATAATTCATCACCTTCTTTAATAGTAATTGCAGCCACACCATTGACTCTAGGCTTAGAATATTTCTCCAAAGAAGTTTTCTTAACCTGACCTTTTTTGGTCACCATTACAAGATTATGACTGTTTATATAGTCTTTGTCTTTTAAATCTTGAGTACAGATAAAAGCTTTTACTTTATCATCACTTTCAATATTTACAAGATTTTGAATAGCCCTTCCTTTAGCAGTTTTACTTCCTTCTGGAATTTCATAAACCCGCATCCAGAAACATTTTCCTTTTTGAGTAAAGAACATCATATATTGATGATTTGTTGCAACAAACATATGCTCTAAGAAATCTTGATCTCTTGTACCAGCACTTTTTTGTCCAACTCCTCCTCTATTTTGTGTTTTGTATTCAGACAAATTCGTACGCTTGATGTATCCTGCGTGCGAGATTGTGATTACTACGTTTTCATCAGCAATTAAATCCTCAATACTTACATCTCCACCAGAATATTCGATTTGAGAACGACGTTCATCACCGTATTTGTCACGAATTTCTGTTAACTCTTCTTTAATCAAAGCAATTCTTAAGTTTACATCTGCCAATAAAGCTTTTAAATGCTCGATTAACTTCATGATTTCTTCATATTCTGATCTTAACTTATCTTGCTCAAGACCCGTTAATTGACGCAAACGCATTTCAACGATTGCACGCGATTGAATATCTGATAAATTAAATCGCTCTATTAATTTTTCTCTTGCCTCTTCAGTACTTTTAGATGCTTTAATTAAAGCAATTACTTCGTCAATATTATCTGAAGCAATAATCAAACCTTCCAAAATATGCGCTCGTGCTTCCGCTTTTTTCAATTCAAATTGCGTTCTGCGCGTTACCACATCATGACGATGCTCTATAAAATAATGAATCAAATCTTTTAGATTCAACATTTGTGGACGCCCTTTGACGATTGCAATATTATTTACACTAAATGAAGATTGCAATTGTGTAAATTTATAAAGCGTATTCAAAACTACATTTGGCGTTGCATCACGTTTTAAGATGTAAACAATACGCATACCGTTTCTATCCGATTCATCACGGATATTCGCGATACCATCTATTTTCTTTTCATTTACTAAGTCAGCAGTACGTTTAATCATATCCGCTTTATTGACTTGGTATGGGATCTCAGTAACAATAATTGATTCTCTACCATCAACCTCTTCAAAACCAACTTTGGCGCGCATAACTACCCTACCTCTACCGGTTTTAAAAGCTTCACGAACTCCTTCATAACCATAAATAATACCTCCAGTTGGAAAATCTGGGGCTTTGATATGCGTCATTAATTCATCAACCTCAATGTCATTATTGTCCATATAAGCCAATGTACCATTGATCACTTCTGTTAAGTTATGAGGAGGCATATTTGTGGCCATACCTACTGCAATTCCTGTTGCCCCATTAATTAACAAGGTAGGAACACGAGTCGGCATAACCGTAGGCTCTTCTAAAGTATCATCAAAATTTAATTTAAAATCAACCGTCTCTTTATCTATATCAGCCAAAATTTCTTCCGAAATTTTGCGCATTCTAGCCTCAGTATAACGCATTGCAGCTGGACTATCACCATCAACAGAACCAAAATTACCCTGACCATCTATCAATAAATAACGCATACTCCACTCTTGAGCCATACGAACCATGGCATCATATACAGAGGTATCTCCATGTGGATGATACTTTCCTAATACTTCTCCAACGATTCTTGCGGATTTCTTGTGAGCCGATCTAGAGTTTACTCCTAAATCATGCATTCCAAATAATACTCTTCGATGTACTGGTTTCAAGCCATCTCTAACATCTGGAAGTGCTCTGGATACAATAACTGACATCGAATAATCGATATAAGCTGTTTTCATTTCATCTTCAATGTTAATAGGAATTAACTTTTCTCCTTCAGACATAATATATTCTTAAATTAAAATTATTTTGTTTTAAAAAATCCCGCTAATATAACCTTTCTCAATATGATTTCAGGTATAAACAACCAGAAATTTATTCATTTTATTAACAAATTAACATTGCCATTTAGTTAATAAATTAAGTTCGTTTTAACTGTATGTTCATTATTTTTTTTGTCACTTAGCTTTAATCGATTTTAAAGGTATGATTTTTGCTTTTAAACATCTTATTCACTAAATTTACAATAACAATACATAATATTATGGATGATAATTTTTCACCAAGAGTAAAAGACGTTATTACCTATAGCAAGGAAGAAGCATTGCGACTTGGCCATGATTTTATTGGTACTGAACATTTAATGCTCGGCATTTTAAGAGATGGCAATGGAAAAGCAATTCATATATTGAATAACCTTGATATAGATCTAGACCACCTTCGGAGAAAGGTTGAAATTCTAAGTCCTGCCAGTCCTAATGCTGAAGTAAGTATTGAAAAGAAGAATTTACACCTAACACGACAGGCAGAACGCGCTTTAAAAACTACTTTTTTAGAAGCAAAAGTTTTTCAAAGCTCTTCAATTAGCACTGCACACCTACTATTATGCATCTTACGAAATGAAAATGATCCCACAACCAAGCTATTGAATAAACTTAAAATTGATTACGATGTAGCTAAAGAACAATACATTAATATGACTCCAAACGAAGAAGAATTTTTAGAAAACTTGCCAAAAAACGAATCATATAATGATGATTCAGGACAAGATGACAGTCTTAAAGAAGGGAATTTTAATAATCCTGCCAACAAATCAAATAAAAAATCTAAAACCCCAGTACTTGACAATTTTGGGAGAGATTTAACAGAGATGGCTGAGGAAGGAAAACTTGACCCTGTAGTAGGACGTGAAAAAGAAATCGAACGTGTTTCTCAAATTTTGAGTCGCCGTAAAAAAAACAACCCCCTTTTAATAGGAGAACCCGGAGTTGGTAAATCAGCAATTGCCGAAGGACTTGCTTTACGTATCATTCAGAAAAAAGTTTCCCGCATTCTTTTTAACAAACGAGTGGTAACACTTGATTTGGCAAGTCTTGTTGCTGGGACGAAATACAGAGGTCAGTTTGAAGAGCGCATGAAAGCAGTAATGAATGAATTAGAAAAAAATGATGATATCATTCTTTTTATTGATGAAATTCATACTATTGTAGGTGCTGGCGGAGCGACTGGTTCATTAGACGCTTCTAATATGTTTAAACCCGCATTATCAAGAGGGGAAATTCAATGTATCGGAGCCACAACATTAGATGAATATCGTCAATATATTGAAAAAGATGGAGCACTTGAAAGACGATTCCAAAAAGTAATTGTCGAACCAACCACTGTTGAAGAAACAATAACAATATTAAATAACATAAAAGATAAATACGAGGACCATCATAATGTAACCTATACTCCAGAAGCAATTGAAGCCTGTGTAAAGTTAACAGATCGATATATGTCAGAACGCTTTTTGCCAGACAAAGCAATTGATGCTCTTGATGAAGCTGGTTCCCGTGTTCATATAACCAATATTGATGTACCGAAACAGATTTTAGACTTAGAACGTCAATTGGAAGAAGTTCGTGAATTGAAAAATTTAGTTGTAAAAAAACAAAAATACGAAGAAGCAGCAAAACTTAGAGATGACGAGAAAAAAATAGAAAAAGATCTTGCAATTGCTCAAGAACAATGGGAAGAAGATTCAAAAAACAATCGAATTCTTGTTAGTGAAGACAATGTTGCAGATGTCGTTTCTATGATGACTGGAATTCCTGTAAATCGTATTGCACAAACCGAAAGCAACAAACTGGCTAAATTACCAGAACTTATTCAAAATAAAGTTATTGGACAAAATGAAGCCGTGTTAAAAATAGCTCGCTCTATACAACGAAATCGAGCAGGATTGAAAGATCCAAATAAACCAATTGGTTCTTTTATTTTCTTGGGTCAAACAGGTGTTGGTAAAACACAATTGGCTAAAGTTCTAGCTAAAGAATTATTCGATTCTGAAGACGCTTTGGTTCGAATTGACATGAGTGAATATATGGAGAAATTTGCAATTTCCAGATTGGTTGGAGCACCTCCAGGATATGTAGGCTACGAAGAAGGAGGACAACTCACAGAAAAAGTTCGAAGAAAACCATATTGTGTAGTATTGCTTGATGAAATCGAAAAAGCACATCCTGACGTATTCAATATGATGTTACAAGTTCTTGATGATGGTTTTTTAACAGATAGTTTAGGTCGAAAAATTGATTTTAAAAACACAATTATCATTATGACCTCAAATGTTGGCGCACGTCAATTGAAAGATTTTGGACAAGGAGTTGGATTTGGAACCGCTGCCAAAGTAGCACAAGCAGATGATAATTCTAAAAGCATTATTGAAAATGCATTGAAAAAAACTTTTGCTCCTGAATTTTTAAACAGAATTGATGATGTTATTGTATTTAATACTTTAGAAAAAGAAGATATTAATTTGATAATTGAAATCGAATTGAAAAAATTAGTTGATCGTGTAAAAGAACTAGGATATCAATTAAATCTTTCTGACAAAGCAAAAGCTTTTATTGCAGATAAAGGATTTGATAAACAATTTGGAGCAAGACCACTTAAAAGAGCAATTCAAAAATATGTAGAAGATGCACTTGCTGAAGAAATTATCACTTCAAAAATTTCATCTGGTGATGAGATCTTTATGGACATCGAAGAAGGCTCTCAAGAATTGACTGTAAAAGTTCACAAAGCTGAAGAACCTAGAAACCAAGCTGAAGAACCTACAAATCAATAGTTTACAATAATTCACAGAATTACAAACCCGTTACGTTTTAATAACATAACGGGTTTATTCTTTATATAAATTTGTAGTATTTTTTAAAAACAAATTTTTACATTTGATAATTATATAAAAGTTCAACAAAAATTAATTTATGCTTCAAAATAAAGTTATACTGGGTAGTGAAGAATGGTGCTCTTTTCCAGAATTAGGAATTCCTACAATTAAAGCTCGTGTAGACTCTGGTGCCAAAACATCTGCTTTGCATGCCATCAATATAGCTCCATTTATAAAAAACGATGCCAATTGGGTAAAATTTGACATAAATCCAATACAAAACAACATAAAAACGGTAATTCATTGTGAAGCGCCATTGGTAGATAAAAGAATCGTAAAAAGTTCAAGCGGATTTAGAGAACATCGGTATGTTATTCAGACGAATCTAGCTATAGGGGATTCTAAATGGCCTATTGAGATGACATTGACCAATCGAGATTCGATGGGCTTCAGAATGCTATTAGGACGTGAAGCAATGAGCGGAAGAATATTAGTTGATCCTGAACAAAAATATCTTTTAGGACAACCAACCCCTGAAAGCCTTAAAGAATTGTATATTAATTCTGAAAAAGCCAGTTCAGGATTACGAATTGGACTTTTGGCTAGCAATCCTGAACTTTATAGCAACAAAAGAATCATGGAAGCTGGAGAAATGCGCGGACATGAAATGCACTTTTTAAACATCAAGGAATGTTATATGAAACTGGATGCCAAAACTCCAGAAATCCATTATCGTGGTGGAAAAATACTAAATCAATTTGATGCCATAATTCCTAGAATTCGGCCTAGTATCACCTTCTATGGTTGCGCTTTGACCAGGCAATTTGAAGCGTTAAAAGTATATTGTTTAAACTCCTCAACTGCTATCACACAATCTAGAGACAAATTATTTTCATTACAACTATTATTAAATCATGGAGTAGATATCCCAACCACAGGATTCGCCAATTCCCCATTAGATACCGATAATTTAATCAAAATGGTCGGAGGTTCTCCACTTATTGTAAAATTATTAGAAGGTACTCAAGGAAAAGGAGTTGTAATGGCCGAAACTAAAAAAGCAGCAGAAAGTGTAATCAATGCTTTCAAAAGTCTAAATGCAAATATTTTGGTTCAAGAATTCATCAAGGAAGCAAATGGAAAAGATATTCGTTGTTTTGTAATTGATGGCAAAGTAGTCGCTGCGATTCAAAGAGAAGCCATGCCAGGAGAATTTAGAGCTAATATTCATTTGGGAGGTACTGCGTCAATAATTAAAGTCACACCTGAAGAAAAAAAGATAGCAATTAAAGCAGCTAAAGCTATGGATTTGAAAGTAGCTGGTGTGGATATCATTCGCTCTGCAAAAGGACCTTTGTTGCTTGAAGTAAATTCTTCTCCAGGTCTAGAAGGAATTGAAGGTGCCACCAATAAAGATATTGCTGGTGAAATGATAAAAGCAATTGAGAAGAATTTTAAAATTAAGTAGCCTATTATTTTTGAACACTAAAAACAGACGGAAGATCGAAAAAACAATTTAAAAACTTAGCGTGCTGTTTAGCTTATTTAATTTGAATTCAAAATCCGAAATCCGAAAATATGAATCCCTACCTTGATGTAATTATCCGAAGTGCAGCTGTATATTTATTCATGGTTATTGCCTTACGTATTTTTGGCAAAAAAGAATTATCGCAATTGAATACGGCTGATGTTATTTTGATTTTATTGATTAGCAATGCGGTACAAAATGCAATGGTTGGAAACAACACAACACTTTTGGGTGGTATTTCAGCTGCAACTGTATTATTTACAATTAATTTTACTTTAAAAAAATTAATGTATCGCTTTAAAAAATTCAGTGATTTTATGCTCGAAAAACCTGAAATTCTCATTCATGATGGCACTTTGGATTTTAAAATCTTAAGCAAACTGAACATCACATCGGATGAATTGAAAGAAGCAATGCGGGAACATGGAGTTGAATATTTTGCTGATGTAAAATTGGCTATGCTTGAGATTGATGGTAATATTAGCATCATAACTGGAGATAAAATGCTAAAACAAACCCATTACAAGCGAAGAAAAAATCATAAAAACTTAATTCAAGGAATGTAAAAGCTTTTAAATTCCTAATAACTTTTCTTTCCATTGTTTTCTATCACTATCCATTAAAGATTTGATCCAGCTGTTGTTTTTTTTGAGAAAGTTGAATAAATCACTAAATTTCTAAATTAGCCCCGATAGTAGTGGCATCTCCCGATTTAGAAAAACAAGGCTTTTTTGCCGTAGTTTTTGTTAATTGGGAATATAACGGATAGCGGGACTTCAGGTCTTCCTTACGCAATGCTGTGCTCCTAAAAATACTATTTCAAATTCTGATTCTATGTTAGACTTCATGACGAATTCAAAAGCTGAATCTGGGTTTTAAAAACTTTTCTTTTGCATGTAAAAAAAAACCATTCTATTACGAATGGTTTTTTTTTATAAATTTTGATAGTAAAAAATATTACAAGAAAATACTAAGAAAGTAGTAGCACAAAGCAGCCAATAAAGCTGAAATTGGTATTGTTAAAACCCAAGCCCAAATTAAACTAACTGTTACACCCCAACGAACAGCTGAGATTCTTTTAGTCAAACCTACACCAATAATAGATCCGGTGATTGTATGCGTTGTACTTACCGGTACTTTGAAGTGTTCTGTGATATATAAAGTTAATGCTCCGGCAGTTTCTGCCGCAACACCTTCAAAAGAAGTCACTTTGGTTATTTTTGACCCCATTGTTTTTACAATTTTCCAACCACCACTAAGTGTTCCTACTGCTATTGCCGTATAACAAGCTAATGGTATCCAATCTGGCATTACACCTTTGATACCTTTATCGTCGTTAGCAAGGGTTACTTGTAACCAATCCGGTAGACTTTCTATTGCAACTCCACTTGTTTGAATATAAACAGCAACTGCAGCTGCAATAATACCCATAACTTTTTGAGAATCATTACCTCCATGTCCCAAACTAAAAGCAGCAGAAGAGACCAATTGCATTTTCTTTAACCAAGCATTAGCTTGGTGCAAATTAAGACTACTGAATATCAAACAAAACAAACTTACTGTTAGTATGATAAAAGCAACCAAAAACCATTTTATGTTATGTGATTCAAAAACAACACTCCAGAAATGTGAAACAAAACGAGGTTTTTCAATATCTGCAAAGCTCACCATTTGACCTTGAACAAACCAAATAGTTAAAACCATTAAGGCCACCGTAAAAATCTTTGGAAAAATACTTTTTCGAGAAGCATTTAGCAACCAAATTGAAATTAAATATGACATCAATGCACCTAATAAAGGAGCCAATACAATGAAGGCAATAATAATAAGCACTCCTGATGGCATTCCACCATCTTTTCCTGCCTTATACCAGCTTACAATATTGTACCAATGATGAACATTTCCATCTATAGTGTAATCAGAAAATCCATGTACAGCAAAGGCATGAGCCAATGCAGCACCAGCAAAACCACCAATTAAAGTATGGGATGAACTTGAAGGAATTCCTTGCCACCAGGTAATTAAGTTCCAAATAATAGCCGCAACTACACCAGCTAGAATAACGACAAGGTTAATCTCACTTGCTTCGGCTGTTTTTGCAACCGTATTTGCCACTCCCAAACCAAATACCCAATAGGCCAAAAAGTTAAAAAAAGCGGCCCAAAGTACTGCTTGAAAAGGAGATAACACCTTTGTCGCTACTACTGTAGCAATTGCATTAGCAGCATCATGAAAACCATTAATATAATCAAAAATTAATGCTAGTACTATAATAATTATGAGTAAAGTCATATCTATATCTTAGATTGATCGAATTAAATTAAGAATGTTTTACTGTAATGGATTCCAAAACGCTAGCAACACTCTTACATTTATCAGTTGCTGATTCTAAAACTGACAACACTTCTTTGTATTTAATGATATTTTTGGCATCGGTTTCGTTTTCAAAAATCTCAAAAACGGCTTTATTGTAAACCATATCCGATTTATTCTCCAATTTATTGATTTTAGCACAAGCATTGGTGATGGTTTTCATGTTTTCTAAGTTTTTCAACTCTTTAACAGCAACATCAATGTTTTGACAGGCTTCTAAATTGATTTCGGTCATTTTACGAATGGACTTTGTAATTTTATCCACTTGATATAAACGCATTCTAGAAGCAGCACCATGAAGATAATCAGCTACATAATCAATTGAAGTAATCAAAGAGTGAATATCTTCTCTATCAAAAGGAGTAATAAAATTTCTACTCAATTCCAAATTGGTTTGACGAGTAATATCCTCTCCTTTTTGTTCTAATTCATCTATTTTTACAAAAAGAGCTTCTCTTTCTTTCAAAGGAAGATTCACAGCTTCGTGTAAAATTGAAGCCAATTCGATTAAATTACTAGACGCTTCTTCAAAAAGAGGAAAGAATTTTTTGTCCTTTGGGACTAAAAATTGAAAAATACTATTTAATGACATTTGTTTATTTTTTAGTAGTGCAAAATTAATTCATTATTTAAAGCCAATGTTAAGCTAATGTTAACAAATCTTCTTCTATTTGAAAACTATTTAAAAACGAAACAGTTTTCTCAATATCGTAATGCAATATTCTATCCTCATTTACCAAAGGAACTTCTTCCCTGTAGGATTTTAAAAACATTTCGATAAAGTCACTAGAATGCAAAGGTCTACGATATTCAATTGCCTGTGAAGCATTCATTAATTCTATAGCCAAAATGCGTTCCAAATTATCCATTACTCGCAAACATTTTGTAGCACCATTTGCCCCCATGCTCACATGATCTTCCTGTCCATTACTAGAAACAATACTATCTACACTTGATGGAGTCGCCAACTGTTTATTTTGACTTGCGATACTTGCAGCAGTATATTGCGGAATCATAAATCCAGAATTCAAACCAGGATTATCAACTAAAAATGCAGGAAGATTTCGCAATCCTGAAATCAATTGATACGTTCTACGTTCCGAAATACTACCTAGTTCAGCCAAGGCGATAGCCATAAAATCCAATGCTAAAGCCAGCGGTTGTCCATGGAAATTGCCTCCTGAAATAATCTGGTCGCTTTCGATAAAAATATTAGGATTATCGGTTACCGAATTAATTTCAGTTTTGAACACTTTTTTCACATAATCAAAAGCGTCTTTTGAAGCGCCATGCACTTGTGGAATACATCGGAAAGAATAGGGATCTTGAACATGATTTTTTTGTTGTTCTATTATTTCACTTCCATCCAAAAATTCTTTCACCCTTTTGGCTGTTGCGATTTGACCATTATGTGGTCTTATATAATGTATTAGCTCATTGAAAGGCTCAATTCTACCATCAAAACCTTCTAAGGAAATTGTTCCGATTAAATCGGCTAAATAAGAAAACTTATTGGCTTTCATCAAAATATGCGCACCATAAGCACTCATAAATTGAGTTCCATTAAGTAATGCCAAACCTTCTTTAGATTTTAAAACGATTGGCTCCCATCCAAAATGCTTTAACACAACACTCGAATGCACTTTTTTACCTTCGAACCAAACTTCTCCCTCTCCTAATAAAGGCAATGACAAATGTGCCAAAGGAGCTAAATCCCCAGAAGCTCCCAAGGATCCTTGGGTGTATATTATAGGAAGGATGTCATTATTATAGAAATCAATCAATCGTTGAGCCGTTTCTAACTGAATTCCTGAATGCCCATAACTTAACGATTGAATTTTAAGCAACAACATTAGTTTAACAATATCATTTGGAACTTCATCCCCAGTTCCACACGAATGAGACTTTACAAGATTTTCTTGAAGCTTAGAAAGATTTTCATTTGAAATTTTCACATTACAAAGAGACCCAAAACCGGTATTAATTCCGTAAATAGGATCTAAATTGGAAGCCATTTTAGCATCTAAATACTTTCTACACTTTAGAATATTTGTTTTAGCTTCTTCAGAAAGTGATATTGATTTATGATGCGAAATAATCTCTTGTAAACTTTCGAAAGAAAGTAGGCTTGTACTTATATAATGTATATTATCCATTTCATTTGATTTTAAGTGTTCAAAATTCAACAAATCAATATTAAAAAGCAATTATTTTTGAGGATAATTAAAAATATGATTTAAACCTATTTCAACTTTATTAAATTAGCCCCAATATATCTTATATAAAAACATATAAATCGAACAAAGTTTACAATTATTGTTTTAAAATTAATACCCGCATTTTTTGATTAATAATCAACATAAACCCCGATGAAAATCAATTTTAAAACAAAGATAATCTCAATAAAAGCAGAAATAAATTATGCAATATTAAATTTTATCCCATATTAAAATCAAATATTAAACTATTCGTAAAAACACTCCCAAAAGCTTTGTTTTTTTATAAAAAACAGTACTTTTGGAAAATCAAAAATGAAAAATTTTAACAGTACATATCATCCTTCGATAACAACTCAAACTAGAGTTGAACTTGCTGTTACAACTACATCTACTACAACTACTACCCCTTAGGGGTATACATTTTACATATAATCCTATTAACTGTACTTTTCTTTAAAAGAAAGAAAGTGTTGGGTGTATAAAAGACATTTGCATTTAAAAAAAACACTATAAAATCGTTAGACTTTGACAAGAATGTTTATCAAATAAAATAACGAAAATAAATTACAATAAAACAAATACAAACTTATCATGAGAGTATTAAAATTTGGCGGAACTTCGGTAGCCAATGCGGAAAACATAAAATTAGTTTTAGACATCGTAATAAACAAAGCCCAAGAAGAAAAACTTGTAGTAGTCGTATCCGCTTTAAGCAAAGTGACCGATTTACTGCAATTAGCAGCTTCGAAAGCAGCGGCTAATGATGAAAGCTTTAAAGACATTGTTACCGAAATTGAGAAAAAACATTTAGAAGCCCTTAAACAACTGATTCCAGTTAGTGAACAAAGTGGTTTATTAAGCCACATTAAAAGAATCATCAATCACTTGGAAACATTACTTGATGGATGTTTTCTTTTGGGTGAATTATCCCCAAGAACTTTGGATACTATTTTAAGTTTTGGAGAATTACTATCATCTTATATCATTGCCGAAGCTTTAAAACAAAAGCTAAAAAATAGCGGATATAAAGACAGTCGAGAATTGATTAAAACCAATAATCAATTTGGGAAAGCAGCCGTAAACTTTGAGGTTTCAAACCAATTAATTGCAGCTTTTTTTGCATCCAATGACAATCAAGTCGTAGTGATGCCTGGTTTTATTGCCACTTCTGAAGATGGAATTAACACTACTTTAGGTCGTGGTGGGTCTGATTATACTGCAGCAATTATTGCAGGTGCTCTAAATGCAAGTGATTTGGAAATTTGGACTGATGTAAACGGAATGTTTACAGCCAATCCAAAAATTGTAAAACAAGCACAACCAATCGCTACAATTTCGTATCAAGAAGCCATGGAATTGTCTCATTTTGGTGCCAAAGTATTGTATCCACCAACAATTCAACCTGTTTTAAGAAAAAACATTCCCATTTTAATCAAGAATACTTTCGAACCGCAAGCCGAAGGAACTCTAATTTCAAATGCCGTTTCAGCACAAACAAATCCTGTAAAAGGGATTAGCCATATTGACAACATTACTTTGATTACTCTGGAAGGTTCTGGAATGATTGGGGTTGCAGGTTCTTCTAAACGTTTATTTGAAGTTTTATCGAATGAAAGCATTAACGTGATTTTTATCACTCAAGCATCATCGGAACATTCAATATGTATTGGTATATTAAATTCAGATGCCGATACTGCCGAAAACGCCATCAACAAAGCGTTTCAAATAGAAATTGCCCAAAACAAAATTGATCCTTGTATTGTAGAACAAAACCTTTGCATTATTGCTTTGGTAGGTGAAAACATGAAAAACCACCAAGGTTTGAGCGGAAGAATGTTTAGTACTTTAGGAAAAAATAACGTTAACATTCGTGCGATAGCTCAAGGTGCTTCCGAAAGAAACATCTCGGTTGTCATCAATGAAAGAGACGTTAAAAAAGCATTAAACACTTTACACGAAAACTTTTTTGAAGAGAACACCAAACAATTAAACTTGTTTGTAATGGGTGTTGGAAATGTAGGAGAGAAATTCATCGAGCAAATTAACCAGCAAAAGAAATTCCTAAAAGAAAATTTAAAAATAAACCTTAGAGTTATTGCAGTTTCTAATTCTAGAAAAATGTATTTTGACGAAGATGGCATTCCATTAAAAGAATGGCAATCGCTTCTTGAAAAAGGAGAAACTGCCAACAAAGAACAATTTATCACTAATGTAAAAGCACTCAATTTACGCAACAGTATTTTTGTGGATATTACTGCCAATGAAGAAGTATCTAAAACTTACGAGCAGTATCTAAAACAAAATGTAGCCGTGGTAACTTGCAACAAAATTGCCTGTTCATCTGCGTATGACAATTACAAAAACTTAAAAAGTTTATCCCGTCAATTCAATGCACCATTCTTGTTTGAAACCAATGTTGGAGCTGGATTACCTATTATTGATACCGTAAAAAACCTGATTGCATCTGGAGATAAAGTACATAAAATTCAAGCCGTTTTGTCAGGTAGTTTGAACTTTATTTTCAATAATTTTGATAAAAATAATACTTTTCATGACGTAGTCAAAGAAGCTGGAGTTCAAGGGTTTACAGAGCCAGACCCAAAAATAGATTTAAGCGGAATTGACGTAGCCAGAAAGATCCTTATTTTGATTCGTGAAAGCGGTTACCAAATGGAAATTGACGCTATCGAAAATAAATCATTTCTTCCGGCAGCATGTATGGAAACTACCAATAACGATGCTTTTTTTGCTTCCTTAAAAGAGCATGCTAAACACTTTGAATCCATTTTGGCTGAAGCCAAACAAAAAGACAGCCGATTAAAATTTGTAGCTCAATTTGAAAATGGAAAAGCAAGCGTTGGTTTGCAATTCATTCCAAAAGACCATCCGTTTTACAACTTGGAAGGAAAAGACAATATTGTTTTATTCTACACCGATCGTTATGTAGATCAACCGTTATTGATAAAAGGTGCAGGTGCTGGAGCTGCTGTTACCGCTTCGGGAATTTTTGCTGATGTGATTAGAATAGGAAATAACTAGTGTTCAGTGATCAGTTAATTAGTAATCAGTTAAAAACTGACTAGAAAAACTTTATGTCTTTGTGCCTTTGTGGCAAAAACTAAAAAAAATGAAAGAAATAAAAATATTTTGCCCAGCCACTATTGCGAATCTTTCGTGCGGTTTTGATGTACTCGGACTTTGCTTAACCACTGCGGGCGATGAAATGATCGTTCGCAAATCAGATGTAAAAGGAGTGCGTATTACAAAAATATTGGGAGCCGATTTACCAATGGAAACCGAAAACAACGTTGCTGGAGTTGCTGCTTTGGCGATGCTGGAAGAAGTGGAAACCGAATTCGGATTTGAAATTGAGATCTACAAACACATCAAAGCAGGAAGCGGAATCGGAAGCAGTGCTGCCAGTTCAGCGGGTGCGGTTTTTGGAATCAATGAATTGTTGGGACGCCCTTTTACTAGAAAAGAATTGGTAAAATTTGCGATGCAAGGTGAGAAATTGGCCAGCGGTAATGCTCATGCAGACAACGTTGCCCCTGCCCTTTTGGGAGGTTTCACTTTGGTAAGATGTTCAAATCCTTTGGATATCATCAAAATTGAAAGTCCATCTGATTTGTATGCTACAGTGGTACATCCTCAAATTGAATTAAAAACATCAGATGCACGTTCGGTACTGAAACAAACTGTATCCTTAAAAAGTGCCATTACCCAATGGGGAAATGTGGGCGGATTAGTAGCAGGATTGTACACTCAAGATTATGAATTAATCGGACGTTCATTACACGACGAAATCATAGAACCCGTTCGCAGTATGCTGATTCCTGGATTTGATTTAATCAAACAAACGGCTTATGAAAACGGAGCTTTGGGTTCTGGAATCTCTGGTTCTGGGCCTTCTATTTTTGCTTTAAGCAAAGGAAAGGAAAACGCCGACAAAATTGCCAAAGCCATGAGTGCCGTTTACGATCAAATGAATTTACCTTATGAAATTCACGTTTCCAAAGTGAATGACGAAGGGATGAAAATTATTTAAGAAGTATTTAGTCCTTAGTGATTAGTAATTAGTACTAAGAACTAAAGACTATTCACTAATTACTATTCACTAATCACTAAGAAGAATGAAATATTACAGTTTAAACCATAATGCACCAAACGTTTCTTTTCAGGAAGCAGTAATACAAGGATTAGCAACAGACAAAGGGTTGTATTTTCCAGAAACTATTACGCCTTTGACTCCAAGCTTTTTTGAGACTATCGAAAGTTTATCCCATGAAGAAATCGCTTTTGAAGCCATCAAACAATTTGTGGGAGACGAAATACCTTCCGAAACGTTAAAACAAATCATATCCGAAACATTATGTTTTGATTTTCCTTTGGTCGAAGTTGAAAACGGAATTTATTCGCTTGAATTATTTCATGGTCCTACTATGGCATTCAAAGATGTAGGAGCGCGTTTTATGTCACGTTGCCTTGCCTATTTTAACAAAGACAATACCGAAAGTAAAAATACAGTTCTTGTAGCGACTTCTGGAGATACAGGAGGTGCCGTAGCCAGTGGTTTCCTTGGTGTAAAAGGTGTTGATGTCGTTATCCTTTATCCTTCGGGAAAAGTAAGTGACATTCAGGAAAAGCAATTGACTACTTTGGGTCAGAATATAAAAGCCCTTGAAGTAGATGGTGTTTTTGATGATTGCCAAGACATGGTCAAAAAAGCGTTTTTGGACGAAAGCCTAAATCATATTCAATTGACTTCTGCCAATTCGATTAATATTGCGCGCTGGTTACCGCAAATGTTTTACTTTTTCTTTGCTTACAAAGCATTAAAAGCACAAAACAAACCGCTAGTTTTCTCTTGTCCAAGCGGAAACTTCGGAAATATTTGCGCGGGTATTATTGCTAAGAAAATGGGATTGCCTATTGAACATTTTGTAGCATCTACCAATGTAAACGACACAGTTCCTAGATTCCTTGCCAACGGAATTTACGACCCAAAACCATCTATCGCAACGATTTCGAATGCTATGGATGTAGGAAATCCAAGTAACTTCATTCGAATTCAAGAAATGTATCAAAATGATTTGGAGCAGTTCAAAAAAGATTTTACGTCATACACTTTTACCGATGCTGAAACTTTAGTAGCATTAAAAGCCATTTATAACGAAAGAGGTTATATCGCCGAACCGCACGGAGCTGTTGGCTATTTGGGATTGAAAAAAGAATTGCTGAACATACCAGATGCTATTGGTATTTTCTTAGAAACGGCACATCCTATTAAATTCTTAGATGTTGTAGAACCTGCTTTAGGCGTAACTTTGCCCCTGCCAACTCAAATTGAAAGCGTCATGCACAAAGAAAAAGTGAGTGTAAAAATCTCAACTTATGATGAATTAAAGGCTTTTTTAGGTTAATAAAAAACATTATTTTCAAACGAAACATTGACCGAAAGGTTGATGTTTTTTTTTATTTTTTATTTTAACAAGGCTTATAATTCGCTAAAGTGAACTTTAGGTCCTGCTAAAAAAATATTGTTACTTCTATTGTGAATAAAGTAGAAATACTATTTCTAAATTAACTATTAAATTAGGGGAACTAAAGCATTCTAGATTTTCAATCAATAAAAACAACCTCATTCTTGTTTTCTAGTTTGCAACGAAACAACCGATACACCATATCCCGCCCATATACCTAAACCTCCAATGATATTAGACTTTAAACTTGTATTGGCGGGGAAAATTGGATTTAAACCATTAACGATTTCATTTTGATAATCATTCCAAAAATCAAAAGCTGCCTTATCCATTGTTCTTAATTTTACAAATACAAAGTCGCCATCAGAAAAATAAGGCTTAAACTGATTACTTGTTATTAATAATACTCCTCTATTAATTTGAAAATTAACATCCGAAGATGAAAAATTGTCATCATTTAAATTACCATAGAAAGCGGGAACATAAACAGGTTCTTTTCCATCGACTTTCGTCAAAATCTGATAATGATTTTTTTCATTAACTGGGTCATCAAATTTAACAAAAACATAACCCGTTGAATCTAAGGGATTATTTTTAACATAATTTAATTCTCGAATAGGAACAGACTTTGGAATTGTAGTAGTCGATTTTAAAACACTTCCAACATATTCGACTTTTATGCTATAGGTATTTCCTGATTTTCCAACAATAGTTTTTCCAGTGTAAATCAAAGGTGGAATCCAATTTTTATCAAATTGCGGAATCAATACTTCTGAGTTGGTTCCATCCGAAACGGTAACTTTTGCAAAGAGAAATAGATGTTTCAGAATCGACAAAGTATCAACCGTTGATCCGATAGGTACACTTGTGGATAAAACAACATGAGAAACGTCTCCTTCTTCTATATATCCCTGTAATACTATTTTTGAAACCACTTCTACCTCTTCCTTATAATCCACCGTAGTACATCCCAAAAGAAACACCAAAATCAGTACTGAATAGTTTGTTTTCATCTTTCTAAAATTTAAATTTCCAATTCAATGTAGGTAATATGCCATATATATTTTTTTCTTCTTGATTAACAGAAACTGAACGCCCTTCGTTATCTATATTCAAATTAAAATGGATATAAATAGGATTTGAAATATTTAATGCATTGTATATAGAGATACTCAATGCGCTTTCTTTTTTTGGTTTTTTTACAAACCAATAAATCACAGATATATCGGTACGAAAATAGTTGGGCATCAATGCATTATTATAGTTTCCATATTCTTTAATTGGATTATTATTTATAAAATACCAAGTTGTCGGCATGGTAAACCGATTTCCCGAACTAAAAACCTGGGTTATTCCAGCAGACCATTTAGAATTAAAATCATAGGTACCAACCAGAGCAAGATTATGTCGCCTATCATATTTAGAATAAAAAGGACTCCCATTATTGATTTCATCAAATTGGCGTATAGACCAACTGTTTGTGTAGCTCAACCATCCTTTTAGTTTTCCTCTTTCTTTCTTAAACATAAATTCGAATCCATAAGCCTCCCCATTCCCCACAAGCAAATCGTTTTCTAAGGTTGAAATTTCGTTAAACTGGGTTACTCCATAAGGATATTCGAGTAGATTATGCATCGATCTGTAATATCCATCAAGAGAAACATTATATTCGCTAGATAGAATTCGACTGTAGCCTCCCGAAAAAGAATTCGCCGATTGCCATGGAATCCCATTGCCACTAGCAACCCAAAAATCGGTTGGAAAACCAATGCTAGAAGTGGTTACCAAATTCAAATATTGATTTTGCCTAGTATAAGACACAAAAAAAGCATCTTTAGTTGTCGGACTATAGCTCACCCGAATACGAGGTTCCAATTGAAAATTATGATCTGAAGTTCTTGTTGCGCCTGCATAATAGTAATTGAATCTCAAGCCTACTTCGGCACTAACTGTCTCCAGTAATTTTGGTTTGGCAATAGCAAATACAGCGTAATAACTAGAATGTGTTGTAATTGATTTTCCAGTGGTCGCTATCGATTTTATATTTTCAATTTCAATGTTTTGCGGTTGTAATTCATAATAAGCACATTGAAATCCACTTTCAAAAGGTATTTTGCCAAGGGTATAATTTATTGTATTAGTAAACCCAAATTCTTTTACATAGGAAGAAATACCCAACTGAACATTCTCTTGTCTCATTAGTAAGTCATTTTCATATCTAGAAAAATAAACCGAATTAACCATTTTTACTTTTCCCGAAAATGTTGATTCCCAAGAGGGTGTTAAAACAAAATTACTCCATTTTAATTTTGCATCGAGACCCATATTTGAATCCACTATTTTCAATACGTCTCCACTTATGAAAGCATCAAAAACAAATTTTTGTGTTCTCGAAATCTCTGAAATAAAGATAAAATTACCATCTGAAAAACCATAATTAAAATCCTTTTCATTGTTTTTACTCTTTTTATTTGAAGAAAAAAGAGGCCCAATTATTTCATCAATATAGGTTTTTCGACCCGAAATAAACATACCTGTTTTCGTACCGATCGGGACTGCCATAGTAAGCTGAGATGCCAACATACCTGCATTTCCTTCTAACGAAATTTTGTTGGGAATCTCCCGATAAGGAGTTACATAAACAGTCGAGCTTAACCTACCACCAAATCCAGCGTATGTACTCGATTTATCAAATTGAATTTCTTGAATTGGATCGGCATTATAGAACGGGAAAACACCTAATAAATGAGCCATTCCATATACAGGAGCATTAGCATAAAGCATTAAATTGTGTCCTGGATCTCCTCCTCGAACATACAAATACCCATTAGCATCACCAGAATTTTGAACTCCTGGAGTTAACTGCAACAATTTAATAACATCAACTGTTCCTGTCAAATTAGGAACCAAACTCAACTTATGAGGGTCAAAAGATAATTTTCCGCCACTTACAGTTTTTATTTGTTTTTTAGCAAGAGTTGAAATAACAACAGTCTCTAAAACGGTGTTTTCTAATTCTAACACAAACGAAAGGGATGTGTCCTTTTGAATAGACAATTCCTGTTTTAAGCTATTATATCCGACACAAGATACATCAATATGGCAAACTCCTTTTGGTATTTTCAACAGAAAAAAACCTATAGAATCTGTTACGGTGTTAAAAATCTGTTGTTGCAATGCGATCTTAACCGATACTCCTTTGATTTCTTGCATAGTACTTGAGTATACGACACCGTTGAGTATCACTTTATTTTGGCCAAAAAAAGTGTTACCCACTAGTAATAGTATAAGTACAATTTGCTTCAATGGTTAGTTATTTTGAACCTTTAATTTACGATTTAAATATGTTAACATTTAAATAAAAACTTTTATTTAAATGTTAATTTTAAAAGAAATATTTAACAGATTTAACATTTATAAAAAACAATCCTCATTCTAAACAACAATCGAAACACATCTGAATATATTGGTTTTCAGTGTGGTAATCGATATTGTGAAATTTGTTGAATGAAATTAAGAAAGTTACTTCTCTATAGACTTAATTAACACACTGAGTAAAAATCAAATCTTAACAATGAAAAATATAACGTTGCTTTTTTTGTTCTTAAAAGTATTATTGTAAAAGAAAACTTTTTTGTAGTCTTTTTTAAGACATTCCATCTTATATGGGTTTATCTTAAAATTTGTAAAGTAGGGATACTAACTTTAGGCTTTACTTTGCCATTGCCAACACAAATAGAAAGCGTGATGAACAAAGAAAAAGTGAGTGTGAAAATCTCAACTTATGATGAATTAAAGGCTTTTTTGAATTCTAAGTAGTTTTTTCTAAAAAAAAATAAACCATATAAGTCCTATAAGATTTTTTAAAGAATTACAATCTAACCCAATAGTCTTGATTTAATGCCATTTAAGTTTTGCCAGTGATTTGTAAAATTTAAATGGTTTTTTTATACCAAAAAATATCTCTTCCCTGCTAGCGAGAGCATCACGCTCGTGAACGCCACGAAAAGCCAATAGGAAATCTAACGAGTGTGACGCTCGCGCTAGCATTTGAGAAAAAGTTTATTTCAACAAACCAGATAAATTTAATCCAGAAAACAGTAATTTTAACTTTCTTTATAATAAAAAAAAAAAAAAACATGCCAAATAAAATTACACTTCATAGAGTTTTTTCGGCACCTCCAGAAAAAGTGTACAAAGCATTCTCAGACGCAGATGCAATGGTGTCTTGGATTCCTCCTTATGGTTTTACCTGCAAAGTACATAGCATGGATTTCCAAATAGGCGGAAAATATAAAATGTCGTTTACCAATTTTACTACGGGTAGCAGTCATTCTTTTGGTGGCGAATATTTAGAAATTGTGCCAAATGAACGATTAAAATACACCGACGAGTTTGACGCCCCAAACTTACCGGGACAAATGATTACCACAATCGAACTGCGAAAAGTACTATGTGGTACAGAACTTATTGCCACACAGGAAGGAATACCTGATGCAATACCCACTGAAATGTGCTATTTGGGCTGGCAAGAATCCTTAGATAAATTAAAACGTTTGGTAGAACCTAATATCCCCGATGCTTAACGCAGTACAACCATATATAATTCATTTGTCATTTCAACGAAGGAAAAATAACATTACATGAGCAACTAATGAGATTTCTCCTTCGTCGAAATGACAAAACAAGCAATAAATATTCTTATTAAAAAACTAAAAAAAAGTGGCTAAACAAATTTTTATCAATTTAGCAGTAACTGACTTGCAAAAATCTATGGCTTTTTATACTGCATTAGGCTTTACAATTAATCCTCAATTTTCGGATGACAGTGGAAAGTGCATGGTTTGGTGCGAAAATATTTTTGTAATGCTCTTGACACACGAAAAGTTTTCAAACTTTACAACCAAACCAATTGCAGACACAAAATCAAAGGTAGCAGGACTTTTTTCATTATCGACTGAAAGTGTTGATGAAGTGAACAGCATTGTGTCAAATGGATTAAAGGCTGGCGGAATAGAACCTAGCGAAATGAAAGATTATGGTTTTATGCAACAGCGGACTATCGAAGATTTTGATGGGCACACTTGGGAAATTTTCTATATGGATGTTTCAAAATTTCCAACAGCATAATAAAATAAGTCAATAGCTAACCCTAATTGAAAACTACAAAATAACAAACCGTTATCTTGTAGTTTTTTTACATCAACTTTTCACCACTAAATTTCTCCTTCAACGTAAAGCTCGCGTAAGGGATTACCTCATATTGTATTTATTTTCATTGGAGTTCAATGAATTTCATTTGCGGAGGTATCTCCCGATTTATAAAAACAAGACTTTTTAGCCGTAGTTTTTCTAAATCGGGAATAAAACCAAAAGCCCGACCCCAAAGTAGCAGGAAGCCGAATCATTTACGAAATCTTCTGCTTTGGGGTTACGCCCAAATTATAAAAATGGTAGGAGTTACAAAACCAATTCTTCAAACAAGCGTTGAATGGTTTTATCCAAATCTGTGCAGAAACCCGAATGCGGTCTGGAAGTTTGTATTGCCGAGCTTCGGATAGCAGTGAGCCAACGAAAACGAGACGGAATATCGAACTCGCCAATAGGACCGCCGGCTTTACCTCCGTGAGCAATTTTTTGAAAGGAAGCCAAATTCAATTCGAGTTGCTCCAAATCAAAATCTTCTGAAAATAGCAGCAACTTAGCTTCATTAACCGAATAGAGCATTTTTATAAATTTGGCGCTTTTGCAAAACAGAATTACGCCTACATTTAGGAATTCTTCGCGATCTACCTTAGGCACAACACGAATAACGGCATATTCATATAAGTTTTTCTCTTGCATTTTGGGCTTCATTTATAAAAATTTCGGAATGATTTAATCTTGTCCACAAAAACTGAAAGTAAATGGATCTGATTTCGTCTGGAGTTTGCTCGTTGTCCTCCCAATAGAGCCAATCTTCTGGTATATAATTAACAATATCTTGCAATATTTCTTTGGTAAGTAACTTCCTGAAAGCAAAATCGGTTGCTACCAATTCACTGGCTTGAGGCAACAACACATGGTCTTTTATCAGGGCAAAAGGGCTTTTGGCGTGCGTTTCCCATGTATTCCAAGAATGGTGAAAATAGAGTGAAGCACCATGATCAATGAGCCATAACTCTTTGTGCCAAATAAGCATATTGGTATTTCGGAACGTGCGATCGACATTGGTAATAAAAGCATCCAACCAAACAATTTGCGATGCCAACTCAGCAGATAATTTGGTCACTACGGGATCAAAAGTAATGGCGCCAGACAAAAAGTGCAACGCTAGATTTAGTCCCTGACTTCCTTGCAATAAATCCTGAATTTCCTCATCGCCTTCGGTACGGCCAAAAGCTTCGTCGAGATTGGCAAATACCAATTCGGGCATTTTTAGATTGAGAACTCGAGCAATTTCACCGCCTATCAGTTCAGCAATCAAGGCTTTTACACCATGTCCCGCACCTCTAAATTTCAACACATATTTAAAATCATCATCCGCTTCGGCAAGTGCGGGCAACGAACCACCTTCCCGCAGCGGCGAAATGTAGCGCGTAACATTTACGGTTCTTAATTCAAGTGGTTTTTTCATGGTACAATTTTACGAACTACAAACTTACAAATAACTATTCTTTTTGAAGATGATAAGTTACTAAGAAACTAAGATGCTAAGGTTTAAGTAGGCAGTTTAAACCCGTTAAAAGTATATCAACAATTAACTATGCTAACATTTAAATAATAAACTAAAAAATGAGACATTATTAAAGTTGTTTAGAATCTCTAACCTTTGTCAAAGTTTAAAACTTTGACAAAGGTGGTAGACGAAATTATATGAATATAGATTTTTTGACTTACTGTTAAAATTTACCAAAACCAAACATTTTAAACAATCTTAAACGTCCAAACTCAAATAGGCTTTCCCAATATGTTCAATAATAGACGTAGCGATAAAAGATTGATAACCCGTTTCGGGCAAAGCGATATCTGCCGTTAAACCGTGTAGGTAAACACCCAATAGTGCAGCATCAACAGGTTTGTAGGATTGTGCTAGCAAACTTGTAATCATACCCGTCAAAACATCTCCACTTCCCGCAGTGGCAAGAGCGGCGTTTCCGGTAGTGTTTTCATAAATATTTTCGCCGTCAATAATGTAGGTAGGCGCTCCTTTCATCACAATAATAACTTGGTTCACCAACGAAAAAACTACTGCTTTACCAAACTTCTCTTCTTCGGTGTACCATTTTCCTATTAAGCGTTCCAGTTCTTTGGGATGTGGAGTCAATATTGTTCTTGGAGGCAAAAGTGCTACCCAAGAAGGATTATGAGACAGTATATTCAGTGCATCAGCATCAATAACCAAAGGTAAACTAGTTTTAGATAAAAAATCATGAAAGGCCTTTTGGGTTGCCATTTTTTGTCCCATTCCTGGGCCAATTCCTATGGCGTCAACCTCTAACTCTATACTAATATCTGTCAGGTATTTTTCGTGCTCATCGGTTACTACCATTACTTCTGGAATGGTAATTTGTAGAATTTCATAACCACACATAGGAACAAAACTGGTTACCAAACCACAACCTGTTTTCAATGCAGCTTTACTCGACAAGCTTATAGAGCCAATCTTACCATAGCTTCCACCAATAATCAAAGCATGTCCCTGTATACCTTTATGTGTGAATTTATCCAAGGGTTTATACCTTTTTAAAATTTCATTTCGATCAATAGCAATTGGAGTATTCATCAGCTTATAATTTCTATTAAAAGTACGAAATTCTTAAACTCAAATTTCAATAATCTAAATTCAAATTTATTATTATTTTATTACATTTTTCATTGGCAAAAGTTGCATTAAAATTAACCATTGAAACTTAGGTTTGTTTTTATAATACTTATCGATACTTAATTGAAAGAAATAAAAATTTAAAAAAACCGAAACGATGTACTATATTCGAAATAATTCTAAGCACATTTTTTATGAATACTTATTGTTTTCAATACTATTTAGAAACCGAAACATATTAATAGTAATTTATTGTTAGTTTAACATTGCAAAAAATGAAATAAAATATTTTTGCAAAAAACTAATACTATTATAAAAATTAAATGAAAAAATTATTACCTATTGTTGCTGCAATGCTTTTTGCTTTTTCTTCCTATAGCCAAACTAGCAATTATGCCACTCTCAAAGTTAAAATATCAAATCAAGTAGTCGATTCGTTAGTAATCGTATCCTATAAAAATCCAAATTTCAAAAAAGTCATCAAAGCGGACAAAGATGGAGTATTGAAAGATACTCTAAATGTAAAAAGTGACAAATATTATATAAGTAACCTTACGAGTTTTTTTCCAAACGGCATTTACTTAAACAATGGTTATGATTTAAAAATAAGCATCGACGCTAAACAACCTGGAAAATCATTAGAATTCACAGGAAAAGGAGCAATAGAAAATGAGTTTGTAAATACTTTCGCAAAAAATGAAGAGGAATTCGACTATGAATCATTAATGCAATTGGATGAAAAAGATTTCTACAAACAAATAGAAAAAATACGTTTAAATTTATTTTCTTCATTGGATAAAAAGAAATATTCCTCTGATTTTGTGGTCTACCAAACAGCCTATTTGGATACATTTGTAGAAATGAAAACCCAAACCTACAAAACTATTTTAGAAAGCAAACAATAATAAACTTTCAAACCGTTTAACGCTTAAAGGAATTTACAAATTTTCAATCTGCCCCAAAAAGTTACACACTATTTGGGGCATTTTTTTTGAAAGAAAAGTGAAGTGAACTTATGTAATTAAATTTAGAAAGAGTAGAATTAATTTTAAAGAAACATTTTTCAAATAATCATCTTTTTAACCAACTGCAAAAAGCATCTCAAATAAACTATAAAAATAACAACAACACTACTATTAAAACCCGAAGACTTTTAGTACTTTTATCATTTTATTGCAAATATAAAAGAACTAAAAAAAACAATTTAGATTAAAATACAAAAACTTATAAATCAATAACATTATACATTTTAAATGAATAATAAATTTAATACCAAATATTTTATCTTTTTTATTATTCTATTTGTGAGTTGTCTTTCCTTTGGACAAAATAAAAATTCTTTCGAAAAAAAAATTGATTCCTTAATTGAAAGTAAAACAACAAAACCTTTCAACGGAATTATTTTAATTTCACAAAATGGTAAAGTCAAATATTCCAAAATTGTTGGTTATTCAGACCTTGAAAAGAAAACCCCTTTACAAATCAACAACCAATTTGTAATAGGCTCCATTAGCAAGCAAATTACAGCGGTTTTGGTACTACAAGAATATGAAAAGGGACATTTAAAACTAAATGAACCCATACACACCTACTTACCCGAACTCACGCAAAAATGGACAGATACCGTTACAATTCATCATTTATTAACTCATATGCATGGTATTGTAGCACTTGATAAACCAACAGCGTTCAAAGTTGGATCACAATTTAATTATTCCTATTCCAACACAGGTTATGATTTGTTATCAAAAATCACAGAACGAACTTCAGGAAAATCCTTTGCTATGCAATCAAAAGAATTATTTCAAAAATGTGGAATGAAAAATACTTTTCATCCCGATGATAAAGAATATAAAAACTTGGTAAAAGGATATTCTGAACAAGAAAACGGAGAGCTATTTTTTGAAGAAAATAGTTTCAGAAATGCACCAGCGGCTGGTTCTTTTGTATCAAACGCAACCGATTTGAATATTTGGAATCAGAACTTACAAGCTGGCAAACTTTTAAAACCAGCTGCTTTTAAAATAATGACTTCAAAACAAGAAGGTGCAATTAGACAACATCCATTGTCTGGAATTACCCATTATGGATATGGCATAACTATAGATACTAAAGATAAAATGACACAATTGGGTCAAACCGGTTTTGCACCAGGATTTGTATCTATGAATTTTTATTTCCCTGAAACAAAAACAAGTCTGATCATTTTAGAAAATATTGTTTATGAACCAAACGATTTAAAAAAAACATTCTTTTATCACAGTGAAATTTTAAAAATTGTAAGACAGAAATTAAAAGAAACCAATGCTAATTCGGCAAATACTGATAATTCAAAAAAAATAAAATGAAAAAAATAGCCATCCTTTTAAACATATTTTTATTAGTTAACATTTCTGTTCAAGCACAAAAAAAGAGCGAAATTAAAAAACCCGAATTTGGAACTATCTTGGACAGTTTGAAAGTAAAAGGAGCCATTTTAATTTATGATGTAAAAAACAACACTTACTATTCGAATGACTATGCTTGGGCAAAAACAGGAATAATTCCAGCCTCTACTTTTAAAATTCCAAATTCAATTATTGCTTTGGAAACTGGAGTAATAGCAAACGATTCGGTTATTTTTAAATGGGATGGAGAAAAACGCAATAATAAAAAATGGGAACAAGATTTGACTTTCAAACAAGCTTTTCAAGTTTCTTGCGTGCCTTGTTACCAAGAAATAGCTCGAAAAATTGGCGTTACGCGAATGAAAACCTATTTAAAAAAATTAAATTATTCTGGAATGGCTTTCGATACTCTGACTCTTGATAATTTTTGGTTACAAGGAAAATCAAAGTTCTCACAAATGCAGCAAATTGATTTTTTAGAAAGCTTGTATTTTTCAAAATTACCCATTTCAAAACGAACTGAAAATATCATGAAAAACATTATGTTAATAGAAAAAACCGAAAGTTATACTTTAAGGGGAAAAACGGGTTGGGGTATGCGAGGTGAATTGGATAATGGCTGGTTTGTGGGTTATTTAGAAACCCAAAATACAGTATACTTTTTTGCTACAAATGTCGAAATGAAAAATGCAACTATGGAAAGTTTCCCTGCTATTCGAATGAATGCAACCAAAGAAGCATTTAGGAAAATGAAGTTGATGAATTAAGAGTCAATAAAATTTAAACTACAGAATAATACCTAAAATTTTAAATTTAGGTTTCTCATTATTTATTATTTCTATCAAAAAAAACTGTTTTATGAACTACTTTTTAAAATAAATCCTTTTAGGCTAGAAATCTTGGAATAATTATAAGAACTTTGCACGCTTTTTGTGAAAAACAATCCAAGAGTCCATTAGAAATTATAAAATGATCATCAACTGATGAAGAAGAAAGTAGAAATATTAGCGCCTGCAAAAGATTTAATTCACGGTATAGCTGCAATCAACAGTGGTGCTGACGCCGTATATGTTGGTGCTCCGCAATTTGGAGCACGTTCCAATGCCACCAACTCTATTGAAGATGTTGCTACCTTGGTGCAATATGCCCATTTATACAATGTTCCCGTTTTTGTGGTTTTGAATACCATTCTTTACGATAACGAATTGGAGACCTGTCGTCAGCTAATTTGGAAATTATATGACATTGGTGTTGACGCGCTTATCATTCAGGATATGGCCATTATGGAAATGGACTTGCCTCCTATCATCTTGCACGCCAGTACACAAGCCAACAACAGAGATGCCGACAAAATGAAATTCTTGGCCGATGCCGGAATCAAACGTGTGGTTTTGGCTCGTGAATTGAACTTACACCAAATCAAAGAAATCAGTACTACAACTGATGTCGAACTGGAATTTTTCGTGACAGGTGCTTTGTGCGTTTCTTTCAGCGGGAATTGTTATATGAGTGTTGCTAATGGAGAACGTAGCGCCAATCGAGGTTCTTGCGCTCAAAACTGCCGTTTACCGTACAACCTGATTGATGGTCATGGAGAAACTTTAATCAAAAGTACACACTTACTTTCTATAAAAGATTTTGACGTTTCGAATGAAATTCCAAATTTAGTAGAAGCGGGGGTTTGTTCGTTTAAAATCGAAGGTCGTTTGAAAGATATCGTTTATGTAAAGAACAACGTTTCGTACCTTAGACAAAAACTAGATGCTTTCTTGGAAGATAATGATAAATACACTAAAGCTTCTTCTGGAAAATGTACTTTTACGTTTGACTCTGCTTTGAACCGTACCTTTAACCGCGGTTATACCGATTATTTTGTTAACGAGCGTCATGATACTATTGGTTCTTGGGAAAGTCCAAAATCCAAAGGACAATACATTGGTAAATTAATCCGAACTGTTGGAAATGCTTACGAAATTGAAAATGGAGAATTATTGAACAATGGTGATGGTTTGTGCTACATCAATGAAAATAACGAAGCTGAAGGAATCTATGTCAATAAAGCAGAAAATGGTTTGGCTTATCCAAATGTTCTAAAAGAAATCAAAGACGGTACTTTCATTTACCGAAACAATGACGCTGCTTTTATAAAAATCGTTGAACGCGAGGATAGTGCTGTTCGAAAAATAAGTACTTCATTGTTATTATTCGAAAACGAAACTGGTTTTGAGTTACTTGCTACAGATGAAGATGGCAATACGAGCACAGTTCAATTGGTTCATCCAAAAGAACAAACCAAAAACAATCAATCCATCGAAGAAAACATCAAAACGCAGTTGGCCAAAACAGGTTTTACGCCTTATACAGCCGATGAAATAACAGTTCAATTTTCAGACAATTGGTTTTTACCCATTTCAAAAATCAATGAAATGCGCAGAACGGTTTACGAGCAACTAACAGAAACTCGTTTGAAAAATTACAAACGCGAAGAACGCAAAATCGAAAAAACGTCTCACCCTTACCCTGAAGAAAAATTGGATTTCATGTACAATGTTTCCAACAAATTGGCTCGCAAGTTTTATGAGCGCCATGGGGTAACCGAAATCGAGAAAGCCTTTGAATTGCAATGGGATCCAGGGAAATCGCGTGTAATGACAACCAAATATTGCATCAAATACGAGTTGGCCAAATGTCCAAAATACCACAAAGACACTATGGAAACCAAACTAAAAGAACCTTTGGTGTTGAAACAAGGCGAATTGGAATACAAACTGAAATTCAATTGCAAACCTTGCGAAATGGAAATTTGGGAAAAAGACGCCGAATTTGAAATTGAAGAAGATTAAGGTCTCAATTCTTTAAACTCACATACAAAAACCACAAAGTAAATTGCTATTTATTTTGTGGTTTTTTTTATGTTTAATTTTGGAATAAATCGTCATAAAAATAACGAACACTGAATTCAGTGGGGTATTATTTAAAATCCTAAATTTGTAACAAACCAATAAAACCAAACATGAAAAATCTATTTACTCCCCTATTCATTATAGCATTTGTGTTGATTTCCTGCAAAAATGAAGCTGAAAACCAAGCTCCTAAAGTAGTTGTTCCTTTTTATCAAGTTGCCAATCAGCAGCAAAATCAAACGTTAAAAACTCCACAGCCAAACCAAAGTCAAAGTCTATACCCAGCCCCATCTGCTCAAAATACAACGACTCAGACACAAACCGTGACTGCTCCAGTGGCTGTTGCAAAAGGAATGAATCCTTCACACGGTCAACCAGGTCACCGTTGCGATATTCCTGTAGGAGCTCCCTTGAATTCTCCAGTTGCTACAACAAATCCATCGACAACTCAAGTAACTTCTAAACCAACTGTAACAGCAATTCCATCAGCAATATCAACTCCAAAAGGTATGAATCCTCCACACGGGCAACCAGGACACCGTTGTGACATTCCTGTTGGATCTCCACTAAATTCTCCAGTAGCCGCTGCTAAACCTGCAACACCTCAAGTGGTTCCAAATTATATCGTTTCCCCTCCTTCAACAAGTGAAGTTCCTGCTGTAACTCCTGCAGCAACAACTCCTCCTCAATAAGAATATAATTTAAAAAAGTTAGAGCACTAAAAATCAAATTAGTACACCCTTTTTTCATAACTTTATAAAAACATAAAAATCAGATTCAACTTATTTAATCTTTGTCAAAGTTCAAAACTTTGACAAAGATGTCATAATAAAAAACTGGTATTAATTTAAAAATTAAAATAAAATGAAAAAAGTATTGTTCTTAACAGGTGATTTCACCGAAGATTATGAAACTATGGTTCCGTTTCAAATGCTAGAAATGGTAGGATATACTGTTCATACTGTTTGCCCCAATAAAAAAAAGGGAGACACTGTAAAAACAGCTATTCATGATTTTGAAGGCGACCAAACGTATACCGAAAAACCAGGTCACAATTTTGCTCTAAATTATAGTTTTGATGATGTAAAAGTGGAAGAATACGATGGACTAGTTATTGCAGGAGGAAGAGCTCCCGAGTATTTGAGATTGAACGAAAAAGTACTTGAAATAACAAAGCATTTTTTTACCACCAATAAACCCGTTGCTGCCATTTGTCACGGTATTCAAATTTTAACCGCAGCTGGCGTTGTCAAAGGACGAAAATTAACTGCTTATCCTGCAGTAGGTCCAGAAGTAACATTGGCTGGTGGAGAATTCCAATCTATTCCTGTTGATGGAGCATTTGTTGATGGAAACTTAGTCACCTCCCCTGCTTGGCCAGCTCATCCGAGTTTTATAAGAGAATTTCTTAAAATTATGGGAACCAAAATTGAAATTTAATTTCACATCAAAATAAGGCATTACTTTAAAGTTTATATTTAAGTAAAACAATTCAATAACTACAACAAGAAGTAATTTTGTTGTAGTTTTTTTTACCTTTGAAAATCATTACCTTTTTATACCAATACAAGATTACAATTAATTTTATGATTACAACAGCAACACTAGAAGATGTATTTTCTTTAGAAAAATTAATCAATTCTGCCTACCGTGGAGAAACTTCAAAACAAGGTTGGACCACAGAAGCAAACCTTTTATCTGGAAAAAGAATTACTTTAGATGAATTATCAGAAGTTATTCAAAACAAAAGCAATAGCATTTTAAAATACACAAAAAACAATCAAATCATCGGATCTGTTTTACTGGTCAATAAAGAATCCAAACTTTATTTGGGAATGCTAACCGTTTCACCAGAATTGCAAAATAGCGGTATTGGAAAATTATTACTAAAAGAAGCCGAAGTTCATGCTTCATCAATGGGTTTGCCTAAAATTGTAATGACCGTAATTTCCATCAGGAAAGAATTAATTGAATGGTACAAACGCCATGGTTACGAGGACACGGGAGTAAGAGAACCATTTCCGCTTAATGATACCGATGCAGTTATTGCGAATCAACCATTAGAATTCATTGTTTTAGAAAAAAAACTTTAAAACTACTATAACGTTTGAGATATATTTATAAATTAGTAAAAAAAAATATTATTTATGAAATGAGCATAACAGAACATTGGTTGTAAAAATCAATCTTCTTCTGCGAATTACATATGACCACTAAAAAAATAAATATATACATATGAAAACATTAGATCAATGGTTTGAAGAATACGCAGTAAGCCACCAAAACCCAAAAAATAAGGCCATACACTATATTTGTGTTCCTGCTATTTTCTTTTCAGTATTGGGTTTATTGATGAGTATTCCGAGTGGATTTTTGAATTCTATTTTTCATTTAAACCAACCTATCATTGAAAACTGGGGATTTGTAGCTTTGCTATTTGTTTCTATATTTTACTTCAGATTGTCTGTTCCTATGGCTATCAAGATTATCATTTTCTCTTTTCTTTGCTTGATTCTAAATCAATACATCGGACAGTTTGTGCCACTTTGGGCTTTCTCAATTGGAGTTTTCGCTATCGCTTGGATTGGACAATTTTATGGACATAATATTGAAGGCAAAAAACCATCATTCCTAAAAGACATACAATTCTTGATGATTGGTCCTGCTTGGGTGGTACAAAATTTATTTTCAAAAAAATAATGGATTGATATTATTATTTTATTCATTATACTCTTACAATAAAAAAAGAACTACTTTTACTTAAAGCTACTTGCAATACTTATTTTTAGATTGCACTATTTATAAGCAACTCTAATCTTGGTTTTTTGTTTTTGTAGAACAATAATGATTAAAATTTAAATGTCAATGAAATCATCCAAAATCGAAAAACCAGGTGTTTATATACAAGAATTAAATGCTTTTCCAAATTCAGTTGTAGCAGTTGCTACTGCTGTTCCAGCATTTATTGGTTACACACCGCAAGCAGTATACAAAGGTAAATCTTACAAAAATGTGCCAGTAAGAATCACTTCCTTTTCAGACTTTCAGGCCTATTTTTGTTTTCCAAACCCTCCGCTTCCTGCTAGTCCTGCTAAACAATACAGTCCCGAATATTATTTAGTACAACAAAATAGCCAACCCACAAAGGGAGATTCTATATTGATTAATGGTTCTTATTATTCTATAGTTCCAGATTCCAATACTATTTATTATTTGTACAATAGTGTAAAGCTTTTTTATGAAAATGGCGGTGGTGATGCTTATATTGTTTCTGTTAGTTCGTATGGTCCTCCTTCCAAAAAGGCAATGACTCCATATACAACAATTGCAAATCCAAATGTGCAACTCAATGACTTATTGTCGGGACTTGCTTTATTACAAAAGGAGTCCGAACCTACAATGTACATCTGCCCGGAAGCAACCTTATTAAGCATTGAGAACAACGCAACACTCATGCAAAATATGCTTCTTCAATCTTCAAATATGCAAACGACAATGTGTATTTTTGATGTCATTGGAGGTAATAATCCCGATCCCATTTTATACACAGAAGACATTTCAAATTTTAGAATGAATACAGGTACTATTGGCCTGAATTATGGAATGGTCTACTACCCTTTTATTGGAACAACCATCATGCAAAATCAGGACATTGATTATACCAACTTATTTGGTGGAGACATAAAACAATTAGAAGCCATCATTAATCCTACGAGTAATCCCAATCCAAGCATCAGCACAATTATTGCAAACATCCAAAATCCGGAGAGTGGTTTGACGGTTACCCAAAACAATAATGCTCTAATAATTGCGAGCCCAATCTATTCCTTGATAATAAAACATGTATTAAATGATGCCAATATTCTTCCTCCAAGTGGTGCAATGGCAGGTTTAATCACTACAATTGACAATCAGGTAGGACCTTGGGAAGCACCCGCAAACACTTCTATCGTTGGAGCTGTGTCATTGCCCATTTGTATTTCAGAGAGTCAACAGGGTAATTTAAATATAGATGCTGTTTCAGGAAAATCCATAAATGCCATTCGAATATTCAATGGACTTGGTATTTTGGTTTGGGGAGCAAGAACTCTGGATGGAAATAGTCAAGACTGGAGGTATATTCCTGTACGAAGAACAATGATTTTTCTTGAGCAGTCTTGCAAATTAGCTGCTCAGCCTTATGTATTTCAACCGAATGACAAAAATACTTGGGAAGCTGTAAAATCAATGTTATCAAACTTTTTAACACAGGTATGGAAACAAGGCGGACTACAAGGTGCCAGTGCATCCGATGCCTTTTTAGTGGAATGTGGTTTGGGAACAACTATGACGGGTGAGGATATCCTTAACGGATTTATGACTGTTACCATAAAAGTTGCTGTTGTTCATCCAGCCGAATTCATTGTCCTAACATTCCAACAACAAATGGCAATCCCCAATTAATTAACTAACGAATGAATTTTAATTTGAAAAAATAAATAATATGGCAACAGATGATGGTAGCATAGAAGGCGCAACATGGCCAATGCCAAAATTTAGGTTTGAAGTAGACTTAGGTACAGAACTTACAAAAGTAGCCTTTCAGGAAGTATCTGGAATGGATGTAGAAAACCAAATAATAGAATATCGAAGTACTAATAGTCCTTTATTTTCTGTAGAAAAAATGCCGGGCATTACCAAATACGGAAATATTACTATGAAGCGAGGCATCTTTGTGAATGACAATACTTTTTGGGATTGGCATCAACAAATTGTAATGAATACAATCAAAAGAAGAACGATTGTAATAAAATTGTTGGATGAAAGTGGAAATGTAACTATGCAATGGACATTAAACAACGCGTGGCCCACTAAAATTACCAGCACCGACTTAAAATCAGATGGAAATGAGGTAGCCATTGACACCATAGAAATTGCACATGAACAATTAATTATTTCAAATGGATAATGATACTCCAATAGAATTTTATTTTAAACTTACTTTTAAAGATCAAGATATTGCTTTCCAAAAAGTTTCGGGTATTTCAAAAGAATTCAGCATTGAAGAAGTTTCTAGTGGTGGTGAAAATCAGTTTAAGTACCGCTTGCCAACTGTTTCCAGTAGCGAAAATTTAGTTCTCAGGAGAGCTATTGTACCACCTGATTCCTTATTAGTGAATTGGTGTGAAAGTTGCATTAATCAAGGATTGTCCAGTCCGATTCAACCCGAAAAAATGACATTAAGTTTAGTCAATGCAAACGATCAAACAATTATGCAATGGACTTTTCATAACGCTTATCCTGTAAAATATCATGTTTCTGACTTGAACACACAGGAAAATGCCATTATTATAGAATCATTAGAACTGGCCTATACCTATTTTGATGTTTCTACAATTACAAATACTACTAATCTTTTTACCTAAAATAATGAGTACAACAAGCGAAATATCAAGTGGTTCAATTGCCACGTTTTCTATCAAAGTCAATGGAGAAATAATTCCAGATTTGTTTAATATATACTCAATTCATGTTGAAAAAAATATAAACCGAATCCCAATTGCCAAAATAGTAATTCTGGATGGTGAGCCCAATACTGGAACATTTGATGCTAGCTCATCAGCTACATTTCTGCCTGGTGCCACAATTAGTATTGAAGCAGGATATGATTCAAAAAATGAGTTGATTTTTAAAGGAATAATTACAAGCCAATCGATTCGCATTGACAGTATAGTGGGTTCAGCATTAGAAGTTGAATGTCGAGATCCTGCAGTTAAAATGATTGTGGGTCGAAAAAGCATTACCTATAACAATAAAAAAGACAGTGATATTATTTCATCTATTATCGGAAGTTATTCGGGCTTAACTTCGGAAGTTTCGACCACTACAACTACATGGCCCGAACAGGTTCAATATTATGTAACCGATTGGGACTATATTTTGGCTCTTGCCGAAGCAAATGGATTAATTGTAACAACAATAAACGGGAAAGTTGCTGTTAATGCACCAGACAGCAATACCTCATCTGTTTTGAAAGTCTCTTATGGAGATGGCCTGATGGAATTTAATGCAAAACTGAATTCCATTCCTCAACTTGGAAATGTAACTTCTAATTCTTGGGATTTTAAAAATCAAGCAATACTAAATGGTCAAGCCACTCCAAATGAAGCTGGAGCTGGCAATCTATCTACAAAAAAACTTTCCGAAGTCATAGGCCTTTCTGTCTATCAATTACAAACCTCAGCACCATTAGAAACCACTGATTTAAACAGTTGGTCCAAAGCACAAATTGTAAAAAGTGAATATTCGAAAATAATAGGCGAAGCAAAATTTCAAGGTACGAGTTTAATTGACCCAGGAAAATGTATGACTTTTGATGGGCTTGGAGATCGTTTTAATGGTGATTACCTCATCTCTGGCGTGATTCATGAACTATCAGAAGGCAATTGGCTTTCGACAGTAAATCTTGGTCTTTCTCCAAATTGGTTTACAGAAGAACCCGATGTGATGGCACCACCAGCATCTGGCCTTTTGCCTGGAGCTCGAGGCCTTTTGAACGGAACAGTTAAACAACTATTTGGCGATCCTGATTCTCAATATAGAATTCTGGTAAATGTTCTATTCTTTGACACTAACGGAGCAGGTATTTGGGCAAGACTTTCCAATTTTTATTCCACTAGTGGAGCAGGTGCCTTTTTTTTACCTGAAGTAGGTGATGAAGTAATTCTTGGTTTTTTAAATGAAGATCCCCGTTTTCCTGTGATTTTGGGAAGCTTGTACAGTAATTCGAAAATAAAACCTTTTACTGGATTAGAACCCAATGAAAAAAATTCAATAAAAGCCATCGTTTCCAAATCTGGAATTTCAATTGAATTTGATGATGAAAATAAAATTTGGACAGTGGCTACACCCAGTAAAAACACCATAAATATTAGTGACAAAGACAAACAAATTACTATCAAGGATCAAAACCAAAATAGCATCGTAATGTCCAGTAGCGGCATCGATATGTCGAGTCCAAAAAGCATAAACATTTCAGCTCAGGAAAAAGTAACCATCAAAGGAACTCAAGGGATTGAAATTGAATCCAATGGCGGTGATGTTGAAACAAAAGGGTTGAATATAAAAGAATCAGCAGCTATGCAATACGCCGCTCATGGTGAACAAATGGCGGAAGTATCAGGAGGAATGGAATTAACGCTGAAAGGCGCAATGGTAATGATAAACTAGACAATATGCCAGCAGCAGCAAGACTTACAGATTTTCACGAATGCCCAATGGTAACTCCAGGCTTACCTCCTATTCCGCATGTCGGTGGTCCAATCGTTGGCCCAGGAGAACCAACCGTATTAATAGCTGGATTACCTGCCGCAAGAGTTGGTGATATGCTAGTTTGTGTTGGTCCACCAGATTCGATTATTAAAGGATCTACAACAGTAATGATTGGCGGAATGCCAGCAGCAAGAATAGGTGATCAAACAGCACACGGCGGATCAATACTATTGGGAGCTTTTAACGTTATCATTGGGGGATAAAAAATTTAACCATCATTTATTGCAACTTAGTTTCATACATTTTACAAAACTAGTACTTTATAAATCGTACATATACAAAATATAACTCACTAATAATCTAACATATAGTACATTTTCATTAATTTTATATTCTTAATAAAACAAATTAATAAAAATGGAAACTAAAAAAATAATCACCGTATTTGGTGCCACAGGAGCACAAGGTGGAGGATTGGCCATAGCTATTTTGGCCGATACAAATAGTGAATTTTCAGTAAGAGTGGTGACAAGAGATTCTAATACTGAAAAAGCTAAATCTTTTATTGAATTAGGGGCTGAAGTTGTCGAAGCTAATATTGATGATATACAAAGCATTAAAAATGCTCTAAAAGGTGCTTATGGTGCTTATTTTGTTACGTTTTTCTGGGAACATTTCTCGGTAGACAAAGAACTACAAGAAGTGCGAAATTTTATTGAAGCGGCAAGAGAATCCCATCTTAAACATATCATTTGGTCAACATTGGAAGACACTCGAAACTGGATGAAATTAGACGATGACAGAATGCCTACTTTACAGGAAAAATACAAAGTTCCTCACTTTGATGGAAAAGGAGAAGCCGATCATTTTTTTAGAGAGGCCGATTTGCCTACTACTTTTTTAAGAACTTCTTTTTATTGGGATAATTTCATCCATTTTGGTATGGGCCCTCAAAAAGGTGAAGACGGGAATTACTATATTGCTTTCCCAATGGATGACAAAAAGCTAGCGGGAATTGCTGCGGAAGATATTGGTAAATCTGCTTATGGAATATTCAAAAAGGGAAATGAATTAATTGGAAAAACAATCGGTATTGCTGGAGAAAAATTAAGCGGATATGAAATGGCTGAAAAACTCTCAAATGCATTGAATATACATGTCCTTTTTAATCCTGTAAGTCCCGAAGTATATCGCAATTTTGGATTTCCAGGAGCTGATGATTTGGGAAATATGTTTCAGTTTAAAAGAGATTTTAATGATGATTTTAATGCTGCAAGAAATGAAGTTTTCGCAAAAGAATTGAATCCTTACCTTCAAAATTTTGATGCATGGCTTACCAATAATACTTCAAAAATTCCTATCGATTAAATTTTAAAAACAGACCAACAAAAATTGGGGGCAGTTCGTTTCATAATCACGTTTATCTTTTCTTTCTTAGATTGAATAACTCAGCAAATTCTAGGCAACTGCTCCCCAATAAGTGGACTCACCACTCTTTTTCCTCCAAAAGAACTCTCTAGAATGATTTTGGCTTTTTCATCGTTGGTAACAACTCCAATTACGGATGGTTTTTGGCCCATACTTTCTAAAATTTGTATAATTTCAGTTTCAGACTCTTTGCTTGTAATACACACAAATACTCCTTCATTGGCAACGTACAGTGGGTCTAATCCTAGAATTTCGCAAGCGCTTTTTACTTGCTTATCAACACTAATAGCATCGTCTTTCAAAAGCATTCCAAGTTTGCTTTCGGTGGTAATTTCATGTAAAACAGAGGCCAATCCTCCACGTGTGGCGTCTCTAAGAAAATGGATTTCATTACCACAATTGTCCATTAATGTTTCTACAAACTTGTTCAGATTATTGGTATCACTGAGGATTTCACTTTCAAATTGCAGCCCTTCCCTTTCAGACATAATCGCCATTCCATGAGAAGCTATCGGCATATTGATGATAATAGAATCCCCTGCTTGGATTCTTTTAATACTAATATTTGCATTTTTATGCAAAACTCCAACCCCTGCAGTATTGATGTAGATTTTATCTCCTTTGCCTCTCTCAACCACTTTTGTGTCGCCAGTAACAATTGAGACTCCTGCTTTGTCGGCAGTTTCTCTGATTGACTTTATAATTGCTGTAAATTCATCCATTCCAAAACCTTCTTCAATAATAAATGCCAAGGAAAGGTATTTTGGTATTGCACCACACATGGACAAATCGTTTACGGTACCATTTACCGCCAATTCGCCTATATTTCCTCCTTTAAAAAATATCGGATGCACGACATAACTATCGGTTGTAAAAGCCAATTTGCCTTGTATATCAAGGAAAGCACCATCATGTCGCACATTTAATATTGGATTATCCAAATATTTAAAAATCACTTCATTTAGCAATCTAGTAGTGTGCTCTCCCCCGCTTCCGTGATGTAAATTGATTTTTTCCTGAGATTCTTGCATTGTACTAAAATTAAATTTCTTCGCCCATTTGTTTCAGAACTTCCATGGTGATTTTGGCTTCTTCTTCATTTATGATTGCTATGGCAGCTCCAACATGAACTAACAAATAATCTCCGATCTTGGCTTCGGGAACCAATGTCAAATTTACTTCTTTCACAACACCGTCAAACGAGACACTTCCTATTCTGAAAGTTTCGTCAATTTCTTGTGTTATTTTTTCTAATTTACCAGGAATTGCTAGACACATATCTTTAGTTTATTATGGATTTTTTTAAAAAATCATACCAACCTTCCATACCTTCGCCTGTATAAGCTGATACTTCAAAAAAGGTAAGATGAGGATTTACCTGTTTGGCATAATTTTTCAATTTTTCGATATCAAATTTCAAATAAGGAAGTAAATCAATTTTGTTAATGATGCATATTTGAGAACCATAAAACATATCTGGATATTTAATCGGTTTGTCTTCCCCTTCGGTAACCGAAATAATAACAGCTCGAGTATTTTCGCCCAAATCAAACATAGATGGACATACTAGATTTCCAACATTTTCAATCATCAAAATCGAATGATCCGCTGGAGCCAATTCTTTGACGGCTTTTGAAATCATATCACTATCCAAATGACATCCTTTACCTGTATTGATTTGTATTACGGGAACTTCAAGTGCAGCGATTCTGTCGGCATCATTGGTAGTTTGCTGATCACCTTCAATTACGGAGAAAACTATTTCTTTTTTCAGATCAGCAATGGTTCTTTCCAAAAGAGAGGTCTTTCCAGAACCTGGGGAACTTACCAAATTTATAGAAAAAATGTTTTTAGCATCAAAATAGCCTCTGTTTCGCTCCGCCAATAAATCATTTTTATGTAAAATTTCTTTTTCTAAATCAATTTCTTTGGTTTCATAATGAAGATGTACATGATCGTGATCGTGATCATGCGTGTGTTCATGATCATGCGTATGTTCGTGATCATGCCCATGATGATGCTCATGCGAATGAACGTGAGAAGTTTGTGCTTTTTTATTGTTTACGTCTATAATTTTCACCTGGTTATTATCAGGATTACACCCACAAGTTACACACATATCCTTTATCTATTTGAGATTACTAATTTATTGATTTTAAATTCTTTTCCCGAAATAATACTTTTAAAAGGACTATTGCATTTGGTACAAGAATCATATATTTTTTCTAAATGATATTCAAAATCACAATCCAAGCATTTGGCTTTTCCTTCGGGTTGAGCAATGGTGACTTTTGAATCTTGCAAAACCGTTCCTTTTGTTGCCAATTCCCAAATAAAATTTAAAGAAGCTATTTCTATCCCGGAAAGCTTACCAATTTCTAAAAAAATTTCCAAAACTCTTTCGTTTTTATCTGTAATTTCTTTTTCGGATGTTTTTATAATGGATGTCACAATAGACAATTCGTGCATAATTATGATATTTTAGCATTACCTACAAAATAACTACAAATATAGCATCAAAAATATGATAATTATCATAAATCAACATACGAAAACGTTGTATATTTGTTTGATTTACAATTTATTAACAATAAATTAAATGTTATGAGTCAAGAAATTAAAAAAAACGAAACCTATTATGAAAGTATTCAGAGACAGGGATACAACCGAAGGGATTTTTTAAAATTTGTGGCCTTCATTGGTGCTTATATGGGAGTAGAATCTTCTACATTAGGACAAATTGCAAAATCCTTATCGACTAAACCAAGACTCCCTGTAATATGGGAACACTTTCAGGAATGTACGTGCTGTAGCGAATCGTTTATACGCTCAGACCACCCTATCGTGGCGGATATTATTTTAGATAAAATTTCTCTTGACTATACCTTAACATTAATGGCCGCATCGGGACATCAAGCAGAAGCTGCCAAAAAAGCAACCATGGAGAAATATAAAGGAGAATATATCCTTTGTGTCGAAGGATCAATTCCTTTGGGTGATGACGGTAATTATTGTTGTATTGGTGGAAGAAGTGCGGTAGAAATTTTAAAAGAAGCTGCTGCTGGAGCAAAAGCAATTATTGCATGGGGAAGTTGTGCAACATCTGGCTGCGTTCAAGCTGCTAAACCAAATCCTACTGGTGCTGTATCCATTGATAAAATTATAACAGATAAACCGATAATCAACGTTCCTGGTTGTCCACCAATTGGTGAAGTTATGGCTGGTATTATTGTACACGTTGTCACTTTTGACAGACTTCCAGAACTTGATGACGCAGGAAGACCAAAAGCTTTCTATTCCAAAAGAGTACATGACAGCTGCTATAGAAGACCTTATTTTGATGCCGGCTTATTTGTAGAAAATTTCGATGACGAGAATGCAAAAAAAGGCTATTGCTTATACAAAGTGGGTTGCAAAGGACCAACTACCTATAATGCCTGTGGCAACATCAAATGGAACGGAGGCGTTAGTTATCCAATACAATCCGGTCACGGATGTCTTGGTTGCAGTGCCAAAGGATTCTGGGATGCAGGAAGTTTCTATTCGAGAGATTTAGCTATGGGAGGTGCAATTGAAGCCGATGCTGATACAATTGGAAAAGTAGCTTTGGGTGCCGTAGTTGGTGGCGCTTTGATACATGGAACCATTTCTAATATTGCAAAAAGGAAAGAATTAGAAAGAAGAATTAAAGACGGAATAGACGTTGAATCAAACATTGAAGATTAACAAACCAAAAATAGAACAAAATGGCAGAAAGAATCGTAGTCGACCCAATCACCAGAATTGAAGGACATTTAAGAGCCGAAGTAGAAATCTCAGATGGAACTATACAAGAAGCTTTTGTTTCTTCAACAATGGTAAGAGGTCTTGAAAATATAGTAAAAGGAAGAAATCCAAAAGATGTTTGGGCATTTGTGCAAAGAACTTGTGGTGTTTGTACCGCAGTTCATGCCACAGCATCGGTTAGAGCTGTTGAAGATGCTTTAGGAGTAAAGGTACCGCCAAATGCAGAAATGGTTCGAAACATCATGCTTGGGTCATTATACATACACGATCACGTTGTTCACTTTTACCATCTTCATGCTTTTGATTGGGTGGATGTGGTAAGTGGCTTAAGTGCTGATCCTGTGAAAACGTCACAATTGGCTCAAAGCATTTCAAATTGGCCCAAAAGTTCCCCAGGTTATTTCTCGGATTTGCAAAAAAGACTGAAAAAATTTGTTGCAAGTGGTCAATTGGGAATTTTTGCCAATGGCTATTGGGGGCATCCCCAAATGAAGCTCCCGCCAGAAGCAAATCTTATGGCAACAGCCCATTATCTTGAAGCTTTGGAATGGCAAAAAGAGATTGTGAAAGTTCATGCTATTTTTGGAGGTAAAAATCCTCATCCTAACTTTTTAGTTGGAGGAATGGCCTGCGCTATAAACCTTGACGATGCAAGTGGTCTTAACGCTGAAAGATTGGCTATGGTTGAAAAATTGCTGATCCAAGGAAAGAATTTCGTGGAGCAAGTTTACATTCCAGATGTATTGGCAATTGCGGGTTTCTACAAAGATTGGGGAGCCATTGGTGGATTCCACAATTTTATGAGTTTTGGCGATTTTCCAATGCAAGGATACAACAACACCAATACCAATACTTTCAAATTCCCATCGGGTGTAATTCTAAATAAAGATTTAACAAAAATTCATAATCTTGATTTAAGGGATTTAAAAACCGTTGAAGAATATGTAAATAATTCATGGTACGATTATGAAGGCGATGGAAATGCAGGTCTTCATCCTTGGAAAGGTGAAACCAAAATCAATTATTCTGGTCCAAAACCACCCTATACCCATTTGGATGTAGACAAAAAATACAGTTTCATTAAAACGCCAAGATGGAAAGGCCATGCCATGGAAGTAGGCCCTTTGGCGAGAACGCTAATTGGTTATGCATCGGGAAGACCTGAATACAAAGAAATTGTTGACGCAACACTGTCTAAACTTCAAGTGCCTGCAGCAGCTCTTTTCTCCACATTAGGAAGAACAGCCGCTAGAGCTTTGGAAACACAATTAGTCGCCAATTGGAATTTGGAATTCTTTACTACTTTGATAAGCAACATCAAAAATGGAGATACCAGAATGTCCAATATGGAAAAATGGGAAACTTCTACTTGGCCATCCGAAGCAAAAGGAGTTGGATTGGTTGAAGCACCAAGAGGCGCATTAAGCCATTGGATCGTAATCAAAGATGGGAAAACAGACAATTACCAACAAGTGGTTCCATCTACTTGGAATGCCTCTCCTCGAGATCCAAAAGGACAAAGATCGCCTTACGAAAGTGCCTTATTAAACACTCCAGTTGCTAATCCGGAGCTGCCATTAGAAATCATCCGAACGCTTCATTCTTTCGACCCATGTATTGCCTGTGCGGTGCATTTGTATGACGAAAAAGGAGACATCATCAAAGAAGTAAATGATATTTCTGTCTGTAGTATATAAAAACCTCAAAAAATCTTTATTATGACAGTACAAGATTATAAAAGAGCCTACGTTTGGCAACTTCCAGTTAGGGTATTTCATTGGGGTAATGCCATTGCAATAGTGGTATTAATTATTACAGGGTTACTAATTGCGCATCCTCCTGGAATCATTTCCTCCAAAGAAGCATCGGCTCAATTTTGGTTTGGATACATCCGAAAAATTCATTTTATGAGTGCTTATATAATGTTTGCTTTATTAATCATGAGAGTCTATTGGGCTTTTGTTGGAAATAAATATTCCAATTGGAAAGTATTTTTCCCTTTTAATAAAAATAGAGCTGCTAGTTTTTGGCACACTATCAAACATGATATTTTTCTTTTGAATGAAGAAGTTCATAACGACAAAAATGTGCATACGGGACATAATGATGTTGCGGCTGCGTCCTACCTTGTCATGTTTTTTATGGCATTGATAATGGTCTTTACGGGTTTTGGATTGTATGCCGATAATGCGACATGGTTTCTTCCTCGATTATTCAAATGGGTTCCCGAATTTTTGGGAGGTGACACAAATACAAGAGTAATTCATCATGCTACGATGTGGACCTTCATCTTATTCTCGGCTGTTCACATCTATTTGGTATTATTCCACGATTGGTTGGAAGGACGAGGAGAATCATCTGCCATGGTAAGTGGTTATAAATTTGTGCGATCCGAAAGAACCAAAAAAGAAATCGAAGAAGAAAAAAAACAATTATGACAGATGAATTATTTCCGCATAAAACGGATGAATTTCATAGCAATAATAATGAAATTCTAATTTTAGGTATTGGCAATTATTTAATGGGAGATGAAGGAATTGGCGTTCATTTTGTGAATAATTTGGATGCATCCGAATTTCCAGAAAACATCACAATCATTGATGGAGGAACGGGAGGATTCTTGCTGGTTCCTTATCTAGAAAGTCATCCCATTGCCATTATTGTTGATGCCACTATGGACGGAAAAGAAGCAGGAACCGTAACGCTTTTGAAACCAAAATTTTCAAATGATTTTCCATTAGCGCTAAGCGGACACAATTTCGGATTGAAAGACATGGTCGAAATACTGACTTTATTTGACAGAATGCCCGAAATATATCTGTACACTGTCTCTATTGATTGCATGGACCCAATGGTTACAGAGCTTTCGCCAAAAGTGAAAGAGGCATTGAACGTAGTAAAAACTAAAGTGCTGTTGTTGTTAAATGAATTAAAAACAAAAAATAACCTTTTAATTGAACACTAATATTTCTGCTATTTACATTTCCGGAAGAGTTCAGGGAGTAGGCTTCAGACCTTTTATATATAATTTGGCAACAAAATATAATATAAAAGGTTTTGTTACTAATAATGAATTTGGGGTTTTTATACTTGCCAATGCAGATCCAAACGATATTGATACGTTCTACAAACAAATATCAATTCAAAAACCTATTGGAGCCAAGATAAGTTCAATTCGAATAGAAGAAATAGATACCAATGAAATCTCAACTTCTTTCTTTATAAAACCAACCGAACCAAATTTAGATATCGACTTGCCGCTGACACCCGATTTTGCAATTTGCCACAATTGTTCTAAGGAAATGCTGGACACCAAAAACCGAAGATATCATTACCCTTTTACGACCTGCACCCAATGTGGACCAAGGTACACCATAACAAAAAAGTTTCCTTTTGAAAGAGAAAACACAGCCATGAATGCTTTCAAGATGTGTGCAAATTGTGCTAATGAGTATACAAATAACAGCGATATCCGATTTCACTCGCAGACAAATTCGTGTCCAAATTGTGGTATTACATTAGAAATGAGTACAAATACGGAAGAAATTCTGTCGAAAGAAAATGCAGAAATATTTAAAATCATTAGCAAAAAACTAGAACTAGGTAAAATTATTGCTCTAAAAAACACCGCTGGCTATTTGTTAATTTGTGATGCAACCAATGAAAAAGCGGTGCAGGAATTACGAATTAGAAAAAAAAGAGTTTCAAAGCCATTTGCTGTTTTATTTAAAGACATTGAAACCATAAAAACATACCTAAACACAAATGAAATTGAAGAAAACGAATTGAAATCAGTGGAAGCTCCAATTGTGATTTTAACATTAAAAAATGGGTTGGATTTGGCTCTAAATGAAATTGCTCCCAATCTAGAAACCATTGGTGCTTTGCTTCCAAATTCAGGTACTTTAAAGTTAGTAACCGAAAATTTTGACAAACCAATCATAGCAACTAGCGGGAATTTTCATGGCTCCCCGATCTGCGCCACCGAAATGGAAGCATTCGCTGCATTGCATAAAATTGCTGATTATTTTCTTCATAATTCATTACATATCCAGCATCCACAAGATGATTCGGTGGTGAAATTTTCTGAAAAATTTTCAAAAAAAATAATTTTACGTCGTTCACGTGGTTTTGCGCCAAATGTCATGAATTTTAAAACACCAAATAGCAATCAAAAAATACTGTGTTTGGGAGGAGACTTAAAAAACACAATTACAGTTTTGCCCAATAATAATTGTTACGTAAGTGAATACATTGGTGATTTGGCTAACTATGATACCTTTTTGAAGTTTGAAAAAACAATCGAAAATTATTTCGAAATATTCAATTTTAGGCCAGAGGTAGTATTGATAGACAAGCATCCAAAATATGAAAGTTCAAGACATTCGAAAACATTCATAAATTCAACAAACAAAGTTAATTTACAAGAAATACAACACCATCAAGCTCATTTTTCAGCCATTCTTGGAGAGAAAAATTTATGGGATTCACCCGATAAAATAATGGGTATCATTTGGGATGGAACTGGTTATGGCACAGAGAATGAAATTTGGGGTGGAGAATTTTTTACTTACCAAAACAAAAAAATGGAAAGGATAGGACATTTAGATTACTTCCCTTGGATTTTAGGTGATAAAATGTCAAAAAATCCAAAGATTTCTGCATTGTCCATTTGTGAAGCGAATCCAGTTTTAAAAGAATATTTTGACAATAACGAATGGAATGTCTATTCTAGAAGTATCCAGAATTCTGAAATTAAAACGTCTTCCATGGGGCGATTATTCGATGCAGTGAGTTTTATTTTAGGTTTTAAAAAAGCTGTAAGTTATGAAGGGGAAGCTTCACTATTTTTGGAGAAAATAGCACAAAAACAATTTTCCAAAAGCAAAAATGCAGTAGTGGATTATCTTGAAAATATTGAATTCTTAAATAATTGCATCCCCACCAAACTCCTTTTCGATAGAATAATATCAGAAAATAATAAAAAAACAGAAGTGGCAGAAATTGCATTAAATTTTCATTACACCTTGATAAAGTCAATTGAGAAAATTGCCATTCAAAATAATTGTAATATATTAGCTTTCAGTGGCGGAGTGTTTCAAAACGCACTACTTATTGATTTACTCTGGACCTTTCTACCCAAAGATTTTTGCCTACACATACATGAAACTATTTCACCCAATGATGAAAATATTTCTTTTGGCCAATTAAATTATTATCTAAATATAAAAAACTAAGCTAACCTTTTTAGACTAAAAAAAATGAACATCAACGAATTATTAGGAGAAATACAAAAAACAGATGAATCGGATAAAATATCCTACTCTGCTGGAGTAATTATGGGTCAAAGCTTAAAGGATATTGGATTTGACGAAATACAATATGACGATTACGTGGAAGGAATGAAATCGGTTTTTAACGATTCTGAACCCAAAATCAGTAAAAAACGAGCAATTGAAATTTTTCAAAATTATGTTGTCTTACTTCAAGAAGATTTAAAAGATAAAAATGCGGAACTCGGTAAGGCTTTCTTAGAAAAAAACGCCAAAAAACCTGGAATCATTTCACTTCCCAACGGCATGCAATACGAAGTTTTACAGGATGGAAAGGGCGAAATTCCAACTGAAAGCAGCATTGTAAAAGTAATCTATGAAGGTAGTTTGATAGACAAAACCCTATTTGATTCCACTCAGGATACCGGACCGTTAGAACTGGAAGTGTCAAAAACCATTCTAGGATGGCAAGATGCTTTGCAGATGATGCCAGTGGGCTCGCGTTGGAAACTTTTTATACCGCATCATTTGGCTTATGGGGAATTTGGCGCTCAACCTATGATCCAACCCAATTCGACAATAATTTTCTTAATTGAATTGCTGGAAATTGTGAACTAATTGAATATAAAATTCACTTTGCATGAAATATTTAACCGAATATAGAAGTCCAGAACTCGTCAAACATTATTTGTCAGAGATTCAAAAAATCGTTACAAAACCATGGAATATCATGGAAATTTGTGGTGGTCAAACCCACTCTCTGGTAAAAAACGGGTTGATTGATTTGCTTCCAAAAGAAGTCAGAATGATTCATGGCCCTGGATGTCCGGTATGCGTCACTCCTATTTCATTAATCGATAAAGCCATCGAACTCCTAAAACAAGGAGTCATTGTATGTTCATTCGGCGACATGATTAGAGTTCCAGGTTCTACCAAAAGTCTGTTGCAAGCCAAAGCAGACGGAGGTGATTTACGAATACTGTATTCCCCTCTTGAAGCTGTAAATATCGCGGTCGAAAATCCAGACAAAGAAGTAGTTTTCTTCGCTGTAGGATTTGAAACTACCGCCCCCAGTAATGCGCTTTCGGTAATTCATGCACAAAAATTACACCTGAATAATTATTCCATTTTGGTCTCCCACGTTTTGGTTCCTCCTGCAATGGAAGCGATTTTATCCGATAAATTTTGCAATATCGATGCATTTTTAGCAGCAGGCCATGTGTGTACCATCATGGGACTGGAAGAATATTACCCGATTGCCGAGAACTATAAAATTCCGCTTGTAGTAACTGGATTCGAACCAGCCGATTTGGTTCAAGGGATTTACCATGCCGTACTTCAATTGGAAAACGGAACCCATTTTGTCGACAATCAATACAAACGAATGGTGAAAGAAGAAGGAAATACTAGAGCAAAAGAGGTGATATTGGATGTTTTTGAAATTGGAAATCAAGAATGGCGTGGTATTGGAGAAATTCCAAATAGTGGTTTTGTGATGACCCAAAAATACAAACAGTATGATGCCAACCAGAAATTTTCAATTGAAGTAATTCACTGTGAAAAATCCAAAAACTGCATTGCAGGAGAGGTATTAAAAGGAATAAAAAAACCACACGAATGTCCTGAATTCAACAAAACCTGTAAGCCCTCCAATCCGCTTGGAGCACCAATGGTTTCGTCTGAAGGTGCATGTGCTGCTTATTATCATTATTCAATTTAGAAATTATGCTAGGCATTTATATCACTGTTTACGCTGGATTGGAGCACGCTTTCGAGGCCGATCACTTGTTGGCGGTGAATAGTTTGGTTTCTAACAGAAATAAAATTAATGATGCCGTAAAAGATGGCGTTTATTGGGGGATTGGTCACACGCTCACCATTTTTGTGGTAGGTGTTTTAATGATTGGGTTTAAATTTAGTGTCAACGAACAAATTTTTAATTACTTAGAAGCTTGTGTTGGAATAATGTTAATCTTTTTAGGAATATTCAGATTAACTAAATCTTTCAAAAAAGGAACACACAAACATACATATACGCATAGTCATTCTAATTTAAAACCCCATTCCCATACTTATTCTCACTCCCATTTTTATGTAGTTACAAATCATAACCATACTCATAATCTTAAAGATCACAAAGCGGCTTTTGGAGTTGGATTGGTTCACGGATTGGCCGGAAGTGGCGCTTTGGTAGTATTGGTACTTACACAAATGAAAACTGCGACGGAAGGATTAATGTATATATTAATTTTTGGAATTGGTTCTATATTAGGAATGTTTATTGCTTCTGGGTTATTCAGTATATCCTTCAGCAAATCGATTTTAAAATCTCAAAAACTTCAAATTCTTTTAATTATTATATCATCACTACTTTGTATATTTTATGGAAGCCTTGTTGTATATACAAATTTATTTCTTCTTCTCTAAGCCAAAGAATGCCGCCCTTTTTCTAGAATAGCAATTTGTAACGAATAAAAAATACTGCTAAAACAAAAACAGCAATGGATACAGTATCACATATCGTTTTGGGTGCCGCCGTAGGTGAAACAATTTTAGGTCGAAAAATAGGTCGAAAAGCGATGCTATATGGAGCCATCATTGGAAACATTCCTGATATTGATGTACTTGGAATATTTTTTCTTAGTGACTCAAAACAATTATTATTCCATCGTGGCATTACCCATTCTTTGTTTTTTGCGGTATTAATTACTGCTTTGTTTGGTTGGTTCTGCAAGAAGCGGATAAAAAACAACTGGATGCTCTGGACTTTGATGTTCTTCGCAGCAATGCTATCCCATCTTTTAATAGATTCATTTACCTGTTACGGCATGGGATTTTTTGAACCCTTCAGCCAACATAGAATATCCTTCAATACTATTTTTGTAGTCGATCCTTTTTATACCCTACCCTTTTTGGTTTGTATGGGATTGGCTTTTAGAGCAAAGAACAAAACTCCTCTACGAAAAAAATGGACTATTACAGGATTATGGATTAGTTCGACCTATTTAGCTTTTACCATCCTAAATCATGTGTACGTACAAAACGTAATGAAACAATCCCTTGAAGAACAAAAATTGGCATTCGATCATTTTACGGTAACTCCAACCCCGCTCAATAGTTTTTTGTGGATGGGATATTCTCATGATAAAAATGGTGCATGGATTGGCTATTACTCCATTTTTGATAACTATAAAAAAATTAAATACCACAGACAGCAACGCAATGATTCGTTACTTATTCCTTTTCAAAATAAAGAATTGGTTAAAAATCTAAAAGTACTTTCTAAAGGGAACTATTGCATTTCAAAAGAAGATTCCATTGTCTATTTCAACGATATCCGATTTGGTCAAGTGAGCGGATGGAATACCATAGCTGATGAAGCCTATGCTTTTAAATTCAACCTCAACAAAAACGCCGATAATAAAAGAGCTTTGAATAGACTAAAATATAAAGAATCAACAAGCGATTGGTTTGTCTCATTAGTCAACCGAATTAAAGGAAAATAACAACAAAACTAATGCAAGAACAAGAAACATATAGCCCCATTTATCATGAAAACAGTAACTTTCATGAAAAGGTAACTCTTGTTCATAGTGGAGAGGATTATTTTTTGCGCGCTAAAGACCTTATTTCAAAAGCCTTGTCAGAAATTCATTTGCAAATGTATATTTTTGAAATTGATGATACGGGCATAGAAATCATCAATACTCTAAAAGAAGCGGCATTACGAAATGTAAAAATTTTTATGCTTCTGGACGGATATGGGTCTTATTCTTTTCCAAATTCAATTATCAAAGAACTTTTGCGTTTGGGAATAAACATTCGTTTCTTTTCCCCTTTTTTATCTGGAAACAACATATATATCGGTCGGCGGCTGCATCACAAAATAATTGTTTTTGATGGCACTGTTGCGCTTGTTGGCGGAATCAACATTTCGAACCATTATAAAGGAAAAGCCATGAAAACTCCCTGGCTGGATTATGCCATTCAAATTGAAAGTTATGAAACTGCAAAGCAACTCGAACAATTGTGCCAAAACATTTATTTTAAACAAAAAAGGACTCAACGAATAAAATTTCTTTCGGTTCCCTACTTTGATAATGGAACAACAGTTAGAATACTTCAAAATGATTGGCTAAAAAGAAACAATGAAATTGCGAAGGCTTATGTAAAATCAATTCAAAAAGCGCAAAAAGAGATCCTAATTGTCGGATGTTATTTTCTCCCTGGCCGCCGTCTTACAAAAGTTTTAAAAAAAGCAGCGAGGCGAGGTGTCAAAATAAAACTCATACTGTCCGGAATATCAGATATTCCTATGATGAAACGAGCAACCTGTCATTTGTATTCCTCTTTTCTTCGTAACAATATTGAACTGTATGAATGGAATGTCTCCGTTTTGCATGGCAAAGTAGCATTGGTAGATACAAAATGGGCCACAATAGGTTCTTTCAATTTGAATCATTTGAGCTCCTATGGAAGTATAGAGACCAATGTGGAAATAGAATCGAAATTATTTGCCAAAACTCTGGAATCTGATTTGAAGAATGTAATTTCGAAATGTGAAAAAATCACTCCAGAAACTATTAGACAAAAAAGCAATACCTTTATTCGAATGGCCAACTGGTTTTCGTATCAATTTGTGAGAACAACTTTAAAAATCATGACCTATTTACCTTATAATAGGTTTATGAACAAATTCAGGGAAGAAAATTGAAAACTAAATAAAGCTTTCTATTATGAACTGGCATTTACTTCAACTTTCAGAAATCGAACAATTATTGAATTCTTCTCCAAAAGGAATAGATAGCATTACAGCTTCGGAACTTCTATTGGAAAACGGAAAAAATCAAATAGCAGATCATAAAAAGAAAACACCATTGCGAATGTTTTTACAACAATTCTCAGACTTTATGATTCTTGTTCTAATTGCCGCTGCCCTAATTTCGGGTATTTTAGGAGATTTGGTCGATACTCTTATTATTTTGGCAATCATTTTGATTAATGCTGTAGTGGGATTTATTCAAGAATATCGTGCAGAAAAAGCGATGGAAGCATTAAAAAATATGGTATCAAGTACAGCCCGCGTTTTACGGGAAGGAAAAACAATAGACCTCGATGCATGCGATTTAGTTCTAGGAGATGTTGTCGTACTCGAAGCCGGAAATATTATCCCTGCAGACATTCGTTTTATAGAAACCCATCAAATTAAAGTAGATGAATCAACACTAACGGGAGAGTCACATAATACCGAAAAAATAGCCAAAACACTTCCTGAAGGCACTTATGGTTTGGGAGATCGCACCAATATGGGATTTAAAGGAACGAATATTACCAACGGACGCGGATTGGCTTATGTTGTGGCAACTGGCATGAATACCGAATTAGGGCATATTGCCAAAATGATTCAACAAGACGAAACAGCAACACCGCTCCAAAAAAGACTGATTGCTTTTGGAAAAAGATTATCAATTGTCATACTCCTTATTTGTGCACTTATTTTTACAATAGGTTGGTTGCGTGGAGAAGCTATTCTTGCCATGTTACTAACATCAATATCACTTGCAGTTGCTGCTATTCCTGAGGCTATGCCCGCACTAGTGACAATTGCTCTGGCATTTGGAGCCAAACGATTGGTAAAAAACAATGCGCTGATTCGAAAACTCCCTGCTGTAGAAACACTAGGCTCAGTTACCTACATTTGTTCTGATAAAACGGGTACATTAACACGGAACAAAATGACTGTTCAAGAAACGGATGAAATTCAAAACACAAATGATTATTTATCTTTCTTTCAAGAGAATACTTTACTGAAAGCAATGGCACTGAACAACGATATTTCGATAACTAAAGACAAAAAGTGGCTGGGTGATTCTACCGAAATTGCCTTAGTTCAATATGCATTTGACAATAATATAAATAAATATACAGTTGAAAAAATATTCCCAAGAGTAGCCGAATTACCTTTTGATTCAAACCGAAAATGCATGACCACATTACATCAAACAGAAAAAGGAATACTCGTTATTACCAAAGGGGCTGTTGATGAATTGTTTAAAAAACTGGATAAAAATCAAAAAGCACTAATTCCAGAAATTGAATTCAGAGTAAATAAAATGTCCGAAAAAGGATATCGAGTGTTGGGATATGCAATAAAACTTTTGCCTTCATTACCCGAAAAATTAAGCATTGAATCCGTTGAATCCTCACTAACCCTAATTGGTTTTGCCGGAATGATTGATCCACCAAGAGAAGAGGCCAAACAAGCAGTTGCAGAATGCAAACAAGCAGGAATTATTCCGGTAATGATTACTGGAGACCATCAGCTCACTGCAAAAGCAATTGCAATACAATTAGGAATCATTGCTTCCGAAGAGGATTTGGTATTAAGCGGAACAGAACTTTCGGCACTAACACAACCTCAATTCGAAGTAATTGTAGAAAAAGTACGCGTATATGCTCGTGTAAACCCAGAACAAAAATTAAAAATTGTTAAAGCATTACAGGATAAAAATCAATTTGTAGCCATGACGGGTGATGGCGTGAATGATGCGCCAGCCCTAAAAAATGCCGATATTGGAATAGCAATGGGCATAAACGGAACCGAAGTTTCCAAGGAAGCTGCCCATATGATATTGCTTGATGATAATTTTGCAACTATTGTAAAAGCAGTCAAACATGGACGAAGAATTTTTGACAACATTCTGAAATTTATAAAATACACCATGACCTCAAATTCTGGAGAAATATGGGCCATATTTCTAGCGCCTTTTTTTGGATTACCTATTCCATTGCTTGCCATTCACATTCTATGGATAAATTTAGTAACCGACGGATTGCCGGGATTGGCACTTGTATCAGAACCATCAGAATCTAATATTATGTCACGGCCTCCAAGAAGTACAAAAGAAAACATTTTTGCAGGAGGAATGGCATTGCATATTTTATGGGTTGGATTCTTAATGGGAGTCGTTACATTAGCCATGCAAGCATGGTCCATGCACTATAGCCAAAATCATTGGCAAACAATGACTTTCACGGTATTATGTCTCAGTCAAATGGGACATGTTTTGGCCATCCGATCTGAACAAGAGTCTATTTTTAAAATTGGTTTACTATCGAATAAGCCAATGTTGGGAGCCTTACTTTTGACTGTTATATTGCAAATGATGATTATTTACACTCCTCTTTTCAATAGCCTTTTCAAGACACAACCGCTAACTATTATGGAGTTAGTCATTACTTTTGCTGCTTCCAGTGTGGTTTTTTGCGCTGTAGAAATTGAAAAATCATTCAAAAGAATGCGAAAATAACAGCACGTTTCATCCGTATTTCGCTGTTTTTAATTCATTAACAAAATACATTTTCATCATCCCTTTATTTTTGACCGCTACTTCTCCCCTATATTCACAATCAAAGGCATTATTGATGTATTTATAGGTGTTTTCGGAAATATTGATTTTTCCGGGAATAGAATTGGTTTCCATTCGAGAGGCAATATTTACGGTATCGCCCCAAATATCATAGGCAAATTTCTTAGTGCCTACAACTCCAGCTACGACGGGACCTGTATTGATTCCGATCCGAATTTTAAAACGTGTTTGATGGTTTGGATTCTCGGTTAATGACTCATTTACAAATTTTAAAATTTCCTTTGCAGCAAGTACAATTTTATAGGCATGATCTTCGGTTTGAAAAGGCAATCCACCTGCACACATGTAAGAATCTCCAGAAGTTTTTATTTTTTCCAAATCATATTTTTCAATTATCGCATCAAATTTTGAAAAATAATAGTCGATGCTTTCCACCAATTTTTCGGGAGCCAAATTTTCTGCATACAATGTAAATCCTTCAAAATCCGTAAACAAAACTGTAACCGACTCGAATCGTTTTGCGGCTACTTTTCCATTAGTTTTCAACTCAAGAGCAGTTTCTTCGGGAAGAATATTCAATAATAAATCATCGGATCGTTTTTTCTCGGCTTCAATTATGATATTGGTTTTTTGTATAAATCGGTACCTTCGGAATAAACCCAAAGCAATAAAAAACACCAGAACTAGTGAAATAATAGAAGCTATAGTTATAATTCTTTGGTTTCTTTTTTGGATTTGCATCAAATCCACTTCGGCTTGTTTTTTTGAAACTTCAAAATTCGTTCTTAAATCGGCCGTTTTTTCAATCGTTTCCAGATTGTTTATGCTATCCCGATACACAATATATTTTTTATAATAAATATACGATTCTGGGATATTTCCCAATTTTTGATAGAGTTCCGAAAGCAACAAACTAGACTTCCGTACTTGATCTTTTAACCCTTGTTTTTGGGCAATTTCTAAACTTCTTTTGGCATACGTTAGAGCTGTATTCCAATCATTCCTACTGAAATAAATATCTGCCATTGAAGAAAGGTAATCCGAAATCCCATAATAATCCTCCAGTTTTTCGAGCATAGTAATGGCTTCGGTAATATTTTTTATAGCCAAATCATCTTTACCTTGTTTGGCATAAACCATACCCGTATTCCCTAAAGTATAAGCAATACCAATTTTATATTTTTCTTTCTTAAATATAGTTCCAGCTTCGTTAAAATAATTTAAAGCCAAATTAAATTTTAAATTCTTCGAATACTCATCACCAGCATTTAATAAGGCTAACGCTAAGGAATTACTATCTGTTGTTTTTCTTAATATTCGAATGGATTTTTCATAATATTGTTCTGCATTTTTAGAATTACCCAAATTTGAATAAACGTCTGCAATACAAGTATAAGACATCCCTTCTCCCGTTACAAAATTCGCTTTTATTGCGGCATCTATACTTTTAAAATAGGAATCCAAAGCTTTATTAAAATCACCTGAAATATTGTTTTTATTTCCTTTTTGACTGTATCCTCTATACAGGTACAAATAATTTTTTTCTTTTTTGGATAACGCAATGAGCTCCTCAGCATATTGCAATGATAATTGGAGATTATTGGTTTCGTTGAAAGCTAAATTCCGCAACAATTCCATTTTATCCACTTTAGAAAGCGTATTTTTTTTATAAATTTCTGCAAGACTATCCGCTACTTTTTGGTCTTGAGCAAAAACATAAAATTGCTGAAAAAAAAACAGCACAAATACTACTCTCTTTATATTAAAAATTTCAACAAGTTGTTTTTTAGTCATAAATTCCCAGTAATTTTTGGATCAATACGAAATTTTTGTCTAAACTCCCTTTTTTCATATACACTGCAAAACATTGTATAAGTATCTTCCTTGTTGATTAATTGCAAATTTTCTTCAATTCTTGCTTTAACATAACTTTTAGGCCCTCTAGTTCCTTTTATTATAGCATTCGGAAAAAATTTAGGCGCATTAGGATCTACAATTAGTGGTTCGCTCACAATTTTGTCAATAGCTATGGAGTAGTTTTCATCTGCAGACTTACCTATCCACTTTACATTTTTATGAAGATAAACCTTTGATATAAAATCATCTATACTTTTTTTCGCTGATTTTCCTTTATTATTGTCATATAAAATACAAAAATCATTTACATGTTGCTGATCGGGTTGTTGAGGTGGAATAATCGTTTTCAAATAGTTATGAAGTCCTTTTGCGTCAGCTACTTCCAATGTAATTTTAATTTTACCTCCATTAGACAATTTGATTTTCAAAAATCCTTTTTCTGTCAAATACATTTTTACTTTTCGTTCCATTTTATAATTATAAAAAGTTAAAATTCAAAATTTGATTAACGATAGGTTTTATAAAAAAATGGTAAAATTTTAGGGGTAAAATATTGTTTCTCAAGTATTCGAAATCAACTTAGGATCAATAAGATACTTTTTGGCACTATTGTTATAATGAATACTAAACTCAATTTTATAGATATTCAAAGTTTTGGCCATATCCAATTGATCTTTAATAGTGGCAACCACTTTGCTATGGCAACCTCCGCTGCCCAAAATAGTTGTATCATCTTCTAAGAAACATTTGTCGTTGGGATCATTCAGATCAAAGTCATACACAATTCTGTCAATAGCGATAGAATAATCAGCATCTGATGACGTGCCAATCCATTCTACATTTCGCCCTAAGTACACATTCGACAAAAAATCTTGTACTTTTCCATTTTCAGAAAAACCATCATTATCATCAGACAAAATAGTTTTGGTATCTATTTCCTCTTGTGATGGATTCGACATTTGATAGAGACTGCTGGCATCAACAGTCAAAACTATCTGCACATTTTTACTCATAAGTTATAGATTTTAAAATTAATTAATTCAAAAAAATATAGGTTAAAATAAAATGTGGGACAACGTAATAAAAAACTGATTTACAGTACTATATAATCATATTTTATCAAATTTACATTTTTTTAAATCAAAAATTAACATTTAGGATAAAAATATCTAGTTTACAGGGCTTTAAAAAAAAATAAACAAAAAAGAACAATTTAAAAGAAGTAATTTCCTTAAATTTACAACAATAACTAACTGTATCATAACAATATAAGCACTGATAGTTAGCTTTTTCGTTCTTTATAAAATGATAAAATTGGTTTTACACTTGCAATAAATCAACATCAGAACCATTATTCAGGCCTTAGTATAAGTCAAGATTGCTATTAAAGAAGATCACCTTTTATGATAATTACCAATTAATTTTTACGCCTATGAAATTCAACCAAGAACCAATCGATTGGAAAGAAATATTCGAATTAAAGAACATTATTCTCAATTTTGTAGGAGTAGCACTGATTACGTTGGCTTTGAAAGGATTTATGATACCCAACAAATTTTTGGATGGTGGTGTTATTGGTGCATCGATCCTTATTCATGAAATATCACATATTCCATTTAGTCTTTTAGTTTTGGTACTTAATATTCCTTTTTTATTTATAGGAAAAATGGTTTTGGGAAAAACATTTGCGTTACAAAGCTTATTGACATTCCTCTTGATTGCAGTAAGCATGACATTTATAGAAATCCAACCGGTAACGTCAGATAAACTTCTGATTGCATTATTTGGAGGATGTTTGATCGGAATGGGAATGGGATTTGTCATTCGGAGTGGTGCAGCCGCTGATGGTATTGAGATTTTGGCGCTATTGACTACCAAAAAAATTGGTCTTAGTGTCTCCGAAGTAATCTTTGGAATAAACACTACATTATTTCTATGTGCCGCATGGTTCTTTGGCATTAGTACCGCTTTATATTCAATAGTTACCTATTTTTCGGCCATAAAATCCTTGGATTACATAGCTCACGGAATTGAACAATACACCTCTCTACATATTATTTCGTCCAAAAGCGAAGCCATTAAATCCCTAATTGTACAGCATTTTGGAAAAGGAATTACGGTTATAAAAGGAGAAAGAGGATATTTACCACACGCATTTCATGAAAAAACCGATTGTGATATCATAATAACCGTAGTAACGCGATTAGAATTACTCCGAATAAAAGAAGAAGTAAGCCAACTCGATCCGCACGCCTTTATGTACATTCAATATATCAAAGAAGCGAGAGGCGGAATTTTGAGAAACAGAGCCAAACACTAGAATATGAAAAACTGGGAATCATTATGTCATACCGTTATGGATTCATTAAAGGAGAACTTGGCACCTCATTTGACCTATCACGATTGGAAACATACCGAACACGTCATACGCATGTCCGAATATATAGCGCGCAAAGAAAACGTATCCGAAAATGATATTTTACTTATTAAAACAGCCGCATTATTTCATGATGCTGGTTTTATCACTACAATATCTGAGGGACACGAGGAAGAAAGCATTCGATTGGCTCAAGAAAAACTACCACAATATGGATATACAAACCTTGAAATTGAATGCATTGCTGGAATGATAAGAGCAACATCCATTCCTCAAAAACCCAATACAAAACTAGAATGCATCATAGCCGACGCCGATTTAGAATATTTAGGCACCGATAGTTTTGAACGAATAGGGAATAATCTCTATCAGGAATTGAAATACAGCAATCCGAATCTTACCTTAGCAGAGTGGAATGAAATACAAATTAAGTTTCTACAATCCCATTTCTACCACACCCCTTTTTGTTTGGAACATCGAACTCCAATTAAAGAGAAAAATATTGAAAAACTTATCCAACAAAAAGAACGTTACTTATAACTCTTTTGAATCGATTATAGAATATCACAAAAAAAAAGTACACCAATAGTTCTCAAAATTCAAACAAAAAACACTTCATTAAATGATTTCATTGACCAAATTACTCCACCTTTTAAAAGAATTAGAAAACAACATCCCCAATCAAGACAGCACCAACTTACTGGTTTCAAAATCAACTGTGGGTTGGCATATCGAACATACTTTATTGACCTTAAATTTAGTTGTAAGCGCCATAGAAAAATCGGATCCTGGTTTGTACAAACATAAATTTAGTTTAATTCGAATGCTCATTATGACTACAAAAAAAATCCCCAGAGGAAAAGCCAAAGCCCCAAAAATGGTTCAACCAACATCCAATTTTGATATCGTAACTCTAAAAAATCACCTAGAAAAAGCAAAAATAAACATCCGCAAATTAGACACTTTCGACACCAATAAATATTTTGAACATCCCTATTTTGGACCTTTAAAATTAAAACCAACCATTCGTTTTTTAGAAATTCATACCCATCATCATCTCAAAATTATAAACGATATAGTCACAAAACCAAAAAAGTAGATCAAAAAATATTAGGCACAAAAACAGCATTTGGGCGAGCCACCATACAGTCAAAGGGCCAACTTAGCAAACCGCTCATTCGGCCCTTTGCCAGTATGCTGTCAGGCTGTATGCGCTACTTCGGTAGCTTGCGCCCATCCTTCTCGCGCAAACTCATCACCTTAATAGGAAAACTACAAATAAGGATATAAATTCAACTGATTTAACCTATTTTTCAATCACTTTTCTGCAAAAAATTTAAAAAATCTTCCTGAACATAAAAAATAGATTCTCAACGTAATAATATTGTCTCTTTCGTTAAATTACAAGAACTAATGTCACCATTTTTAAAAAACAGAAAAAACACAACCCTTAAAACGCATTACTATTCACAAAAAAAACCAAAACTTAATAAAAATTTACCTATCTTTATAATTCAACTATACGCCATACTGAATTATACGCCTTATGAACTGGAAAGTACAACTCATCAAACATCGTGGTGTGAGCAGAATCGCCATATATTTCGAAAAAAATCAAGAATGGATTGATCGAATAAAACTGCTAGAAGATTCCCGATGGAGCCAAACACTAGGCGTCTGGCATTTGCCTGACACCTTCGAAAACCGAATGATATTTCAAATTGTAAAATCTCCCGTACAATTACCATCAAAAGAAGGAATAGAACAAATCGAAAAATTCAAACATTGGTTATTGTCCCGTCGCTATAGCGAAAGCACGATAAAAACCTACAGTGAATCCTTGAAATCCTTCCTAACATTTTACAACGACAAACCGGTCGCGGAAATATCAAACGATGATTTAATACGGTATAATAATGAATACATATTAAACAACAAATTATCCGAATCCTTTCAAAACCAAATTATTAATGCCTTAAAATTGTTTTTTTCTTCAATTAGAGAAACAAAAATGGAAATTGATAAAATGCATCGACCAAAACGAGCCAAATTATTACCCAATGTTTTGAGCAAGGAAGAAGTAAAAATGATATTAAATGCACATAATAACCTAAAACATAAAACGATGTTGAGTTTAATCTATGCATGCGGATTGCGCAGAAGCGAGCTTTTGCATTTAAAACCTTCGGATATCGATTCAAAAAGAGGCATTGTAATTATTCGCCAAAGCAAAGGAAAAAAAGATAGAATAGCCCCTTTATCCGACAAGATTTTAGTCATGCTTCGAAATTATTATTTGGCATTTAGACCAAAAACGTGGTTATTTGAAGGTCATATAGTTGGAGAAATATATTCGGAAAAAAGTCTACAAAGTGTTTTAAAAAAAGCGTTAAAAAAAGTAGGCATAACCAAGCCCGTCAGTTTGCATTGGTTGCGACACAGTTTTGCGACCCATTTACTCGAAAGCGGAACCGATTTGCGATATATCCAAGAGCTTTTGGGTCATAACAGCAGTAAAACAACAGAAATTTACACGCACGTAAGTACCAAAAATATTCAACAAATAAAGAGTCCATTTGATGATTTATAAGAAATATTTTCTATTTTAGCAAAATAAAAGGGATGCCATTTACCAGACCTATCCACCCATTTTTGGGTAGATTGGCCTGACGATGTAAGACCTATATACTAGTTGGGCATCATTATAACTAATCGTACTAAATAAGAAACACAAAACAAACTATGGCAAATCCTAAAGACATTTTAGTAATAACAACTTCTTCTGCAGAAGGTTTAAAAATTAAAAAACATCTAAAACCAGTTTCTGCTCATATTGTAGCAGGAACAAATTTATTTAGTGATTTTTTGGGAGGATTAACAGATGTATTTGGAGGTCGTTCAAGTTCCTATCAAAAACAGCTTTCTTCTCTATATAATGAAGCAATTGAAAGAATAAAATACAATACACACGAAATTGGTGGAAATTGTGTAATAGGTTTGAATATTGATATGGACGAAATTTCAGGAAAGGGAAAATCAATGTTTATGTTAACTGCCATAGGAACAGCAGTAATTATTGAAAAAGACGAAAAATTAAATTCATTATCGAACACGAATGAAAAGTTTGAAAATGTTGGAGTCGAAAGGATAAACAATTTAAGACAAAGAAAAAATATAATTGAAAAAGCTGAAAAACGAGAGTTACATTATGATGATGAAACTTGGAGTTTTATAACATCAAATCAAGTTCAAGAAGTTTTTCCAGCACTATTAAGGAGATATACCAACGTAATTGAAAACTTTGAATCAATGCAAGATGCTTATAATTTTTTCAATAAAAATTTCATAAGCTATATTGATGCTCAAGAAGAAAGCAAAAAAGTAAGTTTACTTTACGACAAAATTGAAACCGAAACTAATCATCAAGTTGCTTTATATTTATCTAAAGTAATCAAAGAATTAAACTTATTTGATTATGAAAAAAATATGAGTTTACTTAAAAATTCAGATTTCAAAAAACAAAAAATTGGTTTAAGAATAGCGACTTATGACAAATCATTTTATGACAAAGAAGATATTGTAAACTTAAATCAAACCAAGACTTTTATTTCTGAGACTTTTAAAGAAAGAGGCGAAATATCAACAAAAAAACAACTTTTATCATCGAAAGAAAAAGAAGTTTGGAATTGTGAATGTGGAAATAAATCCGTTGAAATTGGAGAATATTGCGGAAGTTGTAAAAATGATATTTTTGGATTTAAAGAATCTGAAATGAAACCAACCGACATTGTGAAATATATTGACCAAAAAATTGAACTAATAAACGAGTATATAAAATAACGATGCCCAACACACGCTACAAGCAAGCTGGGCAATTGGCTTAATTTGAAAATAGTTTGTATTTGATGCATTTGTTTTTAACCGAAAGATTACGCATCTTTAATCCCAGCCTGCGTGTAGCGCGGGGACGTTAGCAGAAATAGTAAACCAACACATATACATAACAATATGGGATTTTTTAACCTTTTTAGCTCTAAACAAAAAAAGCAAACTGATTTAAAAGAAAGTGATAAATTAAATTCACAATCTGAAAAAATCACTATAAATATTAACAATGAAAAATACCTAAAACCGTCAAATTGGACATCCAATTATATTTACGGATTTATAAATGGTAATCCAGTACAAAAAATTGCTAACCAAAATAATTTAATAGAAATTATTAGAAATACGGTTGGAAATGGAAAAGGCTATATTGCAATTGACTCTATTTTTCATCCTTATAACCTAATAAATCATAAAGGTGCTACAGCTTGGGATTTAGCTTGGTTTTGGTTATATGTTCAAGACCAAGGAAAAATTATTTCTGAAATTGCAAAAAATGAAACTGCAACAATTGTTCAATCCGAAAAATTAAACTTAAATGAAAATTTTAGAATTTGGCCAAATGATAGTTTAAATCCAAGTAAGAATAAACAATATGACAAATTTGTTCCCTTTATTCTACCTTACTTAACTTATTCGATAGATGATAATGATTATAAACATTGGATAAAAATGATAAATGCCGAATTGCAATTACAAGGACACGCTCATACTTACATAGAAAATTTCAATAGCGTTTTATCAAATAACATTGAAGGACATATAATGACTATAGGTTTTGGAGAATTTGACAGAGAAAATTTAGATGACTTAATAAATAAATTTACAAATTTTTATGACCAAAATATGAGTGAAAAATAGAACTACTTCTGCTAACACACGCTACAAGCAATTTGGGTATTTGGCTAAATTTTAAGTTGGTCTTGTATTTGGAAGATTTGGCAAATCCGAATAATGGGCTTAATTTAGTCCCAAACTACTTGTAGCGCGGGGACGTTAGGCACAAGCTTAAAAGACGACACAATTAATAAAGATGACCATAGACACAGAAATAGAAACTTTAGAACAAGCAAAGAGATATTTTATATCAATGGGATGCAGCGGTTTTCATATGATGCGAGAAAATCCTCAAAGATTTGATGAATACAAAGCACTTGATATTGACCCAAACATTGAATCTGAATGGATTAAAGAAGAGTTTGAAAACAAAATAGAGTATTTCAATACAAATCCGACAAATGAGTATGGACATCTCTTGAGAAGTTTGGACTCTATGATTGAACCAAAAGAATTCTATCTTGAGAAATTACTTGAATTAGTAATAAAAATAAAAGATAGAATACCGTTAGACCAAATAGAATATGTGTTGTCGACGATAATTGGAAATAATGGAACAAAATCTAAAGGTGGTCTAATTCAAAAGTCTTATGATTTGAAACGACCTGATCTGGCAAATAAGTTTTATGCTCAGACAAAATTATTACTAAAAAAGACAGAAGAAAATTCGATTACCTTAAATTCTGTTCGAGGGTATTTGATTGATGTGATTGATTACTACAGAATAGAAGAAAGTAAAGAATTTATAATTGACTTGCGTGAAAAAAGTTATTCTGATCAATTTAATTATTTTAAGGACGGTGCGGAAGAAGGCAATAAATATTCAATGAAAATGCTTTCTGATTGTTATAAAGAAGGTAAAGGATGTATAACAGACATTGACAAATCAAAATATTGGGAACAAAGAGCGAAAGAATAAAAAAGCCAGTGCCTAACACACGCTACAAGCAATTTGGGTATTAGGCTTAATTTAAATATGGTTTTGTATTTGGGAGATTTGGCAAATCCGAAGAATGGGCTTAATTTAGTCCCAAACTGCTTGTAGCGCGGGAACGTTACCAGCAATAATTCAAGAAAAGAAGTAATGAAAACACCAAAATTATTAATACTAATTTTTCTATTATTAGGAAAACATATAAATGCTCAAAATAAAATTGACCATTTTTTTAAAATAAAAATAGAACAATCTCTAATTTCGAGAGGAGATAATTTTCCGGATTTTAGAACAAACAAAGATAGTTTGGACGTGTTTTTATTTACACTTCATAAAGGTTATTCTCCAAATGACTTTCAAAACTTTACAAAGTTTAAAGACGAAAAAATGTCAAATCTAATTTCCTTATTGGAATCCAAAAATTGGCTTCATCAAATAAATAATCAATACAAACCAACAGTTTTCATTGCCGACTCAAAAGATGGAAAATTACTTTATAAATATGCAAAACCCATTTCTAAAAAAATAACAAAATCAATAACTAAAAATTTATCCGAAATAAAATCACAATTTGACAAAACGGAAATTTCAAAAAAACAAAATTTTCAAAAATGGTCATTTCTGATTTTAAGTGATGTTTTATTAGATTCTTGGCAAATTGATAACGTTGAAAAAGATTTTCTTAAGAAAGAAGATAGACCTTTAAGACATGGAAATTATTATTATTACAAAATCAGTGAAAATACAAATCCACAAATAGAATCTTTTGGGATTTATGGCAATCAATCTCAAAAAATTGGAGATAAATATAATAGCGTTTATGGAAATAACAGACTTAATTTAAGAATATCTTCATCTGAAAATCTAATTTCGAAATCAGACAACAAAATTTTCGATGAAATGGCTAAAATCTACTTACCTGACTTATTAAAAATTTTAGAGGATGAAAGAAATTATAGTAAAAAGATATATGCTAAATTAGGCTATGACAAAGAAATATCTTTTGAAGAATTTTTTATTTGGTGGTATCATTTCATTTATACACAATCAACTGACGAAATGAATAAAAAAGGAATTTTAACAATCCCAGCCGATGGAAATTTTGATTACGTAACAGAAGATTAAATAATTACTGCTGGTAACACACGCTACAAGCAAGCTGGGCAATTGGTCTAATTTAAAAATAGTTTGTGTTTGATACATTTGTTTTTAACCGAAAGATTACGCATCTTTAATCCCAGCCTGCGTGTAGCGCGGGAACGTTAGCGATTATTGTTCCGTTGAAATCGAGCAATTTACGTTAATAAGAAAGAAAAAATGGAAACTAATCTGCTCCTACTCTGCCGACAAAAATCAAACGGAATTGATTGCGGATTTTGAAAGTCGAGTTTCAAAATGGAATTTGAAAGTCGATTTTTTTTGAGGTTTAAGAGGAATTTTATTCTCCTGATTTTTGGATTGCTTGAAAGTGTTTTCGGGACGGATTTTGAAAGTGGATAAACTTCCGCAATTGGAATGGATTATTGGAATCGATAATCAGAGGTGCTTAACTAGTGTGTCACAACAATCGCTAACACACGCTACAAGCAATTTGGGTATTTGGCTTAATTTGAAGGTGGTTTTGTGTCAGAAAGATTTGGCAAATCCGAAGAATAGGCTTAATTTAGTCCCAAACTGCTTTTAGCGCGGGAACGTTACCAGCTATTTTGACGCAGAGTCAAGAATCTAACGCAATTTTATAACCAAAAAATGTATAAAATTGTAGTATGAAAACAGCTTACAAAAGACTCAATCGTGATCATAGAATTGAGATTGAAAAACTAATCGCTTTGGGCAAGAATAACAAACAAATTGCCACTACTCTCTCGGTTCATCCAAGCACCATTTCTAGAGAACTAAAAAGGGTTAAAAATGAACCTTATGACAACCTAAAAGCAGAAGTAAATTATGTCCATAATCTAATGGACAGACGCTTAGGAACATCCAAAATTAACAGCAATCCAAAACTCAAAAAAATTGTATATTCACAACTGGAATTACATTGGTCTCCAAAGCAAATTTCAGATGCTTTAAAACAATTTTATCCCTTTGATCCAACTATGCAAATCTCGCACGAAAGTATCTATTATCACATCTATATTCAGCCTAAAAAAGAGGTCGAAAAATTGCTAATTTCTCAACTTAGGCAAAAGAGAAAATACAGAGGAAATACACGCCGAGGTGCTGATAAAAGAACGACAATTAAAGACCCAATTCGCATTGATGAACGACCTGCCGAAGTACTCACTCGCGAGATACCAGGTCACTGGGAAGGCGACTTGGTACTGGGAAAGAACAGAGAAAGTGCTATTGGAACTCTGGTAGAAAGAACAACCCGATTTTTAATAATTGTACCTCTCAAAAAGAGAGATTCCACAACCGTGAGAAAAGCTTTTGAAAGCGAGTTTAGAAAGCTTCCTGACAACCTAAAATTATCTTTGACCTATGACAACGGAACCGAGATGGCACAACACAAAACCTTCACTAGAAATTCCAAGGTAAAAGTCTATTTTGCGCATCCATATAGTCCGTGGGAAAGACCAACAAATGAGAATACAAATGGGTTAATTAGAGACTATTTTCCCAAAGGAACTGACTTTAATTTAATATCAAAAAAGCAACTCAAAGAAGTACAAAATCAGCTTAATGAAAGGCCTCGAAAAACACTCGAATACGAATCGCCTCTTAATACGATTAGTCGATTATATATGAACCAAAATTTTATTTAATATTAGGTAAATTCAAAATAAATCGTAGCTTTATTTTTTGAATTTAGAAAGCCTAAAGACAATCAAAATCTGGCTTTCTGAATTTGAAAAATAATGCAAAACTCTAAAGCAAAAAATTGCGCTAGAAACTTGAATCCGCCTGAAAAACCGAAAATGAAATACGACTTATTACATACAGAAATCTATCAAACTCCTTGTCCTGACTGCAAAGCAATTTCATTTCCAATTACGAATGAAAATTTATCAAATTATTTTCATGGAATTAAAATGAATTGTCCTAAATGTAATGCTAATCTTGACTGGTGGACTTTACTTTTAAGACACTTTGACTGGGAAGTTCCTTCATATACTTATGCGATTGTAGGTGGATTTACAACTAGTTTGAGGATTTACATGAAAGCTGGTGAAATTTTTACTTTGAATTTAGAAGAAATTGGAATTCCTAAGGAATCTAAAATTCTTCAAATTAGTTATACTCCAAATGGAAATGGATTGTTTCCTATCGAATTACATGGAAATACACCGGCAAGGCATTACATTCCAAATAGTATCAATTTATATGGTCGTCCAATAGGAGAACCATCAGAAGAAACCCCTGTTGCTGTCCAAATTAATTGGGCAGAAAAATTAAATGATAATCAAATTTGGGAAAATCTTATTAATGCTGTAGAGTCTTTTACTGTTAAAGATTATAATTCTTGTGTAATTCCATCAAATGTATCCGTAGAATCAACGCTATATAACATTATGACTAAATATTTTTCTCCATTTTCCGCAAAAGATAGAGTTGAAGATTTTTTAAATAATGGAGCAACATATAGTCATCAACTAAATCTTTTACTTCCCCTAATTGCGCATACTAATAGTTTTCCTAAAATGCCTGATAATATCAGAGGTAACTTAAATAAATTACGAGGTTACAGAAATTCACTAGCTCACAAAGGAAAAACAGATAAACAAATAGATAAAAAAACAGTTTCGGAATTAATATGTTCAGCAGCATTTGCTCTCTCTTATTTAAATTTACTAGAAGAAAAAATAAACGGAAACTAAAAAAAACAGCTGGTAACACACGCTACAAGCAATTTGGGTATTAGGCTTAATTTGAAATTGGTTTTGTATTTGGAAGATTTGGCAAATCCGAAAATAGGGCTTAATTTAGTCCCAAACTACTTGTAGCGCGGGGACGTTAGTGGCTATACATCCAAAAAATCGTAAATATGAAATCCAATTTAATTGAATTTGTTAGCGATATTTCAATTTTGACTTTAGATGATGAATTCACATCAGAAAGCATAAAACTTGCAATCGATAGTATTAAAGTTGATGAAATTGAATTTACTAAAAATGGTTGCTTTATCACATTTGACAACTTACTCAATGTAAATAAACTCCATTCAAAAAGCACGAATTATAACCAATCTGATTTTAGATTTGATGGTGTTGAACTTGAAAATTGTGAAATGAATTTACTTTGCGATATTAATGTCTACATAATTGATTTTAAAATTGACCATATAGAAATATGGAATAAATTAGGAACTGAAATGAATAAAATTCCTATAAAATATACTCTTAAACAAATGTGGAAAAAAGATGATAATAAAATATTGGAAAGAAAATAGTAAAGGGTAAATTAGAAACAATTATTGTAAATAACCAGTACAGCCACTAACACACGCTACAACGGATTTGGGCAATTGGCTTAATGGAAAAATTGGTTTGTATTTGGGAATATTTGGCAAATCCGAAGATAAGGCTTAATTTAGTCCCAAACCCGCTGTAGCGCGAGAACGTTGGCAGAAACCGTTTTGAAAATCACGTAAAAAAGAAATACATAAATGCAAATAACTTCTGAATTCAGAACACTGTTTATAATCAGAAAAATTTTAGGAATAACTTTCATTTTAGCAGTTGGTTGTTTTTTCATAAACTCAGCGTTAGAAAAAAACGAATGGGAAATATTACTCTTAATCATATTTTCAGAATTAATTCTATTATTTTATCTCGTAAAGGACTTTCAGAAAATCTACAAAATAAAAGTTGCTGAAAATGGAATTTATAAAATATCTGTTTTCCTCAATAAAACTCAATTCATACCGTATAATGAAATTAAAACTGTTCGTTCGGAAAAAGTACAAGGTTCGAGCACCGATGCAGGAGAAATAACTTTAGGTTATTTTGAAAGTGTGCTTATAACAGACAAAAATCAAAAAATATTAATTAGTCCTGACCATTTTGAAAATTACAATGAAATTATGAAAACCATAAAACTAAATAGAAACGGAGAAAATTACTAACAATTACGGCTATCTGCCAACACACGCTACAACGGATTTGGGCAATTGGCTTAATGGAAAGATGGTTTTGTATTGGGATGATTTGGCAAATCCGAAAATAGGGTTTAATTTAGTCCCAAACCCGCTGTAGCGCGAGAACGTTATGAGCTAGTTGAAAAAAGTGCATTTCATTTAAAATCAGGCTTTTAAAAATTATTTAGTTGTACAGAAAATCAAATTCTGAAGCGTAAAAAATGGAGTTTTTAATTGGAAGTTTATCGCGAAAAGCAAAAATTACAGTTTGATGTTTAGAAACTGAAATGCAGAACTTGAATTTTGGAACTTCTAAACTGAATCTGAAATTGAAGACTTGAAATACGGAACTTGAAAAGCAAACTTGAATTTCGGAGTTTTAAACTGAATCTAAAATGAAGAACTTGAAAAGCGAATTTGAATTTCAGAGTTTTTAATGGAAATAAACAATCGTTTTGATTCTCAAATTGAGATGAAAAAATAAGAATGAAAATTGGCTGAAATTTAGATTCGAATTGGTTTTTAAATTTGCCAATAATTGGATGAAATTAGATTAAAAAAGGGAATGAAATTAGCTGAGATTTGGACAAGAATTGGGTTTTGTGCCTGCCGAAAATTGGTTTAAAATCTATTAATAATTAGGAATATCAGCTAGAAACAACCAGCTCATAACACTCGCTACAAGCAATTTGGGCATTAGGCTTAATTTGAAGTTGGTTTTGTATTTGGAAGATTTGGCAAATCCGAATAATGGGCTTAATTTAGTCCCAAACTGCTTTTAGCGCGGGGACGTTGGCGGTTATATTACCGCAGAACTTTAAAAAACAACATTTTATGAAATATATTTTAATCCTTTTTACATTTTTTTCAATTAGTTTAAATGCTCAAAATATTTTAAAGTTTGACAAAACAAACGTTCAATGTGAAGATAAGTGGATTGCATACCAAATGGAAAAAGATAGTACTTATACATTAGGATTTATTTATATCGATTCACAAGCAGGATTAACATTAAACTATGAAGGAAAATTTAAAATTGAAAAAGATGGTAAATTTATTCTAATAGATAGTGAAACTAAAAATGAAGTAGGTTTTATAAAAGCAAGGCTTCAACCAAACAGAACTGCAATAGCTGAAATTCCTGAAGCAAAATTTAAAGAACTAAATATTGAAAAAACACCTAGTTGGTTAAAAACATATAAAACTGATGAAAATTCTGTCGAAAGATTATATCGTTGGGGTTATATGTATAATGGCTGGAACGAATGCGAGAAGGCTTTAACTTTTTTAGAAAAAGCAGATAAAATTAATCCGAAATTTAAAGGATTACAAACTGAATTAGCATTTTCTTATAATGCTTTACAGAAATTTGATAAGGCAGAAATATCATTAAAAAAAGCAATTATAGAAAATCCAGAAGACTGTTATACTTATAAAGAATTGGCTTATACTTATACAAAACTTTTGAATTTTGAAAAAGTAGCAGAAACTTATTCAACAATGTCTAAAATTTGTAAGGAACAAAATTTCATTCAAGAAACTGCATATAATTTAGCATATGAATATTTTAAAACAAAAGATGTAATTAAGTTTAATAAGTGGAAAAGTGAGGCTGAAAAATGGTCTAAATCTGAAAATCAGTACACACAAAACTTAAATAAAATGGAATCTGAATTAAATAAATAAAAAATACAACCGCCAACACACGCTACAAGCAATTTGGGTATTAGGCTTAATTTGAAATTGGTTTTGTATTTGGAAGATTTAGCAAATCCGAAAATAAGGCTTAATTTAGTCCCAAACTGCTTGTAGCGCGGGGACGTTAGCACTCATTAACAAAAAAATCGCATAAATGACATATTATTTTGACATTGATAAAATTGTAAATTTTTTAGAAAAATATAAAAATGACTTACCCAAACTTTATAATTGGAATGCGAGAATAGAAAAACTTTTAGACCTTGAAACGCTAACCGAAAAACAAATTACAGAATTAAATAGTTTATCATCTTATCAAAAAGAGCTTGAACTAAAGAAGATAGTTGGTCAAAAACTAAATGATTCTTTAAAATCAAATAGCGAATTATTTGATAAACTTTGTTTGTGGATAATTAAAGATTGGGGAGGAATAACAACGGCAAAAGATATTGATACTTTAATCTTAATTAAAGATTTTCTAATTAAAGACAAACCAAATTTTAATAGAATAGCTAGTTCTTCAAAAGTTGGAGCGTATTTATACCCAAATAGAAACGTAATTTATGATTCTCGTGTTGCTTATTCACTAAATTGGATAATACTTTCTGAAAATGCAGGACAAAAATATTTCCCAATTCCAGAAGGACGAAACTCAAAAATGTCAGCATTTGACTTGAATGTTTTGATAAGATTGAAAAATATTTCTCATTATCAAACAACTGACATTAAACATTTAGATCACAGACTTTTTATAAAAAAAGCAGATGACAAAATTTACATCGATAAAAAAGATGCATACTTTCAACTTAACAATCTCATAAAACAAGTAAATCAAAGATTGTGGAAAGGAGATAAAGAAAAAGAAGAAAATTTATACTTTACTGAAATGTTATTATTTTCAATAGCTGACAGAGAAATATTTATTGACATAACTGAAAAATATAGTACTAAATAAATTAACGAGTGCTAACACACGCTACAAGCAATTTGGGTATTTGGCTTAATTTGAAGTTGGTTTTGTATTTGGAAGATTTGGCTAATCCGAATAATGGGCTTAATTTAGTCCCAAACTGCTTGTAGCGCTGGGACGTTGGTGGCAAGACTAACGGAACTTCGGGGCTAAAAACAACTGTCCAACAAAAGAAAACCGTCAGAATTGTCGCCGTAAATCGGACAATAATGACGGCGAAAACAAAGAATGAGCGACTAACAGAAGCTAAGAACAATAAAAAGGACGAATTCTACACACAACTTTCAGACATTGCAAATGAACTGAAACATTACAAAAAACACTTTAAAGATAAAGTCGTTTACTGTAATTGTGACGACCCCAGAATTAGTAATTTCTTCCACTTTTTTTCTCACAATTTCGAGAAATTTGAACTCAAGAAATTAATTACAACTTGCTTCCAAAATCAAGAAAGAGATTTATTTAGTAAACATAACTCTGATAGTGCAATTTATCTAGAATACAATGGCGATAAAAATGGTAACTTTATTCCTGACATTAACGAGATTGGTATAAAACAATTAAAAGGTGATGGTGATTTTCGTAGTAAAGAAAGTATCGATTTACTAAAACAAGCCGATATTGTCGTTACTAATCCGCCTTTTTCCTTATTTCGTGAATACGTTGCTCAACTTATAGAACACAATAAAAAATTTGTAATTATAGGTCATCAAAATGCTACCAAATACAAAGAAATTTTCAGACTTATAAAAGACAATAAAATTTGGTTAGGTTACGGATTTAAAGGAGGTGCTGGACATTTTATCAACCAACATTACGAGGATTATGCTACTGCAACCGACAGAAGAGAAGGTATGATTAGGGTCTCAGGGGTTCATTGGTTTACAAATATTGACCTTAATAAGCGTCACGAAAATTTAATTCTTTACAAAACGTATAACGAAATCGATTATCCAAAATACGACAATTACGACGCCATTGAGGTAAGTAAAACAAACGAAATACCACTAGATTATTCAGGTGTTATGGGGGTTCCAATAACATTTTTAGACAAATATAATCCTGACCAATTTGAAATTGTAGGAATGACTTCAGGCAGAGATGAATTTGAAGCCACTCCAACAAAAAAATACATCAACCCTAAACAACACAACGAAAACGGTACGATTATCAACGGTAGTAAAGCAAATACTAGCTCAACAATTTTGTATAAAACAAAACCCGAAGGCGTTTATTACACAGCAGATAATGTTGATGGTTATTTAAAAGTTCTTTATACAAGGTTTTTGATTAAAAACAAACAAATACAAAACTAGCTATGAACATAGAATTAAGAGAAATTACAATACGTGAACTAATTCAAAATTATGAAGACAATAACGAAAATGGTGTTATAGGATATGATGGAAAATTAGACATTCGCCCTCCATATCAACGTGAATTTATCTACAAAGACAAACAACGAGAGGCTGTAATTGATACAATTACTAAAAATTTTCCACTAAATGTAATGTATTGGGCAGTTCGTGAAGATGGTAATTTTGAAGTTATTGACGGACAACAAAGAACTATTTCAATTTGTCAGTTTGTCTCAGGTGAATTTGCCTATATGTTTAGATTTTTTCACAATTTGCAAAAAGATGAACAAGAGCAAATCTTAAACTACAAATTAATGGTTTATTTATGTAGCGGTACTGATAGCCAAAAGTTGGAATGGTTCAAAACCATCAATATTGCAGGAGAAAAATTAACTGAACAAGAATTGCGTAATGCCGTTTACTCAGGTAGTTGGGTATCTAGTGTAAAACCAATCTTTAGTAAACGTAATTGTCCCGCTTTTGGTTTAGCAAGTGATTATATGACTGGTAGTCCGGACAGACAAGAATACTTGGAAACAACTATAAAATGGATTTCAAATGGAAACATTGAAGTTTATATGTCCAATCACCAACACGACCCTAATGCTAACGAAATTTGGTTGTACTTTCAATCTATAATAAATTGGGTAAAAGCTACTTTCCCTAAGTATCGCAGAGAAATGAAAGGTATTGGTTGGGGCTTTTTATATAACGAATTCAAAACTAAAAACTTTGACCACAAAAAACTCGAAGAAGAAATTGCAACTTTGATGCAAGATGAAGACGTTACCAACAAAAAGGGAATTTACGAATACGTCTTAACTAGAAAAGAAAAATTTCTTAATATTAGAGCTTTTACTGACAATCAAAAACGTGAAGCCTATGAAAGACAACAAGGTATTTGCGTGAAATGTGGAGAACATTTTGAATTATCAGGAATGGAAGCAGACCACATTACACCTTGGCACGAAGGCGGAAATACTTCTGCCGAAAATTGCCAAATGTTGTGCAAACACGACAACCGAATTAAAAGCGGAAAATAGGAATAAACAAGAAGTCCAGCCACCAACACACGCTACAACGGATTTGGGCAATTGGCTTAATGGAAAGTTGGTTTTGTATTTGGAAGATTTGGCAAATCCGAAGATAAGGCTTAATTTAGTCCCAAACCCGCTGTAGCGCGAGAACGTTACTGGCTAGTTGCGAAATAAGAAGGAAAATTTCGATAAAAACAGCTTTTATAATTCTATTATGATGACAAGAAATAGTCGTTCGGAAACTTGATAAATTTGAATTTTAAAGTCTGAAATACTAAAACTTGAACTTGAACTTGAGTTTCGAAGCTTCTAAACTGAATCTGATAAGCGAAGCGTGAATTTCGAACTTGAGTTTCGAAGTTTCTAAACTGAATCTGAAAACATAATCTGAATTTCTAACTTGAGTTTCGGAGTTTCTAAACTGAAAAGTAGAAGTTTAAGGTTGGATTTTTTTTAAATTAAAAATGGGTTTTTACCAAAAAAACAAGAATGAAATTAATGCCGAATTTGGATTTAAAATTGCCAATATTAGGCTGAAAATCGAATATAAAATGGAATAAAATTAGCTGAGATTAAGGCTAGAATTGGGTTTTGTGCCAGCTAAAAATTGGAATAGAATCGGGTTTTAATTGGAACATCAGCTAGAAACAACCAGCCAGTAACACACGCTACAAGCAATTTGGGGATTTGGCTTAATTTAAAAATGGTTTTGTATTTGGAAATATTTGGCAAATCCGAATAATGGGCTTAATTTAGTCCCAAACTGCTTCTAGCGCGGGGACGTTACTGGCTAGTTATGCCGAAATTACGCAGGTAATTTCGATTTGGATTAAAGTTTGCAACTCGCAGAAACTTAAAAAGCAGAAGCGTGAAAGTTGGGATCGCCAACGGAAACTTGAAAAGTTGAAACCTGAAAAGCGAAAGCGTGAAAATAGAAACTTGCCAACAGAAACTTGAAAATTGGAATCTGAAAAGCAGAAACTTGAAAGTTGAAACTTCCCAGCAGAAACTTGAAAAGCAGAAACTTGAAAAATTTTGTGCGGAAAATAAAAAGTGACTAATTGAAAATAATACGCCGAAAATTACAAGCTAAAAAACAGAAACTTGAAAGTTGGATTCAGCCAACAGAAGCGTGAAAAATTTGCGCTTAAATTGTAATTTCGACAAAATAACCAGCCAGTAACACACGCTACAAGCAATTTGGGCATTAAGCTTAATGGGAAGTTGGTTTTATATTTGGAAGATTTGGCAAATCCGAAAAATGGGCTTAATTTAGTCCCAAACTGCTTTTAGCGCGGGGACGTTAGCGGTAATTAGCCGAACGAAACGAAAATTTAACAACATAATAATGATAGAAGAAATAATTTTTAAATTACAACTAATACAAATAGATTTTTTTACAGCTTTTGGATTATTTACTTTCCTATACTTCATTTCCTCAATCTTTATTAGAAAACCTATTGTCAAAAATATTGATGAAGAATCTAATCGCTTTATTTCCTTCATTGGAATACTATATTTATTATTATGGATTATCGGAATATTTGTTGAATTAAATATTTTAAACCAAGAAGACAAAACCGAATTTTTAAACAGAATGTTTGGAAAATATTGGTTTGGATTTTGGATTCAACCTTTACTTTGGGTATTAATCACCCAATTATTGCGATTCAAAAGTATTAGGAAAAACATTTTTTTACGAATATTATTTAGTGTTTTATTGATGATATCAATAGAAAGAATGATTATAATAATTACATCGTTTCATCGTGATTATCTCCCAAGTTCTTGGACAATGTATAATGAAGTTGGAATTTACCCTTCGAATTTGGTGCTTTCATTATTTCTAAAAATCATTGTGTTTTTAGTTTTCGTCGGAATATTTTACTCAATCAATGAAAAAATAAAAAATTTTAAACTACGCAGAGAAAATAACTACCGCTAACACACGCTACAAGCAATTTGGGTATTAGGCTTAATTTAAAATTGGTCTTGTATTTGGAAGATTTGGCAAATCCGAATAATGGGATTAATTTAGTCCCAAACTGCGTGTAGCGCGGGAACGTTAGTGGTAACTCTAAAGAACGACACGTGAAACTATTCAACCTTATGAAACAACAGAAAATAGATTTGACACCTGAACAGACAATTAGGCGTTTGGTTGACTATATGCCTGACTTTTATAAAACCCATAAACAATTCATCAATTGTGTTGAGTATTTAAATCATAGAGAATGGGAACTTGCACTTGAAAGTTTAATAGAACTAGCGGACGAAACTGAGCATTATTTTTCAGAAGAGTTTTGGTTTGGACTTGCAGACTCTGCCGAAAAAATGCGTTTGTCTGATAAGGCAGATTATTGCAGAAAGCAAATCAAAAAAAACGAACAACATATAAAAACAACGACACCATTTGGTTGGACAACTATAAAATATGATGACACCCTTTTTCAACACCACATTTCGGAGAAGCTTAAAGAAGAATGGTCGACAACAAGACGTGAAAAGGATAACGTTCACGAGTTCCTAACAAAAGAAGGAGTTCATTTAAAATCTCAAGGACGAAGCGGATTTTTATATATTTCTGAAAAAGGAAAAATTGCCGAAGTTGAATTTGAATTAGGAATTAATGGGCTTATTCTTTATTTCAACAGTTTGACAAATTGGTCTTTACCAACAAAGCAAATATTAATGGCTGACGAGAAACAGAAAATAAAAATTGATATTAATAATTGGGCACTAAAGACAAAGAACGCAATCGAGTTTGATGACTAAGAAAAGAGCTACCACTAACACACGCTACAAGCAATTTGGGTATTAGGCTTAATTTGAAGTTGGTTTTGTATTTGGAAGATTTGGCAAATCCGAATAATGGGCTTAATTTAGTCCCAAACTGCTTGTAGCGCGGGGACGTTATGAGCTAGTTGAAAAATGAAAATTTCGGTTTAAATCAGGTTTTTAAAAGCCATTTAGTTGCGCTGAAAATCGAAATACAGAAACTTGAAAATTGGATTTTTAATTGGAAACTTGAGAAGCTGAAACTTGAATATTGGAGTTTCTAAACGGAATCTGAATTGCAAAACTTGAAATGCAGAAACTTGAATTTCGGAGTTTCTAAACTGGATCTGAAAAGCGGAACTTGAAAATTGGAGTTTTAAATTGGATTGCAAAAACTGAAACTTGAATGTTGAAGTTTCATAGAAAATAAACAGAAACAATCGTTTTGGTTTTTAAACTGAAACGAAAAAAGGGAATAAAATTTAGTCGAGATTTGGGCAAGAATTAGGTTTTAAGTCGGCCAAAATTAGGCTAAAAATCAATTAATAATAAGGAATATTTGCTAGAAACAACCAGCTCATAACACACGCTACAAGCAATTTGGGTATTAGGCTTAATTTGAAATTGGTTTTGTGTCAGTAAGATTTGGCAAATCCGAAAAATGGGCTTAATTTAGTCCCAAACTGCTTTTAGCGCGGGAACGTTATGAGCTAGTTGAAAAAAGTGCATTTCATTTAAAATCAGTCTTTTAAAAATTATTTAGTTGCGCAGAAAATAAAATTCTGAAGCTTGAAAAATGGAGTTTTTAATTGGAAGTATATCACGAAAAGCAAAAAACACAGTTTGATGTTTAGAATCTGAAATGCAGAACTTGAATTTTGGAACTTCTAAACTGAATCTGAAATTGAAGGTTTGAAATTCGGAACTTGAAAAGCAAACTTGAATTTCGGAGTTTTAAACTGAATCTGAAATGAAGAACTTGAAAAGCGAATTTGAATTTCAGAGTTTTTAATGGAAATAAACAATCGTTTTGATTCTCAAATTGAGATGAAAAAATAAGAATGAAAATTGGCTGAAATTTAGATTCGAATTAGTTTTTAAATTTGCCAATAATTGGATGAAATTAGATTAAAAAAGGGAATGAAATTAGCTGAGATTTGGGCAAGAATTGGGTTTTGTGCCTGCCGAAAATTGGTTTAAAATCGATTAATAATTAGGAATATCAGCTAGAAACAACCAGCTCATAACACACGCTACAAGCAATTTGGGCAATTGGCTTAATTTAAATATGGTTTTGTGTCAGTAAAATTTGGCAAATCCGAATAATGGGCTTAATTTAGTCCCAAACTGCTTTTAGCGCGGGGACGTTATGCGGGAGTTGAGCGAAAAAAAAACATTTCAGTTAAAATTACGTTTTAAAAAAGAATATAGTTACGCTGAAAATCGAAATAAAGAAACTCAAAATTGGAGTTTTAATCTGGAATTTGAAAAGCTGAAAATAGAATTTTGGAGTTTCTAAACTGAATCCTAAATGTAAAACTTGAAATGCAGAAACTTGAAAAGCAGACTTGAATTTCTGAGTTTCTAAACTGAATCTGAAAAGCGGAACTTGAAAATTGGAGTTTTAAATTGGAATGCAAAAACTGAAACTTAAATATTGAAGTTTCATTGAGAATAAAAATAAACAATCGTTTTGATTATGAAATTGAAACGAAAAAAGGGAATAAAATTTAGCTAATATTTAGACAATAATTTGGCTTTTAATTTGCCAATAATTGGATGAAAATCAATTTTAAAAAGGAATGAAATTAGCTAGAATTTGAGCAAGAATTAGGTTTTGTGTCTGCCAAAAATAGGCTTAAAATCGATTAATAATTGGAACTATCGGCTAGAAACAACCCCCGCATAACACACGCTACAAGCAATTTGGGTATTTGGCTTAATTTAAAAATGGTTTTGTATTTGGGAATATTTGGCAAATCCGAAAATAGGGCTTAATTTAGTCCCAAACTACTTGTAGCGCGGGAACGTTATGCGGGAGTTGAGCGGAAAAAAAACATTTCAGTTAAAATTACGTTTTAAAAAAGAATATAGTTACGCTGAAAATCGAAATACAGAAACTCAAAATTGGAGTTTTAATCTGGAATTTGAAAAGCTGAAAATAGAATTTTGGAGTTTCTAAACTGAATCCTAAATGTAAAACTTGAAATGCAGAAACTTGAAAAGCAGACTTGAATTTCTGAGTTTCTAAACTGAATCTGAAAAGCGGAACTTGAAAATTGGAGTTTTAAATTGGAATGCAAAAACTGAAACTTAAATATTGAAGTTTCATTGAGAATAAAAATAAACAATCGTTTTGATTATGAAATTGAAACGAAAAAAGGGAATAAAATTTAGCTAATATTTAGACAATAATTTGGCTTTTAATTTGCCAATAATTGGATGAAAATCAATTTTAAACAGGAATGAAATTAGCTAGAATTTGAGCAAGAATTAGGTTTTGTGTCTGCCAAAAATAGGCTTAAAATCGATTAATAATTGGAACTATCGGCTAGAAACAACCCCCGCATAACACACGCTACAAGCAAGCTGGGGATTTGGCTTAATTTGGAAATGGTTTTGTATTTGGAAAATTTGTGTTTAACCGAAAAAATACGCATCTTTAACCCCAGCCTGCTTTTAGCGCGGGGACGTTATGCGGGAGTTGAGCGGAAAAAAAACATTTCAGTTAAAATTACGTTTTAAAAAAGAATATAGTTACGCTGAAAATCGAAATACAGAAACTCAAAATTGGAGTTTTAATCTGGAATTTGAAAAGCTGAAAATAGAATTTTGGAGTTTCTAAACTGAATCCTAAATGTAAAACTTGAAATGCAGAAACTTGAAAAGCAGACTTGAATTTCTGAGTTTCTAAACTGAATCTGAAAAACGGAACTTGAAAATTGAAGTTTTAAATTGGAATGCAAAAACTGAAACTTAAATATTGAAGTTTCATTGAGAATAAAAATAAACAATCGTTTTGATTATGAAATTGAAACGAAAAAAGGGAATAAAATTTAGCTAATATTTAGACAATAATTTGGCTTTTAATTTGCCAATAATTGGATGAAAATCAATTTTAAACAGGAATGAAATTAGCTAGAATTTGAGCAAGAATTAGGTTTTGTGTCTGCCAAAAATAGGCTTAAAATCGATTAATAATTGGAACTATCGGCTAGAAACAACCCCCGCATAACACACGCTACAAGCAATTTGGGTATTTGGCTTAATTTAAAAATGGTTTTGTATTTGGAAATATTTGGCAAATCCGAATAATGGGCTTAATTTAGTCCCAAACTGCTTGTAGCGCGGGAACGTTATGGGTAAATTGCGAAGAAAATCAGATTTTTAAAGGCATTTAGTTGAGAAGAAGTCGAAATTCATAAACTTTGAAACTTGAATTTTATGTTTAGAAGCTGAAAAGCAAAACTTGAAATACAGAACTTGAATATTGGAGTTTCTAACCGAATCTGAAATATAGAACTTGAAATTGAAAACTTGAGTTTCGCAGTTTCTAAACTGAATCTGAAATACAGAATATGAAAAGCAAACTTGAATATTGGAGTTTTAATGGAAATAAACAATCGTTTTGATTCTCAAATTGAGATGAAAAAATAAGTATGAAAATTGGCTGAAATTTAGATTCGAATTTGGCTTTTAATTTGCCAATAATTGGATGAAAATCGATAATAAAAGGGAATGAAATTAGCTGGGATTTAGGCAAGAATTAGGTTTTGAGCCTGCCAATAATTGGTTTAAAATCGATTAATAATTAGAAATATCTGCCAGAAACAATCTACCCATAACACACGCTACAAGCAATTTGGGTATTTGGCTTAATTTAAATATGGTTTTGTATTTGGAAGATTTGGCAAATCCGAATAATGGGCTTAATTTAGTCCCAAACTGCTTTTAGCGCGGGGACGTTAGTGGCAAGCAATCGAGAAATTGAGAAAAAAAGAAACATAAAATAATACTAAATGAAGAAATTCTACATTATGAATGGACAAAACCAAGAAGGTCCATTTGAAATTGAACAACTAAAATTATTAAACATAAAAAAAGATACTCCTATTTGGTTTCAAGGAATTGAAAATTGGACAACTGCAGAAAAAGTTGAAGATTTGAAATCGATATTATCAATAAATACAACTCCCCCAAAATTTGAAAATCCAATTCAAAATAATTTTTCAACAACTCCGCCGAATTATTACAATTCTTCCAATTATAATAATCAAAATTATAATTCCCAAAATGATTATCCGAAAAGTAATTTAAAAAGAAATCTATTAATTGTTGGTGTAATATTAATAGGTTTAGCAATAATAAGCTTTTTATCAAGCAGTTATCAATCTAACAGTTATGACTCAGAACCGTATAATGCAGACGAAACTCAAAACAGTGCTGTTTCAGCAGAAGAAACCGAAAGACAAAGAATAAATGAAGCAATTACTAAAAAGAATATGAATTTTAGAAATAATTGGCAATCTTATTTAACTGCAACAACAAACCAATATCAATATAGAGAAATTGGTGGAATTTTTAATCTAGCTGTTATTTTCACTAATAATACTGATTGCAAAATGGATGAAATTAAAGTAAATGTAAATTATATAAAAGATAGTGGCGGTATCTATAAAACTGAAACTGTTGTTTTCTATAACGTTTTACCTGGAACACAACAGACGGCACAAGCGCCGGATAGTGAAAGAGGTACATCAGTTGAATTAGAAATTTCGCAAGCATATTCAGATAAAATGAATTTTTATTATCCAAGTGATAGTGGTAATTATAAAGACCCATACTTTTATAAACAATAGAAATAGAAAACATCACACATATTTTGCCAGCCACTAACACACGCTACAAGCAAGCTGGGCAATTGGTTTAATTTGAAAATAGTTTGTATTTGATACATTTGTTTTTAACCGAAAGATTACGCATCTTTAATCCCAGCCTGCGTGTAGCGCGGGAACGTTAGCAGTAATTGAACCGCAGAATCAGAAAATAACAACCTTAAAAATATGAAAAAAACACTTTTAACATTAGTAATAATCTCATTTACAAATTTTTCATTCAGTCAACAAATAGAAAAACTTGATTACTGTAATTGCATAGAAAATATCGAGAAGAACTCCCCTATTTATGATGGGAAATATGAACGAATTTGTAAAGAAAAAACAACAGATGTTGGGAGTTTTAAAAATGACCTTCCAGATGGAGAATGGATTTCATATAATTATAAAGGCGGATTAATAAATAAAATAAATTATTCCGAGGGTAAATTAAACGGTTTGTTTGAATTATATTTTCTTAATGGCAAAGTACAATTTAGCGGTAATTTTATAAATGGTAAAAAAAATGGTGCTTGGAAATATTATAATGAAAAAGGAATTGTCATAATTGATGGCGAATATGAAATGGATAAGCCTATTAATTTATGGACTATCAAAGACAAAAAGGGAAAAAAAATAGTAGCACAGTACGATTACGCAAATTCAAAATATATCGTAAATGAAGTAGATGAAAAATTTAAATTTAAAGGTTCAGCACTTTTAGGAGGAGCATCGTTATCATACGATTTATTTATTGAAAATGCAGAAGTTCCAAGAGATTTTTGGGATACATATGCGGATTTAAAATATTTAGCAAAATTTAAAATTGAAGAAAATAGTTCAAGTACATTTATTCTTGATGAAGTAAATGAAAAAAGTTCAAATATTACAATTACGTTTGGTAGTAATGTCCAAACTGACCCTGCCAGTCAATTACATAAAATTGAGCATAGCAGATTATCTAAAAAATTACTTTACTATAAAATATCGGAAGCGTTAAGCGTCTTGCCTCCTTGGGTTTATAAAGGTGAAAAAGAAACAAAAATTTACATTCCATATCAAGTAAATATCAGGTAAATCAACTACTGCTAACACACGCTACAACGGATTTGGGCAATTGGCTTAATGGAAAGTTGGTTTTGTATTTGGGATGATTTGGCAAATCCGAAAATAGGGCTTAATTTAGTCCCAAACCCGCTGTAGCGCGGGAACGTTAGCAGTAACCCTATGACAGAACTATATTATAAAAGACATTTTAATGAAAATCGGATTGAAAAATCCGAAACTTGGGGAACTTGTATTTATTATTTTGAATCCAATCAGAAAGGAGAAATACTTCGACAAATTGAAATTTATGAGAATGGCAAAAGATTAAAATACAGTGAAGAATTTATTGAAGACGAATTTGGATTTCTTGCTGACCAAACAATTAATCTTTTGGAATTTGAAGAATACGCAATAAATAAAAATGATTTTGAATATCAATGGACAATGAAATAAATTATCTTATTGGAGATGCCACACAGCCGAAAATAACTGACAATAAAATCATTGTACATATTTGTAATGATATTGGAGCTTGGGGAAAAGGTTTTGTAATGGCAATTTCTAAACGTTGGAAAGGACCGGAAAAAGAATATAGAAATTGGTTTAAAAATCAATACAATTTTTCACTTGGACAGGTACAATTTATAAAAGTTGAAAATGACATTTGGATTGCAAATCTAATTGGACAGCATAAAATATATAAAGACGAAAATGGCAATGCTCCTATTCGCTATGACGCAATAAAAGTGGGTCTTAATAAAGTTGCAGAATTTGCAAAAGAAAATAATGCGACCGTTCATATGCCTAGAATCGGTTGTGGACTTGCAGGCGGAACTTGGGACAAAATAGAACCCATTTTGAAAGAAACTCTATTGAAAAATGAAGTCGCAACTTATGTTTATGACATTGCGTAAAAAAGGGCTACTGCTAACACACGCTACAAGCAAGCTGGGCAATGGGTTAAATTTGAAAATAGTTTGTATTTGATACATTTGTTTTTAACCGAAAGAATACGCATCTTTAATCCCAGCCTGCGTGTAGCGCGGGAACGTTAGGCGTCAGCTTAACAGTGCAGACAACGACAAATCTATAAAAACAACCAAAATTATACGATGGAAGAGCTTACAGACAAACAAATAAAGAATCGTTGGGTTGACATCAAAAAGCATATTAATGAACGACAGCTTTTAGCTTATAGAGTCGGAATACCTCTTGAAAAATGGGATATATATATGCACTCAATTCCATCCACAGAAGAAATAAATAGAATATATTTATGCATCCAAGAAGACAGAATAAATAAAACTTTAAGAATAAAAGAAGGACTTTCTAAAATCGTAGGATATAGAGAATCTGTTGAATTTAGCCGAAAAAGCGGAGTTTCAAGCACATCTATTCGTGAAATAATAGAAGGTAAAAAAATAATGGCAGGCTACGATATTATAAATAAATTAGAACTCTTTTTAAATTCAGTAATAGAAGACTTTGAATTATCAATCGAAAACCCACTAACTCTAAAAAGTTACTCACAAGATTATATTGGAGATATTGCATCTGAAATAAATCGAATAGCAGATGGATTGAAACATTATTGTTTTAGGCTGAGTGAAATGGCTCGAAAACAAGAATCTGAATCAGGTTGGGATGGGAAGAAAATTGAACCATCAAATCATTTAGACTACTCAATAAAGAATTTAACTGAACTTAAAGAGAAAATCGATACTTTTTGGAAAGTATATATAGAAAAATAAAACAAGCATAATCTATTAAAATCTATAAAAAAACAGAATATTAAAATGAAAAAAACTACCCTAATTTTATTACTTATATTTACAATTACAAAAATGAATGCTCAATTAGTTACGGAAGAAATTAACTTTAATAATTTTACATCAACAACTAATAATGATTTATCGAATAAATTTGTACAACCAATAACTTATGGTTATACCCAAGTTTCAGATGGAAATAATGGTTATTATTTAACTACAAGTCTACAAGGAACAGCTACACAACCTCTAAAATTATGCTCAAGATTCAACGGAATCGATACTGAAACTATGCTTATTTCAATAGACTATAAAGTTGAAACCTATCCAACAGTAATCTCAAATGTTTATAATTCTGTTGGTCTTTTTATTGCAAAAGACAATGGAGAAACTATTTTATCTTCGGCTATTTCAAATACCGTTAGTGACCCTTATGGAAAAATTTTATCTATCAATGGATTGTCTAATCCAAATTCAACTTATAATCCTTCCATTTTTGGTAATAATTTTATAAGTGGAAATTGGTATAGATTAGTATTTGAATTAACTAAAATTGCTACAAGTAAATTTTCTGTTTCTTCTAAAATTTATGACATTGGAACAGATGGTACATTAAGTCCTGTTTTAAAAGTAACAAATACAAAAGAAGGCTTTAACTATAATTTCAGTTCAACAAATAACATAAATATTCATATAGTTGGTGGTTATTGGGGAGACGTCAAGTATCTTGATAATTTTAAAGTTTATGGTTTTAAAAATGGAAGTAATTGTTCAAATTTATCAAACGATGATTTTCAAATAGAAAACAATATATTGGTATATCCGAATCCATTTAAAAACCAAATAATTATAAATGAAGAAGTTACAAAAATAAATATCTATAATTTAAATGGTCAATTAATTTCAACTCATTCAGATATAAATAAGGAAATTCGTCTTGACAAATTAGCAAATGGAACATATATTTTTGAAATATTTTCAAGTAAAGGTGTCCAAATAAAAAAAATTATAAAACAATAATTGTAAATAGCAAAAATTTGTAAACTAATCTAAAACTTAATAAAACTTGCTAAATGAAAAAGCCGCACGCCTAACACACGCTACAAGCAATTTGGGGATTTGGCTTAATGGAAAAATTGGTTTGTATTTGGAAGATTTGGCAAATCCGAAGAATGGGCTTAATTTAGTCCCAAACTACTTGTAGCGCGGGAACGTTAGTGGCAAGCTTACGTGAAAAGCAAGAAAACAAGAACTTAATCCAATAAATGAGAAAGCTTATTAAAATATTAGTTGGAATAATAGCAGTCTATTTTTTGGCTGTACTTGTATTTGCTTACGAAGAAAACTACAGAGAATTAATCCGAAATCTATTTCAACAATTAACAGAAAATAAAATTTCATTTAAGAATTATGGAAAGTATTTTCACTTTGCAAGTGGTGAATTTATTTCAGCATTTTTAATTTTTATAATTTCAATAATTTTATTGTTAAAAAGGCAAGAAAATAGACAACGCATAAAAAATATTTCACTTGGCACGTTGCTTATAATAATTTCGACAATTATTTTTTGCTACATAGATGCTAATGGAAAATTAATTGAATGTACTGCTTGTGACGATGGAAAAAGAGTTTTGGCTTTTAATGATTTAAACTATGATTTGATATTTATTTCAAGTTTAATCTTTGGAATTTTACCAGCAATTGTAACAGAAATCAGAAATCGCAACAGAAAAAAAGCCAGCCACTAACAGCCACTACAACGGATTTGGGCATTTGGCTTAATGGAAAGATGGTTTTGTATTTGGGATGATTTGGCAAATCCGAATAATGGGCTTAATTTAGTCCCAAACCCGCTGTAGTGCCAGAACGTTAGCGGTCAGGCAACCGCAGACACTAAGAAAACAAAGACAATGAGAAATATTTTGATACTAATATTGGTAGCTTTTCTTTTAACAAACTGCAATAATTCCCAAACAAAAATTGTGGACAAAGATGAAAGGCTTGAACTTGTTCCTGAACAAAACAAACACGCTAGATTATTAGCTAAAGTAATTGAAAAACTCAAAACTAAAAATTGTGATTTTTTAGAACCTGACACTTCCCTTTGTGGAATAACATTAAGAAATTCTATAAGTGCAGACAAAGTTATTGGAACAGATAACAAAACTGATGAAAGAGAGCAATATCATTTTTATTCTCTAATGAATGCAGAAACGCTTACACTAACACAACATCCGGGTGATGGGAAAAATCAAATTTCTATTTTTAGTATTTCATATTCTGACAAAGCTGACCACAGATACAAACAACTAAATTTTGATACCTTTCAAACAGAAAAAGGAATTAAACTTGATTTGACAAAAGAACAAGTTGTTGAAAAACTTGGTAATTGCTATACTGTGGTTGATAGCACAAAAGACCGTCTTGAGCTTTATTACAGGATTGAAAATCCAAAAGACAGCAAAACAAAAATTTTAGAAAGTAACAATATGCCTATTTATTATGCAATATATACTTTCTGCAAAAACAAATTGAGATATTATGAATTTGGATTTGAATATCCGTAAAAAAATGCCCGAACCGCTAACATCTACTACAACGGATTTGGGTAATTGGCTTAATGGAAAATTGGTTTTGTATTTGGGAAGATTTGGCAAATCCGAAAATAGGGCTTAATTTAGTCCCAAACCCGCTGTAGTAGAGGGACGTTGGCGGTTATATTACCGCAGAACTTTAAAAAACAACATTTTATGAAATATATTTTAATCCTTTTTACATTTTTTTCAATTAGTTTAAATGCTCAAAATATTTTAAAGTTTGACAAAACAAACGTTCAATGTGAAGATAAGTGGATTGCATACCAAATGGAAAAAGATAGTACTTATACATTAGGATTTATTTATATCGATTCACAAGCAGGATTAACATTAAACTATGAAGGAAAATTTAAAATTGAAAAAGATGGTAAATTTATTCTAATAGATAGTGAAACTAAAAATGAAGTAGGTTTTATAAAAGCAAGGCTTCAACCAAACAGAACTGCAATAGCTGAAATTCCTGAAGCAAAATTTAAAGAACTAAATATTGAAAAAACACCTAGTTGGTTAAAAACATATAAAACTGATGAAAATTCTGTCGAAAGATTATATCGTTGGGGTTATATGTATAATGGCTGGAACGAATGCGAGAAGGCTTTAACTTTTTTAGAAAAAGCAGATAAAATTAATCCGAAATTTAAAGGATTACAAACTGAATTAGCATTTTCTTATAATGCTTTACAGAAATTTGATAAGGCAGAAATATCATTAAAAAAAGCAATTATAGAAAATCCAGAAGACTGTTATACTTATAAAGAATTGGCTTATACTTATACAAAACTTTTGAATTTTGAAAAAGTAGCAGAAACTTATTCAACAATGTCTAAAATTTGTAAGGAACAAAATTTCATTCAAGAAACTGCATATAATTTAGCATATGAATATTTTAAAACAAAAGATGTAATTAAGTTTAATAAGTGGAAAAGTGAGGCTGAAAAATGGTCTAAATCTGAAAATCAGTACACACAAAACTTAAATAAAATGGAATCTGAATTAAATAAATAAAAAATACAACCGCCAACACACGCTACAAGCAATTTGGGTATTAGGCTTAATTTGAAATTGGTTTTGTATTTGGAAGATTTAGCAAATCCGAAAATAAGGCTTAATTTAGTCCCAAACTGCTTGTAGCGCGGGGACGTTACCAGCAATATGAAAAAAAACGCACCTAAATACACGATAATTCTATTTTTTATTTCATTTATTTCTTGTTTTAGTCAGGATAATAAAAGAATAGAACTTATTAAAGCACCACAATCTTTTGAAAATATTGGCGAAGCAGAAGGAGATTTAGACAAAGATGGAATTGCTGAAAAAGTTATAGTCTATAATACTAAAAAAGAAACTGATTTCGGAACTGAAAGACAAATATATATTTACAAAAAGAATATTGATAAGTGGGAATTGTGGCGAAAATCTATTGGAGCAATACAACCAAGTGAGCACGGTGGTCCGATGGGAGACTCATTTGAGGGAATTTCAATTGAGAGAAATTGTATTGTAATTTATCATACTGGAGGAGGTAGGCAAAAATGGAGCTATACACATAGGTTTAGATATCAAAATGAGGATTTTTACTTAATCGGAGCAACTGTTAATTTTGGTTCACCTTGCGACTATTGGGAAAATTTTGACTATAACTTATCAAGTGGCAAAATTAAATACGAAAAGGAAACAGAAAATTGTGAAAAGAACAGTTCGAAAATTGAAAAAAAGGAAATAAACAGAAAACTAAAATCTTTACCGAAAATGGATGGTTTCAATCCTGGAGATAATGAATTAAAGTTTCCAAATTCTGAAATCACAATGTACTATTAAAAACATACTGCTGGTAACAGCCACTACAACGGATTTGGGCATTGGGCTTAATGGAAATATGGTTTTGTATTTGGGATGATTTGGCAAATCCGAAAATAGGGCTTAATTTAGTCCCAAACCCGCTGTAGTGCCAGAACGTTATGCGATACTTGCCCAGAAAACCTAGAAAAAGACATCTATGAAAAATAAAATAATCTATTTAATGTTTTTACTAATTGGTAATTTTTCCTTTTCTCAAACAAATGAATTTTATAAAATTATATTTGAAAATGAAGAGAATTTTAGCATTATTAAAATCTTAAATGGTAAAATTCCTAAAAAATTTATTATAGTTGATTCAACAATTACATTTTATCCTAAAAGTTTTTGGCTAGATATAAATTTGAAAGATGAAAAAGTTTTAAAAGAAATTGAAGAAGACGAACATCATCCTTACAATAATGTTTACATATTTTCTACAAATAAATATGATAATTTATTTAATGACAATGAAAAGAAATATTTAAGCCAAGCTTGTCAAAATGTGAAGTCAAAAAAAATTAAAATATTAGAGAAAAAATATTTTACAGTTAATAATACTAAAAAAACAAAAGGCTTTTACTTTTTGATTAGCGAACCTATTTACACTTCAAATAATAAATTTGCTTTCATAGAAGTAGACATTAAATCCAAAGGCGTTTTTTTGGGAGAAAAGACAGATGACTATTTTGGAGTTTTAAAAATAATCTTTGAAAAAGGTGAAAATGGAATCTGGAAACAAATTGGAAATTATGAACATCTCGTATTATAGCATCGCATAACACACGCTACAAGCAATTTGGGGATTTGGCTTAATATGAAGTTGGTTTTGTTTCAGGAAGATTTGGCAAATCCGAATAATGGGCTTAATTTAGTCCCAAACTGCTTGTAGCGCGGGAACGTTAGTGGCAAGCTTGCCTAAAATGCGAAAAAATGGATGAAGAAATTCAAAATAAACTAAATAAATATTGCATCATCAATAGAAAATATCACCTTCTTGATGAAAAACAATTTTTATCAATGTTTTCTAATATCAAAATTGAACACTTAAAAAAAGCTTGGGAATATAGTTTTGTAGAAATTCAGAATAAAGAAATAATAACAAGTTATGTCGAATTACAAAAAAATAGAAAAAAAGAATTCTCAAATAGATTGCGAAAATTCAATTTTAATAGTTCTGACTTATATTTCTATCTAAACAGTGAATTTGATGTAAAGGAATTATTATTTGATGATGAACATTTCGAAAGACGTATAAGAAATGCATTAGCCAAAAGACATCAAATAATTATCAAAACAGAAATTAAAAAATTAAAAAGGCAAGAGAAATTAAGAGAAATTAAGGATAAAATAATATCAACAATAGCGATAACTTTCATCCCTATACTTATTTTTGCATTACTCTTTGTTTCAAGAATTAGAGATGGTTTTACTTCTGTTGATATTTTAACTGAACGAATATATGAACGTGAAATATATGAATTTGATGGTTCAATCTGCAGAGATGGAAAAATAAGTCATTCACAAGGAAGAGGAACTTGTTCTTGGCATAATGGTGTTTATCGAAAATTTCATAAAGGACAACATAAAAAATCAAAAAAAGAATCTAGAATAGAAGCACAAGAAAGGTCGTGGATTGAATAAAAAGCCTGCCACTAACACACGCTACAACGGATTTGGGCAATTGGCTTAATGGAAAGTTGGTCTTGTATTTGTGATGATTTGGCAAATCCGAATAATGGGCTTAATTTAGTCCCAAACCCGCTGTAGCGCGAGAACGTTGGCGGTTATTTTCGCTCGACAAAATGAAATTTATAAAATGAAAAAATATCTAATCAAAATATGTTTATTATTTACTATTGCTTTGTTTTATAGTTGCTATGGAGTCAACGCAGAAACATCTGAAATTGGAGATGCATATTATACTTGTCGAGATAAAAATGCTTGGAATGAAATCTCAAATGAATTTTCTACAAATCAAATTAAAGACTCAACATTTTTAGAAGGACTAAAATATGTTGAAAATCATTTTTTGAAACCTGATTATATTATTTATTTTAAAAGTAATCCAAGGGAAATTGTGGGGATTTCAAATGAAGTAATAAGAGTTGCATTTAATCCTAAAATATTCAATGGTCCAATTGATGGTTTAACACCACAGTTGTCCGATAAAGAACAAGTTCGTATTAGAAATAGAGTTTTAAAACTATTGTATAAATATGAATGTCCGAAAGGTAAAAGGCAAATATTAAAAGCTTTGAAAGAACCAGCGATTTTTGGAAAAGAATATTACGAAAATAAATAAAAAACAACCGCCAACACACGCTACAAGCAATTTGGGTATTAGGCTTAATTTGAAATTAGTTTTGTATTTGGAAGATTTGGCAAATCCGAAAATAGGGCTTAATTTAGTCCCAAACTGCTTGTAGCGCGGGAACGTTACTGGCTAGTCGCGAAATAAGAAGGAAAATTTCGATAAAAACAGCTTTTATAATTCTATTATGATGACAAGAAATAGTCGTTCGGAAACTTGATAAATTTGAATTTTAAAGTCTGAAAAACTTGAACTTGAACTTGAACTTGAGTTTCGAAGCTTCTAAACTGAATCTGATAAGCGAAGCGTGAATTTCGAACTTGAGTTTCGAAGTTTCTAAACTGAATCTGAAAACATAATCTGAATTTCTAACTTGAGTTTCGGAGTTTCTAAACTGAAAAGTAGAAGTTTAAGGTTGGATTTTTTTTAAATTAAAAATGGGTTTTTACCAAAAAAACAAGAATGAAATTAATGCCGAATTGGGATTTAAAATTGCCAATATTAGGCTGAAAATCGAATATAAAATGGAATAAAATTAGCTGAGATTAAGGCTAGAATTGGGTTTTGTGCCAGCTGAAAATTGGAATAGAATCGGGTTTTAATTGGAACATCAGCTAGAAACAACCAGCCAGTAACACACGCTACAAGCAATTTGGGTATTTGGCTTAATTTAAAATTGGTTTTGTATTTGGAAGATTTGGCAAATCCGAAAAATGGGCTTAATTTAGTCCCAAACTGCTTTTAGCGCGGGGACGTTGGTGGCAAGACTAACGGAAATTCGGGGCTAAAACAACTGTCCAACAAAAGAAAACCGTCAGAATTGTCACCGTAAAACGGACAATAATGGCGGTAAAAACCAAGAATGAGCGACTAACAGAAGCTAAAAATAATAAAAAAGACGAATTCTACACACAACTTTCAGACATCGCAAATGAACTGAAACATTACAAAAAACACTTTAAAGACAAAGTGGTTTATTGCAATTGTGATGACCCGAGAATTAGTAATTTCTTTCACTTTTTTTCTCACAATTTCGAGAAATTTGAACTCAAAAAATTAATCACAACTTGCTTCCAAAATCAAGAACGTGATTTATTCAGCAAACATAATTCTGAAAATGCAATTTATCTCGAATACAACGGAGATAAAAATGGGAATTTCGTTCCCGATATTGACGAAATTGGAATAAAACCATTAAAAGGCGATGGCGATTTTCGCAGTAAAGAAAGTATCGACTTGCTAACGCAAGCCGATATTGTCGTTACAAATCCGCCTTTTTCTTTGTTTCGTGAATACGTTGCTCAACTTATCGAACACGATAAAAAATTTGTCATTATCGGACATCAAAATGCAACCAAATACAAAGAAATTTTCAGACTTATAAAAGACAACAAAATTTGGTTGGGTAACGGTTTCAAAGGTGGTGCGGGTCATTTTATCAACCAACATTACGAAGATTACGCAACTGCAACCGACAGAAAAGAAGGAATGATTAGAGTTTCAGGCGTTCATTGGTTTACAAATATTGACCTTAACAAACGCCACGAAAATTTAATTCTGTACAAGACTTATAACGAAATCGATTATCCAAAATACGATAATTATGATGCAATTGAGGTAAGTAAAACTAGTGAAATCCCAATCGATTATGACGGTGTTATGGGAGTTCCAATTACATTTTTGGACAAATACAATCCTGACCAATTTGATATTGTGGGAATGACTTCGGGCAGAGATGAATTTGAAGCTACGCCAACAAAAAAGTACATCAACCCAAAGCAACACAACGAAAACGGTACAATTATCAACGGAAGTAAAGCAAACACAAGCTCAACAATTCTATATAAAACCAAACCCGAAGGCGTTTATTACACAGCAGATAATGCTGATGGTTATTTAAAAGTTCTTTACACAAGGTTTTTGATAAAAAATAAGCAAATACAAAACTAGCGATGAACATAGAACTCAAAGAAATTACAATACGAGAACTAACTGAAAATTACGAAGACAACAACGAAAACGGTGTTATTGGATATGATGGAAAATTAGACATTCGTCCACCCTATCAACGTGAATTTATCTACAAAGACAAACAACGTGAAGCAGTAATTGACACGATTACAAAAAACTTTCCGCTAAATGTAATGTATTGGGCAGTTCGTGAAGATGGAAATTTTGAAGTTATTGACGGACAACAAAGAACTATTTCAATTTGTCAGTTTGTAACAGGCGAATTTGCATATAATTTTAGATTTTTTCATAATCTACAAAAAGACGAACAAGAGCAAATTTTAAACTACAAATTGATGGTTTATTTGTGTAGTGGAACGGATAGCCAAAAATTGGAATGGTTTAAAACTATCAACATTGCAGGCGAAAAACTAACCGAACAAGAACTGCGAAACGCAGTTTATTCGGGAAGTTGGGTATCTAGTGCAAAACCAATTTTTAGTAAACGAAATTGTCCTGCATTTGGTTTAGCAGGCGATTATATGGTTGGAAGTCCTGACCGACAAGAATATTTAGAAACCGCCATCAAATGGATTTCTAATGGAAACATTGAGGTTTATATGTCTAATCACCAACACGACCCAAACGCAAACGAAATTTGGTTGTATTTTCAATCTATCATTAGTTGGGTAAAAGCGACTTTCCCAAAACATCGCAGAGAAATGAAAGGAATTGGTTGGGGATTTTTGTACAACGAGTTTAAAACTCAAAACTTCGACCACAAAAAACTCGAAGAAGAAATCTCAACTTTGATGCAAGACGAAGACGTTACCAACAAAAAAGGAATTTACGAATACGTTTTAACTCGCAAAGAAAAATTTCTAAATATTCGAGCATTTACCGATAATCAAAAACGTGAAGCCTACGAAAGACAACAAGGAATTTGCGTGAAATGTGGCGAACATTTTGAACTTTCGAGTATGGAAGCCGACCACATTACGCCTTGGCACGAAGGCGGAAATACTTCTGCCGAAAATTGCCAAATGTTGTGCAAACACGATAACCGAATCAAAAGCGGAAAATAGGAATAAACAAGAAGTCCAGCCACCAACACACGCTACAACGGATTTGGGCAATTGGCTTAATGGGAAAATAGTTTTGTATTTGGGATAATTTGGCAAATCCGAAGATAAGGCTTAATTTAGTCCCAAACCCGCTGTAGCGCGAGAACGTTAGCGATTATTGCTCCGGTGACGAAAAACCGCTGAATTTAATCGGGTATTTTAATTTGGAAAAAGTTTTACAAAAGCTGAAACCGAGTTGACCGAAATCAGATCCGAAAATTGAAACTTAATTGTTGCGGAAGTAAAAAATGTGAACCGCTTTTCGGACAATCGAAGGCGGAATTTTTTTGTCGATTTTTTTTGAGGTTTAAATAAAGTTTGCCGAAGCTAAACTTGCTAAACTGAACTTGCTAAAGCGGAACTTTGGTAGCGGAAAATAAAAAATGGAAATTCATACGCAATTGGAATGGATTATTGTAATCGATAATCAGATGTGCTTAACTAGCGTGTCACAACAATCGCTAACACACGCTACAAGCAATTTGGGGATTTGGCTTAATGGGAAAATTAGTTTGTTTCAGAAATATTAGGCAAATCCGAAAAATGGGCTTAATTTAGTCCCAAACTGCTTTTAGCGCGGGAACGTTAGCGATTATTGTTCCGTTGAAATCGAGTAATTTACGTTAATAAGAAAGAAAAAAATGGAAACTAATCTACTCCTACTCTGCCGACAAAAATCGAACGGAATTGATTGTGGATTTTGAAAGTCGAGTTTCAAAATGGAATTTGAAAGTCGATTTTTTTTGCGGAATTTTTTGGTCGATTTTTTTTGAGGTTTAAGAGGAATTTTATTCTCCTGATTTTTGGATTGCTTGAAAGTGTTTTCGGGACGGATTTTGAAAGTGGATAAACTTCCACAATTGGAATGGATTATTGGAATCGATAATCAGAGGTGCTTAACTAGTGTGTCACAACAATCGCTAACACACGCTACAAGCAATTTGGGTATTTGGCTTAATTTGAAGTTGGTTTTGTATCAGAAAGATTTGGCTAATCCGAAAATAGGGCTTAATTTAGTCCCAAACTGCGTGTAGCGCGGGGACGTTGGCAGTAATGCTACGAAACCGAAGATAGACGCCTTTTGTCCCTATATTTTTTTTGACTAATTCTGTTTTTGTCTGAATTATTTTGCCTCCAGATTTTCGCTCTTAAAATACATAACTCTTTGTTTTTTTCGTACCAGTTTCTAGCTAGTAAAGCTTGATTTTTTTTGTCAATAACTCTGGTTGAGTTAATATTTTCTTCACAGTCTTTACAACAATAATACAGATAAGAAAATTTATATACTTTTGAATATCTTTCTCTAAATAGGAAAGAATTTTTAAACTCTTTGCATACGTTGCATTTTTTTTCAAAATCTTGAATATTTCCTTTTTCACGTTGTATTTCACCTGTAAAAATTCTGTATTCAGAATATATTTCATTGACTATTTCTTTTTTTAAATCTAATGGATTTTTTGCAAAAGCATTATAAAAAAAATCGTGAATTTCTAAAGTTTTATGGTCTAAATTTCCAAAAATAGAAATGTATTTATTTTTTGTAAATTTCAATAAATCATCGTGTTCCTGCTGTGTCATACGTCAAAAAGTGTTAATGGAAAATTCTCAACCAAAACAGGCTCTTCTTCTTCTACTTTCTCAGTAAATAAATAACGCCTGCATTCGTCAACCGATAACGGTTGCACGCCCAAAAGCGTTTCGGGCATATAAATCCTCCATCCTCCGTATATTTCAAGCGAAAGGCAATTCATATAAATTACAACTCCAGATAGTCCGAACATTACGAAATTTAGAACCGACATTAAGCAACAGCGTTTGTCTAAATCCTGCCCAACATAAAAAAAATTGAATCGGTTGTTTGGATTTTTCATTGCGTGGGCGATAAGGTTTCTTGAACTCCCGCATGAAGGATCATTTACCGTTTGTGTTTCTTCTTTCAGATTGTCATTCGTAAAATAAGCCATAAGATTACAAATCGAAGTTGGTGTAAAAAACTGCCCCATTTTAGAATTGCTTTGTCCAAACTCCTCGAAGTAATTTCCTAAAAAGTCTTTCCATTGAACAGATATGTTTTGCTTTTCGTGGTCTAAAACTAATCCACCTAATGCGTTGGCGAAACCTTTCAATTCTTCTTCGTTGTATTTTTTTGCTATATCCAAATAAATATCCTCGCTCTTTCCAAGGGAGTAGGCACATACTGCCATTCCCAAAAAATCATCAAAAACTTGGCTTTTATGGTGGCGGTTAGATATTTTATTTAATTCACTTGCGAATAACATAAGGTGGATTTTTAATTAAACAATCGTGTTTGTGTTTTTCAACGTAATCGACAATTTTTTGAGGCGTTTTGTAAACTAATAATTTGACAGCCTCCAAAAGAAAAGCACTACTGCCAACACTTGCTAAACAAGATTCGGGCAATTGGTTTAATTTAGACATAGTTTTGTATTTGTTTTTATGGTTTTTTAATTAGAGGTTCAGGATTTATCAGTCCCGAACCTCGTTTAGCAAGGGGACGTTATGAGCTAGTTGAAAAAAGTGCATTTCATTTAAAATCAGTCTTTTAAAAATTATTTAGTTGCGCAGAAAATAAAATTCTGAAGCTTGAAAAATGGAGTTTTTAATTGGAAGTATATCACGAAAAGCAAAAAACACAGTTTGATGTTTAGAATCTGAAATGCAGAACTTGAATTTTGGAACTTCTAAACTGAATCTGAAATTGAAGGTTTGAAATTCGGAACTTGAAAAGCAAACTTGAATTTCGGAGTTTTAAACTGAATCTGAAATGAAGAACTTGAAAAGCGAATTTGAATTTCAGAGTTTTTAATGGAAATAAACAATCGTTTTGATTCTCAAATTGAGATGAAAAAATAAGAATGAAAATTGGCTGAAATTTAGATTCGAATTAGTTTTTAAATTTGCCAATAATTGGATGAAATTAGATTAAAAAAGGGAATGAAATTAGCTGAGATTTGGGCAAGAATTGGGTTTTGTGCCTGCCGAAAATTGGTTTAAAATCGATTAATAATTAGGAATATCAGCTAGAAACAACCAGCTCATAACACACGCTACAAGCAATTTGGGCAATTGGCTTAATTTAAATATGGTTTTGTGTCAGTAAAATTTGGCAAATCCGAATAATGGGCTTAATTTAGTCCCAAACTGCTTTTAGCGCGGGGACGTTATGCCTAATGCTAGAAGAAAAATAAATGACAACAGAATTTCCACATACAGAAGAAATAAAAGCTATTCTAAAAGACAAAGCTGACTTTGTCAGGCAGGACGGACTGAACTATTTAATTCCAAAGTGGAAACGATTTACAGACAATTATGCGGACAATGAAGAGTTGATTTATGAATGGCTAAACGAAATGGATGCAAGAAAAATAATTGACGAGATACTTGTTATACTCCCAAATACAGAAAGTGCTAAAATAACAGAAGTGCTAAAAGCAATTGACACTAAATTTATTGAAAAGACTTTTGAAATTAATGAATGTGTTTGGAGTGATAAAGTTGAAAAAGAGAACAAATACGACAGACAAAAAAATTGGTATTACTATAGAGTGAATCAAAATTTATTTGAAAGCGAAGTTGGACAATTTACCAAACGACAATAAAAGCACTAGGCATAACAGCCACTACAACGGATTTGGGCAATAGGCTTAATGGAAAGATGGTCTTGTATTTGGGATGATTTGGCAAATCCGAAAAATGGGCTTAATTTAACCCCAAACCCGCTGTAGTGCCAAGACGTTAGTGGCAAGCTCGAAGAGAAACAGACGTAAAAAATTGAATTACAAAAAGTTAAATATATTCAAAACTTTCAAAATGTAAGTTTGAAGAGCGAAGCTTTGAAATTAAATAGAAATATAAAAATTGATGTTTAGCTAAAAAATGTAAAAAGTGGAATCTGAAAAGCAGATACTTGAAAGTTGGAACGTGCCAACAGAAACGTGAAAATTGGAATCTGAAAAGCAGAAACTTGAAAGTTGGAATGTGCCAACAGAAACGTGAAAATTGGAATCTTAAAAGCGGAACTTGAAAGTTGGAATGTGCCAACAGAAACGTGAAAATTGGAATCTGAAAAGCAGAAACTTGAAAGTTGGAATGTGCCAACAGAAACGTGAAAATTGAAACCTAAAAAGTAGAAACGTTAAAGACGGAATTTGAAAAATAGATGTTTAATAGTTGGAATTTGAAAGTAGAAACTTGAAAATTAGAACGCTGAAAGAGCCAGCCACTAACACACGCTACAAGCAATTTGGGCATTTGGCTTAATTTGAAGTTGGTTTTGTGTCAGGAAGATTTGGCAAATCCGAAAATAGGGCTTAATTTAGTCCCAAACTTCTTGTAGCGCGGGAACGTTATAGGGCAGTTGAGCCGATTACGCAGATAAAATAATTAGAAAATAAGCATTTGTTTCCGCCGAAAGTTTATAAAGCAGAAGCGTGAAAAGTTGGATTTTACCAACAGAAACTTGAAAAGTTAAAACCTGAAAAGTTGAAACCTGAAAAGCAGAAGCGTGAAAATTAGAATTTGACAGCTGAAACTTGAAAGTTATGCGTAATTTGAATTAACTAACAACAAAAAGTTTAAATGGAATACTGGCTAAAACATTTATTTTCATATTTTTTGACATCTGTTTTAAGTAACATTATTTTTGTAATCTATCTAAAAACAACTAATTATTCTGGAGGCGAAATTGGAATGGCGCCATTTATAACAATGTTGAATGTAAGCATAACATTTGCTATTTCGTTAGTAATATTAATTTGTCTAAGAATATTTCGTGTTAAAGTTTCTATTTTTATAAGTTTAGCAATTTTTAGCTTGGTGTCAACTTCAGTTCTTTTCACTTATTTTAAAATAAAACCATTTGAAGGGTATCTATCAGATGTTTACTTAATGGCTTTATTGAGTGTAATTGTTGCTAGCTTATTAACTTGCTTAATTTTTTTAATTAAGAAAAACATCGCGTAACTTAGATGCTACACGAAACGTTGGAATTTAACCGCAGAAACTTGAAAAATTAGATTTTGCCAACAGAAGCGTAAAAGTTTTGTGTGAAAATCGTAATTTCGATAAAACAACCGCCCTATAACACACGCTACAAGCAATTTGGGTTTTAGGCTTTATTTGAAATTGGTTTTGTATTTGGGAGATTTGGCAAATCCGAATAATGGGCTTAATTTAGTCCCAAACTCCGTGTAGCGCGGGGACGTTAGCTGTGATTTTAACCAACGACAATGCTAAAATTTAAACATCAAATATTAGAACTTAAAAATCAAAAACTTGTAACAATTAGACAAGCTGAAATTGACGATGCCGAAAAATTACTTAATTGTATAAAAACATATATTCCTCAAAGTGATTACATTCCAAAACTTGGACAAGAAATCAAAATGACAATTGAACAAGAAAAGGAATGGATAAACTCTTTCTTGACAAATGATAATTCTTTGCTTTTAGTCGCAGAATATGACAATGAAATAATTGGAAATATTGACTTAACTGGAAATCGGAGAAAAATTATGGAACATACAGCTGTTATTGGAATGGGAATATTAAAAGAATGGAGGAATTCTGGACTTGGTAGGATATTATTAAAATCGACAATCGAATGGGCTAAACACAATTCGATTGTAGAATTGATTTGGCTACAAGTTTATACAGAAAATGAACTAGGACTAAATCTATATCGAAAAATGGGATTTGAAGAAAGTGGAATAATAAAAAACTTTTTCAAGCAAGATGGCAGATATTTTGACAATTTAACAATGACAATGAACGTGAAATAAAAACCACAGCTAACAGCCACTACAACGGATTTGGGCATTGGGCTTAATGGAAAGTTGGTTTTGTATTTGGAAGATTTGGCAAATCCGAAAAATGGTCTTAATTTAATCCCAAACCCGCTGTAGTGCCAGAACGTTGGCGGTAATTGCGACATATTTACTCTTAAATTGAACCCTTCAGCTAATGGAATAAAGTAAAAATATGGATGAATATCAGAAAAGCATAAATGGTAAATAATTATTTTCAGAACATTAAAGAGGCATTAATAAAAAAATTGCTTTTTAAACTTAAAATACAATAACTATGAACTCTGCGAAAAAACAGAAAATAATTTTAATAGTAATTCCGTTGATATTTATTGCTAGTCTCTACTGTAGAAGTGATGTTTGCTATGTTGAAAATTACTATTTGATAGCTACATTTACTACTATTCTATTAATAGCAAGTGCTATTAAATTAAAACTCAATAAGCTGTTTACAAGATTATATTTATCCCTTATCTTTTTTTTGTGGGTTTTACTTTCCCTTACTGTATACGCCTATTTCACTCAATTCGTTCAACATTATACGCCATGTAATTGGGTATTTAGACTTTTTTTTGAATAAGTAAAAAAGTAACTACCGCCAACACACGCTACAAGCAATTTGGGGATTTGGCTTAATTTGAAGTTGGTTTTGTATTTGGAAGATTTGGCAAATCCGAAAAATGGGCTTAATTTAGTCCCAAACTGCTTGTAGCGCGGGGACGTTAGCGGTCAGCTTGAAACCGAAACGGAGAATATAAAATTAAACAAATAGAAAAATGATTGAAGCACTTGTATCTGGATTAATATTAATGATTGTTAGCGGAGTTGCTTTTATAGCATATAACCATCCAGATTTTTATGAAAGAAAGATAAATGCTGTCTTATTTTTTGTGTTTTCAGTTTTTATTTGTTTAGTTATTTATAATTCAACTCTTGAAAAATCTTTTTCTTTAATTGAAAAATACATTCCAAAAGAAAAAAGAAGTATTGCTTATAATTTATTATTAGAAAGTAAAATTTCCGACAAATATGTTTATGGTGGATATTTGGTTATTACTTTATACTTGTGTTTTCTTGGTCTATTGAAAATAATTAGAAATAAGACTTAGAATAAAACCAATTAGAAAAGTGATAATGCAGAATTTTATTAAATCAATTTTATCTTTTTTTTTCATAATTAAATAGTTTTAAAAAATGCTTCCGACTTTGAAATGGCGCGGAAGCAAAACCGAAATTCAGTGAATAAAAAAGCCGAACCGCTAACACACGCTACAAGCAATTTGGGTATTAGGCTTAATTTGAAATTGGTTTTGTATTTGGAAGATTTGGCAAATCCGAAAATAGGGCTTAATTTAGTCCCAAACTACTTGTAGCGCGGGGACGTTGGCAGTAATTATTCGACGAATCCGATTTTAAAAGATATTTTTGTTTAAATTTGTAGTATGGGAATTATTGACAATAATATAGATAACTTAAAAAAGCTTTGTGTAATATACAATGTGGAAAAAATGTATCTATTTGGTTCATCCCTGAATTCCAGCTTTAACGAAAAAAGCGATGTTGATTTATTAGTTAAGTTTAAGCAAATTGAACTTTCAAAATATTTTGACAACTACATAAACTTCAAAGAAAAATTAGAGTCTTTATTTGGTCGAGAAGTTGACCTACTTGAAGAACAGACTTTAAAAAATCCAATCTTAATTAAATCAATCGACAATTCAAAAGAACTAATTTATGGATGAAAGGATTCTTAAATGGTTGTTTGATATAAAAATGTCCATTGATGAAATAAACGAGTTCTTCCATAATGAAGAGAAAGATTTTTTCAAATATCGAAGTAACTTAATGCGTAAAAGAGCTGTTGAAAGAAATCTTGAAATTATTGGCGAAGCAATCAACCGAATAATTACTCGAGATGATTCTTTTGTTGATAAAATATCAAACGCAAAAGCAATTATTGGACTCAGAAATCATGTGATTCATGCTTATGATAATGTTTCTGACGAGAATATTTGGTCAATCTTAATCAATCACTTACCGAAATTGAAAATAGAGATTGACAATTTAATCCAAAAAGAAGAAAAATAACTACTGCCAACACACGCTACAACGGATTTGGGCAATTGGCTTAATGGAAAGTTGTTTTTGTATTTGGGATGATTTGGCAAATCCGAAAATAGGGCTTAATTTAGTCCCAAACCCGCTGTAGCGCGGGAACGTTACCAGCAATGCAAAAAAAACGAAGTAAATGAAGTGGTTTAAAAGGTTAATAATAAGCGTTTTAATATTATTATTTTTCTGTATCTTACTTTATAAACCCGATGGAATCAATTTAGAGGGGAATTGGGAAGCTAAAGAAATAGTATTAGATAACAAGAAAATATATCCAGATTTATTAGCTACTATTATAGATTTTCCGCCTCAAATTATAATTAACGGTTGGACAAAATCAATTACAATTCCAGTAGAGAGAAATAATATAAGTGCAAGTTTACAATATGTTGAAAGTATAAAAGGAAACTATAAAATAAAGTTATCTTCAAGTGAGAAATCATTGAATGGAACTTTTGATTTAATAGTCGATACCTTAGATATTGGACCACAAGCTTATATTGTAAATGTAAAATTAAAGTCAAACAAGACATTAATACATTTTCAAAGAACTGTAATTATTCCTCCTTGGAAACCACCATTTCCGAAGAGAGGTCAAGTATAAATAAATGCACAGCTGGTAACAGCCACTACAACGGATTTGGGCATTTGGCTTAATGGGAAAATGGTTTTGTATTTGGGATGATTTGGCAAATCCGAAAATAGGGCTTAATTTAGTCCCAAACCCGCTGTAGTGCCAGAACGTTGGCGGTCAGTTTAGCCGAACGAAACGAAATTAAAAGTATGAATATAATCGAAAAATATAACATCGAAATTTTTACTGATAAAACTTATGAAGTTGGTTCTGCTGAAAATACAAATAAATATGATTCTGAATATTTAGAAGCTGAAAATAAATACAACTCAACTTTTGTTGGTATAAAAATATACGAAAACAAACAATTAATAAAAAGTGCAATTATTGGCTCCGAAGGCGGAAACTCAGGAATAAGCGAAAACTCAAAAATTATTGAAAAAAACAGAATTTTAATATGCTGTGCTGATAAAATATTCTGTTTATCGTTTCCTGAATTAAACCTTTTATGGAAAACTAAAGCAGACCAAATAAGTTGTTTTGAAATTTTTAAAAAGGATAATTTTTATATAGTTCACGGAGAAACAGAAATTTCAAAGTTGGATGAAAACGGAATGATATTGTGGCAGAAAGGTGGAGCTGATATATTTACTACGATTAGTGGAAAAGATGATTTTGAACTAAACGAAAAATATATAATTGCTACAGATTGGGAAAACAGAACTTATAAATTTGATTATGACGGAAATGAATTTACAGATATGAAACAATTTCCTTGGAATAAATAAAAAACCGAACCGCCAACACACGCTACAAGCAATTTGGGGATTTGGCTTAATGGAAAAATTGGTTTGTAATTGGAAGATTTGGCAAATCCGAAAGATAACGCTTATTTAGCCCCAAACTTCTTGTAGCGCGAGAACGTTAGCGATTATTGTTCCGTTGAAATCGAGCAATTTACGTTAATAAGAAAGAAAAAATGGAAACTAATCTGCTCCTACTCTGCCGGCAAAAATCGAACGGAATTGTTTGCGGATTTTGAAAGTCGAGTTTCAAAATGGAATTTGAAAGTCGATTTTTTTTGCGGACTTTTTTCGCCGATTTTTTTTGAGGTTTAAGAGGAATTTTATTCTCCTGATTTTTGGATTGCTTGAAAGTGTTTTCGGGACGGATTTTGAAAGTGGATAAACTTCCGCAATTGGAATGGATTATTGGAATCGATAATCAGAGGTGCTTAACTAGTGTGTCACAACAATCGCTAACACACGCTACAAGCAATTTGGGGATTTGGGTTAATTTAAAGTTGGTTTTGTGTCAGGAAGATTTGGCAAATCCGAAAATAGGGCTTAATTTAGTCCCAAACTGCTTTTAGCGCGGGGACGTTAGGCAACATTATAACAAAATCAGGAAACATAAGAAATGAAGAAAACAATAAAATTATTATTAATTACTTTACTTGTTATATTTTGCTCTTGTGAATCCTATACAGCTTCGTCCATAATTAATTCTTCTGAAAGGAATCTTTATCTAAAAATACAATACGATAAAGATACTATTGAAAAATATTTGGGAATAAAAATACAAAACGATGAAGACACAATTAAAAAATTCTTAGGAGGAACAGACCCTTTTAATGCATTATTCGTCGAAGAAAATTCACAGAAAGATATGTTCATAAAAGTAGACTCTTTGAATTGCTTAATAGATGTTAAAATTACACCGAAAGATACTTTTGAAATCTGTGTAAATCGTGGTTCAGAACCAATATTTGAATACATTAAAAATATTAAGATTTTTGGCAAAGACACCATTTTACTGCAAAACAGAGAAGAAATGCAAAAAGTTTTTCAAAAAGAAAGAACAGGAAAATTTGAACTTATAATTAAATAACGTTGCCTAACAGCTACTACAACGGATTTGGGTAATTGGCTTAATGGAGAGTTGGTTTTGTATTTGGGATGATTTGGCAAATCCGAAGAATGGGCTTAATTTAGTCCCAAACCCGCTGTAGTACCAGAACGTTACCAGTAACCCTATGACAACATTATATTACAAAAGACATTTTAACGAAAGTCGGATTGAAAAATTCGAAACTTGGGGAACTTGTGACTATTATCTTGAATCAAATCAGAAAGGAGAAATACTTCGACAAATTGAAGTTTATGAAAATGGAAAAATATTAAAATATAGTGAAGAATTAATAGAAGATGAGTTTGGATTTCTTGCAGACCAAAAAATCGACCTTTTAGAATTTGAAAAATTCATTATAAACAAAAAAGACTTTGAATATCAATGGGAAAAGTGATCAATTATATTGTAGGTGATGCTACAAATCCGAAAATAATCGGTAATAAAATCATTGTCCATATTTGTAATGACATTGGAGGTTGGGGAAAAGGATTTGTAATGGCAATTTCTAAACGTTGGGCAGAACCTGAGAAAAAATATAGGGAGTGGTTTAAATCACAAGACAACTTCTTACTTGGACAAATACAGTTTGTAAGAGTTGAAGAGGATATTTGGATTGCAAATTTAATTGGACAGCATAGAATAAATATAGATGAAAATGGTAATGCTCCAATTCGTTACGATGCGATAAAAATTGGACTTGAAAAAGTTGCCCAATTTGCAAAAGAAAATAATACATCTGTCCACATGCCAAGAATTGGTTGCGGACTTGCAGGTGGAACTTGGGATAAAATAGAACCGCTAATACAGGAATCTTTACTGAACAATGAAATCGAAACTTATGTTTATGACATTAAGTGAGTAAAAGGGCTACTGGTAACAGCCACTACAACGGATTTGGGCATTGGGCTTAATGGAAATATGGTTTTGTATTTGGATGATTTGGCAAATCCGAAAAATGATCTTAATTTAATCCCAAACCCGCTGTAGTGCCAGAACGTTAGTGGCAAGCGCCCGTGTGAAAACCAGAAAATTCAGGAATCTAACGCAACAAATGAGAAATTACATAAATATATTAGAAGAAATTGACGCAAAACTCAAACATACAGAATTTGAAAATTTTAGAATTGAGATTGAAATTCCATTTCGTAATTATTGTTCAGCGCTTGAAATTTGTTATGAAGTAAAGTCTAAAATGCAGAGTTTTGAACAGAAAAATAAAAAAATAAGAACCATAATTGGAACTCAAATTGATGAATTTTACGAATATTGTAAATTCAATAAAATTTAACGAATAATGTATATCAGCGAAAAACATATAATTTACATTTATCCAATTTTGTTCATACTATTAGTTTTACCTATATTGCTAAAATCACGAAAAGTAAATTTATTTAATAATTTCACCTTTGACAATTTAGTAGTAATTCTAAATAAATCTATTAAACATCAATTTTATATTGGAATAGTTGCCTTAATAATATCATCTATTATCGACAAAATATTTTATGGAAATATAAACAGATAAGGAAATATTTTTACTGCCCTATTTATAGAAACAACTTATTATTATATTGTATTGGGAATATTTGTGTATTTACCAATTGTTGGCTTTTTAAATTTGATTAATTTTGGAAAACAGAAATTGAAAAACAGAAATAACTGAAGCGAAAAGTCGAGTAGGTAAAGGGGAATCTCACCCCTAAACCTCTCACAGAACCGTACGTGAACCTCTCGATTCATACGGCTCTTCTTAATTCAAGTCTTTTAAGGTCTGAAGCCTTCGTATTGCCAATGTTCAAACAGGTTTGGAAAGTCTCTTGATAACTTTTGAAGATATTTATACCCTACGTACCAAGGTTTCCTTCTGAAACGACGGTATTTGTTTCGTATCCATTTGGTCAGGCGAAGATGCAGAACCTTGAAAAGTTTCCGCATTTCGCTCATTCGGAACTTGCCATAGTAATTTATCCAGCCTCGGAGTTTGAGCCTTAGTAGTTCCGCAATTTTACTTATCGGAAATTGAACCCATCGATGAAAATTCATTTCTTGGAGTTCTTTGACTATTCTGCTCCTACTCTTTTGGCTCATTGCAGGCGAAAATCCTAATCTGATTTTCCCCCGTTCTTTCACTACTCGTGGCTTAAAGGTGTAACCTAAGAAGTCGAACTTTTGATACCTTACCTTAAATGGTGGTTGGCGTTTTTGATTGCTTCGGCAATAGACGATTTTGGATTTCTCTTGGTTTAATTCCAATTTGCAATCTCGCAATCGCTCTTTTATTGACTGCATCAACCCTAACGCCTGCTTGATACTCTTGCAGTGAAGCACAATATCATCTGCATACCTTTGGAAAGGTGTAGTTGGACTTGTTTGGGTTATCCATTTATCAAACACTATATCCATAAAGATGTTGGCAAGTACAGGACTGATTACTCCGCCTTGTGGCGTGCCTTTTCCCTCTGGGTGTTTGATGGTTCCGTCTGCTAGCTGAACTGGTGCATTGAGCCAGCGTTTTACATACATCAAAATATGTTTCTCTTGCGTGTAAAACTGTACTGCTTTTAGCAATAATTCGTGATCAATGTTATCGAAAAACCCTTTGATGTCCAAATCAATTACCCAACTGTATTTCATACTGTTGATACGGCATTGCTCTAGGGCATCGTGTGCCGATTTATTTGGTCTATAACCAAAACTGCTCGGATGGAAGTGTTTCTCTACTATTTGCTCCAATTCGGTAGCAATTACCTGTTGGGCAACTCTATCGACTATGGTAGGAATACCCAATGGACGCATTTTTCCATCGCTTTTGGGTATCAAAACTTGTCTGACGGCTTTGGGATAGTAACTCCCACTTGCCATTCTATTCCACATTGGGTACAGATATTTGCGAGTGTTTTTGGTTACTGCTTCGATGGTTACTCCATCTACTCCACTAGCCCCTTTGTTGGCTTTTACTCTCTTAAAAGCTTCTTGTACCTGCAACTTACTTATCGGTTGCGACTTGGGTTGTTCATTAAAAATCATCCTTAAATTGCTTTAAGTTGTTATACAATAAATCAACTAATTAAGTGAAGTCCTTCGCTCGCAGGGTCATTACTCCTACTCTCTTGGATATTTTCGCTACTACGACTTCATCCGTCCCAAGAACTAAACATTGCTACTTTCTGCCTTTTCCGCTCTGGGATTTTTGACATTTTTGCTTGTCATTTTAGTCTTGGTTCTCCTGTTCCCTACTAGAGCCTGGTTATAGTTCTTGCCCTCTTTATGCCGTGTGCCATGTAGCCAGTAATCAGGTTTTCCGCTACACTCTGTCTCGCTGGGTCGCTGACCCCATAGATTTTGACACAGTAAAAGTTATTTTCGACACCTCAATAAGGGTTTGCTTGCGCTCAACTCCTATAACCGCACCATACAGCTACTCAACATACAAACGTTGGCACTGCTTTGACCTTGACGCTCAATACCAAATTCTCTTTAAATCAGCACCTCAAGGCGGTTTGAAAACAACTCCTGAAAGTCCTATCCGATAGTCCAATTCTTTACTTGTAATCCTTTGTGAGACCTCCACGCTTCTTGGCGTGGCTCGTTTCTGAACACTCATAAAGCCTATCATCTCTAATAAAGTTATGTTGCCTTTTCAAAGAACTTTTATATCTTCGTATCCTAAGGCAACGCAGGACACACAGCCAGCCACTAACACACGCTACAACGGATTTGGGCAATTGGCTTAATGGAAAAATTGGTTTGTATTTGGAAGATTTGGCAAATCCGAAAATTGGGCTTAATTTAGTCCCAAACCCGCTGTAGCGCGAGAACGTTGGTGGCAAGTTGCGCCGAAATTACGCAGGTAAATCCAATTTGAAAATAAACAGTTTTTTCCGCCGCAAGTTTTCAAAGTAGAAGCGTGAAAATTGAAACCTGCCAACAGAAGCGTGAAAAATTGAAACTTGGAAAGCGGAAGCGTGAAAATCGGAATCTGACAGTGGAAGCGTAAAAACAGAAACTTAAAAGTAGTTCGTCTAAAATTGAAAACTGAAAAGCAGCATTATGAAAGTTGGAACTTGCCGTTGAAACGTGAAAAGCAAAACTTGAAAAACACTGCGCCTAAAATTGAAAGCTGAAAAGTAAAAGTGTGAAAATTGGAATCTGAAAAGCAAAAGCGTTATAACTTTGCGGTTATTCGTAATTTCGACAGAACAACCAGCCACCAACACACGCTACAAGCAAGCTGGGCAATTGTCTTAATTTGAAGATAGTTTGTGTTTGATGCATTTGTTTTTAACCGAAAGATTACGCATCTTTAATCCCAGCCTGCGTGTAGCGCGGGGACGTTATGTGATAGTTTGCCAAAAAACCGCAGAAAAAGAATAATAGTAATTGAATATGAAAAACATTCTAGCTCTAACAATTTCGCTAATCTTAGTGTTGATAAATGGTATTATTGGTCATTTTTTCCCACCAAATGGAATTGATTTTACTATAATATTAATTCCAACAATAACAGCAATTATTTGTTTTGCTTCCGAAAATCTGAACTCAATACTTAAAAGTTTATCTGTATCTTTTTTAGTAATCGCAAATGACATTTTAATAAAATTATATTCGGGTGGAACTCACGATTTGGAAGGATTGGAATGGATTCACTTTTTTATGTATTGTGGAATATTAATCGGTCTAATAATTTTGTCGATAAACGTTATGAAAAATAAAAAAGAAAATCTCTACATAAAAATTTTATCGATAATTACATTTCCCTTTTTAATTTATATTTACTTACAATTTTTCTATCAATTAGGATTAGGAAGAAAGTATCCGATTTAAGCTGAAAATTATGATGTTAATATTAAAAAGGAAGCATAACTAACGAGAAAGTCGAGTAGGTAAAGGGGAATCTCACCCCTAAACCTCTCACAGAACCGTACGTGAACCTCTCGATTCATACGGCTCTTCTTAATTCAAGTCTTTTAAGGTCTGAAGCCTTCGTATTGCCAATGTTCAAACAGGTTTGGAAAGTCTCTTGATAACTTTTGAAGATATTTATACCCTACGTACCAAGGTTTCCTTCTGAAACGACGGTATTTGTTTCGTATCCATTTGGTCAGGCGAAGATGCAGAACCTTGAAAAGTTTCCGCATTTCGCTCATTCGGAACTTGCCATAGTAATTTATCCAGCCTCGGAGTTTGAGCCTTAGTAGTTCCGCAATTTTACTTATCGGAAATTGAACCCATCGATGAAAATTCATTTCTTGGAGTTCTTTGACTATTCTGCTCCTACTCTTTTGGCTCATTGCAGGCGAAAATCCTAATCTGATTTTCCCCCGTTCTTTCACTACTCGTGGCCTAAAGGTGTAACCTAAGAAGTCGAACTTTTGATACCTTACCTTAAATGGTGGTTGGCGTTTTTGATTGCTTCGGCAATAGACGATTTTCGACTTTTCTTGGTTTAATTCCAATTTGCAATCTCGCAATCGCTCTTTTATTGCCTGCATCAATCCCAACGCTTGCTTGATGCTTTTGCAATGTAGCACAATATCATCTGCATACCTTTGGAAAGGTGTAGTGGGACTTGTTTGGGTTATCCATTTATCAAACACTATATCCATAAAGATATTGGCAAGTACAGGACTGATTACTCCGCCTTGTGGCGTGCCTTTTCCCTCTGGGTGTTTGATGGTTCCGTCTCCTAGCTGAACTGGTGCATTGAGCCAGCGTTTTACATACATCAAAATATGTTTCTCTTGCGTGTAAAACTGTACTGCTTTTAGCAATAATTCGTGGTCAATGTTATCGAAAAACCCTTTGATGTCCAAATCAATTACCCAACTGTATTTCATACTGTTGATACGGCATTGCTCTAGGGCATCGTGTGCCGATTTATTTGGTCTATAACCAAAACTGCTCGGATGGAAGTGTTTCTCTACTATTTGTTCCAATTCGGTAGCAATTACCTGTTGGGCAACTCTATCGACTATGGTAGGAATACCCAATGGACGCATTTTTCCATCGCTTTTGGGTATCAAAACTTGTCTGACGGCTTTGGGATAGTAACTCCCACTTGCCATTCTATTCCACATTGGGTACAGATATTTGCGAGTGTTTTTGGTTACTGCTTCGATGGTTACTCCATCTACTCCACTAGCCCCTTTGTTGGCTTTTACTCTCTTAAAAGCTTCTTGTACCTGCAACTTACTTATCGGTTGCGACTTGGGTTGTTCATTAAAAATCATCCTTAAATTGCTTTAAGTTGTTATACAATAAATCAACTAATTAAGTGAAGTCCTTCGCTCGCAGGGTCATTACTCCTACTCTCTTGGATATTTTCGCTACTACGACTTCATCCGTCCCAAGAACTAAACATTGCTACTTTCTGCCTTTTCCGCTCTGGGATTTTTGACATTTTTGCTTGTCATTTTAGTCTTGGTTCTCCTGTTCCCTACTAGAGCCTGGTTATAGTTCTTGCCCTCTTTATGCCGTGTGCCATGTAGCCAGTAATCAGGTTTTCCGCTACACTCTGTCTCGCTGGGTCGCTGACCCCATAGATTTTGACACAGTAAAAGTTATTTTCGACACCTCAATAAGGGTTTGCTTGCGCTCAACTACTATAACCGCACCATACAGCTACTCAACATACAAACGTTGGCACTGCTTTGACCTTGACGCTCAATACCAAATTCTCTTTAAATCAGCACCTCAAGGCGGTTTGAAAACAACTCCTGAAAGTCCTATCCGATAGTCCAATTCTTTACTTGTAATCCTTTGTGAGACCTCCACGCTTCTTGGCGTGGCTCGTTTCTGAACACTCATAAAGCCTATCATCTCTAATAAAGTTATGTTGCCTTTTCAAAGAACTTTTATATCTTCGTATCCTAAGGCAACGCAGGACACACAACCATCACATAACAGCCACTACAACGGATTTGGGCATTGGGCTTAATGGAAAAATGGTTTTGTATTTGGAATGATTTGGCAAATCCGAAAATAGAGCTTAATTTAGTCCCAAACCCGCTGTAGTGCCAGAACGTTAGCGATTATTGCTCCGTGGAAATCGAGAAATTTACGTTAATGAGAAAGAAAAAATGGAACCTAATCTGCTTCTAAGCTACTGACGAAAATCGAGCGGAATTAATTGCACCCAACGGGTTTAAGCATATTATAAAACATTAATTATGAATGACATTCAAGATTTAAATATAAAAAAAGAAGTATTACCTATTTTTGATTATTCTCTAAATTCATTCACTAGAAATAAAATCCTTAATTTATTAGAAACATCTCTTATAAGCGAAAGTCAAATTATTGAACGGCAAGATATTCTTAAAAGTTTCATTACTAATATTGAGCTATTTAAAAAATATTCATATGCTGTTCTATATCTAAATGAAGTTCATTTTTTTCTAAATAATTTTAAAATCGAGCAGGTTGAAAGGAAATACCTTTTGTTTTTTAGCCCTAGTACAGACGAGATGTTTTTGAACAATAAAATCCATCAATTAATATTGTTTTTACATAGGCTTGAATCTATTTGCTTTTTAAGACTTAATTTAAGAGATTTCCCTGAAACATATAGAACCGATTTAAAAAGAATTTTAACTTTTCTTTCTTTTTTCCAGTTAAATAAATATGAAAAAATTATTAGAGAGAAGAAGTGGAAAAATAAGGATAGTAAAGAAATAATAGCTATAATTTTAAAACAAAAGTCAGAAAATAGTATCCAAACTTTTTGGCAAGATCTTTTTTTGTTTGAAAGCTATTTATCTATTAGTAGAGCTATTGTCGATAAAAACTTTGTTTTCCCTACTTTTGAAAAAAACAGTATAACTCTTAATGATTTTTATCATCCGCTAATTAAAAATCCGATTAAATATAGCTTTACATCTTCCACTAATATTATTATATTGAATGGACCAAACATGTCAGGAAAATCAACTTTCTTGAAATCCGTTAGCTTATGTGTATATTTAGGAAATCTTGGTTTTGGAATTCCAGCATCAACAGCGAAAATTCCATTTTGTACTGATTTTTCAATAGGAATTAGTAAGCGTGATGATATTTTAAGTGGTTACAGTCTTTTTATGACAGAAATCATGAGTCTTAAAAATATTCTTTTGAAAGCAGTCGAAGGAAAAAGATGTTTTGTTGTTTTTGATGAACTTTTTAGCGGAACAAATATTGAAGATGCCTTGGAAATATGCACCACCACAATAAATGGTGTTAGTTTTTATTCTAATTCATTTTTTTTTATTTCTACACACATTCAAGAACTAAAAAATCTTACTAGTACTAATATTTCAACTTATTATTTAGACTGTGAGATAATTAATAATACACCTACTTTTACATATAAACTAAAAAAAGGGTGGTCAGAAATTAAGGTTGGAAGAATTTTATTTGAAAAAGCAGGTTTAAATAAACTATTAAATTCTAAAATTTAATCTATAATCAATTGGAATGGATTATTGGAATCGGTAATCAGAGGTGCTTAACTAGTGTGTCACAACAATCGCTAACACACGCTACAAGCAATTTGGGTATTAGGCTTAATTTGAAGTTGGTTTTGTATTTGGAAGATTTGGCAAATCCGAAAATAGGGCTTAATTTAGTCCCAAACTACTTGTAGCGCGGGGACGTTGGCGGTCATTCTTGCCGAAAAACGCGAAAATAAAATCAAGAAATATAAATTTATAAAAAAGTTTAAAATAAAAATGAACCTAAAACTATTAATCAAAATAAACGTCATAATGAAAATATTGATTCTTATTTTCTTACTTCAACCATCTAATCTTCTTTTCGGACAAACTTCTAAAAATGAAAATCTTGTATTTTGGAGTTCGACAAGAAAACTAACAACTGACGACTTTGTAATTAAAACAAAGAACGGAGAAACTAATCCTTCCTTTGCTCAATTTTCTGTAGACTATCAAGTTAGTGGATTTGATTTTATGACAAAAAACTTCAATAAAAAAGTTCGTAACTATTTCATTAAATCTGCTTCTTGGATTGATACAACATCTAATGTTTCAAATTCACTTCGTTACGAACAAACACTTTTTGATATGTGCGAAATCTATACTCGACAGTTTAGAAAAGCACTAAAAGAGAACAGAAAGAAAATTGCTTCTGGAACACAGTTCGTCGACGAGTTAAATCAAAAAGTAATGACTGATTTTGCTAATCGCAGAGTTGTATATAACGGAGAGTCAAACTTCGGACAAATCTCAGAAAAACAGACAGAATGGGAATTACAGATACAAAGTGAACTGAATGAATTAAAAGAGTTTGCAAACGAGTGATAAATAAAAAAGAACGAACCGCCAACACACGCTACAAGCAATTTGGGTTTTAGGCTTAATTTGAAGTTGGTTTTGTATTTGGAAGATTTGGCAAATCCGAATAATGGGCTTAATTTAGTCCCAAACTACTTGTAGCGCGGGAACGTTGGCAGATATAGCCCCGCGCCGAAAATAAACAACGAAAAATTTGCAAATAAAGTAACTTTTAAGTTACCTTTGAAAAATGAAAGTACGTGAAGTTATAGCATATGAAAATCACTTTGAAAGTTTTCTCTTGGAACAACCAAAAAAAGTTCAAGATAAAATATTCAAAATAATTGAAGCTATCGAAACTTTAGAAAGAGTTCCTTCAAACTATTTGAAATCAATGGAAGGAACAAACGGCTTATATGAAGCACGAATCCAACTTGGTTCTAATATTTGGAGAGTGTTTTGTTTCTTTGATAATGGGAAACTTGTAATTCTATTAAATGGCTTTCAAAAGAAAACGCAGAAAACTCCAAAAAATGAAATTGAAAAAGCTTTGCGTTTAATGACAAAATATTACAACGAAAAATCTAAATAATTATGGAAACTAAAAGTTGGAAAGAAATTAAAAATGAAGTTTACGGCGAAAAAGGAACTGTAAGACGTGATGAACTTGAAAGAGAATTTCAAGGTTTTAAGATTGGTTTGCTTTTGAAAAAAGCGCGTGAGGAAAAGCATTTGACACAAACTGAATTGGGCGATTTAGTTGCAAAAAAAAGAGAATATATTTCTAGAATTGAAAATAACGGAAGTAATTTAACTCTTAAAACTTTATATGACATAGTTGAAAAAGGACTTGGAGGAAAAGTAAAAATCCAAATCGAAATATAAAGCTACATCTGCCAACACACGCTACAAGCAATTTGGGTATTAGGCTTAATTTGAAGTTGGTTTTGTATTTGGAAGATTTGGCAAATCCGAAGAATGGGCTTAATTTAGTCCCAAACTGCTTGTAGCGCGAGAACGTTACTGGAGACTAGTGCGAAATTACGCAGATAAAAACAATCGGAAAATCGAGATTCTAATACGCAAGAAATGCAGAAGCTTGAAAGTTGGAAATTATTTGTGGAAACTTGAAAAACTGAAACTCGAAAATTGGAACTTAGTTGCAGGCGAAAGCGGACAATCGAAGCGCCTATGAAAAACTGAACGACTGAACTTTGAAATTTCTAGCGGAAAGTAGAATCTGAAATTGGAGTCGAATAACGAAACGTGCCGAAGCTGGAAAAATAGAATATATAAACTAAAAACTGAAACTTGAAAATCCGAACTTGCCGAAGTGAAACTAAAAATTGATACTTGATAAATTGGGACGAACTAAAGTAATTCCGCCCAAAACTAGCCTCCAGTAACACACGCTATAAGCAATTTGGGGATTTGGCTTAATTTAAAGTTGGTTTTGCGTCAGAAACATTTGGCTAATCCGAAAATAGGGCTTAATTTAGTCCCAAACTGCTTTTAGCGCGGGGACGTTAGCCGTCATTATACCAAAAATCGTAAAAAATCAACTTTACAAAATGGAAAACGAAAAAACATTCAGAACTAAAACAGGATTTTGTCATATTTTATCAGACAAAATAATTTTGACAAGAGACGGAATAATTGGAAATGTTGCGAAAATAACTGTCGGAAATGGAATCTCTAGAACCTTATTAATTTACTCTACAATTTCAATTTTCTTACTATATTCAGCTTATTCAAGTTTACAAAAGGGAGAAAATGTTTCAGTTTTATTCTTTGGCTTATTAGCAATATTCTTAATTTACGGAATTATAAAAAGTATTAATAATTCTGCAACTCCAATAATAGAAAGAAGTAAAATAAAAGAAGCGAAATTTATAAATGCAAAAGTTGGACTAACACGTTCAAGATTTGAAATTTTGTTTGAAGACGAAAATGGAAAATTAAAAAAGCGTTTGATAATGCTTCCAGGTTCATTAAACGACGGAACAAACGAAACAGAAAAAGCGTTGACGATAATGAAAAGTGAAAGAATATTAGCATCTTAAGGAAATAACGCCGGCTAACACACGCTACAAGCAAGCTGGGCAATTGGCTTAATTTGAAAATAGTTTGTGTTTGATACATTTGTTTTTAACCGAAAGATTACGCATCTTTAATCCCAGCCTGCGTGTAGCGCGGGAACGTTGGCGGTAATTTTGCCTCAGAATCGAGAATTAAAGAAACAATTTCAAACTTATGAAAAAGATTATAGCAATTATTTTTTTTTCTTTAATATCTTGTAATAACATAGAATACAATTCTTTAGAACCTGAAAAAACAGAAACCGAAAATTTATTAAAAAAAATAATTCCCAACAAAAATTATGAATATTGGGAAATTAATTATGTTTATGGTCTTACTCCAAAAGTAATATTTTCTCGAGGGAAAAAAGAACTTAAAAAGACTTTTAAAACTGAAGGAATATCGGGTGGATTCTTTATTGGTTGCCAACCTGGATATTGCTATTATACAATTAACTTTCTTGAAAACGGAAAATGGAATTCTTTAAAAGACAAAGAAGAATTAGCAAAATTCATTAGTAAAATAGACAATGTTGAGGAAGCATTTTTAATTGCACGAATTAATGATTATGATATAGATTCTAATAATAAAAATGGAAATTCTTATGCTCTAACTAAAGATGGTTATAAATTAAAGGTCATGAAATATAACAATTGTCCAAAAACAAAAGAATCATTTTTAATCCTAGTAGACTCAAATGGAAAGATAAAACAAACGGAGAATTTAGGCTTTTATTTGAAAACTAAAGACTGTATTGTGTACTAAAAAAACTACCGCCAACACACGCTACAAGCAATTTGGGTATTTGGCTTAATTTAAAAATGGTTTTGTATTTGGAAATATTTGGCAAATCCGAAAATAGAGCTTAATTTAGTCCCAAACTGCTTGTAGCGCGGGGACGTTATGGGTAAATTGCGAAGAAAATCAGATTTTTAAAGGCATTTAATTGAGAAGAAGTCGAAATTCATAAACTTTGAAACTTGAATTTTATGCTTAGAAGCTGAAAAGCAAAACTTGAAATACAGAACTTGAATATTGGAGTTTCTAAACTGAACTTGAAAAACAAACTTGAATTTCGTGGTTTCTAAACTGAATCTGAAATGCAGAATTTGAAAAGCAAACTTGAATTTCGCCGTTTCTAAACTGAATCTGAAAAGCGAACTTGAATATTGGAGTTTTAATGGAAATAAACAATCGTTTTGATTCTCAAATTGAGATGAAAAAATAAGAATAAAAATTAGCTGAAATTTAGATTCGAACTTGGCTTTTAATTTGCCAATAATTGGATGAAAATCGATAATAAAAAGGAATGAAATTAGCTAGAATTTGGGCAAGAATTAGGTTTTGAGCCTGCCAATAATTGGTTTAAAATCGATTAATAATTAGGAATATCTGCAGAAACAATCTACCCATAACACACGCTATAAGCAATTTGGGTATTTGGCTTAATTTAAATATGGTTTTGTATCTGGAAGATTTGGCAAATCCGAAAATAGAGCTTAATTTAGTCCCAAACTGCTTATAGCGCGGGGACGTTATAGGGCAGTTGAGCCGAAATTACGCAGACAAATCCAATTTGAAATTAACAGTTGTTTCCGCCGAATGTTTTCAAAGCAGAAGCGTGAAAATTGGAAGCGCTAACAAACGTTGGAAAATCGGATTCTAACGACAAGCAAATGAAAAACTGATGTGTGAAAATCGAACTTTGCCAACAGAAGCGTGAAAAGCAGAAGCGTGAAAAGTAGAACTTGCCAAGAGAAACTTGAAAAGCAGACTTTAAAGAAAGTGAACAGGAGAAGCAAACCTATAATTGGGACTCTCCTACTCTAACGGGAAAAAGTGTGAAAGCTTGAACTGGCCAACAGAAGCGTGAAAAATTTGCGGTTTAATAGTAATTTCGACTAAACAACCGCCCTATAACACACGCTACAAGCAATTTGGGGATTAGGCTTAATTTGAAATTGGTTTTGTATTTGGAAGATTTGGCAAATCCGAATAATGAGCTTAATTTAGTCCCAAACTGCTTGTAGCGCGGGAACGTTACTGGCTAGTCGCGAAATAAGAAGGAAAATTTCGATAAAAACAGCTTTTATAATTCTATTATGATGACAAGAAATAGTCGTTCGGAAACTTGATAAATTTGAATTTTAAAGTCTGAAAAACTTGAACTTGAACTTGAACTTGAACTTGAGTTTCGAAGCTTCTAAACTGAATCTGATAAGCGAAGCGTGAATTTCGAACTTGAGTTTCGAAGTTTCTAAACTGAATCTGAAAACATAATCTGAATTTCTAACTTGAGTTTCGGAGTTTCTAAACTGAAAAGTAGAAGTTTAAGGTTGGATTTTTTTTAAATTAAAAATGGGTTTTTACCAAAAAAACAAGAATGAAATTAATGCCGAATTGGGATTTAAAATTGCCAATATTAGGCTGAAAATCGAATATAAAATGGAATAAAATTAGCTGAGATTAAGGCTAGAATTGGGTTTTGTGCCAGCTGAAAATTGGAATAGAATCGGGTTTTAATTGGAACATCAGCTAGAAACAACCAGCCAGTAACACACGCTACAAGCAATTTGGGTATTTGGCTTAATTTAAAATTGGTTTTGTATTTGGAAGATTTGGCAAATCCGAAAAATGGGCTTAATTTAGTCCCAAACTGCTTTTAGCGCGGGGACGTTACTGGCTAGTTATGCCGAAATTACGCAGATAATTTCGATTTGGATTAAAGTTTGCAACTCGCAGAAACTTAAAAAGCAGAAGCGTGAAAGTTGGGATCGCCAACGGAAACTTGAAAAGTTGAAACCTGAAAAGCGAAAGCGTGAAAATAGAAACTTGCCAACAGAAACTTGAAAATTGGAATCTGAAAAACAGAAACGTGAAAGTTGAAACTTCCCAGCAGAAACTTGAAAAGCAGAAACTTAAAAAGTTTTGTTCATAAATAAAAAGTGACTAATTGAAAATAATACGCCGAAAATTACAAGCTAAAAAACAGAAACTTGAAAGTTGGATTTAGCCAACAGAAGCGTAAAAATTTGCGCTTAAATTGTAATTTCGACAAAATAACCAGCCAGTAACACACGCTACAAGCAATTTGGGTATTAGGCTTAATTTAAATATGGTTTTGTATTTGAAAGATTTGGCAAATCCGAATAATGGGCTTAATTTAGACCCAAACTGCTTTTAGCGCGGGGACGTTACCTGCAATTACAAAAAAATGGAGAAAAAAGAAATATCAGTTAGCGTTTTAAAATCGATTTTTGGAGCAATTCCGTATGGTGGAGCGCTACTTGATGAATTATTCTTTGAATATAATGGAAGATTAAAGCAAAATCGATTGAACAAATTCATAGAAATTTTAGCCGAAAATTTTACTGAAAATACTGAAATTGACTTAAATAATATAAAAACGGAAGATTTCAGTGATTTGTTTGAATCAATACTAAGAAGAGTTGTTCAAACCAAATCAGAATTAAAATTACTGCGTTTTAAAGATATTTTAATTGCAGAATTAAAAAAACCTTCTGAAAGTATAGAATTAATAGATCATTACCTTGATTTAATAAGTAATTTAACCGAAGAAGAAATTACTATACTTTATAATCACCGATTTTTTACGACAAAATATGAAGAAGAAATCGATGCTATGAATTTATTGAAAGGCAATCTTCATTCATTGGAAAATCAATTAGAAAAAGAATCAATAATTATTGGCGAATCTGAAATTAGAAAACAACACGATGATATAAAAGCAGAATATGAAAAAAAGAGAGAATATATACTTTCTTTTGGTAAATTTAAGAAAGCTGATTTTTACAATTTACCTGAAAATAAATTTATGTTTTATAAACAAAGACTTTTTTCAAAAGGACTTTTAATTGATAACCCAATGAGCAGAATTGGTAGTCTACCTTTTTGGCATATGGGAATAACCGAATTTGGAACAGAATTCATTAACTTCATAAAAAATCGCCAATAGTAACTGCAGGTAACACACGCTACAAGCAATTTGGGTATTAGGCTTAATTTAAATATGGTTTTGTATTTGGAAGATTTGGCAAATCCGAATAAGGGGCTTAATTTAGTCCCAAACTGCCTGTAGCGCGGGGACGTTAGGAGATAGCCGTGCGTAACGAAGAAAAAAATGAGTAAAATTTTCATGAATTTAAGAAATATTAAAATATATAATTTATTCTGGTTAGTTGCTTTAATAATACTAGTCATCGGATTAATTCAGACTAATAATGAAGATACAACTTTCGATATAAATATTCATGACACATATTTTGTAATTGCCCATTTCTATATTGCTCTTTTTTTGAGTTTAACTTACTATCTGATAGGACTTGGATATTGGGTTGTGCAAAAAGCTATGAAGAGAAAACTAATAAATGTATTGACGATAATTCATTCCGTAATTCTTAATGGAAGTTTTTTAGTTTATTGGTTAGTAATTGGTTATAGTAAAGCTTTTTTTGAAACTCCTTTTCCCCTATTCGACAATCATCAGTTAATTAACCAAACACTTGTAATTCTATCTATATTGATATTATTTGTTGGACAACCAATTTATATTATAAATTTAATAATTGGAATTTTTAAGAAACAGAAAAAGGCCATCTCCTAACACACGCTACAAGCAATTTGGGTATTAGGCTTAATTTGCAGTTGGTTTTGTATTTGGAAAATTTGGCAAATCCGAATAATGGGCTTAATTTAGTCCCAAACTGCGTGTAGCGCGGGAACGTTAGGCGATATTTGACCGTAAAACGCAGAAATTATTATTAATAGAAAAAACCAACTAAAATAAATAAAAAAATTAAAAATGAAAATACCTACATTCTTTATACTATTATTCCTGATGGTAACTAATTCTTATTCTCAAGAAACTTCAAAAACTAAAGATATTGATGTTATAGTAAATTATATTAATCAATCAAATTATCAAACTACTAGAGACACTATAATTCAAGATAAACCAGAATATGGGTTAAAAATGAAAACATATTTAACTATGAAAGTTGATGCAAACCAACTTAAGAAATACGAGAATTTTGCTTATACAAACATGACTCTAGATGGAAAATCTCATGAAATAACAACATCTACAACATTTTATTATGATGAAAATAAATTAATAAAAGTTGAAGAATATATGATTGAAGGTAGTGATAAAAAAGTAATGGATTGGTATTACTCTGAAGATAAACCTTTGTACTACACCTTAAAATCTGATAAAGCTGAAGAAAGAGCAACGTTGTTATTAAGTATGTCTGATGCAATGTTAAAACAAATAAAAAAATAAAAAACATCGCCTAACACACGCTACAAGCAATTTGGGGATTTGGCTTAAGGGAAAAATTGGTTTGTATTTGGAAGATTTGGCAAATCCGAATACTGGGCTTAATTTAGTCCCAAACTGCGTGTAGCGCGGGAACGTTATGTGATATTTTAGAAAAAACAAGAGAATTTAGTAAAAACAATAAATATATAAATGAAAAAAATTTTAGCACTGATATTTTTAGGATTAAATCTAAACGCCAATTGCCAAACTGTGGGAGTCGAAAAGACATTTTTTAGCATTCAAACTGGACTTGCAGGAATTTGGATAAATAACGAAACCAAACTTTCTAATAGTATTGCATTAAGAAGTGAAATTGGAATTGAACATGATTTTTTTGTTGGCGACCAATATGATGGAGCTGGATTTATTTTACAACCAGTTTTGACTTTAGAACCTCGATATTATTACAATTTAGAAAAGAGAAATTCCAGAGGAAAAAAAACATCTAAAAACAGTGGTAATTATCTTTCTTTAAAAACAAGTTATCATCCAGATTGGTTTGTATTAAATTTAGATGAGAATATTACAAAAACTGCAGACTTATCTATTATCCCAACATGGGGAATTAAGCGTCAAATAGGATCAAATTTTACTTATGAGACAGGTTTAGGTTTAGGCTATAGAATAGTTTACCTAAAACCAAACTACTATAATGGCAGTTCACAGAATGTAGATGACGTATCTACAAACAGGAATCAATATACTCCTTATTTACATTTAAGAATAGGATATACATTTTAATACGTATAAAAAACATCACATAACAGCCACTACAACGGATTTGGGCATTGGCCTTAATGGAAAAATAGTCTTGTATTTGGGATGGTTTCGCAAATCCGAAAATAGAGCTTAATTTAGTCCCAAACCCGATGTAGTGCCAAGACGTTGGCGGTAATGCGCACGTATGAGTCAAGAATCTAACGCAATTTTCATCAATGAAATACATAACAAAGACTTACGACTTATTATTAATTGGAATCTCATTTTTTGTTTTTCTAGTATCAATCGTGACCGACACCATTGACTATTATTTTTATAATAAATTTTATGAAGGATTTTCAATGGTTATTTCAACGACAATTTTCGCTTTTATAAATCTGCTAATTTTAATCATATTCACTTTACGCAAAGACTATAAAAGTCTTCGAGTGCTAGGTTTAATAAATCTTTTTGTATTCATTACGGGATTTTTAGGTTTTAAAATTCCATTGATTATTTTGCCTCTAATTTTAAGCTATGGGATTTATTATATTGTGAAAGAAATCAAAGACAGAGTTAAAGAAGAGCAGAAATCTAAAATTATTGAAACAGAAAATTAGCACTACCGTCAACACACGCTACAAGCAATTTGGGCATTAGGCTTAATGGAAAAATTAGTTTGTATTTGGAAGATTTGGCAAATCCGAAAAATGGGCTTAATTTAGTCCCAAACTGCTTTTAGCGCGGGGACGTTACTGGCTAGTTATGCCGAAATTACGCAGGTAATTTCGATTTGGATTAAAGTTTGCAACTCGCAGAAACTTAAAAAGCAGAAGCGTGAAAGTTGGGATCGCCAACGGAAACTTGAAAAGTTGAAACCTGAAAAGCGAAAGCGTGAAAATAGAAACTTGCCAACAGAAACTTGAAAATTGGAATCTGAAAAGCAGAAACTTGAAAGTTGAAACTTCCCAGCAGAAACTTGAAAAGCAGAAACTTGAAAAATTTTGTGCGGAAAATAAAAAGTGACTAATTGAAAATAATACGCCGAAAATTACAAGCTAAAAAACAGAAACTTGAAAGTTGGATTCAGCCAACAGAAGCGTGAAAAATTTGCGCTTAAATTGTAATTTCGACAAAATAACCAGCCAGTAACACACGCTACAAGCAATTTGGGCATTAAGCTTAATGGGAAGTTGGTTTTATATTTGGAAGATTTGGCAAATCCGAAAAATGGGCTTAATTTAGTCCCAAACTGCTTTTAGCGCGGGGACGTTATGAGCTAGTTGAAAAAAGTGCATTTCATTTAAAATCAGTCTTTTAAAAATTATTTAGTTGCGCAGAAAATAAAATTCTGAAGCTTGAAAAATGGAGTTTTTAATTGGAAGTATATCACGAAAAGCAAAAAACACAGTTTGATGTTTAGAATCTGAAATGCAGAACTTGAATTTTGGAACTTCTAAACTGAATCTGAAATTGAAGGTTTGAAATTCGGAACTTGAAAAGCAAACTTGAATTTCGGAGTTTTAAACTGAATCTGAAATGAAGAACTTGAAAAGCGAATTTGAATTTCAGAGTTTTTAATGGAAATAAACAATCGTTTTGATTCTCAAATTGAGATGAAAAAATAAGAATGAAAATTGGCTGAAATTTAGATTCGAATTAGTTTTTAAATTTGCCAATAATTGGATGAAATTAGATTAAAAAAGGGAATGAAATTAGCTGAGATTTGGGCAAGAATTGGGTTTTGTGCCTGCCGAAAATTGGTTTAAAATCGATTAATAATTAGGAATATCAGCTAGAAACAACCAGCTCATAACACACGCTACAAGCAATTTGGGCAATTGGCTTAATTTAAATATGGTTTTGTGTCAGTAAAATTTGGCAAATCCGAATAATGGGCTTAATTTAGTCCCAAACTGCTTTTAGCGCGGGGACGTTAGTGGTAACTCTAAAGAACGACACGTGAAACTATTCAACCTTATGAAACAACAGAAAATAGATTTGACACCTGAACAGACAATTAGGCGTTTGGTTGACTATATGCCTGACTTTTATAAAACCCATAAACAATTCATCAATTGTGTTGAGTATTTAAATCATAGAGAATGGGAACTTGCACTTGAAAGTTTAATAGAACTAGCGGACGAAACTGAGCATTATTTTTCAGAAGAGTTTTGGTTTGGACTTGCAGACTCTGCCGAAAAAATGCGTTTGTCTGATAAGGCAGATTATTGCAGAAAGCAAATCAAAAAAAACGAACAACATATAAAAACAACGACACCATTTGGTTGGACAACTATAAAATATGATGACACCCTTTTTCAACACCACATTTCGGAGAAGCTTAAAGAAGAATGGTCGACAACAAGACGTGAAAAGGATAACGTTCACGAGTTCCTAACAAAAGAAGGAGTTCATTTAAAATCTCAAGGACGAAGCGGATTTTTATATATTTCTGAAAAAGGAAAAATTGCCGAAGTTGAATTTGAATTAGGAATTAATGGGCTTATTCTTTATTTCAACAGTTTGACAAATTGGTCTTTACCAACAAAGCAAATATTAATGGCTGACGAGAAACAGAAAATAAAAATTGATATTAATAATTGGGCACTAAAGACAAAGAACGCAATCGAGTTTGATGACTAAGAAAAGAGCTACCACTAACACACGCTACAAGCAATTTGGGTATTAGGCTTAATTTGAAGTTGGTTTTGTATTTGGAAGATTTGGCAAATCCGAATAATGGGCTTAATTTAGTCCCAAACTGCTTGTAGCGCGGGGACGTTAGCAGTCATAGCTCCTTGAAATCGAGAAATTTACGTTATAAAAAACAATAAAACAGAAACTAATCTTGCGTTTAAACTGCTGACAAACTAAACGCAATTGAAACGGATTTTTGAAGTCGAGTTTCTGAATGGATTTTGAAAATCGAGTTTCTTGTGGCTTAACTTTGAAGATTTTTTTCGTCGATTTTATATCGTATTTCAACAACTTATGCTGTAGCCGAAGATTTAGCCCTTTTCTTATGTTTAGAAAACGGATTTTGAAAATGTCAATTCATTCGCAGTTGGAATGGATTATTAAAATCGATAATCGGAGGTTCTCATATTGCGTGTCACTACGCCTGCTAACACACGCTACAAGCAATTTGGGTATTTGGCTTAATTTGAAGTTGGTTTTGTATCAGAAAGATTTGGCTAATCCGAAAATAGGGCTTAATTTAGTCCCAAACTGCTTTTAGCGCGGGGACGTTATGAGCTAGTTGAAAAATGAAAATTTCGGTTTAAATCAGGTTTTTAAAAGCCATTTAGTTGCGCTGAAAATCGAAATACAGAAACTTGAAAATTGGATTTTTAATTGGAAACTTGAGAAGCTGAAACTTGAATATTGGAGTTTCTAAACGGAATCTGAATTGCAAAACTTGAAATGCAGAAACTTGAATTTCGGAGTTTCTAAACTGGATCTGAAAAGCGGAACTTGAAAATTGGAGTTTTAAATTGGATTGCAAAAACTGAAACTTGAATGTTGAAGTTTCATAGAAAATAAACAGAAACAATCGTTTTGGTTTTTAAACTGAAACGAAAAAAGGGAATAAAATTTAGTCGAGATTTGGGCAAGAATTAGGTTTTAAGTCGGCCAAAATTAGGCTAAAAATCAATTAATAATAAGGAATATTTGCTAGAAACAACCAGCTCATAACACACGCTACAAGCAATTTGGGTATTAGGCTTAATTTGAAATTGGTTTTGTGTCAGTAAGATTTGGCAAATCCGAAAAATGGGCTTAATTTAGTCCCAAACTGCTTTTAGCGCGGGAACGTTAGCGGTAATTAGCCGAACGAAACGAAAATTTAACAACATAATAATGATAGAAGAAATAATTTTTAAATTACAACTAATACAAATAGATTTTTTTACAGCTTTTGGATTATTTACTTTCCTATACTTCATTTCCTCAATCTTTATTAGAAAACCTATTGTCAAAAATATTGATGAAGAATCTAATCGCTTTATTTCCTTCATTGGAATACTATATTTATTATTATGGATTATCGGAATATTTGTTGAATTAAATATTTTAAACCAAGAAGACAAAACCGAATTTTTAAACAGAATGTTTGGAAAATATTGGTTTGGATTTTGGATTCAACCTTTACTTTGGGTATTAATCACCCAATTATTGCGATTCAAAAGTATTAGGAAAAACATTTTTTTACGAATATTATTTAGTGTTTTATTGATGATATCAATAGAAAGAATGATTATAATAATTACATCGTTTCATCGTGATTATCTCCCAAGTTCTTGGACAATGTATAATGAAGTTGGAATTTACCCTTCGAATTTGGTGCTTTCATTATTTCTAAAAATCATTGTGTTTTTAGTTTTCGTCGGAATATTTTACTCAATCAATGAAAAAATAAAAAATTTTAAACTACGCAGAGAAAATAACTACCGCTAACACACGCTACAAGCAATTTGGGTATTAGGCTTAATTTAAAATTGGTCTTGTATTTGGAAGATTTGGCAAATCCGAATAATGGGATTAATTTAGTCCCAAACTGCGTGTAGCGCGGGAACGTTATGCGTAATCTTACAGAAAAAAATGAGTGAAACCAAAGACCTTAAATATTCTATTAATTCAGAAAATCATTTCCAAGGAATTCCTTTTTTTAAAAAATTAAAAACGGTTAGTTTTCTTAGATTTGACAATCAAGTTGCTGAATTTTTAATTGACAAAAAACATTATTCCGTCAATTTCCAAAATTCAGAAAAAATAGAAATTTATTGTGAAGATAAAATTGGAACAGAATTTAAAATAACGGATGTAGCAGAAAATCGAACTTGGATTTTTTCTAATCCAAATAAAACCTTTTCAATTTTTAAAAAGTCACCTGATTATTTGATAGAATCTTCAAACATAAAAATTGACATTGACATTAGAAATAATTCACTGATTTACTTAATTGAAAATAACATTATTGGAAGAATTGAAGACAAGAATATTCTTTTTAAAAATGGAACTAATAGAATAGATGTTTTCGATGAAAAATATGAAAGAATTTTGATTTCAGCTTGTTGCGTGGAATTAATACGTTATCACATACTGAAATTTTATGAACCTAATGAATAAAAAAGACTACGCATAACACACGCTTATCCTTAATGCGCCTGTGAACGGCTTATTTTATTGGTACTCACGAAAATTACAATCCATTTAGTACAACATAGGTACAACAAATCAGAACCTTTTTACAAGGCCATAAATCCCTATTTTATTAAGCTGGGCTTGACGGTTCATGGCCTGATATTCTGCAAGTTTACCACAATAATATTGATGGGTTGCCTTGGCATACCCATTTTGCAAAAGCAAATCATTCAAACATTCTCCACTGGGTAATAGTACATATCCCAATTGTCTGTTCCAATAGTCATACTGATTATCCTGTTCCGTAATGATCGTTACGGTCGTTTTAGGCGGTGCAACCGACAAAACGAAGTTCAGGGATTGCAAACCAAATTGCAGCAGTAATTCAGCAGGTAAACTGCTTTTCTCCTCGTCCTCTTTCATCTTCCTATTGATTTTTACTTCTGGCGCATCCAAGCCATAAAGACGGATTTCTTTTTTCATTTGAGTGAAACGATGGCTAATGATGATGCTATCTCCATCAAGCACTTCTTCGATTTGCCAATGAGTCTCCACTGTGTACGGTGCTTTTGCTTTGTATTGCATTGATTTACAGTTATTTAAGTATTGTTTATTCAAAGATAGTAATTGAACTTTGTTGAAGCAATTGCAAGTAAATATTAACTTTTAAAAATTAGAAAAAATGGCAAGACAGAAAGGTGTTATCAAGTACGTTGGAACTCTTGGAGATATCCGACATTTCAAAATTAAAGGACAAGAAGGCTACTTCGCCGGAATGGTTGGCGGTCCTACAAGCGAACAGGTGAACACGGCACCGGAATTCGAAAGAACCCGTGAAAACATGAACGAGTTTGGCGCCAGTGCCAAAGCCGGGAAATCAGTTCGCTCTGGTTTATCTCAATTGATGAAACAAATGTCCGATAGTCAAGTGACTGGGCGTTTGACTTCGATTATGAAGAAAATCAACTTGGAAGACCAAACCGAAGCGAGGGGTTACAGAAAAATTGAAATCTCCACCCAACGCAATTACCTAAAAGGTTTTGAGTTCAACAAAAACAGTTCTTTGAATGGTATTTTAAATGCTCCGTATTCCTTGACTCACACCGTTGACAGAGAAAATGGAGAATTTGTAATTCCTGCTTTCAATCCTGTGAATTTGATCAATGCACCATCGGGAACCACACATTTCCGTTTGATTACTTCACTTTCTGTGGTAAGTGATTTCGAATATAATGCTGCCACAAACAGTTACGACCCTATGGATCCAGATTTGAATGAGGCAAACGATATTCAGTACAGTGACTTTTTGGATTTGTATGCTCCGGTTCCGGACACCACAATTTCAGCCACTTTACCAGGTGGAATTGTTCCAACGGTAAATACAACCGTTTTGCAGTGCATCGGAATTGAGTTCTTCCAACAAGTGGGGCCCAATTACTACTTGTTTGCAAGTGGAAGCTGCTTGAGAGTTGAGGACGCTTTTTAGAAAAAACTCCAACAAATCCCTCGCCGAAAACGAGGGATTTTTCATTTTAAACCATCAACAATAAAATTATGGAAACTAAAATAATAAGAGTTGCCCAGGGCAAAGAAAGCACATTGAGTCATTTGTACATAAACGGAATTTTTCAATGTTATTTGTTGGAAGACAAAATCAGAGAAGTGAAAATTGCTTCAAAAACTGCCATTCCTAAAGGTGTTTTTAGTATAAAGTTGAACACTTATGGAGCTAAGAACGTGGATTACAAAAAAGCTTTCGGAAAATTACATGAAGGAATGATTGAAATTTCGGGATTGCCTAATTTCAGTTTTGTGTATATCCATACTGGAAACACAATCAAAGATACAGCCGGTTGTCCGCTTTGTGGTTTTGGTTTTCAAGTTGTAGATGGTAATTTTCAAGTTTCCCAAAGTGTTGCCGCTTACAAAATGATATATCCAAAATTAGTTGCATTGGCAAAATTGGAAACGAATACCATATCCATTGAAAACAATTTTCAATTTTAAAACCATTATCAAATGGAAAACATCAATAACATAACAGTCCTTTTTGGCACACTAATCACTTTGTTACTCTCAGTTGTAGCTTATTTCATCAAACAATTACATACCGATTTCAAGAGTATGGAAAAAGATTTGGTAGAAGTCAAAACGATGGCTTTGATCATCAAAACCGAGTTCAAAAGCGGAAATGATTTACTGAACCAGAAAGTGGAATATTTAGAAAAAAGAGTAATTAACATCGAACTAACCATTTTAAAAAATCAAGATCATGAAAAATAAGAATTTGAATTTAGCTGAAAGAGTAAAAGCACCAACTCCAAAATGGTTTAAAGTCCTTCGTACTGTTGGAATTGCTTTGGCATCCGTTGGTGGAATAATCATCGCCTCTCCTATTGCCTTGCCTGTGGGATTGGTTTCAGCTGCTGGATATTTAGTCCTGGGCGGAAGTATTATTTCTGTGGTTTCTCAAACTGGAGTTAAAACCGAAGAACAACCGCAACAAAGTAAGTAAAAAAGTAAAAACTAGTTGTAAATGCTCCTTAATTGGGGCATTTTTTGTTTTTAATCATTTTAATTGGTCAATTGCTTTACTTTTTATCGATTTATTTAGGTGGGCGCAATGTATGGCACTTATGTATTGTTTTGCTTTGGAATGAGGTGCAATCGGGAACCTGATAGCTTTCGTAAAATGCAAAGTGTAATCGGGAGAACCATTTTCTTTTCTTTTAAAATTTTTCAAAAGAAAAAAAGAAAAAAAAGAAAGTCGTCGTATTAGTGGAGGTTTCAAAAGAAGTCAAGTTTTTTTGAAAAAATACTACCCCAATAGTTCTTAAGAAGCGGAAACGTCATCGTATAATCGGGAGTTGTTATGGAAATGTGAGGGTGGAGATTTTATCAAAAACCCGTAGGGCTTGAACTTTACTTTTTGAAACCGGAACTTACCTTTACTTTCTTTTTTTTATTTTTTTTTCGGAGACGGGTGTTGTTGTTTAGCACTTTTCGGGGGAGTTCTTATGAAAATGGCAATCAAACACCCCCAAGCACCGCAGAAAATAATAATTGTAGCGATAGCGGAAATTATTGTTTTACGAGGAGCGCAGTGGCGGGGTTGCGGCAATCGAACAGCCACCCTAGACCGAGAACGAAACGTAGTCCCGCTTTTTCTGCGGGACGAAGTGGAGAGAAGGGCTAGGAGCGTGAAACGGCGGGGAAAATAATATAATCAGCCCCTTTTCGGGGCGTTCCTTGATTTAGGGCAAAGCTCGCTTCTCCTGCGTTCAGAAAAAGCGGTTGAAAAACAACAGCTCTATCTTCAGAGTAATGTTCTGATTTACGGAAAACGCAGGAGAAGGGAGTGGTGCCAACCCCGATGGCTGTGCGAAGGAGCAACCGCCGAAAAAATAAGGGGCGACAGACACAATACTGCTGGAATGCAGTGGAGCGTAGTTTACGGAGCGAAACGGAATGAAGCTGTATTGTGGATGTAATAGCCCCGACGAACGTAGGAAGCGACCGTGTGAAGACGAGGAACGAAACAGCGCAAAAAAAAGAGCTGCTTTCTTGCTAAGCTGCTCTTTTTTTTTGTGCTGTGAAGTGCCTGTGGAACGGAGGAAGAAGGCTTTTTCTGCCGACGACCGACTGGAACAGCCGAGCGGAACAAAGGAAGCGACCGGAGAGAGACCGCTTGATTGCCCGTGACGTTTATAACGAAATGTTGTTTTATAGAAACTGTTTTTTTTGATTGACGCTAAAGCTGCTGCATAAATTTCATATATTCGTTTAAAACATAAATAGTAAAAGATATAAAAAGAAATAAAAAACATGAAAAACTTATCCCTACATAATATTAAATGGCACAAAGCATATCTTGTCCAACAAGATGAAGAAATTTCTTTAGTTGAAAGTGCACTTGATTTAGAAATGCACGAATATTCAATTGAAAACAAGGATGAAATAATACTTTTTGATTTGGACAACAAGGTAATTATCGAAAAATTTGAAAAAATTGAAAGTGTGAGACTTGATAATCATTTACCTATATCATTAAGTTTTAAGGGATTTGATCCAAATGTCAATTCTAAATTTACAATACCAAAATCTGTTGAGAACTTATATATTGATGGAGGTGATTATATGTCTAAGATGATGTCAAAATCTGATGAATCCTTGAAAATTTGGAACGATTTTGTGTATAATACACAAACATGGAAATTCATTACTACATTGGAAGAAAGATTCAAAATCGAAGCCGATCAGCGATCTTGTATAAAAAATATTAAATCTCTTAATTTGAATTCGCCTATTCAGCATTTATTAGCTGAAATTGCAGAATTAAATATTAGTGAACTTTCCCTTCGCTGGATTTATATATCAGAAACAGAATTTGATCTGATTCATAAATTTAAAAATGTTCAATCTTTAGATTTAGCTTATATATATAATGATGAACTCTCTAGGGTGAAATTCCCACCGAACTTAACTTTTTTAAGAATTTATGGACTTACGATTGAAAGTTTGACAGATATTAATGTAGAAGACTTAAAATTAGAATCATTAGATCTAGAGGGAAACACAATTATTGATCTTTCTACTATTTCAAAACTTCCAAATACTCTCGAAGATTTAAATCTAAAAATGAATCATATAAAAGAGTTTACGATAGCGGATTTACCTGAAAACTTAGAATATCTTTTTTTAGATGATAATCTAATTGGAAATACTCTTTTCGAAGGAATAAATAAAGATGTCACTAACACTACGATTAAATATTTATCCCTTTCCAATAACGTATTAAAAGTAAATAATTGGTTGCTTCAACGGATAACAGAAACATTTCCAATGCTGGAATATATAGAATTATCAGGAAATGAAATTTGTGATATTCCTGAAGAGTTATTACTAAATGATGAAGAGAACTCCAGTATTGATAAAATAAATTATTGGATGGAATTACAAGATTATCAGCATCCTAAATTATATTCAGAATTAAAAGACTCTTTTAATTATTATGATAAAACTAACAGTATCATATTAAAATGGAAACACAAATTATTGCCTTCAAAAATAATACTATCAGACATTCAGGCTCAGTTTAATAATTATTTAGGTGAAATGAAAACATTTGATCTATTTAGGGAAGGATTATATTGTGATATTGATCACGATAAAATTTCATTAGTAATAAGAGAAGAAACTGAACCAGAGAACAGTATTATTCTTGAATTATACGCTGCCAATAGAGAGGCATTCAATACTTATTACTATAAATACTGTAGTGAAATTAATCGTTTAGTGAAATTAAACACGCACCACCATATTTTACCGGTAGCAAGCTTTGCAGAAAAATGTGAAATTTATGAGAAGTTTTTCAAATTTGTATTTCACATAGAAAAACAAATCAAAAACAATTTCATTCTGCAGCCTAACCAAGGAGAGGATCTATTGTTGGTAAACAACAAAAATGATAGAAATGATTTATATAAAGAGCTCAAGGATGTTGCATTTATTATCGTAACAGGAAAGAGCGCTTATTCTTATGTAATTGACGATAAATTTGTAATAAGTAATGTTGATTTCAAATGTGCTAAATTTAAATATTTCTATAATTTGACGCTTAGAACTTCTGAAGAAAAGCAAGACTATGTAAATAGTATTACAAATAAATATTTAGGGTACAATAGTTTTGAGGAAGCTATTGTTTTTGCGGGTGGCGATATAACACAAAAAATTACTGTATATTTTAATCCAAACTATTTTTATGAAAAGTCAAACAATATTTTTTGTAAAAACAAAAAAATTGAAATTAATGAACAATTGTTGGTTGCTCCAGAAAGCGGTTCTAACCTACTGAATGTTACTTTTAAAGAAGGAAGTCTTTTTTTAAAATATAGAGTTAATCCTGAAAAAGTCAAAAAAGAAAAAAAAGCGGATAAGCCTAAATCAATTTCTTAGGATATATAGGCCACGAATTAAAATCCCTCAACGAACATGCGTTTGTTGGGGGATTTTTTTATTTCCACCCACCCATTCTCTTAGAAAATCTTTCTACAAATATGAAATTGTACACCCCTGAACAAAATTAAAAGAGGTGCATTGCCGTCATAAATTTGTCTCACAATAAAGAAACAAACACACTTTTAAAAATGCAGACAACAGGAGATTCGGAACATACAGTATTATTTCTGAAAGAAGAAGACAGACAAATTAAGAAGATCTATTCTAAAGAAGTATATCAATTATTAGAGGAAGCTTATAGAGATTGTGGAGGTATAAATAAAGGAAGTGGATTTAAAAATGCTGAAGAAATGATTGAGAAGATCCCTTCTTGGAGATTAACATTCAGTGATGAAAAATTAATCACAGTGATGATGTTTAAAGATAAAGGGAAAGGATTAAAAATGGTTGCTTATGCTCCTTTAAAGGAAATTGATCCAACAATACGAAAATCAGACTTAGATTTCATGTTGAGTAATTCACATGCAGAGTTATCAGGTGCCCTCCTAATCATAGTCTTAAAACATTTAGGGTCAAAATGGAAACAGTACATCCTTAATGTAAATAAAATTTTTAATACCGAAGAAGTTATCAATTTGAAGAAATACTGTTCGAAAAATCAAATTCCTAAAAACAGTGAAGAAATCTACACGAGACTGAATAAAGACTGGACAACGCTTCTTGAGGAATGTTATTTAAGAAAAATCGGAGATGAATTTAAAATGAAAGTATTAATTGGAAAAATATAATGCCTATGGTAAAAATCTATCAAAAAGTATTAGAACATGCTAAAGGGGATCTCGGTGAGGACGGTAAAAGAAATGTTGAAGAATTGATTGATTTTTTAAATCTGGAAACCAAACTAAAATTTCCAAAGAACAGCATAGCAATTTACACAATAATACGACAATCCTATAATTACTATATGAACAAAAACGAGATTAAAAATGCTATACAAATCCCGGAAACCTATCAACCAGCAGGGTATGTATGGAAAGTAAAAAACAAGTATCAATAAATTAAAGAATATTATGATGACAGAATATAACACTCGCATTACGCACATAATTACTATAGAAGGAGAGCGATTCCAAATATATCATAAGGAAAGAAGACTATATGCCTTCGTAGATTGGAAAGGGGCACGAGAAAGCCTAATAAAGATAATGTTAAAGAAAATATATGAGAAAACAGGGAATGAAACTGCGTATATCAGTTTCAAAATGGCTAATCCGATGAGAATATCAAGGCTAGGTAATTTTTTCATTGACATAAGAGCGGAAATAATGTACCGCGGAAGAAGTCTAGGATCAGTAGAAGCACTTGGCTTAAACAAAATATTTGTGAATCATTACATAACAATCCAAGAAGAAGAAATAGATTTTAAAAGAAAAATGGATTTTGAATTTTCGAGAAAAAACAAATTAATAGTTGTCGGTAATAAAATTCGATCCCATTTTGATTTTAGTTTTACTGGTTACGCAACACGTTATATATCAATACATTAAATAAAACAACCTTTAATACAATTAATTAAACAATCTAAAAGAAACACTATGAAAAATTTCAACGAAGAAGACGCAAGAAATGAGTACAAAAAACGTCAATCTAATTTTACAACGGATGATATTAATAAAATTCTTGACAAAAGCGAGGAGTTAAAGTCAACATTTCAGAAACAAGGTAAATTGGCAAAATTCTTTAACGATTTTAAATTATTATTTTCAATGATTAAAGATTACAGCTGCGGAAAATACACTGAAGTTCCATGGTATATTATTGCCGCGATTGGGGCAGCCTTATTGTATGTGCTATCGCCAATAGATCTAATCCCTGATTTTATCCCAATTATTGGATACCTAGATGATGCCGCTGTTTTTGCTTTTTGTCTTAACCAAGTTCGTTCCGAAGTCGACAAATATAAATATTGGAAAGCATGTAACTCTTAAAGAACTTTTGGAGATATTGTTCTCTCAGCATTAAGGGTGGTATTTTACCATCACTAACTGTAAAAGGCTTCGGTTTTATAATCGGAGCCTTAGCTTTTCAACTTAAACACTTTATGTGATAGTGTTTTTTTGTTGCTTTTTTATTTTCATTTTGATATATAATACTGATTTATTGGGCGTCTAAAATATCATCGCGTTTATTAATTAATGGATCAAGCCAATCCGCTTTATCAGTTGCCCACTTTATCCATTCTTGCTTTTCCGGTGTTAGGCTATTTGTATTAACTGCATGTTGTTTTACGGCTTCAATATATTGCCGAATTAAAATTGTTTTGTTGTGTTGCTCTGAGAGTGCAACCAATTTATTGAATTTGGTGATTTCTTCGTCTTTGCGTTTTTTGATTTCTTCCTTACGCTTTAATTCGGAATCATATTGCAATCTCCATAAACGTGATGCTTCTTCTTGCTTTTTCTTTTCTTGGGCATAGATTTCAAGTTTCGCAACTATCCGAGCTAAAAGTTCTTCGATTTTTACTTTTCCGTCACGCCATTCTTTTTCTCCTGAATATTTACCGATTTTTAATATTAACTCACCCGTTGGAATATATTCTGAAAAACCATGCGGTGTTGTGGCAGGTATTCTTTTCGTTGCTTCCCGTAAGTCAAAATCAATATAAATACCATCGATCAAGATACAAGTATCATGATTTTCTTTAGCTATAGTATGACCTCTATAACGCAACAATTTGGTAAGTGTATCCATAAAACGTAATGACCTTTCACGATGCTTATCACCTACTCTGATTGGATAATGTAACTTTTTGTATTTATCATAAAATACGTTCCCTTTACTTTCATTCCAATAATCCTTGGTTTGAATGGTTAATATGTCTGGTTTTTCTATTTTATCGGGAACTACTAATGGCGCTTTTAAATCATTCTCAATTTCTTTGGTTCTTATGGTTAATGGAGTTTGGTCAACATTTACTGGATTCCCCTCTTCTCTTATTGTCAAGACAATTTTATCCACTTCATTGGATATTGGATGTAGTTCCTCTCTTTTAAACGGTTTATTAAATTTGAGTTTTGACCAATAACCACCATCAGGCATAGGAATCTCAAATTGCTTACACAATTTTTTAATGCCATCATTTGAAAGTGCATATTCTTGAGTTAGCTTTGATACTGGCGTTGACCATACTATATCATATAATTCTTTTCTAGTTAATTCGTTAGTTTCCATAAAAAAACACCTCTTTAAAAGATTGAATTAAAGGTACAAAATGTTGTTTGAAAAATGAAATTAACGAAATGAAGCAAACAAAGATGTGAGTTTAGGAACACTTGGACTAAACGAGGATTTTGTGAAGCTGAATGAGATAATGATTTATTTAATTTTTATTCCTTTTGGTCCAGGGAAATCTTTGCCTAAATAGCTGTACAGTCGTCTTACTTTTGAACGCCAACTTATTTTTGCTTCAATCCAAGTTTTGCTTCCCTCGATGATTTGTATTGTATCGTTTGTGTGTGATGGAAACTTTGAATAATCGGAATTATCATCAAATTTTAATAATAATTCTGGATTGTCAATAGGTGTTTTGTTCTTACTTAAATCAAATATTGTTTTATCTTCTTCTTTGTTGAATTTAAGTGTTTTAACTTTTAAGTCTTCATATAAATCGATTAGTGAAATTGTATCGGTTATGAAGTCTAAATCATAAATGTCTTTTTTGGTAGAACGGTTTGAGGTGCTGATTAATTTGAATAAACCAATGTCTCTTTTTGAAAGTAAACTTATTCCTTGATTTACTTCTACCTCGAACAAATTCTTCATATTTTGAAGCATTTCCACTTTTATGGTTACACCATCTTCTAAATCAAGAAAGAAACGCAGAAAGCAATATTGGTCATTAATATCACAAGGATCGTCAAAGCTTTTTGCTTTTGTACCAAAGTAGTTTTTGACTTCATTTTCGATATTTTTAAATCCTTCTTTGCCAATTATACCATCGTAAAAGAAATCAATATCATCAGAAACTCTATGATTGAATTGTAATGCTAGATTTGTACCACCACCTAAAGTAAATTTTGATACTGTTGGTAATGTTTGTAATTCTATAATGGCTTTAATTATTGCTGGAGTAACTGCCTTCATAAATTATAGCGAAAAACGAAGAAATGGCTTTACATTGTATCTTTTTGCAACACTGATACAAACTTTGTTACTGATATTCTCTGTTGTTAATTTTAAGTATTTAACAATATCTTTAGCAGAATATAGTGTCTCTAATTTTTGAATATCTGTTTCAAATGTATCTGGAGTTGTTGCAAACAAAGCTCTTGGGATAATAATAGACTTATCTTTAGAAAGATTAAGTTTACTAGGATCCATATCCCAAAATAAGTGTTTGGGAAAAACTGTTGCTATGTTTACTGACTGTTTCACTATGCAAAAATACTGAATTTAGAGTTATATGGTGCACTAATGTAAAAAAGTTTAACTTCTTCGATTTTAACGACTTAATAAAAATAAAAAATTAATAGATTTAAAAAAACAATTTTTAATCAATATTGCTTTCTTAAAATGAAATTAGCGAAATGAAGCAAACAAAGAATTGATGCTAGGAATACTTGGACTAGGAGCAATTTTTGTGCAGGTGAATGAGGTAATGAATTTATAGACTATAATTTAGACCATATTTTTCTTCTTTAACTCATATACTTTCCATCTTTCACCATTGAAAACAACTTTTGCATCAACATTACAATTTTGATCTATTTTGCTATGTTCAATAATCTCTTTAGGTACATAATAATCTTCAATGAAACCAAAATCAGGAGTTAAATCTATTTGATCTTCATATTCCAAATCTTCCCAATCGATAGATGATCCATATTTTCTATATTTCAATTTTAGCAAACCTGATATTTCCTTTCTTAAAGTAGAAGAAGTTTCTTCTGTTTTTTCTATTTCAATATATTTATACGAAATTTTATTTCTTTTTTTATCCAATTTATGTACCAATCTCAATTGAATAAAATCACCCACACTTGGTAAAATTTGCGTCTCATTGAATCTAACAATTCCTTCAACTCTATTATTAACTACGTAATGAAACAATTGTCTTTCATTATTTATGCTATCCACAACTGCCAAATGTTTTGTGAAATTTTCAATGATATCATTTTTCTGGCATTTATGTACATCTCTTAATTCAACCCTAATTTCTTCTTTAATTTTCTTTTGAAATTTTTTGGCTTTAATAAAATCTCCAATTACTAAAGATAAATTTCCGTCTGGAAAAAACATTTCTTTATTGTCACTTGAAATAGCATGAATAATTTTTCTTTCTATATTTATGTAATCTACGATTGCAATTACATCTTCCAAAATACTCCATTTTGCATTATCTGATTTTTCAGCAATAAGTGGAATATAATCATACTTGAAATGATTTATTTTAATTTTATCTTCGACTAATTTATTATGAAGTTTAAATTTTATGATTTCGCCTATTTGTGCATTTCTCAATATGTTAAAACGATTGGTACTTACCGATAAATCAATTAGGTTGCCATTAGTAAAATTTAGTTTTTCTTTGTTTTTATCATTCTTCCATTTTTCAGTCAGCACTAATTCTGTCCATTTGATATCTTGATATGCAAAATCTTCAGCTAATTTTATTTTCTCATTATATAGTTTAGAATTATCTAATTTTTCAGTACTATTATCTTTTACCAATGAATGGAGCAAATGGTATTTTTCAGATAACTTCCAACCTTTTAGCACTCTATTTTTTTCATAAATATTAAGTTCAATGCCAGCTTCCTCAATATTATTCAGTTTAATTAAGTTATCAGCCAAATCTAATCTGATATCTCCTAAAAAGCTTTCATCATTTTGCAAGCGAATAGCTTTTGATAACATTCCAACAGTTAAATCTAAATCGCGATCTTCTAAAAATTGTGAAAATTCGTGCCACATATAAGCTTGGTCTCCTAATTCAAGAATTAGCGTTTTATAAATTTGAATTGCCTCTTCTGAATTATGATTTTTAGCTAATAAAATTGCATATTCTCTTTTAATCCAAATGTCTTTTGGAAATTTTGAAATTGCAGTTTTAAAAGCATTTATCAATAATTCTAAATTATTAAAATTCCCTCCAGCTTTAATAAGTTCAAATGTTTTTTTTAAAGCTTTTATTGCTGTTGGTTTATAAACTTTATCTTCTTTTTTAACTTCTTTCCAATCGCTTTCAATAAAATTTTCTGGATTCCAATTTTCAAAAAATTTTAAAAATCTCCATTCTTCATTTTCATTCATTGAAAACATTGCTGAGTTCAAAATTTTTGAATGTATTTCTGAACCAATTTGCCCTTTAAAAAGTGCATTGTATTCGTCATAAAATTTCCAAACTTCTTCTTTTCTATATTCTTTATCAGCACTATAAATCTTCCAATAAAAAGGGTCTCTAAGTAAATCTAATATCTTTATAGCTGAAAGGCTTGGGACTTTTTCTATTAAAACATTAATATCTAATTGGGACTTTTTATCAATGAATTCTCTAAATATTCTAGAAATTAAAGATGGATACGTTTTACCATCATTATGACTTTCATATAAATCTTCTCTTCGTAGATTTTTCGGATCCCAAAGTAAAAAAAAGTTATATAGATTAAAGTCGGAATGTTCTTTAGAAAAATGCAAAGCAAAATTTAAAAAGATTGAATGTAACAGTGATGTTTTTTCGTTTTTTAGATTCATATAATCTCTCATCAACGAACGTACTTCTACTGAAGGGATATTATTTTCCTCTGCTTTGATGTAGCGATAAATAACCCAACCGAAAGCTTCGTGATGGACTTCAAGTAACTCATTGTTAGCTAACATTGCTTTCATATTACTTAAAGCAAGTTTATGATTACCATTTTTACTTAAATTGTCAGATTCTTGAATTTTAGTATAATTTATGTCAATTTTAGGTTTTAAAAATGCTATTTGATTACTAATAATATCATCAATATCAGTAAAATTTATTGCAATCAATTCATTAAAATATTGTTGTGCCTGATTTAGACTATTTTGACTTAATGCCAATTTACACAGGTCTATTAATGGCCATGCCAAAGCATTTTGAGTCCAACTATCATGTGGGTCAATTTGATAGAGTTTTAATGCCATATCAAGAGCTTCTTGTATTTTTCCTTCTCTTCTTAATTCGAAAACTGTTCTTGTATCCATTACATCAACCAAGATTTTAATTTATCTCCCAAATCTTCTTTTGTTTTTTCAGTTACAATAATTGAATTAATAAATCCTTTCGTTTTTTGCGAAACACTTGTTCCATACCATACTTGAAATTTTATCTTATCTGAACTATTTACAGCCATGAAAATATCGTGATTGTTATGGCTTTTTTCTAATTTAAGTTTGAAATTATTTTCTTTTAATTTATTAAACCATTTTGAGTAAATATCTTTTCTAAAATCCTTAATACTTTCTAAAGAGTTGTTCTGACTTTGATTTACATCAGTAGTAAATAGATTTTTAATAAGTTCTTCAATCATGCTTTTATCATCATTTTCTAACTTATCAATTCTAACATTACTTACTGAAAATTGGTCTCTTTCTCCTTTATTATCAATATTCAAAATACAATTCTTGTCAATAGCTTGAGGAATAGAAAAAATAATTTTAGTTAAATGATCTGATTTTTTTTGAACGTTTTTAAGTATATATCCTTTTAACTCTAATTGGTTTGTTAGTAAATCAATTGCTCCAATTACATTTTCATTGGTAACTTCTTCTAATTTTTCGGAGCCAACATATTTTAATTCATAGTTTTGAAATTTCAAAAGACTATTTGTTGCATTATTATTTTGATTCGTCTTATTTAATTCGTCTTTAAATTCACAATCTTGAAATGGATTAATTTCTTTTGGATTGACTACATAAACAAAGTTTTCTGTTGTTGTTATTGCTGTATATAGCCATCTAAAATATTCTGCATTATTAATTCCTTTGCTTTCCCCTTGATTAGTGTTTATTATTGTTTCCTTGAAAGAAGACCCTAATCCTTTATGAACAGTCAAAGCCCAACCATAATTCATAAATACTGCATTTACAAGTACATCTTTTTCTCTTAAAAGATTTGAAAGTCTTCTATTAAATTTAGAGTAGTATCTTGGTAATATTTGTTTTCTTACTTTATCAGAAGTACTTATTTTAGTTTTTTTATCCTTAGGTAAATTGTATTCTTTTGCGATAATTTCTAAAGCTTCTTTTTCTTCTTTGGTTAGATTAATATATTCAGTATCTAGTTTTAAATTTCTAAATTCCTCACTATCAATAAATGGAAATTCCTTTTTAAAATCATTTAGCCTGTTATTTACAAAAACTCGAAATGCTATTTTTTCATTATTTGAAAGTCCATCATCACTAATGAAATAATTCTCTAGTAACCATATATCGGTATCAGGAGTTCCTTGTAAACTCAAACACTTAACATTTATATTAATGAAGTTTAAATTTATAGGTATTGGACTTTGTTTGATTGTAATTGAAATATTTACCGAAGATTTAATTTCATTTAACGAAAAATACATTCCATTAATTACTTTTTTAGGTTGGTTAAATCCTGTATCATCTGGAATTGTAACATTGTTATTTGCTACTAATAAATCACCTTTAGCAAGTGCTTTCCCGTTGTTTAAACAATTATTTTTAATCCACAAATTAGTAGTCTTTGCATCTTTTTTAGAATACATGAGAACTGCTTCTTTTGGTTCTGAAGATTTAGGCTGACTAAACCATTTTTTCAGATTACTTTCAATTTCAGGCTTACTGATTTGGATTAAATTATTTTCATTCCAATTATATTTCAACTGATTGAAAATGGTGTTTTCAATACTATTTGCCATACAGTAACGTAAGTTTGAAATCCCATTAGTAGCAGTTTCTTCAAGGGGGCTTCTGTAGTGTTTAATACTACCTTCAAAAAGCTCTGATAATGTGTCTATATTTAAAGCTGTATCTTCATTTTTACCAAATGATAATGAATAAGGATCTCCAATACAAATAATTTTTCTAGTGTTTTTTTCAAGATTTAAAAACTTAAAAATATCCTCTAATAATCTCCCACTGCCAAAACGCAATAATTCCGACTGATTTAAACTTCTGTTTACAAGGTGTGCTTCATGAATAATTATTAATGCCTTTTCATCAATATATTCATTTGATTTTATTGGAATTATTTCAAGAAGTTTTGATTCTGCACTATCTTCGTTTTCATCCTCTTCTTCATTGTTTGTTTGGTTGTTTCCACCATAAATAGCTTTATAAATACTATCTGCTTGATTTCTGGTTCTATCAGTGATTTTCTTGCAAATTCTTGCTGAATGTCCCCAAAGTTCTATTTGTGGAATTCCAAAGTTGGTTGTTTCTGTAATTAAATATTTCATCCAATTATCACGACTTTGAACATCCATAGATTCTAAAACAAAAACACCATTATTTTCATCTTGTAAAAAATTAGTCAATTCAATTTCTACTTCTTTTTCAATCTCATGAATGTTCTCCTCTTTTGTAGATACTGGAATTTGTAAACTGACTTCTTCCCATTTACTGGCTGGAAAAATTACTTTTAAAGCACCGGCAATTTCTTGAGTAAACTTATTCTCACTCGCAAAATCGTATAAAAATGTAGTCAATTCTGATTCTTGAACTAACTTGTAATATCTTAAACTACCTGGTATATTATTTACAACTTCTACAGGTCCTGAAAATATATTAGCTATTGCAACTCGTGATGCATTAATACTTCCATTTAAATAAATATTCTTTTCTATAATTTCATAAAATGCCTCTCGATATGCCTTTAACTGTCTAAAAGGATTTATAAAACGTGAGCCTGCTTTTATTTCAATTCTGCTTTTATCGATACTACTTTCTGAATACCATTTTGCACTTTGAAATTCTTCATCGTTTGGAGGTAGGTTAATAATACCTTGATAATCTTTGAAATCAATTAAAATTAAACCATGATTATAGCACAAAATTGCATCTGCTCTAAACCTGTGAAAGTTATCATTGAACGGATTTCCTATAAGTACTCCATCCCAATTTCTTTGAGAAAAAACTCTTTGTAATTCTAATGCACACCTTCTGAATTGTTCATTCTCGTGTGTGTGCTCTGCTCTGTTATGTAGTATTTCTAAACTCATATTTATTTGGCTTAAAAATTATATTTTTAGTAGTTTTTCTAACTTACTCCAATGTCTTTTAGTTTGACTTTTTATCTTGTTTGGAAACTTAATTTTCTGTGCTTTTTTTGCATAAGAAATAAAATTACCCCAATCAAAATGCTGTGTTATCTCAAAATAAGACTTTGATGCATTCCAAAGATATTTGTTTCTTCTATTAGCTCCTTTATATGAAAATCTTTTTAATAATCTTGCTTTGAATAATTCACCTGAATATTTTTTTAGAGGTTTGTTTGAGAAATATTTACCTCTTTTGATGGTTCGCTTCATCTTACGATAGAATCCTGAGATACTTGCTGACTTTATCTTAGTGACAGTTCCATCAAATTCTAACCCTAAATAAATAAAATTCTTATTATAATTTATTCCATTTGCAAATTCCTGACCGCATCTTAAATTTATTGCTTGTCGTTCAAAATGAAATATTTGAGTTTTCTTGTCTTGGATTGTTAGACAACTTGTTTGTATTTTATCAGCAAACTCTTTAATCACATCATCTTTTTTATCTAATGGGCAAATTGCTACCATATCATCAGAATATCTACGGTAAATACCACCAATACTTTCAAGATATTTGTTTATTTCATTATCAAAATCAAGCATATAAATATTTGCTAATACAGCACTTATTGGAGAACCTTGAGGAATTCCAAAATCTTTAGTAATTGTATTACCAGTATCATCTTTAACGAATCTTTGTTTTTTGACAAGACTTTTTCTTTTTGTTAAGTACTCATCCTTTGTACAAAAAGCAATTGCATTTCCTTTTTTTAGGTACTTGATTTTCGAAACTCTCTTTCTTGTTATTGTTGGTTTTCCTTGTGCTGTAGTTTTTACAAAAATTCGATTTTGAAATTCTTGAAAAATATCAACCAAATCAATGTAACTGAATCTAGTGATGTTTCTATATACATTGAAATGGTCGTCGGGTAAAGGTTGATCGTGTATTCCAAGTATGGTTTTCCATTTATCTCTTAACAATTTGTGATTAAGATTGTCAAAAAAACCTTTTATATCAAAAGCAATCGCTACGAAATTGTCTTTTGGGTATTCATTGATTGATTTGAAAACATCTACTGCAAAATCTATATTGCATTTGTGTTTTTTTGAACCTATTTCGACAGGAATTTTTCTATAAGCTGTTACAACATCTGTTAAGTTTTTATCCGATAAAATTGTTTCATATTCTTTTGTCAATAACTCAGCATAATAACTATAAACTAAAGCGTCTAAATGACCTGCGTAGTATAATTCTCTTTCTTTTGGTTTTGATGCATTTCTGACTATTTTTTTACCATTTTTATAGTTAAATAGAAGCTCACCAGATTTGTTGCAATATTCTCTACGGAATTTTCTAACCTTACTTTTTTTATGGATAAGAGGCAGAAAATTATGAGTTGCTACTTTTAATGGATTTGTGATGTATGGTTCTATCCAAACATGACGGTCTTTAGCCAACAAAGGATTACCTATATGTGGATATCGTTTTAGTTTAAACCAATCCTTTTCCTTTTTTACTAATTTGTTGACTGCCATATTCTATTATTAAAGTGAAAAAAGAGGAGGTCGACGACGAAGCAGTGCTTTTACCCATTTGTAACAACAGGTGAAGAATACATGCGTTATTGATGCCTAAACATCGCTCCTTCAAGTCGGGTAATTATTATTATATCTTTACAAATTAAATCAATGAAAATGAAATCATCAACTATTTATAAGTCTATAACGGCTATATTATCTCTGACTGAACTGTTATGTTCAGCGCTGGAGATAACAGTTCTGCTCAGAGATAATTGTTATCTAATCTCTTGCATAACTGGAATTCAGTCATCACAACAGCGTTTAATGTTGCGTTAGATTGCTCTATACCAAAAAACGTATTCTCCGGCTCCTCCTCTTATTCACTAATTCTTAATTATATTCTATTTTTGTACTTATTTGCTATTTAATTTTATTGCATAAATCAAAGCTTATTATTTTATCTAAAACTTGAAGGATTATTAAAGCCTTTTTGAATTAGATCTTTTACAACCCCATACATCATTGCAGAAAAATCCTCTTTAAACTCTTTATTATCAGAATACAATTTGAATAAATCGAAGTTTGTTGTAATGTGTTTTAACAGTTCTTCGCCAACAACTTTATCACTTGTTATCCTTGCATTTTGATCGTCTGAAAATTTTATAGAATTAATTAATTCATTGTTTTTAGCAACATCGTTTGCAATACTTTCTGCCATTTGACGCACTTTATCGGCATCTTCAAATTGGGTACCGTATCTATCATTAAAAGTTTGCAAAATATTTGATAATCTATCGTTTTCTGAATCTGATGCTCCACCTCTCATTTCAGTAGGAATTGGTTTTAAATCTTCTCCCTGCTCCAAAACTACATTTGTTGTTGCTTCCAACTGTAAACGATAACTATCCATGTCAATATTATTTAAAATACCTTTTGAGAAATCGATTTGTGTTTCAGCTACTAACTTGTTTTGTAAATAATTTAAAAAGATATACAATCTTTCAAGGTATGGATTCTCAAAAGGTACTATTTGTGAAAGGAAAATATATAACCTTACATAAGTTTTTACTTTTGCTCTAAAATCATTTTGATGTTCTTCTTCTAGTTCGTCTTTGAAAATTTTAGAAGATTGATCTAGAATACTATGCAATTGGTCCACTGGAACATTAGCTACTATTTTGTCTGAGAATTCTTCTACTTGCTCTCTGCTATACACCTGAAAGTTATCTAATGCATCTTGTAAATCAAATAATTTATTTGGATCAGTTGCTTCTCCCAAAATGGTGCTTTCGAAATATGGTTTGAAAGCCTTTTCAATTTCTTCAGCTGTGTTAGCAAAATCTAAAACAAAGGTATCTGTCTTTAAAGGATGGCTTCGATTCAATCTTGATAAAGTTTGAACTGCATTAACACCTCCTAATTTTTTATCTACATACATCGTATGCAATAAAGGCTGGTCAAACCCAGTTTGGTATTTGTTAGCCACAATTAGAAAACGATAATCGCTTTTTTCAAATTCGCTAGGAATTGATGCACTTGAAAAACCATTTAGTTGTACTTCTGTCTGTCCATCAATCTCACCTGAAAATGCAACAATTGCTTTATAAGGACTATTTATTTTATTTAAATAATCATCAAAAGCTTTTTTATATTTAACTGCATTCGCTCTTGAACTTGTTACTAGCATACCTTTAGCTAGTCCGCCCATTTTTTTTGATCTGACAACATTTTCAAGGAAATGTTGAATCATTAATATTGCTTTTTTCTTAACCGCATGTTCATGGCTTTCCACATACGCTTTTAATTTTTTTTGCGCTCTCTTTTTATCGTATTCCGGATCGTCCTCTATTCTTTTTAATAGCGCATAGAAACTCTGATAGGTTGTATAGTTTTGTAATACATCTTTGATGAAGCCTTCATCAATAGCTTGTTTCATTGAATATAAATGAAAGGCGCAGAATTTTGTTTTATCGCCTTCCTGGTATGGTTCCCCAAAAAGTTCTAATGTTTTGTTTTTTGGAGTAGCTGTAAACGCAAAGTAACTTGCATTGGGTAATTGCTTACTTGATTTTGTAATTGATGCAATCAAGTCCTCTCCAGTTATCGTATCATTGTCTTCGGTAACTATTTCATCTTCATCATCTTCATTTTCATCAATATTGAATTTAAGCGATAATGTTTTGTTCAAATTTCTAACCATGCCACCACTAACACTGCTATGTGCTTCGTCAATAATTATAGCAAAGTTTATTCCTGGCAACTCTCCAATTTCATCTACAATAAATGGAAATTTCTGAATGGTCGTAATAATAATTTTTTTTCCTTCCTCTAGTGCTTGTTTGAGTTGTTTACTTCCTTCGGTAATGGCTTCAACTACGCCATTTACCTGTTGAAATTGCTTAATGTTATTTCTAATTTGGGCATCTAATACTTTACGGTCTGTAACTACAATAACGGTGTCAAAAATATTTGAATCTCCTGATTTATTATGTAATCCGACTAGCTGATGAGCTAACCAAGAAATAGAATTTGATTTACCTGAACCAGCCGAGTGCTGTATTAAATATTTCTTTCCTGCGCCATTTTCTTGTGCATTATTTAGTAAAAGCTGAACTGCTACTAACTGATGGTAACGCGGGAAAAGTAATTTTTTTTCTTTACGTGTTTTTGTTTTTCCTTTTTCATCCAAATATTCTTTTTCTTCGGTAATTAACTGGCAGAAATTTTGAAGAATATCTGTTACACTATTTTTAGTTAGTATTTCTTTCCACAAATAATCGGTTTTAATTCCGTTAGGATTATTTGGATTTCCAGCACCATTATTGTTTCCTTTATTGAATGGCAGAAAATAGGACTTTTGTCCTTTCAAATGGGTACACATCCAAACTTCTTCTGTATCAACTGCAAAGTTTACCATTAACCTGCCTAAACGAAATAATTCTTCGTTTGGGTCACGATCTTCTTTATACTGCTTTATTGCATGTTCAACATTTTGTTTGGTCAGCTCGTTTTTTAACTCAAAGGAAACAACCGGAATACCATTAATAAACACCATTAAATCCAATGATTTTTTATTGGATGGTGAGAAATACACTTGACGCATTACTGAAAACACATTGGCTTGATACAACGTATTAGCAGTTGTATTGTATGCTGAAACTGGTTTGTCGTAAAACAATTGCAATTTGGTATCTGTAAAGCCATCCGTAATTCCTTTGCGGAGTACCTCAATAATTCCCTTTGCCTGTACTTGGTCGTTAAAGCGTTTTATGATTTTTTGTTTGTATAGCTCCTTATGGTATTGCTTTAATTTTGCCATCGCTTTGGGTTGCGAGGTTTCTAAAAACTGAAACAATAGTTCGCTGTCTATACAATTGACATTGTCATACGATATATTTTCACGTTGAACATACTCATTTTCATCAACCAAATATTGAGCAATATGTGCTTCAAGTCCTTTTTCGGTAGTGTCGGTTTGTTTACTCATCTTTCAAAATGTTATTGTATAGTTCTGATGCCGTTGTCGTTTCTATTATTTTATTTTTAATTTCTTCAGGTGCTAATTCCCACAGTTTAGTATTTCTACTGATGAAGTTACTTTGCAAATTAAAAATATCTTTAGAGTTTAGAAATAAGCCATCTTGATTATCCCAATGCCTAATAGCTATATGACCTCCGTTTTGCCAAATATTAATGTCCAGAATTAAAGCATATATTATTAGTTGCTCATTTAATGAGCTTATCTGTTTTACTAAAGTAATGTTGTTATTACAAAATTCTTTTTCCTTATTTTTTAAAATCTCTTTGATTTTTAAAGCACTATTTTTGAAATAATTAAAAAATAATTCAAAGGCATTACCATCTATATTTCTAACTATTCTTCCCCAGTTCTTATAATCGTAGTTCTCTAAATAATAAGGACTTACTCTGTGTTTAAATTCTCCAAAATGTAATAAAGCTGACTGTAATGATTTGAAATCTTTGTATCCTTTTTTCTCATTAGTGTTAATTGGAAACAATTCGTGAAATTTTGTATTTATCAACATCAAATCATTTATCTCTAGAGGTTGATTAAAGTCAACTAAATGTGTAATATTTTGATTCTTGAGGTTTTTCCCTTCCAAGTTGATAGGATGGTCTTCAATTTCCCAAATTATTTCTTCAATTTGTCTTATTTCATCTGCTGATTGATTTCTTAAAAAAGTATGTTTTTGTATTTCTTCTTTTAAAAATGTCTTGACATTTTTTGATTCCTCCTCGTCATCTAATGGCTGAATAGAAATCAATTCTTGTAATTCTAATTTGTTGTTGTCCCAAACTCCATTTCGAACTATGTATTCTATTAATCCTTTTACACTTTTTACTGCTCTGATGTTATTGTTTAATCTAACATAAAACAATCTTATTACTCTAAAGGCTTCTTCAATATCTTTATTGTTTTCTTTCTTATTTAAATAGTAAAATATTGGCCAAATAAAAGCCATTCTGTTTAGTTCTATCGCTTTTTTATCATCTCCATAGTCTATAAACCAATCTGTTGTTTTATAATTAAATAAATCCCAAAATTCGGTAATTCCTTTATCTATCCAAGCTGAATAGGTGTAGTTATTTGAAAAGCTTAGTTTATTTTTAATAATCCATTCGAAATTATTAATATGTTTTTCTAGTATTGGCAACTTAATCAATTCGTAAATACTGGAGAATTCCGCTTTTGGATTTTCAATTTTTACAAGATATTGCTCTAAGCCTGCAATACATTTTAAAAATTCATTAAACCCATTATCAGCATTATCATTGGTTCCTTTATTGACCCAAAAAAAGTCTTGCCAATCTTCCCATTTTTTACCCCAATATTTTTTTATTCCGTCAACACTCTTTTCGCCTTCATAATCTTCTCTATTAAAAACTAATTCAACATCTACTTCTTTTAATGCTCCTAATAAATCGGCTTTTATGTTTTCGTTATTCTGAATTTGCTCACCACGAGCATTCATATAAATGTATAATTCTTCTCCTTGTTCGCTGATATTAGTATCGAAATACCAACAATCCACATAGTCCAGTATGTAGTTTAAAAAGTTTTTTGAGTTTAGGCTTTTGGTTTGAACGAAGTTATTTATTACAACATAATTATTGATTATGGATTGTATAGTTTTATCATTAGCGTACTCACTGTAATACCAATATTGAGTAGTTAATTTTTTGTTGAAATCGGCATTAAAATCAATTGTTTCCTCAAAATCATTATCTAAACAAAAACGAATGAAATTTTTAAAGAAATCGTGTGAACTTTCTCTAACCTTAAAGTCAATTTTTAGCTGACTATCCTTAAAATATTTTTTTTCGAAATCTGCCTTATCATCTGTTGCAATAAATAAATTCAACAATAAAAGATAGACAGTTGTTACTCTTTGTTGTCCATCAATTAAAAAATATTTCCCTTTGTACTCAGCATCATTATAGGCATAAATAAACCCAATATTAGAGGCGTATTGTTGTTTTTTATAGTAATTAATGAATAGGTTTTTGATTTCTTCGTTATCCGCAGTAACATTAATTATTTCAGTATCAAACTTTACATAATCACTCAATAATGAATTCATCAATCCTTCAACCTGTTCTTTTTTCCAAACATAATCTCGCTGAATTTCGGGAATAACAATTTGTTCTACCTCACGATTGACAAATAACTCTTTTATAGTATATTTTCCTGGTTTCATTATTAGTTATTTGTTCTGAGTTTGGTAATTACATTTTCTATGTACTTAAAATGTTTTATTGCATCGTCATTGGTCCATTTAATTATGCTATCTGAATTGACATTAATTTTATTAAATATTTCAAATGTATGTTTAGGAACAAAGCTGCCACTTTGAATCATTTCATTGACATTATCTCTTTTTAATTTAAACATAGCACATCCATTAGAACTGTTGTCTGGAAGTGCCAATAAACTCATATTTCCTAAATTATTTACCCAGGTTTTTTGCAAAGCTTTGTAATACACTTCCTTTTCATCATCGGTTCTTTCAGGTAAAAGCAATACTCGTTTTACTTCCTCAATATTTTCATAGTCTTCCCCAATCATTTTTAGTATATCTGATTTTTCTTCTTCAGATAGTATTTGAACTTTACCACGCCACATTCCTTCCGGACTTTGAGGGAAAATATGCTCAAGTGACCATTTGTTATTTTTTCTAAAATTGTAATAATCAAACCGTATTTCAGTTTTTTCTTTGACAGTTTCAAAAACGCTCAATGCTAATAAAACCCTATGAATGTCAATATTGTATTCACTGCCATATTTAAGTAGGTTTAAATCTGATAGTAGAAGTTTATTTCTTTCATTTATTAAGTTAGCCAATAGTTCTTCTTTAGATAAATAGAGGTTTTTGCTAACAAAACTGATTTTATTTAATCGGCTTCCTTCCTCAAAAAAGAGATACCCCATTAAGTTAAAAACAGAATCCTTTTGGTACCAATCTTTTAGTATTGAATAAATTTCTTTTAATTTCAGTAATAGTTGAAAACTGGCATCATTATTTTTGGTTTCTTTATGAAAATAATTGAACAAAAGATATTGATTGTCTTTTATGTCAGTGTCCTTATGAAATGTCATAGAAAGTAATAGTAATAACAATGCTTTTTGATGCGTTATTGGATCTTTTGTGTTTTGAAATTCTTTGCTAATGGTTTTGTTAAAGCTTTTTTCGTCAATGGATTTATTGTCATTTGAAAAGAAAAAGTGCTTTACTTTTTTATCATTAACCCAGGTTGTTATTTCATCCCATTGTCTTCCTAGAGCGGTTCTTATTTCAAGTATTTCTCTATAATGTTTTTGCTTTACTTGTTCTGAGGTTGTGCGTGCCGCTTTGGTAAGCAATAAGCCTTTGATCAGTTCTGCTTCTGTAAGTCCTACTTTGTTGCTGTTTAGGTTTCTAAAAACGCGTTCACTGTCAATGTGTGGTTCTATTTCGTTGACAATGATTTTTACATAGTTGAGAATAAATTTATTGAATTCATCTAATTCTGTTTGAATTTGTTCTGGTTCTAAAAAAGTATGAATATATTGTGCGGCACTGTGTAGGTAAAAAATATCTTGCTTATTAATGTTATTTCCATTGATGCTAATACCGGTTTCATTATGCCAATTGGCAGCCAAGAATATTTCTAGTTTGCCGTTGTCGTAGATATAATTCTTGAAGAAATCTTCTCGGATGGCATAATCTAATTTTCCTTTGGCAATATTTTTTTGGCTTTTTAAAATTAAAGCAATAACTGAAAGTAAAATAGAAAAAGAGGTAAGTCGTTGTTGTCCATCTATTACTTCTAAATGTTTTTCTTTATTTATCTTTTTTACCGTAATGTATTGCATATAATACTCTTTACGGCTGCTGTTTTTTGCACTAACGAAGGCTTCCCATAAATCGGTCATAAGGATTTGGATGGCATCGGTAGGTTTTTTAGATGCCCATTTGTAACCTCGCTGGTATGCAGGAATATGGTACTTTCCAGCATCATATTGCCCCAAACACCCTTCGCTGGGATCGGTACTGAAAATATTTTTTATACTAAAAACTAATTCTTTCATCTTAATTTACTCTATTTCCATTCCCTCACTATCTTCTTCTACCTTATCTAGTTCTTCTTCTTCTTCATTTAAATAATTAAATTTTTCCAATTCATTAGCTTCGAAATTTAACTCAGGTATTTCATAATCTCTAACATCTATTTTACCTGTAACAAGATTAAAAATTAAGGTATTAATATATTCTTTAAGTAATCCAGTTTTTGGATTCGTTTTACCAAAAATGACATTAGTATACTTTATTAAATTTTGAATTTGTTTTTGTTTAAATTCAATGAACTCAACTATTTTATTTTGTTCTTCTAAAGAAGGTACAACACAATGTATATTGTAAAACTTATCAGAATACAAACGCAACCTACTTTCAATAATACCAGTTGATTTTCTTTTAAATTCTGCTTTATAAGTTTCTGTTTTAAAAAGATACTCGAAAAATTTGGGATTATAATCTTTTCTAAATTCATAAATGCAATAAGCAGGACTAATAATTCCCTCATAATTAGAAATTGCCATTGAACCATTCCATGCCAACATAATATTATTAACTAATTGATTAATCTTAACAATTTTATATCCTATTAAAGAAGATGCATTTGTTAAATTATCATTTTCATTTTTCTTCTTATCTCTTTTAAGCTCAACACCAGTATATTGTGAAAGTGATAACAAATCTTCTAATCCAGATTCTGATTTATTAGAAATTTCATATAGAACATGTTTTACTTTCTTTATTTCCCATCCTATAGGCATTTCCGCTATTAAAGAAATGTTTGTTAATTTTAATTTTTCTCTTTTTCTCATTTTAATAAAGCATTTAATAAACCATTACTTTTTGCTTCTAATATTTCTATGTCTTCAATTATTTCATTTAGATTCCTATAACTATCTTCGTTATGAAAATATTCTAAAAAATTTATTGAATAACCAATTTTAATGGACTTTAAATCAGGTTTTGCATTTGGAGTATATTTAAGGATTTCTTCTTTACAGTATTTATCAATCTCATTAATCAATGGGATAAATTCCACATCTTTAAATTCCACATCTTCATCAAAATCTTTATTAGAATGTTTAACTTTTAATGAATAATAACCGAACTCTTTATTTGAAAATATTTGAGAAAACTCATTAATTTCATTATTCAAATACATATTAACAATTGAATCAATATGATCTTTTGTAAGTTCACTTTTTTTGTTCCCTAAAGCTTTAGTCATTTTATTATAAAACGAATCACCTTTTATTAATTGTACTTTATTTTCCCTAAACTTATCTTTATTATTAGAAAGTATCAAAATGTAAGTTGGTTGTCCAGTGTTATAGAAAATATCTAATGGTAATGCAATAACAGCTTCGAGTAAATCATTTTCAAGAATATATTGTCTAATGCCACTTTCACTTGAACCCGCATCACCAGTAAACAAAGCCGAACCGTTATGAACTGATGCTATGCGACTACCACCATCCTTAGGATCTTTCATTTTAGACAACATGTGTAGCATGAACATTAATTGTCCATCATTACTACGAGAAGTTAAGCAAGTGGTTTCTAAATCTCCTTTAAAATTTTTAATAGGTAAATTAAATCGTTTGTCGTTAATTTCTACTTTCTTGGTGCTACTTACATTTAAATTATCAATGTCCTGCTTCCAACTAGTGCCATAAGGGGGATTAGTAAGCATGAAATTGAATTTTAAATCAGGATCAAAACCATATTCACTTAACGTAGAACCAAACTTTATTTTATCAGGGTCTTCTCCTTTCAACAACATATCTGATTTACAAGTAGCGTACATTTCACCAGTGTTTTCTTGACCGTATAAGTGAAAAGAAGCCTTTGATTTTATTTCCCCTTCTGGATTTGTGGCGAATAATTTTGATTGCGTTAGCATGGCACCTGAACCTGCACAAGGATCATACACCAAAAATGTGCCTTGTTGTATTTTATCTTTTACCGGAAGATATACCAAGTGTGTCATTAACTCAATGATTTCTCTTGGTGTGAAGTGTCGTCCAGCAGCTGCATTTGTTTTTTCGTTGAAACGTCTAATCAAATCCTCGAACATATAACCCATTGCCATAGGCGAAATTTTATCCGGGCTTAATTCTACTTTAGGACTGCAAAACTTTTCAATCAATGAAAATGTGATGTTTGTACTCTCAAAGGTTTCCAGCTGATTTCTAAACTTGAATTTTGTAATAATGTCTTGGACATTTTCTGAAAATCCGTTTAGATAATCCAGAAAATTGTCATCAATATTTTTTGGGTCAGCCAACAACTTCTTCATGGTGTATTTGGAAGTATTGTAAAATGCTAGACCTGAACCGTGTTGCTCACTGGTTAATAAACCCGAAAGGTTGTCTATTTTATCTTTGAAATCGTCAAAGGTTTTTTGCACTTTGTCTTTTGATGGTTCTAAAGCCAAATCCAAACGACGTAAAACGGTCATGGGTAAGATTACATCTTGGTATTGGTTTTCGAGAAACTTATTAATTAAAACATCATCGGCAACGGTCCAAATGAAGTTGATAATGGGTTGTAAGCTTTGTGTATTTAGGCTCATTTATTGAATTTAATAGTATGTAAGATTATCATTATTTTCAGAAATAATGTATTATGGGTAAATATACAATAAAGCAATCTAATGTAATTTGAGGAAAACCGTAACCTACAATATTTTTATTAACTTTTTACTTTTTTTAAAAATCCATAGGATTAAATAAGTTATAATTATTATGCCCTATCAAAGATTGAATATAAAAGTCACTCCATAAAGGATGTGTAACTAGAGATTTAGCTCCATCATGATGTAAAATAATATAATTATTCTCTTGAAATTCCAATTTTGCGTTAAGTTTATTTTCAATTAATTTACTTAAATAGTCTTCAAAAAACGATAGCCAATATTCTTGACTATAATTCATCACAGATTCATTATCACTGCAAAGTCTAGCTAAATCTAAAGCATATCTCCAGTTGAGTAAATTATGATGATTTTGATTGTAATAATCTCTCAAGCAATCATAACAAGAAGAAAAACAGCTTATATGATCTTCTTTAATTAAACCTTGATAAATAACTCCATTAGAAAGTAGATTAGAAATAAAAACTTCATTTGCCTTATCCTTATCTGTTTCTCCATTTAAAAAATTTGTATATCCGGCACCGTTTTCGGCTGTTTCTACGATAAAAACTTCATGATTCCTTGATTGAGGAGAAATTCTGTAACCAATATTAAATTCATTACTTTCAATATCTAATGAATGGCAAATAGATTTTCTTATCAAGTAACCAAAAGAAAGGAAAATAGCTTTTTGAAAAACATCATTATTATTTAATTCTAATTGATTATTAACTTCATTGACAGAAAGGGTTAATACTCCTGTTTTTTTTGACGCTAACAACGCATAATTCTGCTCGTTTTCGACAATTTTATTTCTATCTTGAAGCAGTTCTTTAACAACCCATTCGTTAGAATTCTTTATGTTACCCATAAAGAAAAAATCACCATTATTGTCATTAATTTGATGTACTATGCCTTCATCCGGTATTATATTAGATGAAATTAATATGTTTTTTAAATTTACTTTTTTCTTTAAATCCGAGTTTGGATCTAAAGTGACTTCACCAGCTCTTGCATTGAATTCAAATCGACCATCAAAATCTTTTATATTACTATCGTACTCAACCAAATAACCTTTTGGTGTTATTGCGTTAATCTTGGTGACAATACCTTGGATACATTGTGTACATTTAAAATTATCTGGTAATTTAGTGTAAATTGTTTTGCAAATTGTACAGGTGTATATATCATTTTCACTAAGCCCTCTGCCATCGTGGGGAACTACACGACCATTTTTATTTTTATAATCAATCACCCCAATACTTTTTAGGACTACCTTATCTCTAACGATTTCACTTCCAGGAGCAAATTCAGAAATAGAAAGTCCCAAATTTCTTGACACGATATTAGTTGTGTTTAATTTATCAGGATATTTTGTGTATAAATTTCTTAATTGAGTAGGGAAACCGAACATTGGTAGCAAACCTGCATTTGCCAATTTTTCGCTTAAATCTTCATGTGGGAAATTCACTTTATCATCACACGCTTTATCAATGTTCTCAATAAGTTTTAAAACATGTTGGTCATATATTTTTTCTTCAGATTCTAACAATTTTGTTCCAATCTTGAATACTTTAATTATATCTAGAATTTCAGGTTTATTAGTTAAAATGTATTTATCAATAGCTGTCTTATTATTTTTCCAATCCCAATCTTTCCCAAAATTTCCATGAACACTTTTAGAATTAACTTCTAAAGTTGAAAAGGCTTTATTTAAAATTTCTTTATTTACAAATCTTAATAAAATTTGTTCTCTATTCATTTCCAAATAAGGATCTGATGGCGTTGATGACACCATTCTATGCGATTCATTGTAATGTGTTTGATCGTGTGAATTACCCTTAGCAATGGTTAAAGCAATGGAAACGGGGCTACCTCTACGACCTGCACGACCGACTCTTTGTTGGTAATTAAAACGTTGTGGAGGCACATTTCCCATCATTACAGCAGTAAGTGAACCAATGTCGATACCCGCTTCCATTGTTGTAGTTACACTTAACAAATCTATTTCTTCAACTAGATTATTTTCGGACTCCATCATTCTACCTTGGAATAATCTTTGGCGTCGTCTTCCTTCCGCTGGGTCTGTTTGACCTGATAACTCTTCACAATGCAATCTTCTAATTTTGAATTTGTCTTGTTTAATTATGTGTAAATAATAATTGTTTTCTAAAATTCTGTTTACATCTTCATCAATAGCTAATTCTAATGAAGTATTACAACAATTGGTACATGCATTTTGAAAATTTATTATTTGAATATTGCTGCATACTTTGCATTTATACGTTTTTTCTTTATCCGTTTTTAAGACAAAATTTAAATTTTTACCCGTTAGAATAAATTTATTGTTCTTATTTAGTTTGTTCTCACTTAAAATTTCAAGAAAATTTTCTTTGAAAGGATTTTTGTATCCAACAAAATCCAAACACTTTCTTGCATATTTCCACACCTTAAGTGGAATTGAATCCCCTGAATTTCTATTGTCAGTAGATTCAATTCTGTAAGATTCGCCTAATAACTTTATACAATTCAAAACGAATTCTTTGTCATAAGGTAAAACTCCATTTAAAATTGGGCTTATATAACCAATATTTAAAGCTTCGAAAGAGCGTCTATTCCCTGCTAAAAGGCCTATAATTATTTCATTTCTAAGCGATGATACCGTTTTATCATGTAGGTTTTGGTCGCTATATTGTTTGAAATAATTTACCTCAAAATCAGCTTGATTATGCCAGTTATCTTTATGGCTATCTAAAGATAAAGAGTCTTTTGGACCGCCAGGATTGGTTCCTGTATGCAAAATTTCATAGGCCGTTTTAGTAACCAAGTCGTCTAAAGATATCCCTATATTTTTATTGTTATTAATTTCTTTTTTTAATTCTTCCAAAATTAAAGGATCTTCATCGTCAAAATATGCGTCAATTTTATCATATAGATCGGAAATTTGGCTGTTGCCTTTTTTATACTCCCGCAACTCTTTCCGCTCTTCTTTTGAAATGCTTTCTTCTACATATTTAATCAACAAATCATAAACTTGTGAATTACTTTCAATTTTTGAGAGTAAAAATGAACGCACCATATCCTTATAATGATCCATTTCAATTCCAGCAGATAGTTTCGCTGCCGCTTGACGACTATCTGAAAACAAGACTAGTTTGGCATTCTTTTCGTCTTTCTCTGCTAATGTTCTAACTAAAATATCAGCCATCAATTGGTTTACTTTTTGCACCCCTGTATAGTGCCTATGAATTGGTGTTAGGGAATTTACATCAACTTTATCATCTCTTAGTTTTGCTCCACAACAAACGCAAATATTTGGATATGGTGACTTATATGAAGAATCCGGTCTAAATACCAAGGCATTGTTGTCTATTCTTTTATACAAATATTCACTACTCTGATAATCAATATTTATAAATTTCCAAGTTTCAAAATCTTTATTATTCTCTAAATCCTCAATACTAATTTTATCTTTTACATTATTATAAATCACTCTATTGACATATTTGTCTTTATCAATAGAAAAGTTTTGCAACATCTGAAATGTTGATTTTACTTCTTGATTTTCTTTCTTAATCCATGAGTTTAAATAAATCTCACCACATTGACGGCAGTTTAGTAATTCTAAAATGACAGAACCACATTGACATTTATTTTGTGGTCTTTTGTATAATTTACCAATATTTCTACCTTCAAATTTAAAATCATGATCTACCTCTGAACAAAATGGATTAGAACAAGCCCATAATCCATCCACATTTCTAAAGAACAAATGTGCTCGTAGTGGTTGCAAAGTGTTTCCTTTTTCATCTTTTAGATCTGTTAAAAGATATAAAATGTTTTCAAAAGCTCCTATAGCTTCCTCGTTTGTATTTTTAGGAAAAATTAGATTGGCAACTTCATTTGCCTCTTTTGGTTTCTTTAAATAAAATCTTAAAGTGTTTAATAAATTATGTTGCTGAAATATTGATTGAATTTCTTCTTTTGAATATTCATTAATTTTTAGAAAATCATTTGCATTTAAAGCAATTGGGATCTCTTTTACTTCATTTATATTTTCATCTTTTATTATAGAAAACTTTTCATTGATTTCTATATCAGTTAACCCAAAAAAACCGGCAATGAATTTCTTCACTCTTTCGCTTTCTTGCATAGATGCACTCGAACAAAGAAATTGTAATTGTTTAGAATTTGGTTTTAAACCTAATCTATTTAATAATAATCTAAGTAAATAAGCTACTTCTGTTCCGCTAGTACCACGATACGAGTGAAGTTCATCGATTACTAAATGAAAAATATTGTTTTCAGATTCTTCTAACCATTCTTTTGTTGATTCAAAAATATTATTCTCATCACTTCTCATCATCATAACATTTAGCATGCTATAATTGGTTATTAAAATGTCAGGTGGAGCGTCTTGAATTGACCAACGATCACATAATTCTATTTCAACATCCGTATTTGGAATATCATATAAATAGTCTTCATCAATATCATCGTTTTCTGAAACGAATTTTTTAATAGAATCCCATTCTTTTTTGATTTTTTTTAATTCTTCTTCATTTTTTTTAATAACGGCTTTCTTATCTCTATCACCAGAAGTAGGGGTTAATGAAGTGTACCTAGAGAATGTTATGTAATCTTTATTTAAGTTGCTATCAAACCAATTGACAACATTTTCTGAAGACAATGATTTTCTTAATCTACGCATTTGGTCTTCTGCAAGAGCATTTAATGGATATAAAATTAATCCTCTTAAAGCTGCAGAAGAAGGTTTTCCAGAATTTGTATTTTTAATTTTTTCGCTTATGATATCATACATTAATGGAAATAAAAAACATTCTGTTTTTCCAGAACCAGTACCAGTAGTAACAATAATGTTTTTTCTATTTACAACTGCTTCTTTAATTGACTGAAACTGATGAGAATACAATTTACTTTCCACAGAGCCTCTATTTACAAATAGACCATTGGAAGCAAACTCAGCAAATTTTTCGTTTAATGAGAGTTCCTTACAAATCTCATTTAATGACTTATATTCTTTATACTTTGGAGTAAACTCAATTATTGGATATTTTGTAATTGTATCACCCGTATTGAATAATTGGCTACGTTCATCTTCTAGCCTCTTATTACTAAAAAACAAACTCGTATCTATATATTTTTTATATGTTTCTCGTAATTCTCTCCAAGTGTTAAATACATTTTCCATTATTCTAAGGTGTAATTTAAATTAAGTATTTTACTTATTTTTAAAAATTGCTTTAATTCAATTCTAAACTGATTATTTACAGGAATATCACCCGTTTCCATTATATGATTCAGCAACATAATTTTATACAGATATGCTGGATAAGTGTAATATGATTTTAACTTTATTTCACCAGATAATTTGCTATACTTAAACAATGATTTATTGCCATTAATAAGTTTTAAAGTGTTTACTTTTTCATACTCATCGGGTTCAATTAAGAAGTATTTGTTTTTAAATAAAAACAAATACTTGAAGTAATTTCCATTATAGAGGTAACATTTGTATAGTTTATTGTTTTCTATAATATCATTACTTTTTTCCCATTTACGCTTTTCCGAATTGTACTTTTCTAATTTAGTTATTTGACCTAAATCATTATAAATAACTGGCTCCCAATTTTTTACAATTAATTTAACTGAATGCAATAGATCAATACTATCATTTAAAACAAAAACCATTTTATTTACATCATAATCAAGTATATTAATATTTGCGTCTTCAAAAATAGTTAAGCCTAAATATTGTTGTTTAATCAAATGATTGTTGCTTTTTAAAATCTCTTCAGGAAAATTTATCCCTATTGTGTAGTTGTGTTTTGTATTTGTAATTATTGAGGTATTCGATAATGAATATCTGTTTTTTTCCACTTTATCAATAATCCCAAGATTTAATAATTGAAATAGATAATGAAAATTTAACTTGTTATTTTCAAAATCCGAAATGTTATTTGAAAGCAATCTTTTTATTCGATCAAATGATAAGCTCTTTTCGCCAATATTATAATTGTAAACGAATATGTTATATAACAGCCCAACCATTACATAAAATAATTGTCTGAATAATCAGGATATTGATTGTTTACTTCAAGTTTAGCTAAATTTAAACCTACTTCAGCATTAATTTTTTGATATGAATAATCTAAAGTATGTGGTAAAAAAGCCCATTTTTTAAATGTGGATTTGTTTATAGGAAGTCCAAAATCATCAATCTCAGAATCAACAGCTATAAGAATAACAATTAGATTATCAGGCCAATTGTTTTCGGTTCCAGGTATTTTAGTCCTTATCTTATTTCTAATATCTAAAATTGGTTTACCATAGCATTCAAAACTAGCCACATTGAAGTCTTGCAAAATGAAAAAATGCAGTATTTCTTTATTTGCGATTGCTCTTTGACAAATTATACTAAATCCATTTTCTTCAAGATATTTATATTTTAACCAATCTGCATCTGCATTTTGAATCATTATTTCATAACTTCCTAAATGTTGAATTGAATTAAGAGTTAATTCAATTGAACTTCCAATTAAAAAGCGATTTTCTTTTAATATGTATAGCGTATCTTTTATTTCCGCTTTTGACGAAATTTTAGATTCCAACTCATTATAAAAATCATCTAAGTCAATAATTGACGATGAATTATTTGATGAAATAATTTCATAATAATTTTTAACAAATTCATTTTTAACTCCTACACTGCCATTATTTATTCCTGCAGCTAACTGAATAGAAAGAATTAAATCCTCTTTTTTATTTGTAATATTTTCAAGTTCCTTAACTAAACTTTCTTGCTGACTTTTTATTTTTTCTAATTCTGCGTGTTTTTCATTTAATTCTAATAAGACTTTGTTTTTACTAACTTCTTTTATTTGAATATTCTTTTCAATTTCTTTCAAAGTTTCTTCTTCAAATCTTTCTTTATTTTCGATAATAATTTTATTGACTAATAAACCCCATTCATCCTGTTTATAGCTTATTTTTTTGAGTTCTTCATATGATAATTTTAAATCTGATAAATATTCTGAAGCTCGTTCTAATCTAACGTGATCCAAACTTGAATTCCCTCTATTAAGCGATTTTATATTATCATACGTTTTAGTTATCATATTGATCTCAGCTCTATCAATAGATAATTGACTTTTTAAAAAACCCATTAATTGATCAACTGTCATACAATCCATTACATCAATTTTAATTTGAGGTTCTTCTAATAAATAACTGAATTTAAAATTTTCAACCTGTATTAAATTTTCAATATCATATTGAAATGAATGAACAAACGTATCTTTTTTGGGTTGAATTTTTCCATTAGTTGTCTTAAATGGACCAAATATCTTTTCATTATCACAAAAATAAAAATTACCAAGTTCCTCTTTAAGATAATCCTTCGATTCAAAATAATTATTTAGTTCTTCTAGATTGATATAATTCGTTTTTAAATAATCGCTAGGAACATCTATGATAAGACTTCCAGTTTTTTTTATAGATTTTAAATGAACATAATAATTTCTTCCTTCAACTATTTCTGAATTAATGTTTCCTGGAATAATTTCAACTAATTGATTAATTGCACCATCTGTCAAAAATTTGAAAATTTTATCTGAAAAAATTTTCGAATCAGTTTTAAAATAATCTTTAATAGTTTCTTCGTCATTAATAAAATCTTTATCTCTTACAAAAGCAACAACTTTACAATTGCCACCTTCTCCAAGACCAAATTGATTTCTATCTAAAATTATCGAGTAAATCTTTTTAATACTTTCCATTCCTGCTGTTTTCTATTGCTTTAAATAATTGACTATCCGAATTAATTCTAATACCATTAATAGTTTTAATCCAATTTTTTATCGTTAGTGTTTCGATCATGACATTATCTTTATACTTCAATAGTAAGCCACTAATACAACCAGTTTCTTCATTTTTATAGTCTAAAGAAGAAAATTCTAATGAATTCGTTTTATCATTTATGGGATAATTTAAAAGAGGCAATTCAACTAATTCAAAGTTATAATTACTATAACCATTTATCCTTATTGTGTATTTTCCAACTCTATTCATCTCATTTATATCTATTATTTTTTTATTATAATAAATATTATAGCGAATATCTTCTTTCAAATGAATTTTAGGTGGATTATTGACAAAATACTTTTTCTCACCAGACACTTTAAATCCCTTTAATTCAATTGGATAATCGCTAATTACTTTATTTTTTAAAAAATCGGGTAAATTGTCTGAATTTTTTATTTTAAAAATTAAAACATTATGTTTCTGGTTCTCATAATCTAAAGGTAAAAAGACACTATTTGATGCTCTTATCTCCTTTTGATTAGCAGCGGATTGATATATTAATAATATGTTATTATCGTTTAAAGAAATAGAGTTAACCGACTCAAATTCATTAGGATAATTTTTATTTTCTTTAAAAATCATGAACCTTTTATTTCTGACTAAAGAATTTAGGCTGTCCAAAATATTATAATATTCATCATATAACAACAATTCACTTGGACTAAATTTAATAATGTAGTTTTCGTTTGAAATACTATTATTAAAACTCAAAATTTCATTTTTAATCATCCAATCATCTGAACAATAAAAATCAAAAATTTGTTTTAATTTTATTTTTAGTTCAATTTCTGACCATTGATTATCATTTTTTGTATTGTTTTCTCTACGAAAATTATTTCTGAAATTTGATATTTCATTAAGATAATATTTCTTAAAGTCTTCAAAAGAAATAGATTCAAACCCGTTATTAATTACAGTAAAAAAAGAACTATATTCTTTTAAATCCTCATGATTCAATACAATTTGTGATTTAGGGAATTGTGTGAATCTTCCAGCATATCTTGTTATTTCAGGTAAGATAATTTTAATGCTCTTATTTTTAAAAAATGCACGAGCACTTAACCAAATTTTTTCTTGAACTTTAAATTCAAAATCAAAATCTTCAGAAAAAAAGGAATTTAATTCATTAGCATCTATAACACCTATCAAACCTGCAAAACGGACTTTAAAATTAGCAGCCGTTATACCGTTCTGATTTTGCATTTTGAATGCAGCTAAACATTGCAAAGCAACTAAACCAAAATATTGAGGAATACCTTCTTTTTCTTTTAATAGATAAGACCAGCTTTTGCAATTAATTTCTTTAAAATCATATAATTTTATATTATATTCAGCAACAAACCCATCAATCTCACTTATTGGAATTGACAAAGAATTTATTTGATTAGGAATACAATTATTGATGTAATAGTAATAAACCCAGAGATTAAACTTGCTATATGATGTCATTTAAACTTGTAAGAAAAAGTGTTTTTGTAAATATAAATAAATGAACTGGAAAAAAAATGCGGAAAACCGTAAAAGGAAGAATAATAGTGTAAAAAAGTAAAAATAAATGTAGGGTGTAGGGTGTAAGGAAAAAACGGGTAAAACATTTTTTATTTTTTAGGAATAAAAAAAACTGATTAATATGGCTGTATTGGCGCAAACTAATCCGACTACTTTACCAAAATGCGTTGCTATGGTCTTATGTTGCCTGAAAGTATGAAAAGATGAAAAATAAAAAATGTTTGTATTGAAATTTGGTTACACCCCTTACACCCTTTTTTTAGAAGGCAGGTTTTTGGGAGTAGATTGCAGAAAAAAAGTGGAAACTTTTGATTTCCACTCTGTTTAAAATTTAGTTTTCTGTTTCGGATTTTTTGTTTGTTTCATCTACTTCTTCATAGGAAAACTCTTTTAGAGCATACACTGGACTGCCTTTTCTCATTAGCCTTACAAAGTTGTGTTTCTTTAATGCTTTGCCAATTTTATTTATTGTTCCATCATTCAAGTTGATCTTTGCCCTTTCAGCTAATTTAGCACCAATTTGTGAGGCATTTAGAAACAATGAGGCATTTTCTCTTTCGCAAGGTTCAAACCACGTTAAAAGCAATTCTTCCTCTGGGCTGTGCAGTTGATATTGTTCGTTATTCTCGGTGATAGATTTTATTTCTTCCTGGTCAAACCAAAACCTAAAACCACTTTTGAAAAGAAACAAAGCTTGTGAAAACGCAAGGTTAATATCTACATCGTGTTGGTATTGAATTCCTTCCAATTCAAAACAAAGAAATCTTCTACTTCCTGTACTATCGTTTAAAAACTGGGCTGTGTTGACACTTCCGGCAAACGATGCCCTTCTAGGCATTGTTTCGTTGTTGTGTCCATAAGCTTTTCGCATTCTGATTTGGGTTTTTGTGATGATTTCTTTGAGTGATCCAATTTCGGAACGATTTAGATTCTCGAGTTCGTCCAGATTAATCAACATACATTCCGCCAGTTGTACCAAAGTATCTTTGTTGTTTGGGTTTATGGTTCCGGAAAATAAATACTCTTTCAATTGTTTTGGAACCAATCTTTCAACCCAAGTTGTTTTTCCCAATCCTTGTTTGCCACTGAATACAATGACTGTATGATTGATTACCTTTTCATCTAACACACAACCGACCATAGCGACTAACCATTTTTTGAAACATTGTTGCCATAGTTCCTGCTTTGTGGTCGTGATTGTGTTGGCTAATTCAGTAATGTAATCGGTTTTTTCGTCATAAGTTGGTAAGTTGAAAAAGTAATCTTCAAATGGATTGAAGAGCTGACAGAAATCAGAATAAAGCAAATTTCTTAATGAAGATAAATTGGTTTTAATTCGACCTTTCAAACATTCTCGAAGCATTGAGTTTTCGATGAAGTCATTCATTACGTTCCATTTCTTTTTTCCAAAATATTGAAACTCTAATTTTCCAGAAACAATGTTGTGTCGGAAGATGTATCTTTCTGATAAAAAAATTTCTAAACGATCTATTTGAGTTCTTTTTGGTTTGTCTTCGTCGTCTTCATCCTCTTCGGTTGTTGTTGGTTTTGGGTTGGTAGTTGTCGGTTTCTTTTGTTTTTGGATATTTTCGTTTTTAGCGAATTCGTGTAAATTACCATAGGCACTTTTGACCGCTTGAGTTACTTCTTTTTCGTCATAATTAAAATCCGTCTGTATGAAACTTAAAGCAGCTTCCATTGGAACTGCTTTTCGATTCATATTACAGGCTAATTGATGCACAAAAACATTACGACTACCATTCACATATTGCACTTTTTTTTCAGTGAATTTTATGCAGTGATGATAAATTTGTTCCAAGTTTAAAGTTTGAGGTTTCAAGTTGGTTGTCATGGCTGTTTCGGCTGCATCTAAAGGCATCTCGACTGCGCTCGATGTGACAAAGGTTTTAGCGTGTTCATTTAGATAAAGATTTTCATCTGAAGAATAAAAACACAATCGGGTTACATCTTTCCCCGATTTGTCTATTTCTAGTTTTAGCAGATTTTCATAATAAGCCTGTACCAAAAGAAAAGTTTCTTTGTGATTGACTTTATCAGAATTGACTTTGACTAGAATTTTTAATCCGTTTCCAGATGGGCTGATAAAACTGGCATAAGTGAACTCAGATTGATTGGCCAGATGCGAAGCGTTTTTCAAATCGGCTGCACTTAATTTGTCAATGTCCAAAATAATATAATTGGAATATTCGGCCAATAAATCGACTTTTCTACCGTCAATAAATTTCCCTGAAGGGGTGAATGCCGGGAGTGATTTTTTGGCTTTTTCGTAGGCTTCCATTTTATTTTCTGAAAGGGACTTTCGGAGATACACGATCGCGTGTCTGTATCTTCCCGTTTTGATTTCCTGAAGGATTTCGGGAATGGATTTGTGTTCTATGACTTCGTTGAAGTTCTTGAATATGGTTACCATAAGTTAGTGATTGGTGAAAAGTGAGTAGTGAAAAGTTAATCCCATTTTGCGGGGCTTGCAGTCGCAAGCCTCGCAAGTTCCGTTGCAGCTGTTCATTTTATTTGACTTTGAATGATTTGTTGTAATGCTCGGTAAGTAGTTTTTCAACGTCGGACAATTTGTAGTAGATTTTGTTTCCCACTTGGCTGAATGAAATTTTACCTTCGTCTCTCCAGGTTTGTGCAGTGCGTTTTGAGATTTTCATCAGTAAAAGGAATTCCTGATTGTCCAGGAAGGTTTCCTTTTTTGGATCTGCCTTTGTGGAGATTTGACTTTGGATCGTTTCCAATTTTGTCATTAGTTCTGTGAACTGGTCTTTTGTGAAGATAATTGCTTCCATAATAAAATGTTTTAAATTGTTATGGGGCAAATGTGAGAAGAGTAAAAAAGTCTTTTAGTCCCAAAATAGTCCCGCGGGACTATTTTGTTTTAGAGCATCTTGTCTATGTCTATTCTTTTGTGGGGTTTCGGACGTTTATCGCCTCTTGATGGTTTCAGTATAGTTTCGACGGTTAGGGGACTTATTTCGTTTCCGTCTTTATCAACGAATGTATTTACAATCCATGAGATCAAATCATTTGTATTTCCATCAATATAGGATTTTCCATCAACGAACAATTCCCGATGCAATTGGTAAAATACATCCACTAACTGATTTATATTTCCATTGAATTGCATTTTATTGAATTGTAAATAATTAGAATTTACAATTGGTTTTCCAGATTCAAAATCAGTTTTTAGTTTTTGCAAAGCATAAATTTGTTTTATCTCTTTGCGGCATTGATCATCATAAAACGGAATTTTTTGATTGATAAAATCAATATTGGTTTGTTGGTATTCAAATTGCTCCTTGGTCAAAATGATTATTTTTTCATTGTCACAAGGGATAATTGCCAGTTGTTTTTTAAGTTCATAAAACGAAAAATGACGATCCTCATTTTCGGCATTGATGTATTTTTTTGGGATACACTGCTTTGTGTTTGGAACTCTCGAAGATTGCAATTCCAATTGTTTTTTTTCAATTAAATGAAAGATTTTGTTGCATCTGAATAAAGCCTTTTTGGAATTGAAAAGCTCCTCGTTTCTGCAAATCAGTTTTTCTAATTTGTTCAACCATTTGCAAGGTTCATCAAGAAGATTGATTTGGTAATTTATGAAATCTGAATAATTGGAAAGCGGTAATTCAAAAAACTTATTCAATAAACCATTGCAATAGTTCTGAGTAGTTATGGTTTCATCAAGAATAATATCAAATTGTGAATTGGTAGATTTTGAGGTTTTTGCAACTACCATTTCTACGAATGAAACTGTTAAAACTGTATACTCCATATATTACAAGCGAATTAATTATTTTATAATTTTTAACGTTTTTTGAAATTCGAAATTTAATCTCTCTCACTTTCTCTTACAAAACATAATCTTCTTGTTTTCAAGTAGCTTGCCGCTTTATTTTAAATGCGTTTCATACAAAAATCCTTCATTCGTTTGCGCTAAATTATATATAACTGAAAAATAGCATCAAAATGATTTCATAAACTTTTACTAATTATTTCATAAGATTTTAACTACTCTAATCGAGTGCTTGATTTTATTGGGATTACAGTTATTTCTTATATTGAAATTGACTTGTTTTAAAAAATATAATTGTCAACGGCTTTGTCTAATTCTTCGCTAATGATTTTGGCGTAAATCTGTGTGGTACTGATGTTGGTGTGGTCCATTAATTTGGAAACGTGCTCTATTCTCATACCATTATTTAAAGCATTTGTCGCAAAACTGTGTCTTGATAAATGGAATGAAAGCGTAAAAGGCAGCTCCATTGTTGTACCCATTCGGTTGAGTTGGAAATTGGCAGAATGATTTTCTTTTTGTGATAAAAAATAACGCGCTTCTTCGTTCTGATTGTATGTTTTTTTATCAGTGATAATCGGGAAAATAAAATCATCTGGCTCAGCATCTTTTTTCATGTATTTATTCAAAATATCAATCGCCACTTTGCCTATTTTAAACTGATGCAATCTTCCCGTTTTGCGAATTACTTTTCTTATTCTTTGTTCTTCAATGCTATAATTCGAATATTGCAGCTCGATAACATCGCTAAAACGTAATCCTCCGGCGTAAATTGAGAAAAGAAACAAATCTCTCCACAAATCGGCTTTCTTGCCTTCTTTTAGATCTAAATCGGTTAATTTTTGGATTTGGTCTTTGTTTAGGAATACTCTTTTTTGAGTATCTTTTTTCAAGGACAGTTTACTAAACGGATACATATATTCTGGAATTATGTCTTCCCGGATTGCTTCCTTGAACATTATGGACAAAATCATAATTGAAAAGTGTCGTGTCGTTCCTCCATTTTTCAAATCAGTTCCCATATAAGCTACATAATCTTTGAGAACCGTTACGGTAATATCATCAAAATACAAATCACGATTCCCTATATATTTTTCAAATTTTTTGATGTATTGTGTGTAGCTTTTATAAGTAGAATAAGAAATATCGCTTTTTATTTTTTCACAACGTGCATAAGCATAATCAAAAAAGTTTGCCACTGATTTACCCTTAATGGCTTCTTTTAACTTCTTGATGGAAACCGTTTTTACTTTTCGTTCCATATCGGCAACCTGACCTTCAGCATTGGCAATCTTTTGAGATAATGCAGCGTTCATCCTTGCGCTGTTGGAATGGTTTTTCTTTACTTTCTGCTTTACTTCATCCCACTCGTTTTCTTTCAGCTTTACTCCCGCAGTGATAAATTTCGTTTTTCGGTCTTTTATAATTCGGATGTACAATGGGCTGTGTCCTGTTTGGTCTGCCTGTTGTGTTCTTAAAATTAGTTTAACTGATGCCATACAATTAGGATTTTAGAAATGTTGTACTATATTTGTAAAGTAATGCAAAAGAGTGAAAGTGTTGTAAATACAAGGTTTTCAATCGGGTGCATCGTGATACGAAGGTACAACAATGGGTACAACAATACAAGTATTTCGTTGCTTTTTGATGCATTATTTTGAACTTAAAATTTTAATAAAGTCAATAAATACGGTACTTTAAGTGCAATTTGGAACTGACGATTATAAAATGAAGATAACACACGCTACAAGCAAGCTGGGCAATGGGCTTAATTTGAAGATAGTTTGTGTTTGATACATTTGTTTTTAACCGAAAGAATACGCATCTTTAATCCCAGCCTGCGTGTAGCGCGGGAACGTTATAGGGCAGTTGAGCCGAAATTACGCAGACAAATCCAATTTGAAATTAACAGTTGTTTCCGCCGAATGTTTTCAAAGCAGAAGCGTGAAAATTGGAAGCGCTAACAAACGTTGGAAAATCGGATTCTAACGACAAGCAAATGAAAAACTGATGTGTGAAAATCGAACTTTGCCAACAGAAGCGTGAAAAGCAGAAGCGTGAAAAGTAGAACTTGCCAAGAGAAACTTGAAAAGCAGACTTTAAAGAAAGTGAACAGGAGAAGCAAACCTATAATTGGGACTCTCCTACTCTAACGGGAAAAAGTGTGAAAGCTTGAACTGGCCAACAGAAGCGTGAAAAATTTGCGGTTTAATAGTAATTTCGACTAAACAACCGCCCTATAACACACGCTACAAGCAATTTGGGGATTAGGCTTAATTTGAAATTGGTTTTGTATTTGGAAGATTTGGCAAATCCGAATAATGAGCTTAATTTAGTCCCAAACTGCTTGTAGCGCGGGAACGTTACTGGCTAGTCGCGAAATAAGAAGGAAAATTTCGATAAAAACAGCTTTTATAATTCTATTATGATGACAAGAAATAGTCGTTCGGAAACTTGATAAATTTGAATTTTAAAGTCTGAAAAACTTGAACTTGAACTTGAACTTGAGTTTCGAAGCTTCTAAACTGAATCTGATAAGCGAAGCGTGAATTTCGAACTTGAGTTTCGAAGTTTCTAAACTGAATCTGAAAACATAATCTGAATTTCTAACTTGAGTTTCGGAGTTTCTAAACTGAAAAGTAGAAGTTTAAGGTTGGATTTTTTTTAAATTAAAAATGGGTTTTTACCAAAAAAACAAGAATGAAATTAATGCCGAATTGGGATTTAAAATTGCCAATATTAGGCTGAAAATCGAATATAAAATGGAATAAAATTAGCTGAGATTAAGGCTAGAATTGGGTTTTGTGCCAGCTGAAAATTGGAATAGAATCGGGTTTTAATTGGAACATCAGCTAGAAACAACCAGCCAGTAACACACGCTACAAGCAATTTGGGTATTTGGCTTAATTTAAAATTGGTTTTGTATTTGGAAGATTTGGCAAATCCGAAAAATGGGCTTAATTTAGTCCCAAACTGCTTTTAGCGCGGGGACGTTGGCGGTTATTTTCGCTCGACAAAATGAAATTTATAAAATGAAAAAATATCTAATCAAAATATGTTTATTATTTACTATTGCTTTGTTTTATAGTTGCTATGGAGTCAACGCAGAAACATCTGAAATTGGAGATGCATATTATACTTGTCGAGATAAAAATGCTTGGAATGAAATCTCAAATGAATTTTCTACAAATCAAATTAAAGACTCAACATTTTTAGAAGGACTAAAATATGTTGAAAATCATTTTTTGAAACCTGATTATATTATTTATTTTAAAAGTAATCCAAGGGAAATTGTGGGGATTTCAAATGAAGTAATAAGAGTTGCATTTAATCCTAAAATATTCAATGGTCCAATTGATGGTTTAACACCACAGTTGTCCGATAAAGAACAAGTTCGTATTAGAAATAGAGTTTTAAAACTATTGTATAAATATGAATGTCCGAAAGGTAAAAGGCAAATATTAAAAGCTTTGAAAGAACCAGCGATTTTTGGAAAAGAATATTACGAAAATAAATAAAAAACAACCGCCAACACACGCTACAAGCAATTTGGGTATTAGGCTTAATTTGAAATTAGTTTTGTATTTGGAAGATTTGGCAAATCCGAAAATAGGGCTTAATTTAGTCCCAAACTGCTTGTAGCGCGGGAACGTTATGCGATACTTGCCCAGAAAACCTAGAAAAAGACATCTATGAAAAATAAAATAATCTATTTAATGTTTTTACTAATTGGTAATTTTTCCTTTTCTCAAACAAATGAATTTTATAAAATTATATTTGAAAATGAAGAGAATTTTAGCATTATTAAAATCTTAAATGGTAAAATTCCTAAAAAATTTATTATAGTTGATTCAACAATTACATTTTATCCTAAAAGTTTTTGGCTAGATATAAATTTGAAAGATGAAAAAGTTTTAAAAGAAATTGAAGAAGACGAACATCATCCTTACAATAATGTTTACATATTTTCTACAAATAAATATGATAATTTATTTAATGACAATGAAAAGAAATATTTAAGCCAAGCTTGTCAAAATGTGAAGTCAAAAAAAATTAAAATATTAGAGAAAAAATATTTTACAGTTAATAATACTAAAAAAACAAAAGGCTTTTACTTTTTGATTAGCGAACCTATTTACACTTCAAATAATAAATTTGCTTTCATAGAAGTAGACATTAAATCCAAAGGCGTTTTTTTGGGAGAAAAGACAGATGACTATTTTGGAGTTTTAAAAATAATCTTTGAAAAAGGTGAAAATGGAATCTGGAAACAAATTGGAAATTATGAACATCTCGTATTATAGCATCGCATAACACACGCTACAAGCAATTTGGGGATTTGGCTTAATATGAAGTTGGTTTTGTTTCAGGAAGATTTGGCAAATCCGAATAATGGGCTTAATTTAGTCCCAAACTGCTTGTAGCGCGGGAACGTTAGTGGCAAGCTTGCCTAAAATGCGAAAAAATGGATGAAGAAATTCAAAATAAACTAAATAAATATTGCATCATCAATAGAAAATATCACCTTCTTGATGAAAAACAATTTTTATCAATGTTTTCTAATATCAAAATTGAACACTTAAAAAAAGCTTGGGAATATAGTTTTGTAGAAATTCAGAATAAAGAAATAATAACAAGTTATGTCGAATTACAAAAAAATAGAAAAAAAGAATTCTCAAATAGATTGCGAAAATTCAATTTTAATAGTTCTGACTTATATTTCTATCTAAACAGTGAATTTGATGTAAAGGAATTATTATTTGATGATGAACATTTCGAAAGACGTATAAGAAATGCATTAGCCAAAAGACATCAAATAATTATCAAAACAGAAATTAAAAAATTAAAAAGGCAAGAGAAATTAAGAGAAATTAAGGATAAAATAATATCAACAATAGCGATAACTTTCATCCCTATACTTATTTTTGCATTACTCTTTGTTTCAAGAATTAGAGATGGTTTTACTTCTGTTGATATTTTAACTGAACGAATATATGAACGTGAAATATATGAATTTGATGGTTCAATCTGCAGAGATGGAAAAATAAGTCATTCACAAGGAAGAGGAACTTGTTCTTGGCATAATGGTGTTTATCGAAAATTTCATAAAGGACAACATAAAAAATCAAAAAAAGAATCTAGAATAGAAGCACAAGAAAGGTCGTGGATTGAATAAAAAGCCTGCCACTAACACACGCTACAACGGATTTGGGCAATTGGCTTAATGGAAAGTTGGTCTTGTATTTGTGATGATTTGGCAAATCCGAATAATGGGCTTAATTTAGTCCCAAACCCGCTGTAGCGCGAGAACGTTGGTGGCAATAATCCAGAATGCGACGTCCTAAAATAGGTTGACTAAAAATTAAACACCTTTAGCAACCAATGGAAACACCCGAAAATCAGCCTGTCCGAAGAAGAAACGGCAAACAAGTAAGTTTTGAATACAAACTTTCTGTAATTCAACAAATCAACAATGGGCAAATTTCTTTAAATTACGCTTCTAAAAAATACGATATTTCTAAAAGCACAATCGAATACTGGATGAAGAAACTAACCAATTACGAGCAAACCAATAAATCTATTAGTAAAGACGATGAAATTCGTATGCTAAAAAGTAAAATAGAAGATTTAGAAGGAATTAAAGCATTTCAACAAGAGGTAATCATTGAATTTGAGTCCGTTACTGGGGAGGAACTTTCAAAAAAGTACTTGCCCGATTGGTTAGCAAACGAAATTCAGAAAAAGAAGAAAAAGCTTTTAAAATAAAATGGATTTACGAATCAATCGGGATAAGTAAACAAGCTTATTATCAAAGAATTGAATCCTATAAAATCAAAGAAATACGCAATAACACTGTAATCGATTTTGTATTGGAAATACGCGAAAGAATGCCAGGAACAGGAACAAGAAAACTCTTAGATCACTTAAAAGAAAAGCTTGTTCAAAACAACATAAAAATGGGAGGGGATGCGCTTTTTGACTTGCTCAGAGTTAGTGGATTATTCATCAAGAGAACCAAACGTTTTCATATCACAACCGACTCTAAACACTTCTATTACAAGTCTCCTAACAACAATTGTTCCAGAAAAATAGCTTGCGAGTTACTAATGTATTTTACTTAAAGTCATGATTTCTATCAAAATATTTATGTTTATATAAAATAGAAAAGACCATGTTATATAAAAAGAAAATTATACTATTCCTTTCAATTTTAAGTATCGGAATAACAACTTCATACGCACAGCCATTTATTCATTCTGGAATTTGGGTTCACCCTGGCGCTGCTGAAAGTAAAAAGGAGCTTGATTTTGTAAAAAAACAGATTAAAGCTGGCAAAGAACCTTGGAAAAGTGAATTTCATAATATGATTCAATTTGAAATCAAAAATGGTTACACCAAAACTTCTGCCCCGAAAGATTTAGGCAAAGTAAATGAAAATGATCAAAAAGAAGATGCAAAATTAGCTTATGCAAATGCTCTTGCTTGGTACTTTACTGACAATGCAGCTTATGCAGAGCAAGCAATTAAAGTTTTCAAGACATGGTCATCTACTTTTGAAGGTTATCGTTATGCTTACCCACTGAATGAAGCAACCAATCAAAGCCAACTAGATTGTGCTTGGATTGGATCTATTTTGGGTCCAGCTGCAGAAATATTGAGAATATATCCAGGATGGTCTTCCGAAGATATTGAGAATGTTAAAACTATGTTCAGGACAAAATTTTATCCTAATCTAAATCTGTTAAATACTTGGAACGGAAATGAAGATTTAACACAGATTTATGCAATGATAAGTATTGCTGTTTTCTTAGAAGATGAAAAAGAATTTAATATCGCACTTGATAGACTAGAGAAAAGAAACCCATCTTACTTTTACCTTACCTCAGATCCCGTTTCCTCAAGAAACTATGCAACTCGAACTTTTCCAAACGATTGGTATAAACCCCAAATTATTAAAGATGGCTTAACTCAAGAAACCTGTCGTGACAACAATCATCACGCACAATTTGCGATGGCTGCTGCATTAGCAACTGCCGAAGTTGCTTGGCATCAAAGGATAGATATTTACAAAAAAAATGAAAAACGTTACATTGCAACTATGGAACTAATGGCGAAACAAGGTCTAACTGGTTCAATGCAAGAAATATGTACTAATAATGCTACAACTACTGAATTATTTGATACATGGGAGATTGGATATAATCATTATCATAACCGTATGGGTATAGAGTTGCCCTATACCAAGCTATTACTCGAATCCAAAATTCGAAACCCAAATACTAAGTCAGATTGGAATATATTTTATGAGACACTAACCCACGCAAATATTCAAGAAAATTAACAATTGAAACACTAACACGCCTCATGTATTAAGGATTTCAATGGTAAGCTAAAGATTGTAGAGCGTTTTGGCTTTTTGTGCAACTTTATATGAAAATCATACAAAATTCCATACGAATCAAACTTCAATCCATAAATGTTTAAAGATGGTAATATTTGATTTGTTTTTTTTGGGGAGTATATCGTTAAGATTAAAAACACATTATTGATTTTAAAAGCAAAAAGAGTCCGTAATAAAGTATTTCGTCAACTTTTATATAAAGTTTTAAACACAAAATACAACAAACTGATTAACTATAACTTAATGATAAAATGAAATCATGGCAAAAAACAGCAATGTGGAGCAATTAAAATTATTGCCACAATTTAAAGATCTTTTTATATCTAGGATGATTTGGCAAATCCAAAAAATTGACTTAAATTAGTACCAAACGTACCCTTTTAAAGGATTATTCAACAGCAATTTACTCTGTCAAAACCAAAAATAGAAAGATTTAATAATTAACTATAGATCTAAAATGCAAACAAAAACAATTATTATTTATTCATCTGTAGATGGTATGACCAAAAGAATTTGTGATTACATAGAGAATATTTTAATTTTAAAAAATCAAATTGTCGAAAAAATTTCGATTAATGATTTTAACCATAAAATCACAGAATTTGACAAAATCATTATTGCATCAAGTATAAGATATGGAAAACATAACCAGCAAATAGTAAATCTTATAAATGAAAACTCTGAACTTTTAAATTCTAAAAAAGCAGCATTTATTTCTGTAAATTTAGTCGCCAGAAAAGTTGAAAAAAGCAAAGCAGACACAAATCCTTATGTAAAAAAATTTTTAAATTCAATAGAATGGAAACCTACAATTGTCGCTGTTTTTCCAGGAAAATTAGATTATAAACTTTATAGTTTTACGGATAGAATTTTAATACAATTAATAATGCTAATTACAAAAGGACCTACCAATTCAAACACAGTTATAGAATATACAAATTGGGAAAAAGTAGAGGAATTTGCAAAAGAGTTTGCAGAAATTTAAAATTCGAATAGCAAATAGATAAATTAATCTACCATAAATAACAAAAAGTAAGATCCGATCAATTATATCATATTTCACTTTGCCTTCCTAAATTTTTTAAATATAAAGCAAAAAAAAACGCATCTTGTTATAAAGGACATAGTACACTTTTCATAAATAAGAATACTAAAAAGAATTCGTTTTTTTTTGTTCCATTTTAGAAATAAATAAAAAGAACATAAATTATTTAGACTTTAAAGTTACTCGCTTTTACAAAACTAAACTCTTTTCAAAATACCCAAATAAGGTCTTTAGATATAATTAAATTTCAATGTTTATTGACTTTGTCACACAAAATAAAAACTATAAATTAGCACTTTAATAATTATTATAAAAAAGACAATGAAAAATACTGCTTTAACGCACATACATGAGGGTTTAGGAGCGAAAATGCTACCGTTTGCGGGTTACAATATGCCTATTCTTTATGAAGGTGTAAATGCTGAACATGAAACGGTTCGTAATTCTGTAGGTGTTTTTGATGTGTCTCACATGGGCGAATTTTTACTTTCGGGTCCAAATGCTTTGGCTCTTATACAAAAAGTAACTTCAAATGATGCAAATACATTGACAATTGGAAGAGCACAATATTCTTGTTTGCCAAATAATGAAGGTGGAATTGTAGATGACTTAATTGTTTATAAAATAAAAGAAGAACAATATTTACTAGTTGTAAACGCTTCCAATATTGAAAAAGACTGGAATTGGATTTCATCTCATAATGATTTAGGTGTAGAAATGAGAAACCTTTCAGATGAATATTCATTATTGGCCATTCAAGGACCAAAAGCGGTCGAAGCAATGCAAACATTATCATCTATTGATTTATCTACAATTGCTTATTATCACTTTGAAGTAGCAGATTTTGCAGGTTTTGAAAATGTCATTATTTCAGCAACTGGTTATACAGGTTCAGGCGGATTTGAAATTTATTGCAAAAATTCAGAAGTAGAAACAATTTGGAACAAAGTTTTCGAAGCAGGATCTGCATACGGAATAAAACCAATTGGATTAGCGGCACGTGATACTTTGCGTTTAGAGATGGGATTCTGTCTGTATGGCAATGATATAAATGATTCGACTTCACCACTTGAAGCTGGATTAGGATGGATTACAAAATTCAATAAAGATTTTACCAATTCCGATAATTTAAAAAAACAAAAAGAAGAAGGCGTTTCTAAAAAATTAGTAGCTTTCGAAATGCAAGAACGAGCTGTTCCTAGACATGACTATGAAATAGTAAATGCTTTGGGAGAAGTAATTGGTATCGTAACTTCTGGAACAATGTCTCCTTCGATGAATATAGGAATTGGATTAGGTTATGTTACAACAGCAAACAGTGCTGTAGATAGTGACATTTATATCCGAATCAGAAAAAATGATGTTCCTGCAAAAGTAGTAAAACTACCTTTTTATAAAAAATAGCCAATCAATGAAGAAAATCACACTAGTATTTCTGTTTTTAACATTTTCTCTATTTGCTCAAAATAGTGATACTGATTGTGAAATTTTGTTCAAAATAAATAATTTGCTACAAAAAGAGCATTTTAATCCAAAGCCGGTAGACGACAGTTTATCGGCTTATGTTTTTGATGAACTCTTCCGTAATTTAGATTCTTCCAGAAACATTTTTTTAAAATCTCAAGCGGATTCTCTTTCAAAAAAATACCGCCTACAAATTGACAATCTTTTATTGAATAAAGATTGTTCATTTATAGATGCTATAAAAAAAGAATATAGAAAAGGGCTTTTAAGAAATCAGATTGTATTGGAAAAACTTAAAATCCGAACTATTAATTTTGACACATTAGATACCATTAGATTCAAGCAAAAAAGTTTTAGTTTTTACCTAAAAGAAAAAGATGTAGAAAAAGCTTGGAATAAAAAAATTAGATATGAAATATTCAATGATATTTCAAGTAAAAGTAAAAATTTAGATTCACTTAAACTCAATTTTAATTCTATGAGTTTAAAATCAAAAAAAACAATCATAGACAATAACCTATGCAAAACCAACGCTTTACTATCTAATGATAAATCTTTTGAAGACAATCTTTTTAATATCTTTTGTGAATATTTTGACCCCCATACTAATTTCTTTAGTAATGATACCAAATCTAGTTTTGTATCCACTCTTTCCAAAGAAAAACTTTCATTAGGATTAAATGTAACACTAAACGACAAAAATGAAATAATAATTGAGGAAATTGACCCAAATGGTCCTGCTTTTAAAACTGGAAAAATAAAAAAAGGAGATCAAATTATTGCTATTTCCAATCAAAAAGAGACATTGGAAGTATCTTGTTATTCTATTGAAGCTATTGCGGCTTTAATGGCATCAGAATCAAATACTCTTATAACACTAACTATAAAAAGAAATTCAGGTAAGAGTTTTAAAGTGAGTATTCAAAAACAAATTTTAAAAGATGAGGAAAATACCGTTTATAGTTTTATTATCGAAAATGAAAATAAAATAGGATATATAAAAATACCAAGTTTCTATTCTGATTTTGAAGGCGAAAGTTCTAAAGGTTGTGCTCAAGATGTCGCCAAAGAAACCATCAAGTTAATGAAAGACAATATCAAGGGAATGGTACTTGATTTAACAGATAATGGTGGCGGATCGATGGAAGAGGCCGTAAAGTTAGCAGGACTTTTTATAGATTATGGTCCAATATCAATAGTTGTTGATAACAAAAAAAGACTCTCCGTTATTAATGACCCCTACAAAGGTGTTATTTACAAAGGTCCAATTGTGATAATTATCAATGGAAATTCAGCTTCTGCAAGCGAGTTTTTTGCTTCAATAATGCAAGATTACAACAGAGCACTTTTGATTGGAAGTACTTCACTTGGTAAAGCAACAATGCAAACTATTGAACCACTTGAAAAAGGCGATTTCGATCATTATATAAAACTAACAATTAGTAAATTCTATAGAATTACAGGAAAAAGTCATCAAGCAGTTGGAGTTATTCCTGATGTACAAATTCCCACTATTTATCAGGATGTTTTACAGAAAGAAAGTGAATTTCCAACGGCTTTAAAAAATGACAGTTTAAACACACGTGTTCGTTTTACACCTTATGTAAGCGACCAATTAATAGAATCACTCGCTCAAAAAAGTAGGGATAGAATTGCTCAAAACTCGTATTTTAACTCGATTAAAACTTTTAATTCAAAAATTGATTCTGTTTTAAAAAAATCAAAAATTGAAATTCCAATGACCTTGGATGCTGTTTTTGATAACCAAAACAATTTATCAAATTTATCAGAAGAAATAAACAACTTTAAAACGGATGAATTGAATTTGAATGTTACCAATTCTGAATACAACAAATCATTATTACTCATTTATCCATCATTAATAGTATACAATAAAATTCAACTCGATAACTTAAGATCCAATCACTATCTTAATGAAGCGATATCCATAATTGCCGATTACAAAACTGTAAAACAAAATAAAACAAAATAATTATACACTATTTCACAAAAGATTATCCATAGCCTTTTGGAAAAATAAGGAATAGCTGTATTTTTGCAATTCAAAATAACAATAAGAAATGGGAAGAGCATTTGAATTCCGAAAAGGTAGAAAAATGAAAAGATGGTCAGCAATGGCCAAAGCCTTTACTAGAATTGGTAAAGATATTGTAATGGCGGTTAAAGAAGGTGGTCCAAATCCTGAGGCAAATTCAAGATTAAGAGCTGTCATTCAAAATGCCAAGGCTGCAAATATGCCGAAAGATAATGTCGAACGTGCCATAAAAAAAGCTACTGATAAAGATACAGCTAATTATAAAGAAGTATTATTTGAAGGCTATGCTCCACACGGAATAGCCCTTTTGATTGAAACTGCTACTGACAACAACAACAGAACAGTTGCCAATGTTAGAAGTTATTTCAACAAATGTAATGGAACTATGGGAACTCAGGGTTCAGTAGAATTTATGTTTGACCATACCTGTAATTTCAGAATACCTAAAGAAGGTATTGATCCAGAAGAATTAGAATTAGAACTCATTGATTTCGGTGCTGAAGAAGTTTTCGAAGACGAAGATGGCATTCTAATCTATGCTCCTTTTGGAAGCTTTGGAACTATTCAAAAAGAACTAGAAAGCAGAAAATTAGAAATATTATCCTCTGGTTTTGAAAGAATCCCACAAATCACTAAAAAATTAACCGAAGCTGAAATGGCTGACGTAGAAAAGTTGATAGAAAAAATGGAAGAAGATGAAGATGTCATGAACGTTTATCATACCATGGAAGAATAAAAACCAAATTTAAAACAAAAAAAGCTCTAGAATTCTAGAGCTTTTTTTGTTTTATATCGAAATACAAAATGACACTTTATAAATATATTTAAAACTTATTTGACTGTTAATTTTTTAGCATTTTCATTCTGGTTCAAATTCGTCACTTTCAACAAATATGTCCCTTCAGGAAGTGCACTAATATCAATATCATTTTTATTACTTGAAATTACTTTTTGACCTTGAGTAGAAAAAATTTCTGATGATTTTACGACTACTGTTTCTACTGGTGTAGCTAAAATTATTTCTTGTTTTGTTGCTGTAGTCTTTGTAGAACTACCTGTTTTCACATCAGCTATCTTATTAACCGTAGTTATTGAAGCAATCTTTTCTACAACGTCATTTGGAGCTAGAACAGAACTATATTCATAAACATTTAATACTTCTTCTGGCGACAATGCTACATCATAAATTTTCAAATCATCTATATCAGCATTAATACTAACTGATGTACCCATTTTACCAATTGTAAAAACATTCCCTGAAGTTAATTTCCTAGGGGTAATCGAAGATCGAATCAAGGTACCATTTCTATAAATTTTAGAAGTCAAACCATCAAAAGTAACCGTATAATTATACCAAGTATTTATTGCGATAGTAGTAGTAACAATAGCATCATTTGCTGGCCCCCAACTCGCAAGATTCAGATCCGATTTTGCTGTTAAAGTACTTTGCTGAACTAAACCAAAATATTGCGCATTAAAAGAAGATCCATAGCCCCAAATATAATTTGGTATAGAAATATCATTATATTTTACCCAAACAGAAACCGATCTGGCTTTATTTGAAACAGGCAAATTAGGAATAGTAATCTCCATAGGACTATTTACAATTCGAATAGCATTATTAGCATTACCAACCCTATCAGCTACAAATTTAGAAATACCTAGAAATGAATTACTATTTTCCGTATTACTTCGGTTACCATTAAAATTAAATTCTTCAATAGGTTTTGTTTGTGCATTTATCTGAAAAGTTATTATAAATGCAATTAAAAGTATATTTTTTATCATATGAATTGGGATTAAATTTGAAATAAACAATGTGGCTTTATTTACTTTTATCAAATTTAACACTACTTGAATACTAAAACCTAAACTTCTCGATAAACAACACAGATAATCGATTAATTTACAAAAAATATATTTTTTATTCAATATTATATGCAGTTCAACAGATAGTAACATTAAATACACATTGATTTAACAAAATAATCAACAATATTTTAACCTCAATATTTTAATTTAATTCAAACTTTAATAAAAAAATACAATTTTAAATATAAACCTAACAGTCAAAACATTAGATTCATTCTTATTAAAAGTCAATTATAGTAGCCATGGTTAGGTTGCTCTTTATAATAATTACGAAAACAAAAAAAACTCCAGATTTCTCTGGAGTTTTTTATTATATATATAAATTGAGTGTTATCTATTTTATAAACTCAATTTTTTGTTCTTCTTCTTCGTTTATACTATCAAAAAAACCTTGATCATTCATCCATTCATCACTAAACACTTTACTCATATAACGAGATCCGTGATCAGGAAAAATGGCAACCACATTACTTTTATCATCAAATTCACCCTCTTCAGCATATTGTTTAATTGCTTGCATTACAGCTCCAGAAGTATACCCCACAAATAACCCTTCTTTTCTAGTCACCTCTCTTGCAGAGTGGGCACTTTCCTCATCAGAAACTTTCATGAATTTATCTATGATATCAAAATCAGTCGCAGATGGAATCAAATTTTTTCCTAAACCTTCAATTCTGTAAGGATAAATTTCATCATTATCAAATTCTCTGGTCTCATGGTATTTTTTCAAAACCGAACCAAAAGCATCAACACCTAATATTCTAATGTTTGGATTTTGTTCTTTTAAATATTTTGCCGTCCCAGAAATTGTTCCACCAGTTCCGCTACAAGCAACAAGATGAGTGATTTTACCATTGGTTTGTTTCCAAATTTCTGGTCCAGTCGACTTATAATGAGCATCAACATTTAATTGATTAAAATATTGATTGATGTAAATCGAGCCTTTGGTCTCTTCGTGCAAACGTTTTGCAACATTATAATAAGAACGATCATCATCTGCAGACACATGAGCAGGGCAAACATAAACTTTGGCCCCCAAGCTCCTCAGCATATCAATCTTATCTTTTGAAGATTTTGAACTCACTGCAAGAATACAATTGTATCCTTTAATGATGCTAACCATTGCCAAACTAAAACCTGTATTACCAGAAGTTGTTTCGATTATGGTATCACCTGGAGATAAAATTCCACGCTTTTCTGCTTCTTCAATAATGTATAAAGCAATTCTATCTTTGGAAGAATGTCCTGGATTGAAGGATTCTACCTTTGCGTAGAAGTTTCCCTTTAAATTCTCAGTTACACTATTTAGTTTAATAAGTGGAGTATTACCTATTAATTCTAAAATATTATTATAAGCATTTATTTCTTCTTTCATAAAAAAATAGTTTATCTAAGAGCTTTTTTTTAATTAACCCCGATATCATGCAAATCTAACAAAAAAAATCTAATTAGTTTTCAATTTTCTCTAAATCTAATAAAAAACTATACTCTTTTGCCAATTCCTTAATCGCTTCAAAGCGACCAGATGCTCCACCATGTCCTGCATCCATATTGGTATCCAAAAACAAGAGATTATTATCGGTTTTTAAAGCACGTAATTTAGCTACCCATTTAGCTGGTTCCCAGTACTGTACCTGAGAATCATGGAGACCTGTTGACACATACATATTTGGATATTTTTGAGACAAAATATTATCGTAAGGAGAATAGGACAACATATAATCATAGTATTTTCGAATATTAGGATTCCCCCATTCATCATATTCTCCGGTCGTAAGCGGAATACTATCATCAAGCATTGTGGTTATAACATCCACAAAAGCGACTTGTGCAATAATTCCATTATATAATTCAGGCGCCTTATTAACAATAACCCCCATTAATAAACCACCGGCAGAACCGCCTTCTGCATATAAATGTTTAGGTGAAGTGTATTTTTCGGCAATTAAAAATTTGGAGCAATCAATAAAATCAGTAAATGTATTTATCTTTTTCAACAACTTTCCATCCTCATACCATTGCCTTCCCAAATCTTCTCCTCCACGTATGTGTGCAATGGCAAAAATAAATCCTCTATCCAGTAAAGTCAATCGAGTCGATGAAAACGTAGCATCCATAGAATGACCGTAAGAACCATAAGCATATTGAAGCAAAGGATTTGTACCGTCTTTCTTCAAACCCTTCTTATACACCATCGAAATAGGTATTTTAACACCATCCGCAGCTGTAGCCCAAACCCTTTCTTCGGTATAATTATTTTTATCAAATTTTCCACCCAAAACTTGTTGTTCCTTCTTTACCTCTTTGACTTTTGTCTTCATATTAAAATCAATAATCGAAGAAGGTGTTGTCATAGACTGGTAGCCGTAACGCAATATATCGGTATCAAAATCAACATTGGAAGACGTATAAGCTGTATACGTTTCGCTTTCAAAAGGCAGATAATACTCCCCTTCACCACTCCAAGGCATAATTCGTATTTTATTCAAACCATTTTCACGCTCTTCAACAACCAAAAAGTCCTTAAAAATCTCAATATCTTCCAATAAAACATCTTTTCTGTGCGCAATAACTTCAACCCAATTGGCTTTTGAAGTTTTGTTTACCGAAGTTTTCATCAGTTTAAAATTCTCGGCCTTATCTTTATTGGTCATAATATAAAAACTATCTCCATAATGATTGATGCTGTATTCCAATCCTCGAACACGTTTCTGGAAAATCTTAAATTCACCATCGGGATTATCAGCATCCAGAATTTGGTATTCTGTAGTAAGGGTACTCCCCGATTCTATAGCCAAGTATTTTCTAGATTTGGACTTCGCAATTTCCACATTAAACGTTTCGTCTTTTTCAAAATAAACTAACACATCATCTGCTTGTTTTAAACCTAATTTATGTTTAAAAATTTTATCCGAACGCAATGTTTTTTCGTCCTGATCCGAGTAAAAAATAGTTTTATTATCATTAGCCCAAACGGCGCTTCCGGTAACATTTTCTATTTTATCTTCCAAAATTTCGTTGGTTTCCAAATTCTTGATTTGAATCGTATAAATACGCCTCCCAACAATATCATAACTAAACAGAGCTAACTTATTATCAGGGCTGACACTCAAAGCACCCAATTGAAAATAAGGCTTATCCTTGGCCATTTCGTTGCAATTGAAGAGTATTTCTTCACTTGCCGAAAGGCTTTCTTTTTTTCGAGAATAAATGGGGTAATCTTGCCCTTTTTCAAAACGGGTGATGTAATAATACCCATTATACAAATAAGGAACCGACTGGTCATCTTCCTTTATTCGGCTTTTCATTTCTTCAAACAATTCAGCTTGAAAATCTTTGGTATGTGCCGTTTGTTCTTGGTAATAAGCATTTTCTTGATTCAAGTAATCAATAACCTCAGGGTTTTCTCGGTCGTTTAACCAAAAATAATTATCGATTCTTACTTCACCAAACTTCTTTAATTTCTTAGGGATTATTTTAGCGACTGGAGTTGAACTATTTTCTGGCATTGTTTGCGAGTGGTTTTAATATTTAAAATGCAAAAATAACACAAAGCGATTTTAAAACGAATTCGTTTTTTATCTTATTTAACGTAAATAAGCTTCAAATTCAGTAATTTTGCTTTTCAATAATTTAAAAATCATCAAAATGGATTTAATGGGAATGATGGGTAAACTTAGAGAAACCCAACAGAAAATCGAAGATACTAAAAAACGTTTAGACAACGTACTAATTGACGAACAAAGTACTGACAATTTATTAAAAGTGACTTTGACTGCCAATACCAAAATAAAATCAATCACAATCGATGATTCTTTATTGGAAGACAAAGAACAACTGGAAGATTACTTGATTTTAGTTTTGAACAAAGCCATTGAAAAAGCAGCAAAAATTAATCAATCTGAATTGGATGCAGTTGCCAAAATGGACATGCCAATGATTCCGGGAATGGAAGATATGTTTAAATAAAACGGGGTTAAGTTTGTTTGAATTCGTTTAAAGTTTAAATCCGTTTTATAGCAAAAAATGAATACTCTTTAAGTAAACAAAGCCCAGATCCTGTATCAGAATCTGGGCTTTGAATTTTATAATAAACAATTATTCGTATTTTATGAAAACGTCTAAAACAACTTTAAACTTTCTAGAAAACAATCTTCTGCAAGGTTTCCAAAACATAAGTATGCATCACTTCTTTATAATCCAGATGCGTTACAATCCTAAGTTTTCCATGCCCTAATGCGCTAATCAGAATGTTTTTCTCTTTTAACTTTTCGATAAAGACTTTTTCATTCAAGCCTTCACGAAGCGAAAAAATTAAGATATTCGTTTCTACTGGTTCAATTTTACCTATCCAAAGTTGGCGTGACAAAACTTCGGCAATTTCTCTCGCCCTTCTGTGATCATCGACCAATTTGGCAATATTATTATCCAACGCAAAATTACCCGCTGCAGCCAAATACCCCACTTGACGCATACCGCCACCCAATATTTTTCGTATACGCAAGGCTCTGTGAATAGTCTTTTTATCCGACAAAAGAACTGACCCAATAGGCGCTCCCAATCCTTTGGACAAACAAACCGAAATCGTATCAAACAAGGCTCCAAATTCCCTCGGATGTTGTTTTTTGGCCACAATTGCATTCCAAATTCGGGCACCATCCAAATGGTATTTTAAATTATTGGCAACACAAACCGCTTTTATTTTCTTTAATTCTTCCAGATCATAACAAGCTCCACCTCCTTTATTTGTGGTGTTTTCTACACACACCAAACTTGTCAATGGACTATGATAAAACTCAGGATCATTTATCGCACCAGCCACTTGCTCGGCGGTAATCATCCCTCGATTTCCGTCCAACAAACAACACGAAACACCACTGTTAAACGAAACACCGCCTCCTTCATAATGATACACATGAGCATATTTATCGGCAATCAACTGCTCACCAGGCTGCGTATGCAACTTAATCGCCGTTTGATTGGCCATAGTTCCAGACGGAAAAAAAAGCCCCGCTTCCATACCAAACATTGCCGCCAATCGTGCTTCAAGAGCTATTACCGTAGGATCTTGCTTGTACACATCGTCCCCCACTTCGGCATTAAACATGTATTGCAACATTTCAACCGATGGCTTAGTAATCGTATCGCTAATCAAATTTATTTCCATAATCTAAAAACTAAATCCTATTTTTGCATTCAAAACTAATGAAATTATTAGAAGCTAATCCTGCTATTCGTTACAATCTTTTCTATTTTTTAAAGAAAAAAATAGAAAAGGATTTTCACTACTATCAGGGCTAAAAAAGTGCTAACCCAATAATTTTCGAAACAAAATTACTATAAATTTATGACAACTACCGAACAAATTAAAGGTATTGTGGAGCGCCTTGGTGCGTTGAGGAGGTATCTTTGACGTTGATGCCAAACTTATCGAAATAGCCAACGAAGAAGAGAAGACTTTTGCTCCCGACTTTTGGAACAATGCAAAAGAAGCCGAAAACATTGTAAAAAACCTAAGAGGTAAAAAGAAATGGATCGAAGATTACAACAAAGCTGTCGATATGACAGACGAGTTGCAACTTGCTTATGACTTTTACAAAGAAGGAGAGCTAACTACCGAAGAACTAGATAATCAGTACGATTTAACTCAAGCTCATATTGAAGCAATAGAATTCAAAAATATGCTTTCGGAAGAAGGTGATTCTTTGAGTGCTGTCCTTCAAATTACAGCTGGAGCCGGTGGTACCGAAAGTTGCGATTGGGCCGAAATGCTTATGCGCATGTACATGATGTGGGCCGAAAAAGAAGGATACAAAATCAGGGAACTGAATTTTCAAAAAGGAGAAGCAGCCGGAATAAAAACCGTCACCCTAGAAATAGAAGGCGATTATTCTTTTGGATATCTCAAAGGCGAAAATGGAGTTCATCGATTAGTTCGTATTTCCCCTTTTGACAGTAATGCCAAAAGACATACTTCTTTCGCCTCGGTTTATGTATATCCATTGGTTGATGATACCATTGAAATAGAAATCAACCCCGCCGATATCGAAATCATTACGGCTCGTTCCAGTGGTGCTGGTGGTCAAAATGTAAACAAGGTAGAAACCAAAGTACAATTGACACATAAACCAACCGGAATTCAGATTCAGTGCTCCGAAACACGCTCGCAACATGATAATAGAAATCGAGCGATGCAAATGTTACGTTCGCAATTGTATGAAATTGAGTTGAAAAAGCAACAAGAGCAACGTTCTGACATCGAAGCTGGAAAGATGAAAATTGAATGGGGGTCGCAAATACGCAATTATGTAATGCAACCTTATAAACTAGTCAAAGACGTTCGTACTGGACAAGAAACTAGCGATGTTGATAGCGTAATGAACGGAAACATAGACGGATTCCTAAAAGCATACCTCATGATGATGGGACAGCGCGAAGAGGAATAAATCCCTACTATGTATAACGAAATAACATTAAAAATGCCTTTCAAAACTTCTGAAAGGCATTTTTTTATCAATACAATTTAACAATCGTACTACTAACCAATAATTTTTAAATAAATATTTATGTAATACACTCCTGTAATTATAAAAGTAAATCCAGTAATTAACCGCATCACTTTCTCCACTTTTCGGATAGCATGAAAGTACTTTCCTAATTTCTCCAAACTAAAGGCAATCACAAAAGCAAAAAACAACACTGGCAACCCAGTTCCCAAAGCAAATACAATTGGCAAAGCCAAACCTTCATTTGCCGAAAGTGTCATCGGAATAAGCATTCCAAAAAATAATGCGCCACTGTAAGGACAAAAAGCCAAAGCAAACAAAGCGCCTAAAAGAAAAGAGCCAAAAACACCTTGGGTCCTAAATTTTTCAGATAATTTCTCGGTCAGATTTGCATTGGATAAAAAATTCAATTTAATAACATCCAGCAATACAAGACCAATTACAATCATTACTGGACCTATAAATTTCTCTCCATTTCCTTGAAGTAATTTGGCAACTTGAAATTTACTTAGCCCAAAATAAACAAGAGCTCCAATTGAAGTATAGGTGAAAACCCTTCCAAAAGTATACAGCAATACGCTCAAAATCACCTTATATTTACTATTTACAGTTTTGGAGATGTAGGCTGTAGCAGTAATATTTGTTGCCAAAGGACAAGGACTGACCGCCGTAAGCAAACCCAATGCAAAAGCAGCCAAGAGCGGTACATCATTGTTTTGCGCCAACTCATTCAGCCATTCCATGTTATTTGAAGGATTCTATTTTTTTCTTCAACTCTTTGACAAATTTTTCCTTATCCCCAGCATTCATAAAAGCCAAATCTGAGACATCTTGTTTCTTTAGGGTTTTAGGATTTTACAGAAATAGCGCCGTACCAGCAGCTTCAAATTGAGTAGCTATTTTTTCATTCTTCTTATCATCAACATTCACTAATAAAAAAGGAACATTTGGAAAACTTTTTAACGTTTCAAGGGTTAATTCCTCAATTTTAATACAAGTTGCGCAACGATGATCCGAATGAAATTGAATAATTTCAATTGTTGCAGGAGCTTTGCTTTTTGTTGTAACTGCTATTTTACCTTGAGCAACTATATTTACAGTTACAAACAAAAGTATTAAAGTTAAAAAAACAGGCAGTAAGATATTCTTTTTCATTTTTATTAGTTTTTATATGTTGCTGAATTAATTATTGTCATTGTTATTCTCATTGCTCTTAGACTCATCGTTTGATTTCTTTTTCTGAAATTGAAGTTTATAAACTACCCAACCAAAGCCTACTATAATATGGAGCAATACGATTCCGAAAATTATTTTTTCCATTTTAATATTATAAAATTATATTGAACAAATAACCAGATAGAATCATAAAGAAGGTAATTGTTCCAAAATAAATAGCTATCATTTTTAAATTCATTACTTTTTTAAGAAGCATTGCTTCTGGTAATGATAAGCCAATTACCCCCATCATAAAGGCAATAGCCGTTCCAAGAGGAACTCCCTTTGCAACCAAAACTTGAACAACCGGAATAACACCTGCAGCATTACTATACATCGGAACACCAATGATTACAGCCAAAGGCACAGCATACCATTGTCCTTTATTGATGTATTGTTCAAAAAAACCTGTGGGCAAAAATCCATGCATTAATCCGCCAATGGCAATACCGATAATAATATAAAGAGAAACTCCCTTTACAATAGCAAAAGCTTCTTTTAAAATAGCAGGAAATCGTTGTACTAATGTTAGCCTATCTTCTTCTAATTCGTCTTCTGTTTGAGCGTTTGCAATTATATTTTGAACCCAAGGCGATAATTCTTTTTCCAATTTTAATTTACCTAACGTAAAACCGCCAATTACTCCTAAAACAATACCTGAAATAACATAGATTGCCGTTATCTTAAATCCAAAAGCGCCTAAGAAAATAGCAATTGCCACTTCATTTACTAATGGAGCAGTAATCAAATACGTAAAAGTAATCCCAAGTGGAATGCCTCCTTTTACAAAACCAATAAATAATGGAACGGATGAACACGAGCAAAAAGGAGTGATAACCCCAAAAGCAGAAGCAAACAGATATTCTAATCCGTACAATTTATTTCGACTTAAAAAATTCCGAACTTTATCGACTGGAAAATAAGAATTCACAATACCCATTACCGTTGTGATTACATAAAGCAATAAAGCAATTTTTAAGGTATCAAAAACAAAGAAATTTAGAGCATCTCCAAATTTGGTATGTTGTTCAACTGAGAACAGTGAATAAATAAGCCAATCTGCGAAATTTTGTAACCAGTCAAACATAACAAGTTATTTAAATTAACAACCAGAGCACGAACAAGAATGAGAATTACCATTAATCAACACAGAGGAGGCATCACCTATAGTTGGAAATCCTTTTTGTACCCAGCGAATGATACCATGTTTCATATTAACTACTTGGTCATAACCGTTATTTATCAAAAAGGCCGCAGCTCTTAAACTACGCACACCACTTTTACAAACAACCACTACTTCCCTATCCCTTGGAATTTCGGCAAATCGTTCTTCGAATTCGGTTAGTGGGATATTCACAATATTAGGCACATTATAAGCCAATTGTGCTACTTCCTCTTTTTCTCGAACATCTACTAATAATGCGCCATTATTAATCCACAATTGTGTTTTGGTTGGGCAAATTTCTTTTACCAAAGTTTGATTTTCCATTCTATATTTATTTTAAAAATTCTTTAATTTCATTAACCTGCGCAATCCTTCCTTTCACTTTGACAACTTCGTCAATCATTAATACAGGAGTTGTCAAGATATTATACCGCATCATTTCTTCAATATCTTCAATTTTGATTACTTGAGCTTCAATACCTAATTGTTTAACCGCTTCTTCTGCATTATTAAATGTTATTTTACATTTAGGACAACCAGGCCCTAAAACCTTAATAGTTTTCATTGTTTTTACTTTTACAAATCATTCGTAAAATTACGAACAATTATTTTACTATTCGTTCTTTTGCGAATAATATTTTAGCAATTTATTTCAAGAAAGTGACAAATAGTTTTTTAGCCAAAAGCCAATTTTCTTTGTTTATACAATATTTAACCGTAGGAGGTGTAATATCCCCTTGAATAAGACCAGCGTCTTTCAATTCATTCAAATGTTGGGACAAAGTAGATTTTGCAATAGGCAATTCTTCGGCCATATCGCCATGATAACAGCAAGACTGAGTATCCAATAACTCCAAAATAGCAATACGAACGGGATGTCCCAAAGCTTTGGCAAAACGAGCCATTTGTTTCTGATCTATTGTAAAATAATCTTCTTTTATATTTTTTTCCATCAATTAATTTATCAATTCGCAAATATACGAACAAAATAAAAAAAAATCATTTATATCTTACTAGATTATCAATGCTCTTTATTGCCATTCAATTAATGAAACTCCAACACCAACTGTCGTTTGATCGTGATTATAATCAATCAATGAATTTCCATATCCGTGTGAAACCTGCAAATAACCTCTCAGATTTCCTTTTATAGGATAAGCCCAAGAAAAAGTGGAACTTCCTCTCATTTTACCATTAAAACTAAAATTATGACTTCCAATAAATGTATAAACACTTCGGTTTTTAGAATAAATAATATTTACGTCAGCGTTCCCTATGTAGTTTGAAATATCCGGATTATCACCTTTGGATTCAGGAATTACATACCAAGGTCTTACATAAATATTCCAATTTTTCCGTTCAAATCCCGTCATCAATATAACTCGGTTCCAACTTCTTGTATACGGAAAACCTTTACCATTAGATTCATGATCAAACGAGACGCCAATCATTCTGGTTTTAAAACCAAAAACATTAAACTTAACTGGAAAATTTAATATAATTTCCGGCTCATAATTTATTTCACGGAATGGACGAGATAATTTTTCATTATAAATTTGCCAATGTGATATTTGAGTGTAAGCTACCCATAAATCGGCTTTTCCCCATAAAAAACCTTGTAGAATTTTGGTTTTGAAACTCAATTGAAATTTCATTTCTACTACATCATAATCGACTTTTGTTGGCGGAATATATTCTGGCGAGGTATTTCCTGAATGTGGTTGCTCATTTGGATTACTTGTCCACACAAATGGCAAAACATAAATTGCTTTGTATGGTGTTACCAAAAAAGTTCCTCTTGCAGCAGTAGAATCTAATTCCCAACGCGCAACCATCGTTTTTAGTTCAACTTTATCATTAAACAATGCTTGAACTTGAGCATTTGATGCAGAATAGAAAAGTAGAAAAAGGAATATAAACAAATATAGTTTTATAGGTGTTTGCACAGTTTTAAATTTTAAATAAAAATAGTGCCATTACAAACCAAACTGTTATATATTTAGTTTAATATATTGCATAATTCACATATTTTACTCTTCGATCCCCTTTATAAAATAAGAATAATTTACAAATCACAATTACAAAAAACTCTTTTCGTATAAAAATCCAATTCTTTTATATATTATGTCATAACTAAAACGATATAGAATAATAAACTGATAAATAACACCTTAAAAACAAAATATCTAGCCTTTATAAATCTACATCACAAACAAATTCTTTAAATTTGTTAGGTATCAAACTTTAAATACCAAATATATTATGAGCAAGAATTTACCAGAAAAATACAGACATCCCTATACATTTGACAAAAAATACAAAAAATCAGCGGTTTACTTTTCAATGGAATTTGCAATCGATCAATCTCTTAAAATTTATTCTGGAGGGCTAGGTTTTCTAGCAGGATCGCACATGCGCTCTGCATATGATTTAAAACAAAACTTAATCGGAATTGGGATTTTATGGAAAAAAGGATACTATGACCAATATCGAAAAGAGGATCTCTCCATGGGTTCTCTTTTTAGAGACAAAAGTTATAGTTTTCTGGAAGACACCAACATAAAATTCACAATAAAGATAAACAATCACGATGTTTGGATCAAAGCTTTTTTCTTGAAACCAGAAACTTTCGGAACGGTTCCCATGTTTTTCCTATCAACCGATTTGCCAGAAAATGATTATTTGGCCAAATCAACCACTTTTAGATTGTACGATTCTGATCCAAGTGCAAAAATTGCACAAACCATGGTTTTGGGATTGGGTGGTGCCAAATTACTCGATGCATTGGATTACGAACCCGATATTTATCATTTAAATGAAGCGCATGCCGTTTCTTGTGTTTTTCATCTATACAACAAATTCAAAAGTGTTGAAAAAATTAGAGAGAAAATGGTTTTCACCACGCACACTCCGGAAGAAGCTGGTAACGAAAAACATGATATCAATTTATTGAACAGTTTAAGCTTTTTTGATGGAATTCCACTTGAAAAAGTACGAGAGATAACTGGAATAAAAGACAATACTTTCAATCATACTATGGTTGGATTGAGATTAAGCCACAAAGCAAATGGAGTCTCCAAATTACATGGAGAAGTATCTCGGGATATGTGGAAAGAAGTACCTGGTGTTTGTTCAATTGACCATATTACCAATGCCCAAAACAAGAAATATTGGGTAGACCCTTGGCTTGACAATGCTCACGCTACCAAAGACAGAGAAGCATTAATCGACAGAAAAAAGAGATTGAAAACCAAACTTTTTGAATTGGTAGCCGATCAAACTGGTAAAATGTTTGATCCTGATATTCTGACCATAGTTTGGGCAAGACGATTTGCCGATTACAAAAGACCTGATTTGATTACTCGCGATTATGACAAATTCAAAAATCTAATGAATAACAAAGAAAGACCGGTCCAAATTATTTTTGCAGGAAAACCATACCCAATGGATTATGGTGCTATTCATAATTTTGACAATCTTTCGCACATGAGTAAAGACATCAAAAATATGGCCGTACTTACGGGATACGAATTAAAATTATCCCGTCAATTAAAAAAAGGATCAGATGTTTGGCTGAACAATCCAAGAGTAACAAGAGAAGCCTCTGGAACTTCTGGAATGACAGCAGCAATGAATGGATCCATAAATTTCTCTACCAATGATGGATGGATTCGCGAATTCAAAGAGATGAACAAGACTCAAAATTCTTTTGTATTACCAATTGTCGATCACAATTTACCAATTTACCAACAAGACCAAATGGACTTGGATAATTTATATCAAATGCTAGAAAACGAAATTCTACCCTTATATTATGATACTCCAGAAAAATGGTGGACTTTAGTAGAAACCAGCATGAAACAAATTGTACCCTATTTTGATTCGGCTAGAATGGTTGATGAATATTACACTAAAATGTACAATTAAAATTCAATGCCAAAATTAAATCAAACATTGACTTAATAAAAAAAACAAAACCTCGTTATTTACAAAAATACGAGGTTTTTATTTTTATATAATTTTAAAGAACATTAAATTGCTAAAAATTTAAAAATGACGATTAAAATGCAATAATTTCAATCGTTTTCGTAAATTAGCATTTATTACAAAAAAAAAACATCTCTAAATAAGCATGGATTTAAACTTCAACAAAAACGAAGATCATAATAAACTATTATTGTCTGAAATGAGACAAAAATTAGCCAAAGTCAAATTGGGTGGTGGCGAAAAACGAATCGAAAAACTTCATGCCGAGGGCAAAATGACCGCTCGAGAACGCATAGATTATTTGCTGGATGAAAATGCAAAATCGATCGAAATTGGTGCTTTTGTTGGCAAAAAAATGTATCCAGAACACGGAGGCTGTCCATCGGGAGGTGTAATTGTAAAAATAGGATACATAAAAGGAAAACAATGCATAGTTGTTGCCAATGATGCTACCGTAAAAGCGGGTGCTTGGTTTCCTATAACAGCAAAGAAAAACCTTCGAGCTCAGGAAATAGCTATGGAAAACCGTTTGCCAATCATCTATTTAGTCGATAGTGCTGGTGTTTATTTGCCTTTACAAGATGAAATTTTCCCAGACAAAGAACATTTTGGTCGCATCTTTAGAAACAACGCTCAAATGAGCAGCATGGGAATCACCCAAATTGCTGCTGTTATGGGAAGCTGCGTTGCTGGCGGTGCTTATTTACCTATAATGAGCGATGAAGCATTAATCGTAGACAAAACTGGAAGTATTTTCTTGGCAGGAAGTTATTTGGTCAAAGCAGCCATTGGAGAAAGTATTGACAATGAAACTTTGGGCGGTGCAACAACACATTGCGAAATCTCTGGAGTGACAGACTATAAAGCCAAAGACGATAAAGATGCTTTGGACAAAATAAAAAATATTGTTGATAAAATCGGTGATTTTGACAAAGCAGGATACAATCGAATAAAATCTGAAAAACCAGCTTTGGACGAAAAAGAAATCTACGGAATTTTGCCAAAAGCCAGAAACGAACAATATGACATGATGGAAATCATCAATCGATTGGTCGATAATTCCGAGTTTGAAGCGTACAAAGAAGGATATGGTCAATCATTGATTACCGGTTATGCCAGAATTGACGGTTGGGCAGTAGGAATTGTGGCGAATCAAAGGAAAGTAGTAAAGACTACCAAAGGCGAAATGCAGTTTGGAGGAGTTATCTATTCGGATTCTGCAGACAAAGCGACTCGTTTTATAGCTAATTGTAACCAAAAGAAAATACCATTGGTTTTTGTACAAGATGTCACTGGTTTTATGGTAGGTTCCAAATCCGAACATGGTGGCATAATAAAAGACGGCGCCAAGATGGTAAATGCCGTATCCAATTCGGTAGTACCAAAATTCACCGTCATTGTTGGAAACTCTTATGGAGCAGGAAACTATGCGATGTGTGGAAAAGCATTTGACCCACGATTGATATTTGCATGGCCAAGTGCTGAATTGGCTGTAATGGGAGGAACACAAGCTGCAAAAGTATTGGCGCAAATTGAAGCTTCATCCTTAAAAGGGAAAGGAGAAATTGTGGACGAAGCCAAAGAAGCCGAATTGTTTGCCAAAATTAAAGCCCGTTACGATGAGCAAGTTTCTCCTTATTATGCAGCTGCCCGTTTGTGGACAGATGCCATAATTGATCCATTAGAAACTAGAACTTGGATTTCTATGGGTATAGAGGCGGCTAACCACTCTCCTATCGAAAAGAAATTTAATTTGGGTGTGATTCAAGTATAAATCACCTTACATTAAACCAAAAAATACATTATACTATTTCCTAATTTTTAATGAGTTGAATAGGAATTTTCAATTAAGTAATACTATTGCATTTTGGTTTTAAAAAATGTATTTAAGCCCCATTTTAAACAAAAAAAAATCAATTGAATTCAGATACAATAGATTTAAAATATCAATTCTAGTTTAGCAATGAATTCGTAAAATCATATCTATTATCTTTTAGATTTTTTCGCATTAGAAATTAAAATATATTTTCTGTCAAATGCAACAAATTAGACAGTTTAAAAGATCGCTAGGCAGTTTAAAATTAAACCAATAATCCTATGTTTATATAAAAAAAATGACTAAATTGTAATAGATATTACCTACTGGCCCCAAAGTACTTTTTTTTCGGTTTTATTAAACAAAACTTCAAAAAGACCCAGTAAAGATGGAAGCAAAAAGAAATCTATTCTATCTTATATATGTAATGTTTTTTATTACTCATTTGATGTTGGCACAAAATGAAGCCAAAAAATATTTTTCATCAAAAGACTACCAAAAAATATATTTTCAGACCGGAATTAATCTATCAATACCGGCTCATGACGATTTAATGCGTACCCATTTATTTGCTATTGGAATTAATATAAGAATAGCAAAAATAATTTCAGATAAATTAGAAATTGGTGTTCGAATGGATTACGACTACAGATTTTCTAGAAAAAATATTCCTGATTCAATACCACTATTTAAAGCTGCTCACCGTAATTTTAGTATTGCCAGTTTTAAACCAAACTTACAATTAAATTTGAAAAAAAATTGGTATTGGGGTTTAGAAACAGGAATAGGATTTGTATTTTCAGATGAAGATAACAAAACAGGTTTTGGATTTGTTGAAGAATACGATGGAAATACCCGAATTGGATCTTGTTCTGCACTATATATTGGTAAACATATTTCATTAGACACAAAAATCAACAAACTTGATTTGTCTCTAAATTGGTCTAATTTTTTTACTGAAAAACATGCTGAAAATTTTGCCTGCATAAAATTAAATTACAGTTTCGATAAAATAAATAATCATTAAAATTCAATTATGATAAAACAAAAAAAGATAGTAGAGATTTATAAAATCTCATTTATTATTACAAAAAAATAACAATCAATTCATAGGAAAATCTTATTGTAAAATAAAATTAATACTTGTTTTAAAAACATATATCATTAATTATTAACAACTTAGTACTTAAATTTCTAACTTATATATTATGAACAGCGTAAAACATTTAAATAAATGGGCCAATGCGCACACTTATTTACCAGTTGATTTATTTCGGATGGCTTTGGGTGTTTTCTTATTTATTAAAGGAATTATTTTCATCACAAACATCCAGTATTTAGTTGATTTAATATCGCCAATTGACAATATTAACAAAGGGGTCTTTGGATGGTTTATCATTCATTATATTGCTTCAGCACATTTTCTTGGAGGAATATTAATTTTCTTTGGATTACTTACACGTTGGGCAATAATAGTACAATTGCCAATTCTTATTGGCGCAGTAGTGATAAATTTTATGGGAGACATGCACCATCAAAACTTACTTTTAGCCATTCTTACTCTTTGTGTATGTATTCTTTTCTTAATTTATGGTAGTGGTAAAAATTCGGCAGATTATTTTTTTAAAATGGAACAGTAGATCCTACTGAAAACTATTAAATAAAAAAACTTCAAATGGTTGAAACCAATAAAAAAGAGAGGACAAATCCTCTCTTTTTTATATCATAGAACATTAAAATACTATTTTTATGCTACCAATTCTTTGCTTTCTGTTCTCATTATTTTCCCAGTTGCAGTTTCTTTAAACTTAGGAATAAATACGATATCCTTTGGTTTTTCATATCTGTCTAAAACATCAAAAATAGAATTATCAATATTTATAGGTTCTCCCTCTACAAATAGCACAACTTTTTCACCTAAATTTTCATCTTGCAATCCATCAACAAAATAGCGTCTTGGAATCAATGTAGACAATTTACTTTCTACTTGTTCGGGCATGATTTTTATACCTCCACTATTGATTACATTATCATAACGTCCTAACCAAATAAATTGAGTATCAGAAATAAGTTTAACAATATCATTAGTAACGATTTTTTCATTTCCAATATTTTTAGCCAAAATTTCTAAACATTGATTTTCATTTTTAGAGACCGTAACATTAGGCAATGTTGTAAAAGCCTCTTGACCCACTTTTTTTGCAGCAATATGAGTTATTGTTTCTGTCATACCATAAGTTTCATAAATCTCTATTGGTAATTTCACCAATTCTTGTTCTAATGACTTATGAATTTTAACTCCACCAATAATTACTTTTTTGATATTCGTTAATTTATTTATTGAATTTTTTGCTTGAAGTGGCACCATAGCTGCAAAATCATACTTTTCATCATTATTTTCTAATGGATAAGAACTTGGTGCTACAAAATCCATATCCAACCCTAAAATAAAAGAGCGCACAAACATCATTTTTCCAGCTATAAAATTTACAGGTAAGCAATGTAATACCCTGTCTCCTGGCTGTAAACCAAAAAAATCACCTGTAGAAATAGCTGATTGCACCATGGCATTTTTTTCTATTCTTATTGTTTTTGCATCTCCAGTTGTCCCAGAAGTATACATATCGATATATGACTTGTCATCAAACCAATCTAAAAGAAAATCTCCAACAGCTTGTTCAAAATCTTCACCTTCTTTAATAAAACTATAAGCAACTCTGCATAAATCTTCTTTTGTCAAATGATACCCATTTAATTTAAATTGGTTGTGTACATTTTTGTATGTTACTGTATTCATGATAATTATATTAATTGTTTTTAGATTATTATTTTCTTAACTATACTATGGATCCCGTTAATTTTCCTTTCCAATCCGACCATCTGTATTTTAACCCAAATATAATTAAAAGTAAAGGATAAACAACAATTACAGGAAAGATAATATCAAATCCTGCTTCAGGTTTGGACACATCTTTTAGAATAGAATAAGTTTGAAAAGCTGACCAGTCCGATGTAACTAACAATGCGCCGATTAAATTATTAGCTGCATGAAACCCCAATGCTAATTCCATTCCTTCATCCATCAAAGTAAGAATTCCAAGAAAAAAACCAGTACCTATATAGTATATCATAATAACATTTCCCATTTTTAAAACTTCAGGATTGGATAGATGCATTAATCCAAAAATAATGGAAGTCATCAATAAAGGAAACCATTTATTCATGGATAAATTTGCAAAACCCTGCATTAAATATCCTCTAAAAACTAATTCTTCAACACTAGTTTGTATGGGAATTAATAATGTAGCCACAACAACCAAAATCAAAAAGGGAAAGAGTTGAAAATTAATCTTAAAATCTACTGGAAACAAATAATAAGAAACGATTGTAGAAATTAAAGTAATTAATGTCCAAACCCCAAAAGAGAAAAATACTCTTTTCCAATCGATTTTATATCTAGAGGTAACTATCGAAAGGAGTGATTGATGATGTAAAAAACGAACAACAAAATAAATTCCGATTAAAGCAAAAACAAACGAAATAAGCAATAAGAATAAATTCAAATTAGGTTCGAAAAAATGAAATAGTTCTTCATCATTTTTAGGATATACTTTCCCTTTAAACATCGTTTGGTATAATAACGCTAAAAACATGGGGATTTGCCCTATTAAAGAAGCAATAATTATAATAATGGATCCTAATAGATACTTCCCAAATTTGTTGTTTTTATCAATCCCCTGTTCTATAAACATTTAATATTTTTTCAATAATTATTCTTGCTTTCTTTTTGCAAATGGTATTTTTGTTGGCGCTAAAATAGTGTAATATTTCAGTTCAAACTAATTCCAATATTAAAATGATACAAGTTTACCATAATCAACGTTGCGGAAAATCAAGAAATTGCTTGCTTTTTTTAAAAGATTCAAACACTCCATTTGAAATCATCAACTATCTAGAAACCCCACCTAATGCTGAAAAATTAAAAGAAATACTTCAAAAATTGAATTTTTCTGCTATTGAATTAGTCCGTCAAAAAGAAAAAATTTGGATCGAAAAGTACAAAGGAAAAATTTTAACTGAAGATGAAATCATTCAAGCCATGATAGAAAACCCAATTCTTATCGAAAGACCCATTTTAATCAAAGAAGACAAAGCAATCATAGGCCGTGATTTGGAAAAAGTTAATTCGTTTTTATAAACATTAACAAAAGATTAAGATTCTAACTTTAAACTATTTTTCTTTTCCATCATCTTATTTGGAAATCTTACTCAATACTAATGAAAAAAATTAAACTTACTGCACTGCTTTTATTTCTATTTATTGGACTTTCAAACTTTGCACAACAAGGACCACCAGCCATTAACAAAATTAAAGTAACTGGAAAAATTGTTGACAAAAAAAGCAATCAACCACTTGAATACGCTACCATTACATTAAAAAACATCAAAAATCCAAAGGCCTTAACTGGAGGAATAACAAACAGCAAAGGTGAATTTGAAGCTGATGTTATCCCTGGAATTTACGACATTACAATTGAATTCATTTCATTTAAGCATGTCGATATAAAAGGGAAAAATATTACCGAAAAAACTTCATTAGGAACCCTAGCACTTGAAGATGATGCTTCACAATTAAACGAAGTTGTTGTTCGTGCCGAAAAATCATCAGTAGAAATTAAGCTGGACAAGAAAGTCTATAACGTTGGTCAAGATATGATGGTAAGAGGCGGAACTGTGAGTGATGTTTTAGACAATGTTCCTTCTGTTTCAGTTGATACCGAAGGAAACGTTAGTTTAAGAGGAAGTGATAATATCCGAATTTTAATTGATGGAAGACCCTCTTATGCAGTCAACATTGCTGAAGCGTTAAAACAACTTCCTGCAGATGCCATTGATAAAGTAGAAGTTATCACCAATCCATCTGCACGATATGATGCAGAAGGTGGTTCAGGAATAATCAATATCATCCTTAAAAAAGGTAAAAATCAAGGCTTCAACGGAACTATCATAGCTTCAACTGGTATTCCAGAAACGTATGGTTTAAGTGCCAATGTGAATTACAAAACAGAAAAATTAAACTACTTCACTACTGCAGGTTATAATCATAGAACAAACGAAGGTGGAGGTAAAACCAATTCAGAATATTTTAATAATGACGGTACCATTAAAAACTTCTTAAATGAAGATCGCAACACAAAGAGAACCAGAGATGGTTTTAATGGAAGAGCCGGTATTGAATGGACAATTGCGCCAAATATGTATTGGACAAATGCCATCAATTATGAAAAGAATACGGGTGAAGACAATGATTTAATTAACTACAACAATTATGATGCGGCTCATAATTTTACAGGTACAACTTACCGTTTAAATAATGGAGATACCGGTAGCGAAAACACCTCATTTACTTCAAACTTAATTAAAAATTTCAACGACAAAGGGCACAAACTTACCATTGATGCTTCTATTTCAAGAAATACGGATGATAGCCAAAGTATTATTACAGATTCTAACAATTATAATAATACTTTAAATAATCAAATTCAAAAACAAGCACAGTTACAGGCAGATTACGTTCTTCCATTAGGTGAAGGAAGTCAGTTTGAGGCTGGATACAAAGGAAGTTTTGGAGATTTAAACAACGAATATTATGTTCTTGACGATCAAGGAATCAAAATCAATAACTTGTCTAATACTTTAGAATACAAAGAAAATATCAATTCACTTTATACCCAATATGGTTTCAAGAAAAATAAATTCTCTTATTTATTTGGTTTACGTTGGGAAGACACCAATGTTCAAGTAAATTTATTGGATACCAACGATTTCAACACTAAAAAATACAACAACTTTTTTCCGAGTGCTTTTATTAGTTATGAAGTTTCAGATCAAAGCAACATTACTACAAGCTACAGTAAACGTTTGACAAGACCAAGAGGTCGTTTCATGAATCCAGCTGTAAACTATTCAAGTATCGTGAATATTTTTCAAGGAAACCCAGACCTAGACCCTTCCCTAACAGACAAATTTGATTTTGGTTTTATCAAGCGTTGGAAAAAAATAACATTCAACACTTCTGCTTATTTTGAAAGCACAAAAGATGTTTTCAGCTTTGTACGATCTCCTACAGGTGACATTGTAACGCCTGATGGTAAAGTAGTAACGCCTATGCCTGGCGAAGTAATTGAAGGTATTCCTGTTATAAAAAGCAAACCAATTAACTTAGGAAAAGAGCAAAAATATGGTTTTGAGTTTACATTAAATTACAACCCTTTTAAAATATGGAGAATAAATAGTAATTTTAATTTGTATAATGTAAAAACAACAGGAGAACACAGTTACACGGATACAAAAGGAAATTTGATAATACAAAATCTAGACAATCAAGCCAATACTTGGTCTGCAAGAGTTAGTTCAAAATTAACATTACCTTACAAAATCGACTGGCAATTGAATGCTAATTACAATGCCGAACAAAAAACGGCACAAGGAAAAAGTTTAGATCAGTTTAGTATGAACACCGCTTTTAGCAAAGATTTACTAAAGGATAAAGCAACATTAGCTTTTAATATCAGTGATATTTTCAATACTAGAAAAATGAGGTCATACACCTATCTTGATAATCAATCTTCGTATGGTGAAATGCAATTTCGTAAACGTCAATTCAATTTATCATTCACTTACCGTTTTAACAAATCGAAAAGTGAAAAAGAAAAGAATGCGCAACCTAAAAATGAAGGTGGTGGAGATGGTGGATCAGATTTCCCAGGATAATCTCAAATTAAGTATAAAAAAAAGGATTCGTAATTACGAATCCTTTTTTATTTTGACAAAGTAAAAAAAAGACTAAGCTTCTTCTTCTTTTTGTTTTGCTTTCTTTTCTTTATAAGCTTCCCAAGTTGCTCCACCTACCCAATAGGATACGAAACCAACTAAAAAAAACATTAACCAAAATCCCATTGTAAGGATGGTTAAGAAAAGTAAAAAGCCTAAATACTGTTGAAATTCAAACATGTTTTCCGGAATTTTTGAATGAAGCAACAAATATATGTTTTTATATCTTTTTGTACCAATAAAAAATACAAAAAGTATAAAGCTATTTTTATTGGTTAATAGCTTTGTATGTCAAAATCATTTCTCAAAATGCATAATTCTATTTTTTATGAAACAATAGATTTCTAACAATACTTTAAATCGGCTGCCCATTTTTACCCTAAACATTACCAAATTATCATTTTTAACAGAAATTTTCAATTTTTATACATTAATTAATAGCTATATTTGTTCATCAAAAAAATAAATTTTATGGAAGAATGCATCTCTGTTTTTGATATGTTAAAAATTGGTATTGGGCCATCAAGTTCTCATACACTTGGTCCTTGGAGAGCAGCTGAACGTTTTTTAAAAGAACTACAAAATGAATATGACATCAATACAATAAATAGAATAAAAGTTGATTTATATGGTTCCCTTTCGTTAACGGGCAAAGGACATGCAACCGATTTAGCAATCATGCTTGGCTTAAGCGGTCAAGATCCTGAATACATTCCTGTTCAAAATATTGATGAAATTATTAAATCCATTGAAAATAAAAATGAAATTCATTTAAGCAATCAATTTTACATTCCTTTTAATGTACATCAAGACATCGTTTTCAATAAAAACTTTCTTCCTTTTCATGCCAATGGACTCACCTTTACAGCTTACTTTAATGATGAATCCGAATATAGTTCTACCTTTTATTCTATTGGTGGAGGATTTGTAGTCAAAGAAGAAAGAGAAAATGCCCAAAAGAAAGAAGCAATTAAATGTGCTTTTCCCTATCCGATTGATAAAGCTACTGAGCTTTTAGTTTATTGTGCAAAAGAAAATAAAACCATTTCGGAAATCGTTTATGAAAACGAAAAATCGATGCGAACAGAAGCAGTTATTAATCACGAATTAATACGCATTTGGCACACTATGTTAGAATGTATGTATATTGGTTGTCACTCTGAAGGCATACTTCCGGGTGGATTGAATGTACGCAGACGTGCTTTCGATATGCATCAAAATTTGATTGGTTTGTCTAATTATTCCAATCCACAAGAATGGTTAGAAGAAATAAGAAAAACCGAAGTTAAGTTTCGTCAAATTCTAAAATGGGTAAGTTGTTTTGCCTTGGCCGTAAACGAAGTAAATGCAGCATTAGGACGCGTTGTAACAGCTCCAACTAATGGAAGTTCAGGGGTTATTCCTGCCGTATTAATGTATTATTTGGTTATTGAAAATCATCAAGCAGGTGAAAAAGAGATCAAACAATTTTTGATGGTTGCAGGTGAAATAGGCAGTATTTTCAAAAAAGGATCTACTATATCTGCAGCAATGGGCGGTTGCCAAGCCGAAATTGGTGTTTCTAGCGCAATGGCCGCGGCCGCATTATGCGAATTGATGGGCGGGACACCAGACCAAGTTTTAATGGCTGCCGAAATAGCGATGGAACATCATTTGGGATTGACCTGTGATCCTATTGGTGGCTTGGTTCAAATTCCTTGCATTGAAAGAAATACCATGGGCGCTATAAAAGCCATTAATGCAGCTGAACTAGCCTTAGAAACCAATGCGAAAAATGCAAAAGTATCTTTGGACAAAGTAATAGATACCATGTGGCAAACTGCAAAAGATATGAATTCTAAATACAAAGAAACTTCGGAAGGAGGACTTGCAATTGCTGTAAATATGGCCGATTGTTAAGAAAGTTTTATGTCGCAGTAAGAGTTTCCGAATAGCTGAAATAAAAACAGAATATACATGAATAAAAAAATCAGATTAAGATGCCATAACATCTAATCTGATTTTTTTATTCCTTTCTGAAAACGAAATTATAATTTATCCTTATTTCAGAAAACAAAAATTAAAAAACTAATTAACCACTTTTCGTTCCAAATCTAATTTAGCAATAGGTTGATAAACGATTGGAATTTCTTCAATCACAACATCACTTTTATCTAGACCAAAAGCTCTAGTATCCGAGAGTGACATGTTTTTTAGGATGTAGTAGGAATTCAATAAAAGTCCATCTCTTACAGCAAATTCATTTTCTACCGACAAGAATTTTTCAATAATTACAAATTTAAAATCAGGTTCTGGATTGTATTTTGTTGAACCATCAGCACGAATATGTAAATTCAGTTCTTTGTTGTCAACTAGATTTTGAACAATTCTTTTGAAATACAATTCCACTTTTGGTTGAATTCTGAAACCAATATTTAATACAATTTTGATCACTTTATCATCCAATAATTCAATAACTTCATAATTCAAATCAAAAGGGGAATTGGTTCTATTGATATGGAAAAACCAATACACATCAGCTCTTTTTGGCTTTTTAGAAAAGATTGAATTCAATATTTTCTCTTCAATTTCATAATTCCGGTCTGCTTTTGACAGGTAAATTAAATGAGTAGAATACTTCGGAATGGAAACATCATTACTTAATTCCTCAAATCTCGTAGTATATTCCGTTAAATTGGTGAATTTTACAAATTTATTATTGATTTTTCGAGAAAAGAACCAAACATACATGGTCATAAATATGAAAAGCTCAAAAAACAAAAACATCCAACGTTCTTTTATTTTTACAATATTGGCCACAAAAAATGCAATTTCAATAGCTGCAAAAACGGTTATGATCACACCAATAAGAATTCTATTCATCTTTTTGATATAAATCAAATAATAATTTAGAAGAACAGTGGTCATCAACATCGCTATGGTTATCGAAAATCCATAGGCAGCTTCCATGTTTGCAGAAGTTCTAAAATACAAAACCATCAAAATACAACCAACCCACAAAATGGTATTCACCGATGGAATATAGATTTGACCTTTCAAGTTGGTTGGGTTTTTCATTGTAACTCTAGGCCAAAAATTAAGGGAAACTGCTTCGTTAATTAAAGTAAATGATCCACTAATCAATGCTTGAGAGGCAATAATGGCAGCAAAAGTAGCTATTATAACTCCTGGTACCAGAAACCATTGTGGCATAATAGCATAAAAAGGGTTTTTCCCTTCCAAGAAATGATTACTTTGATTCATTAACCAAGACGCTTGCCCTAAATAATTAACAACCAATGCTACTTTTACAAAAGTCCAAGTAACGCGAATATTTTTTTTACCACAATGCCCTAAATCCGAATATAAAGCTTCTGCCCCTGTCGTACAAAGAAAAACAGCTCCTAAAAGCCAAAAACCATGAGGATATTCTACTAATAATTCATAAGCATACATGGGATTCAAAGCGGTTAAGATAGCAGGATGCTGCAAAATCTGAGTAAATCCTAAAACAAAGAGCATAGAAAACCAAACCACCATGGCCGGGCCAAAAAAGAATCCCACTTTTTGAGTACCAAATCGTTGAAAAAAGAACAGACCCGATATAATTACGATGACAATAGGCAAAATTGGAATATTTGGCACAACATCCCCCAATCCTTCAACGGCCGAAGTAACAGAAATTGGAGGTGTAATAATTCCATCTGCCAACAACGTTGTTGCTCCTAAAATGGTCGGTATAATTAATTTTCCTTTACCAAATCTTTTGACCAAAGCATAAAGAGAAAAAACGCCTCCTTCACCATGATTATCGGCAGAAAGTGTTAGCAAAACATATTTAAAAGTGGTTTGAAAAGTTAGTGTCCAAAAAACACATGAAATTCCACCATATACTAATAATTTTGATATTTCTCTTTGCCCAATAATGGCTTTCATTACATATAGCGGACTGGTCCCAATATCTCCGTAAATAATACCGAGTGCTACTAAAAGTGACGCTGCAGTTACTTTTTGAACTGTTGATTTATTCATTTTATTCTATTATTTATTCATTTAATTCATTCCTTTTAAGCCAAAGCAAACCCCATACGGGATGCTTTGAACACTCCATATCACAAACTTGTAAAGTCTATTTATTTGATTTTAACTTGTATTAAATCGGTATCCTACCCCCGATTCGGTGATAATAAATTTAGGTCGGTTAGGATCCTCTTCAATTTTCTTTCGAAGTTGCGCTACAAAAACACGTAAGTATTGTGTTTGATCTGCATAACTATTTCCCCAAACCTGTTTCAACAAATATTGATGGGTTAATACACGTCCTTCATTTTTTATAAAAATAGAAAGTAAGTTGTATTCGGTGGTAGTAAGTTTTAAAATCTCATTATTCAATCTTACAATTCTAGACGAAAAGTCAATAGAAACAGACCCAAATTCGATTATAGGATCCTTTTCAATACTGACTAAATTTCGTAGAGCTGTTCGAATTCTAGCTAGTAATTCTTGTGTACGAAAGGGTTTAGTCAAATAATCATTTGCACCGTTGTCAAGAGCTTTTACAATTTCATCTTCGGTACTTTTAACCGTTAATATTATTATTGGATTTTTGTACCATTCTCTTAATCTTTTCAAAACATCTTGTCCATCTTCATCGGGCAAACCCAAATCAAGGATAACCAAATCAGGCTGATAATTCGCAACCATAGCCATTCCTTCTTTTGCATTTACAGCAAAAATTGTTTTGTAATCATTAGAATTTAAAGTAATTTCAAGTAGTTTTCTAATCTGAATCTCATCATCAATTACTAAAATTTGAGCACTATTATTCATTTGAAATTTCTTTAGTATTCATAATTACTGTTTGAAAACTAAGGGTAAAAATAGAACCCCCTTCTTCTCTATTTTCAAGTTTTACTTTTCCATGTTGGGCTTCAACAAAACCTTTTACGATAGACAAACCTAGTCCTGTACCGCCCGTTTTAGAGTTTTGCAATCGGTAGAATTTATCAAAAACTTTATCAATTTCATTTTCTGGAAACCCAATTCCATCATCGGTAATAGTAATCACACAGGGGCATAATTTATCAGGATTGTAATCAAAATCGACATCCAGATTATAAGAAACCTTGATTTCTATTTTAGCGCCTTTGGGTGTGTATTGAGAAGCATTAAAAACCAAATTAAAAATTATCTGTTGCATCAAACCATAATCCAATTTAAAAAGGGGTAAATTTTCGTCTGTTTTTACAACCACTTTATGAAATTTTAAATCATCTTTTAGGTGATCCAAAACATTATAAATTAATTCTTCAAGATCACACCAATCCATTTTGGGCTGAATAACGCCCGATTCCAAACGAGACATGTTGAGTAAATTCTCTACTTGGTGATTCAATCGCAAGGAAGCTTTTTCTATTTCTGCATATAAATTTTCTTTATTTTCTTCCGAAATAGGTACCGATTTGCTTTGAATAGTATCAATAGCTCCCATAATTGTAGATATCGGAGTTCTCAATTCATGCGATAAAGAATCGAGCAGCGCATTGTAAAGTTTCATCGTATTAACTCTAAGTTCTTTTACCTGTAAAATCTTTTCGGCTCTTCTAATTTTATGGGTTAAAACCGCATTTACAAGAGTAATAATGAAGAATAAAACCAACAACAAAGAGTCTTCTGCATCACTAATATGAAAAGTATAATACGGTTGAATGAAGAAAAAATTTAATATCAATGTACTCAAAATAGCGCTAAGTAATAATGGTTTGATGGCCAAAAACATGGACAACACTGAAACAACCACCAATAAAATATAACCAACAATTTTAAAATCTAAATAATCTCTGGTAAACAAACACAACAAAGCAACAATCCCAACCGACAAAATGCTTATTAAATATTGGTTTTTAATTTTAATTTGATCCAAAATACTACTCATATCCTTGTGTTAATTTGTTAAGGCAAAGTTAAAGGATATGATGTAAGTATTTTATAATATATCAAACTAGGATATAAAGATTTTATAAAGATTTAATTTTTACTCAAAACCAGTTTTTTGTTTTTTAGAAAATTAAATTATAAACTTTTTTTTAAAAGAATATCTTAAAAATATATTAGTAAAATAGCAATCTCATAATTTCAACAACCTAATTTTTGATATTCCTTATAAAAATTCAATTTAAAAAAATTCAATTTATTACTTTTACAGTCTGAAATTAAAATCAATACCGAGCGTTTCGGAATTAAAATCATAATCACAATGTCTGCAATAAAAAAAGATTACAAAAGAATTACCACTAAGTCTTTGATCGAGATGAAATCCAATGGGGAAAAAATCTCTATGTTAACAGCTTATGATTATACGATGGCCAAAATCGTGGATACTGCCGGAATTGATGTAATTCTAGTGGGAGATTCGGCTTCAAATGTTATGGCAGGTCATGAAACAACATTACCAATCACTTTAGATCAAATGATTTACCATGCTTCATCTGTGGTTAGAGCTGTCGAAAGAGCTTTGGTAGTAGTTGATTTACCCTTTGGAAGTTACCAATCTGATTCTAAAGAAGCTTTACGCTCTTCAATCAGAATTATGAAAGAAAGTGGTGGTCATGCTGTAAAATTAGAAGGTGGCAAAGAAATCAAAGAATCGATCAAAAAAATCTTAAATGCAGGAATTCCAGTTATGGGACATTTGGGATTAACACCTCAATCTATTTATAAATTTGGAACTTATACGGTACGCGCCAAAGAAGAACAAGAAGCCGAAAAATTAATAGAAGATGCCAAATTATTGGAACATTTAGGATGTTTTGCATTGGTCCTTGAAAAAATACCAGCTCATTTAGCCAAACAAGTTGCAGAAAGCATTTCGATACCGGTAATCGGAATTGGTGCTGGTGGCGGTGTAGACGGACAAGTATTGGTAATTCATGACATGTTGGGAATGAATAATGAATTTAGCCCTCGTTTCTTAAGACGTTATATGAATTTATACGATGGAATGACAACTGCTATCAGTCAGTATGTCGCCGATGTAAAATCGGAAGATTTTCCAAATTCAAATGAACAATATTAAGACTCCTAGCCCCCGAATAGGGAATCTATAATGAAAATAATTTCAAACAAATCCAATCTCCAAATTCTACATGAAGACAATCACTTAATCGTGGTTAATAAGCGTGTAGGTGATATTGTGCAGGGAGACAAAACAGGAGATAAACCTTTGAGTGATGTTGTAAAAGAATACATCAAAGATAAATACAACAAACCTGGTGAAGTTTTTCTAGGTGTGGTTCATCGTTTAGATCGTCCTACCTCTGGAATTGTTGTTTTTGCAAGAACTAGCAAAGCTTTGACACGTATGAATGAGCTATTTAGCAATAGAGAAACTCAAAAAACCTATTGGGCCGTTGTTAAAAATAAACCCTCCAAGAACGAAGACAAACTGGTACATTATATCAAAAGAAACGAAAAAAACAACACTTCAAAAGCCCATCTCAAAGAAGTACCTGACAGCAAGTTGGCTAGTTTAGAATATAAAATTATCAAAGAGTTAGACAATTACTTTGGCCTCGAAATTCTTTTACACACAGGAAGACACCACCAAATACGTGCACAACTCGCTGCTATTGGTTCTCCTATAAAAGGGGATTTAAAATACGGTTTTGATCGTAGTAATCCTGATGGAGGAATCCATCTTCATGCCAGAAAACTTGTCTTTATTCACCCCGTTACAAAAGAGAATATAACTATAATAGCTCCTACTCCCGAAGATGTAATTTGGAATGCCATTTAATTTTTGAAGAAAAATACATTTATTTGAATTTTAAAATTTATATTGCATTGTACTTACAAACTTCTTTACAATGAATTACAAATCAGACATTCAGTCCAGAAAAGAATCCCTTATTAAACTTTTGGATGTCATAATCAAACATGAAAATGAAATCATCCAAGCTTTATATGATGATTTCAAGAAGCCTAAATTTGAAGCTATAGCTACTGAAACGAGTTACATTATAACAGAATTAAAAGATACTATAAAAAATATCCATAATTGGTCTAAACCAAAAAGGGTAAGACCATCTCTACTAAATTTTCCTTCCACCGACTATATTATTAAAGAACCTTATGGAAAAGTATTAATAATAGCGCCATGGAATTATCCTTTTCAACTGGCACTTTGCCCAATGATTTCAGCTGTTGCAGCAGGTAATCAAGTGGTTTTAAAACCCTCAGAATTAACCCCAAAGACTTCTGCAATAATTCTTGAAATTATAGAAAAAGTATTCCAACACGAACAGGTAACAGTAATAGAAGGCGGTGTAGAAGAAACACAAAATTTACTAGCCCAAAGATGGGATTATATCTTTTTTACGGGAAGTGTAGCCGTAGGTAAAATTGTAGCCAAAGCAGCAGCAAAACACCTAACTCCTGTAACTCTTGAACTAGGCGGAAAAAACCCATGTATTATTGACGAAACTGCCAATTTAAAACTCGCCGCTAAGCGAATTGTTTGGGGTAAATTTTTAAATGCAGGACAAACATGCATTGCACCCGATTATATTTTGATACAAAAAGACATGAAAAGTCATTTTGTCGATTTTATGAAAAAAGAAATCACAAAAGCATTTGGAATAAATCCAATAGATTCTCCCGATTTTGCCCGAATTATAAATGAAAAAAACTGGCATCGATTGAGTAGTATGATCGAACCTCAAAAAGTAATTTTTGGTGGTGATACTGCCATTAAACAATGTTATATAGCGCCAACTCTAATTGTTGAGGATAACCTTGACAGTTTATTGATGAAGGAAGAAATATTTGGTCCAATTTTACCAATCATAAGCTATAAAGAAGAAATAGAAATCTCTAAAATTATTTCAAATTATGAAAAACCTTTAGCGCTGTATGTTTTTTCAGATGATAAAATATTTGCTAAAAAAATGGTTTCCACTTTTTCATTTGGTGGAGGTTGTATAAATGATACTGTCAGTCATTTTTCTAATAAAAGATTGCCTTTTGGAGGTGTTGGTCATAGCGGAATGGGAGCTTATCATGGGCAATTGAGTTTTGACCTTTTTTCCCATCATAAAGGAATAGTAAAAAAAGCAAATTGGTTGGATATCAAACTTAGATATGCACCCTATACAAATAAAATAGAAACACTAAAAAAATTATTGAAATGGCTATAACAAATGAAAAATCAGTAAGCGAAGCCATACAATATCGTCGCTCCGTAAGAATTTTTAAAAAAGAACCATTAGACGAGCAAAAAGTAAAAGAGTGTATCCATTTAGCGACATTAGCAGCTACGAGCAGTAATATGCAACTTTGGGAATTCTACCACATAACTACCAAAGAGATAATTGACCAAATTGCTACAGCCAGTTTTGACCAAAACGGAGCAAAAACGGCACAACAATTGGTTGTTGTAGTAGCTCGAAAAGATTTATGGCGCAAAAGAGTTCAATCCAACATATCCTTTTTAAAATCACAATACGGCAACAAACCAGAAACCGAATATTCTAAAAGAGAAAAATTTGCTTTAAATTATTATAAAAAAATTGTTCCAACTATTTATTTCGATATTTTTGGTGTTTTAGGCTATATAAAATATTTTGCCTTTCAAATTATCGGGCTTTTCAAACCAATCTACAGACAAGCTAGGGAAAGTGACATGCGCGTTGTTGCTCATAAAAGTGCTGCACTAGCCGCCCAAAATTTTATGATAAGCATGGCAGCCATAAACTACGATACTTGTCCAATGGAAGGATTTGATTCATTAAGAGTCAAAAAAATAATAAATTTACCCAATAGTTCAGAAATCACAATGATTCTGGGTTGTGGCATTCGAGATGAACAAGGCATTTATGGAGAACGTTTCCGAATTCCATTTGAAGATGTCTATCATAAAGTATAATTCAACATAATAAATTAACCCCAAAAAAAATGAACCAAACTTTAGAACAATTAGAAAATATTGAAAAAAATGGATACCAATTGGATTTTGGAAATGTATTCAATCATGCCTTTGAAAATTATAAAAAAATAGCGTTATATGCTGGATTAGTACTCTTTGTTTTCTTTGTATTTCTTACAATTCTTATTGCTGTCTCTTTAATTTCGTTTATGGGAGTTACAGCAATGACTCAAGAATTCAATCCTGAAAAATTGAAAATTGAAAATTTTTCTGAAACCAAATTATTAATTTTCGGTTGTGTTTCTACATTTGTTACTTGCATATTAGCTCCTTTTAATGCGTCTTTTTTAAAAATGGCAGCATGCGGAGAGAACGATCAAGAATTTCATATTTCGGACTTATTCAGTTATTATAAACTTCCTTATTTTACTGGAATCTTTGGTAGCACTTTTATAATTTCTTTTACTGGTTTGGCAATAAGCCTTTTTATGAATTATTTAAATTTAAGCTTTTTAGGTACATTAATTCAATGGTTTATATCATTTATCTGCATCCTTACAATTCCACTAATTATTTTTGGAAAACTAAAATCTTTTGATGCTATTAAATCCAGCATACGTATTGTTTTCAAACAACCCATAGTTTTATTAGGATTAATGATTGTAGCCATTATTGGTTCATTCGTTGGTATTATGGGGTGTTGTATTGGTGTCTTTTTTACTATTCCATTTGTTTTCTCAATGAATTATGCAATATATTCTTCAATTATTGGAATAGATTTACAAAAGGAAAACTAAAATTCGACTCTATATCAAACTGTACTTCTTATTAGTAAACAATCTATTGTAACGGTAAATTTTCAATCCTTAAGACATGTTCTTATATTATAACATATTTTCTTTTTTTAAAACTACTAAACTATGTTTGGCAAGCAAGACTATGTTTTTAAATAGGATAAAAATCGACATGAAAGAATTATTTCACAGCAATTTATTTTTATTAATACTATTTCTATTTTTAATATATGGAATGTTTTATGCTTATACTAAAACATATACTATTTTAAAAAACAAAGACAACGTTTCTAGTGATGATTCTGAAAAAAGAGAATACCAACTATATTTGTTGTTTTTTGGATTAGTAATCCCCTTCATAGAGATAGTTTTTGAAGTATCTCATGTTAGACCAAAAAGCTTATTAATTAATAATTTTGGAATTGGACTTTTCTTTTTATTATTATTTTTATTAAGTGAGAGATCAACGTATTTATACAATAGAATTAAAAGCATTTATATGTTCTTATTCTATGTCTACTTTATTTTAATTGGATATAATATCATCCAATTACCAGAAGATCCAATTCCTTCTTTTGCTTTCATAGTAGCATTCTTCTTTTCGTACATCATCATAAAACCTGTAAAAAAGTATTTAATTTTTTCAGGATTAATTTTATGTTTTTTGATGACAATTTATGTTTTTGATTTAGTCAACATCAAAAAAATTGCTACCCTTTTTAACTACTCCATTTTAGCATTTATTATAAATTATATCAGACATGTTTCGTTAACTAAAATTCAAGAGAAATATAATTTTACAAATGAAATTGTAAACAAAGGAAACTCCCTTACCATTGCTACAAACAAAAAGGGTGAAGTTTCTTTTTGCAGTGAAACCATTACATCCATTTTAGGTTATACACCAATTGAAGTTATGGGAATGGGATTTTGGGAACTTACAGAGGACCCAGAATTTATAGGATTAGATTATCATAATAATTTCATCGACAATCGTCTTTATGTTCGAAAATTAAAATGTAAAAATGGAGAATACAAATTTATTCAATGGATTGATAAAAAGTTCGATGATGATTCTATTATCGGAATTGGGCAAGACGTTACAAATGAAATTAACATTAGAAAACAATATGAAAACTTGGTTCAAGCTGCCAATGATATCATATATGAAGTAGACAATACTGGAACATTTACTTTTGTTAATGATTATACTATAAAATTACTCGGTTACGCAAAGGAAGAATTTCTTACAAAAACTTTTCCATCCATCATCAGTAAAGGCTATGTTTATAATACAATGAGTTTTTACAGAAGGATAAAAGATATTGAAGAAAATTTTACTACTCTAGAGTTTCCAATTATAAAAAAGAATGGCGAAGAAGTATGGATTTCTCAAAACGTATTTATTAGAAAAAACAGTTTTGATGAAATCACGGGTTATTCCGGAATTGCTAGAGATATCACCTTGTTTAAAAATCTTGAATTAGAAAACTATAAAAGACAACAAAAAGTTGAAAAATATAGCAAAACTTTAAAAGAAATTGCAGTATTAAATCACTCTAATCCCGATAATAACGAACTGACTTTTGATAAAATTTTAAAAGAAACATCTAAAACTTTAGATGTAAATAGAGCTAGTTATTGGGAATATGAATCTGAAAATTTTGTTTGCAAAAAATTATATGATTCCAAAACAAATACTTTTGACAAAGGTGTTTTTTTTGGTAAAAATGAAAATTTAAGTTATTTTGAAAAATTAGAAAACAAACTTCAATTTGTAGTTTCAAATATTAGATCTCATACTACAAACAATAAAAAAAATCAAGATTACATCTATAAAAACCACATATACTCAACAATCGATACACCAATTTTTATCGATGGAAAACTAAAAGGTATCTTGTCTTTTGAATCAACTTATCAGATAAGAGAATGGGACAATGAAGATATCAATTTTGCAAAATCCATTTCTGATTTAATTGTAATTGCTTTGGCTTCACAAATGAGAGCAGAAATAGAAAGAAGACTAGCTTATAAAAGTGAGCTCCTTTTAATTATCAATGAAAATACTAATCAATTTTTATTACAAAAAAACAATAAAAAACTCATTAAGAAAATTATAAATGAGGTTGGAAAAATAACAAAGTCAGAACGCATTTCCTTTTTTCAAAAAAACCCAAAAACCAATTTATTTGATCAAAAATGCATGTGGATTAATGCAACTCAAGATTTTCAAAATATACATCCTAATTTAATAAACATCGAATTTTCTGAATTTGAAAATATAATAAAAGATATACCATCACATCAATTTTTTGAAAACATTAAAGATAAAATCCAAAACAAAAACATTAAATCATATTTAAACCAATTGAACCCAAATTCAATGTTGTTTTTTCCTGTTTTTATAAAAAATGAGTTAGATAGCTTTTTTGTTTTTGATGATTCTGCTAAAGAACGTATTTGGAATAACGATGAAATTTCTATTTTGCAATTATTAGTAAAAAACATTTCGACTTCTATGGAGCGAAATATAAATGAATCAATCATTGAAGAAAGTGAAGAACGCTTTCGATTATTGGCAAACAACATACCTGGAACCGTTTATTTATCTAATTATGATGAAAAATATTCAAAAATCTATTTAAATGATGAAATTGAAAAACTAACGGGTTACCCTAAATCTGATTTTCTAGAAAACAAACTATTTTTTGTTGATTTGATTCTCCCTGAAGATTTTGAAAATGTAATTTTAAAAAATAAAGATGCCTTAAAAGAAAAAAAATCTCTACATATAATCTACCGAATTAAACACAAAAACGAATCAATTGTTTGGGTCGAAGAATTTGGAGATTCCATTATCAAAAATGGAAAAATTGCTTTTATGGAAGGAATTCTTATTGATATTACTCAAAAAAAGAAAAATGAATCTATTATTAAAGAAAAAGAATTGGCCGAAGCAGCTAATAAAGCAAAATCAGAGTTTCTAGCAAATATGAGTCACGAGATTCGAACTCCATTAAACGGGATTATTGGTTATACCGATTTATTGATGAATTCAAAGCTTGAAAATACTCAAAAAAAATACATGAATACCATCAATCAATCTGCCAATTTATTGATGGAAGTAATTAATGACATTTTGGATTTTTCAAAAATTGAATCCGGAAAACTTGAACTGAATATAGAAAAATATTCTATAAATGATATTGTTACTCAAATTAAAGAATTAATTAATTATCAAGCCAATTCAAAAAACTTAGAAATAAGTTACACCATAGACGAAAACGTACCAAAATGTGTATGGGTAGATTATATTCGTTTAAAACAAATATTAATAAACTTATTGACGAATGCTGTAAAATTTACAAACGCAGGGAAAATTGAGTTATTGATTTCAACAGTTGAAGCACAAAGAAACTATTCAACACTTCGTTTCTCTGTTATTGACACAGGAATTGGAATTAGAAAAAGCAATCAAAAAATTATTTTCCAAGCTTTTTCTCAAGAAGATAGTTCAACTACCAAAAAATTTGGAGGAACTGGATTGGGATTAACAATTTCCAATCAATTATTAAGTTTGATGAATAGTCATTTACAAATCAAAAGTCAATTCAATGTTGGAAGTACCTTTTATTTTGATATAAAATTAAAAAGTTCAAACAAATTCAAAAACGAAAAATCAATTGAAGTTACTTATCCTGAAATACTAAATCCTATTTTAAAATTCAACACCCTAAAAACTAAAATATTAATCGTAGAAGATAACAAAATAAACATGTTATTAACTAAGACATTATTAAAACAAATTATACCAAATTGTATTATATTTGAATCGGAAAATGGTGAAATAGCTATTGCAAAAACATTTGACATTCGTCCAGACATCATTTTTATGGACATTCAAATGCCTATTGTAAATGGTTATGAGGCCACAACAAAAATAAGAGAATCTAATGATCATAAAAACACATTAATTATAGCGTTAACAGCAGGTACTGTTGTTGGGGAACGAGAAAAATGCATAGCAGCAGGCATGAATGATTATCTTTCTAAACCAATTATAAAAAAAACACTCGAGGATAAATTAGAAAAATGGCTAATAACTAATAATAGTATCTTATGAAATGGATTGGCAGACAACAAAGCGATAATGTAGAAGACCGTAGAGGAATGTCCTCTGGAGGCAAAACAATTGTAGGTGGAGGAATAATAGGTATTATTATTTTACTTCTCAATGTTTTTGGTGGTGAAAATGCAAAAATGATAACACCTGTTTTAGAGCAATTCAACCAACAACAAACCACTCAAACAGAATCAAGAACTTTGACAGAAGAAGAAGAAAAACTAAGTGAATTTCCAAGAGTTGTTTTAAAAGATACTGAAATTATTTGGACCAAAATATTTGAAGAAAACAATATGCAATATACCAAACCAAAAATGGTTTTATTCACTGGTTCTGTTGAAACAGCTTGTGGTGGTGCATCATCAGCCTCTGGTCCTTTTTATTGTCCAGGTGATCAAAAAGTGTACATGGATTTGGGCTTTTTTGATGAATTACAAACCAAATTTGGAGCCTCAGGAGGCGATTTTGCAACAGCGTATGTGATAGCTCACGAAGTAGGTCACCACATTCAAACTTTATTAGGGACCTCAGCTAAAATGCGTCAAGCCCAAGAAGGCAAAAGTGAAGCAGAAGCCAATAAATTATCTGTAGCACTAGAATTACAAGCCGATTTTTATGCAGGAGTTTGGGCAAAATACAACCAAGAAAACCTCGATATTGGCGATATTGACGAAGCATTGAGTGCTGCACAAGCTGTTGGAGATGATGCCATCCAAAAAAGAATGCGGGGGCATATAGTTCCTGAATCTTTTACACATGGAACATCAGAGCAACGCAAATTCTGGTTTATGAAAGGATACACAACTGGAGATATCAAACAAGGAAACACTTTTTCTGAGCTAAATTAAAATAGGTTTTCAATGATTATTTTGGAACATTATTTAGTCCACAGCAATGATTTATAATAACATAAAGTATCCCATTGCCTGTCTATAAATAAACAAAGTACTCCAATCAAAGGCACATCGAATAAATTAGCAGTACCTTTGCGCCAACTTAAAAGGAGTAAACTAAAAAATAGGGTCTACTTCATAAACACAATTTATGTCATTTCAATCATTAGGCTTATCTGATGCTCTATTAAAAGCAGTCAGCAAAAAAGGATATACAACTCCTTCTCCAATACAACAAAAAGCAATTCCACCAGTCTTAGAAGGCAAAGATGTATTAGCATCCGCACAAACGGGAACAGGAAAAACAGCTGGTTTTACATTACCCATATTACAATTATTATCCCAAGGAAAACATTTAAGTCACAGACCAATTCGTGCCTTAATTTTGACACCTACAAGAGAATTAGCCGCTCAAATATTAGCGAATATAAAAGAATACAGCGAATTTTTAGACATACGCAGCACAGTCATTTTTGGTGGTGTAAATCAAAACCCACAAGTGAGTCAATTGCGTCAAGGTGTTGATATTTTAGTAGCAACTCCTGGTCGATTAATTGATTTACAAAATCAAGGTTTAATTACTCTTTCAAAAGTAGAAATCTTAGTTTTAGATGAAGCGGATCGTATGCTAGATATGGGTTTCTTGAGAGATATCGAACGCATTCTAAAAGTTTTGCCTACCAAAAGACAAAACTTGATGTTTTCGGCAACCTTCTCCAAAGACATCAAGAAATTGGCAATGGGCATTTTGCACAATCCAGTTCATGTAGAAGCAACTCCAGAAAACACAACGGTGGAAGCTATTACTCAAAAAGTATATCCTGTTGCAAAAGAGAAAAAAACAGAACTGATCATTAAACTAATTACAGAAGGAAAATGGCAACAAATATTGGTGTTTACCCGTACCAAACAAGGTGCCAACAAACTGACTGAAAGCATGATTAGTGCTGGAATTAAAGCAGCAGCAATACATGGAAATAAAGGCCAAGGTGCTCGAACAAAAGCCCTAGCTGGTTTCAAAAACGGAAGCCTAACCGCATTGGTCGCTACAGATATTGCAGCTCGAGGTTTGGATATTCCGTTATTACCGCATGTTATTAATTTTGAATTGCCTAATATCCCCGAAGATTACGTTCACCGAATTGGAAGAACCGGAAGAGCTGGAGCAAGTGGAGAAGCTATTTCATTGTTTAGTCCAGACGAAACTGTTTTTTTACGCGATATAGAAAAATTGGTTGGTCTGAAATTACCTAGAGAAACTATCAAAGGTTTTGAGCCGGACCCAAACGCATCTACCGAACCCATTAAACAAGGTCAAGGAAGACAGCAACGCAATTCGACTCCTAAAAAAACTACCACAACTACTTCTAGCAGAACTGGTAATAATAGCTTTGGACCAAGACGTCCTAGTCAAAATAACGACAGACGCTCTACTAAATAATTACATTTAAAAACAGGATTTATTTTTTATTAGGAGCAGAGAATTTTCGTTTCTTTTGAAGATTCCTCCCGCTATCCACTACAATCTTATGGGGGCAAAATGCAAGCCCCCACAAGGATTTTCGTTTCTATCGGGGCTAAAATACACGTTTTTTACTTCTTTCAAATTTTCTGAAATCTAAAATCTTCGCCCCACAACCATTCAACCCGATCCCGCAAATATATCATCGCAACGATAACATGAATATGCACACGAACGAAGTGAATTGACGAAGTAATCCGTGCACACACAGCACATCGACAAAGTGAGAAAATGAGAAAAGGAAAGATTAAAACAAATTGGTCTTGATAATTGAAATGGGCACGGATTGCACCCGAGCGATAGCGAACGGACGAAGTAAATCCGCGATCAGGTACTGAAATTGTACATCAAAATAATACTACTTTACAATAACGCAAAGTACTCAGCAGTAGTAATCAAGCTGTCCGATGACCGTAAAAGTCCATCCGAAGCAGAAAATTAATTGTCCGAAGATTGCAAATGGCATTCCGAAGCATGCGTCAGGCGTTCCGAAGCTCGTATCAGGCATTCCGAAGCTCGTATCAGGGCATACTTTTTTCTTCGGATGCCCTATTTTGCTGGGCGGAGCATAAAAAGGGTTGAAATGAATAAAATTTAAGTTTTGTAAGTTTGTGATTATTATTATCTATATTTGGGAAAAGGTATAAAGAGGCATTTGTCAGGACAAGCTACCTAAATTTGGGTAGATTGGAGTGATTTTATCTATCCTGTAAATGAGTTATAGGTGATTTCGACTCCAAAACAAAAATTTCACATTCAATAAGTTTCACTTTAGTACAATTTACGTATATTTGTATTATGGATAAGCAACGAACAATCATTTTTTATAAAGATTACTTTGACGAATTCTTTGAAAAACAACGAGAAAAAGTCAAGGCGAAAATTATCTGGACGTTAGAACTAATTCAAGAATTGGATAGAATTCCTGAAACGCATCTTAAACACATTGAAAATACGGACGGGCTTTTTGAAATTAGAATTCAACAAGGAAGCGATATTTTTAGAATCTTTTGCTTTTTTGATCAAGGACAATTAATAATTCTAACAAACGGATTTCAAAAGAAAACGCAGAAGACTCCAAAAAAAGAAATTAAAAAGGCACTTAAAATCAAACAAGACTATGAAAACGAAAAATAATAATATCAAAACACTCGACCAATTTAAAGATAAACATTACGGAAAAATTGGAACTGTAGAAAGGGACGAACTTGATGCTGGATATGAGAACTTTAAAATTGGCGCAATGATTCAAGAAGCTAGACTTCAAAAAGGTTTAACACAGGAAGAACTTGCTGAAAAAGCTGGAACTACAAAATCCTATATCTCTAAGATTGAAAACAACATTAAAGAAGCTAGATTTTCAACTCTGCAAAAAATTGTTGAACTTGGTTTAGGTGGACATTTGGAACTATCAATTAAACTTTAAGGAATCAAAAGAAATCACCTATAACAGCACTACAACGGATTTAGGCATTAGGCTTAATGGGAAGTTGGTTTTGTATTTGGGATGATTTGGCAAATCCGAAAATAGGGCTTAATTTAGCCCCAAACCGCGTGTAGCGCGAGAACGTGAGACTGTGAAAAAACCTCCTTATATTTAGAAAGTATTAGCAGGGCTACCAAATAAAAATCTCAAATATGAGATTCCAAATAGGCTGATTTTAGTTTTTTCACAGACTGAAGTTACCGGCAATCTACCACAAAATGAACTATTAATGAAAGACAAAAACGTATCACGAACAGTTGAAGTAATAGAAAATCTTTTTAATGATAGATACTATGAGGTCGATTTTGATAACGTTGCTATTAATAAAGCTATAACTAAAACCCATCATAATCACGAAGGATTTCATTTTGAAATATCTAAAATGATATTGACATCTTCTGAGGATGCAAAAGATCTAATTGATAGAGATAACGAAACTATATTTTTCAATGATTCCCAAAACAAACTTTCCTTTAAAATAAAAGACTGTCGAGATGTTAATATTTCTGTTAGTTTAACTGGATATACTTCGGTAAGTGGATATATTAAAGATTTGAAATTTGAAAAAAAAGACTACGATCAACCTAAATGTTTTCGTGCCGTAATTCTGACTAAAGAAAAACATATACTCAGTAAATTATTTAGTGATGTAAAAAGTCTAAAAATCGATGAAGCTATATACGGTTCGGGATTATTAAGTTTAGAAATCAACAATTTATCAATTGATTTATTTTCCTATCATAGTGAAATAACGGATAGAAACTATTTTATAGTAGAGACAAATGACTCCTCAAATTATGAAGATTTCACATCAATTATCGATGAGTTAATTTTAGCAATCTTATATTTAGATGGTAAATTTCTTGGCAATTCAGTGTACTTTCTTGGTAGTGAAACACAAGATTTTCAAGATAACAGAATACTCGGAATAAAGAGATTTTTTGATGAGTTAAGTGACGGTTTCTCCGTTATTCCTGACGTTCATTTTTTAAGGCATATTACTGGTAATGTTGATACTTTTACAAACAGTTCAATTTTAAAATCACTAACAGAAAAAATCATATCAGACATTGTTTTTAAAAGAACAGTACTAATTCTTTGTCAAGCGCACAGCGAACCTTATTATGTCCAAGCCTCTTTGTACTCTGTCGCATTAGAAACCATTTCAAATATAATTTCTTCATTGATTGAGGAAAAAAGTAAACCAATTCAAGATAAGACTATAGCAAAACGGTTACGAGATGAATTAAAAACTTCACTTTCTAAATTTCAATCAGAAATAAGCGCAGAAGCGTTTATAAAAATAAACGGTGATATTGAAAGAATAAATTCCCTTACGAACAAACAAAAATTGTTACTGCCATTTACCTTTTACAATTGCAGTTTAACTGAAATGGAAACTACAGCAATCCAAAATAGAAACGATTTTTTACATGGACGTATTCCTGATAACGCAGATCGACATCACTTGCCAACTACAGTAGGACGATTGCTATTTTGTGTTAATTGTCTCGTTATGAAATATCTTGGATACGAAGGTTATATTTTCCATCCATCATCTATGTATCAGTTTAATAATAAGCTTAAAATTGAAAGAGATTTACTTGTGAAAATTTAGACTGCTACTAACAGCTACAACGGATTTGGGCATTTGGCTTAATGGAAAGTTGGTTTTGCATTTGTGATGATTTGGCAAACCCCGATCCCACAGATATGACATCACAACGACAGCCCGGATTTGCAATCCGTGCACACACAGTACATCGACAAAGTGAGAAAAGGAGAAAAGGAAAGATTAAAACAAATTGGTCTTGATAATTGAAATGGGCACGGATTGCACCCGAGCGATAGCGAACGGACGAAGTAAATCCGCACAATCAGGCTTCAGTCCTGGCGATTTGATACTTTTTCAAATCTAGATTAAGAATAGAACCAACTCTACTAAACTCTTCATTAATCTTTGCATTCAAGATTAGTTGCTCATTTGTAATTGGATGATTAAAAATTAACTGATGTGCATGCAGCATCATTCCTTTCAGGTCATAATTCTCCAACCATAATTTATTTTGTTTGTTACAACCATGTGGACGACTTCCTAAAATGGGATGAAAAATATGTTTGAAATGTTTTCGTAATTGATGCATACGTCCAGTTTCAGGAATCGCTTCTACCAAACAATATCTTGACGTTGGTTTATTGTTAAATTCTAACTCAATTTCTGTACTTTGCAAACGATGAAAATATGTTATTGCATTTTGTGTAATGTCATCATCATTGGTTAAATCATAATCTATCGTAAGTTCTTCGGGTGACCAACCACGTAAAATTGCTAAATATTTTTTTTCGACTTCGCGTGTGGCAAAACGATCATTCATGATTTTTAAAACATCTTTATCTAATGCAAATAACAAAACACCAGATGTTTTGCGATCTAACCGATGAATAGGAAAAACATGTCGCCCTCCTATTTGATTTCTCAGTTCTTGAATAGCATAAACTTTTGCATCGCGCGCATAAAATGATTTGTGAACCAACAATCCACTTGGTTTATTAATTGCAATAATATATTCGTCTTGGTAAAGAATTTCTAACATCTGGCAAAAATAAAAGAGATTTCTTTTGAAATCTCTTTTTTGACGTATTTATTTCTATACTTTTCTTTTTCTATTTTAGACTCGATCGCTCGGGTATCTCACCGGAACAATAGCACAGATCTCCATACGAACGAGGTGAACTACCGAAATAACCCGATTGCGGATTTACAATCCGTGCACACACAGCACATCAACAAAGTAAGAAAATAAAAAAAGAAATGATTAAAAAAATTGCTCATGATAATTGGAATGGACACGGATTGCACCCGAGCGATAACGAACGGACGAAGTAAATCCGCGATCAGGTATCTGAAATCTGCAAACCGAAATCTAAAATCTTCTACCCCTACGCTCCGCATAGTCTTCGACTTTGCGGATGTGATAAAAGGTCTCCGACCTTCGTTACCAACTATAAATAGTGCTAATCGATTGTGATTTTAAAACGTCTATTACTGGATTATCAACTTTTGTAATTGCTATAATTCCATTATCTTCCACATAATTGGAAGCACTGGAATAAACATAATGAGAAGCTTTGGCAACAATTCCTGCTCGAACAGGATTCAAATGCATATAATCCAATTTCGACCAAAAGAACTTTTCTGAAAAAATTTCTTCTGGATGATTTCCATATTGCCAAAACTGATGTTTTTCATTTCGACTATGACTTTTACAAGCAAATTCAAAACGTTTCAGCATCCAATCAGCCCTGCTTTCTGGCTCAGTTTCTATTTTATTCAAAATGGTCTTTGCCGTAAACTTCTTAAAATCCCGTATCAAATCGGATAACGTACTGTTTTCTGACTGAATGATTAAATGAATGTGATTGGACATAATTACAAATCCATACAAAATCATTCCTTTATTTTTTATACAAAAATCAAGACTTTCGATGATACAATCTTTATAGGTTTTTCTAGAAAAAACATCAACCCAATCCACAACCGTTGCTGTTATAAAATGGGCTTTGGATTGATCTCGAATTATGAATCCTTGTTTATCATCTTTCATATTGTTTTTTTTAAGGTCAGTCAGAGACTGAAAATCACTACCTCAAAGTCGGAGACTTTGTGGATCATTACTATAAAAATGAACACTGAATACTAAAAACTACCCCAACCAACCATCACGATCCAAACTTCGATATTGAATGGCTTCGGCAATATGCCCAGAACCAACCACTTCTACTCCCTCCAAATCGGCTATAGTTCTAGCAACTTTCAGGATTCTATCAAAAGCTCGGGCCGAAAGGTTCAATCTTTCCATGGCAGTTTTCAACAGTTGTAACGAAGCGTCATCCAATTCGCAATGCACTCGTATTTGTTTCGAATTCATTTGTGCATTGTAATGAATGTGCTCCATTTCTTCGAATCTCTTAGACTGAATCTCACGGGCGGCTGTAACTCGTTTTCTAATTTCTACACTACTTTCCCCATTTCTTTTCTCGGTTAATTTGTCAAAAGGTACTGGCGTTACTTCAATATGAATATCAATTCTGTCCAACAAAGGTCCAGAAATTTTACTCAAATAGCGGGTCATTTCATGAGGAGATGAAGTATTAGGAGAATCTGGATCATTAAAAAATCCGCTTGGGCTCGGGTTCATACTCGCTACCAACATAAATGAAGAGGGATACGTTATTGTAAACTTTGCTCTCGAAATGGTTACTTCCCTATCTTCCAATGGTTGCCGCATTACTTCCAGCACTTCTCGTTTGAATTCGGGCAATTCATCCAAAAACAAAACTCCATTGTGCGCCAACGAAATTTCGCCAGGTTGGGGATAGCTTCCCCCGCCTACAAGCGCCACACTCGATGCGGTATGATGCGGACTACGAAACGGCCGTTGGTTCATTAATCCCACATCCTTAACTTTTCCGGCAACACTGTGTATTTTGGTTGTTTCCAAAGCTTCTCTCAAAGTCATTGGAGGCAAAATACTTGGCAATCTTTTGGCAATCATTGTCTTTCCTGAACCTGGCGGACCAATTAATATGATATTATGTCCACCAGCGGCCGCTATTTCCATGCAACGTTTTATGGATTCTTGTCCGCGAACCTCAGAAAAGTCAAATTCTGGAAAATCTAAGGTTTTGTAGAATTCATCCCGTGTATTAATAACCGTAGGTTCAATTGTTCCTTTTCCTTCAAAAAAATTAATGACTTCCAATACATTTTCCACTCCATAAACGTCAAGACCAGCGACAATGGCAGCTTCTTTTACGTTCTGTTTGGGCAGAAAAAAACCTTTAAAACCTTCTTCTTTGGCTTTAATGGCAATTGGAAGTACTCCTTTTATAGGTTGTAAACTTCCATCGAGCGAAAGTTCACCCATGATGATGTATTTATCGACTTCATCGGATTTGATTTGTCCCGATGCGGCAAGAATTCCTATGGCAAGTGTCAAATCATAAGCAGAACCTTCCTTTCGTAAATCGGCAGGAGCCATGTTGATGGTTATTTTTTTTACCGGAAGATTGTAACCATTATTTTTTAAGGCAGCCGCAATTCGGTAACTGCTTTCTTTTATAGCATTATCCGGCAAACCCACCAAGTGGTAGCCTACACCTTTATCAATATTGACTTCAACAGTAATAGTTGTTGCTTCCACTCCAAAAACTGCACTTCCGTAAACTTTGATTAGCATATAAAATAGTTTGGTTTAAATGTAAATACTATTTTACTTTAAACCAAAAAATACCAACAATTTTCTTACTTGATTAAAAAAAAGTAAGAAATCAATCGAATTCTAATCCAATTTGAGTTTTTACCCCACTCCGAAGTCTCATGGGCTTTGCGTTTTATTAAAAATTCCTAAAAACCATAAATAGGATAAAAGTCTCCCTAAAGTTCTTGTGTACTTGCGTAAGGGATAGGAGCAAGTTACCTTGTAACGCGGAGAGCCCGACCGCATAAGGGCAAAAGGCCGAATGAGCACAATACAAATGAGGCCTTTTGCGCTTATGGGGTTACGCCCAAATTACTTTTTTAGCAATCTAAATTTGTTATTAAAAAATCAGGTTTATTTGCAAAATCATTATTTAAATGTAACAAAATGGTACTTTTACCTACATATTATAACAGTTATGAGTTAATTATCATAATTTAGCCCAACTAAACAAAACCAAAATGAGAAGAACCCTATTAGTATTATTTCTGTGTGTATTTTTGCCCCAAATACATGCTCAAGATTACTTTCCTAACAGTGAAAGTGTTCAGAATAAAAACAACAATTACACCGCTTTTACCAATGCCAAAATTTACGTTTCTCCAACTCAAATTATTGAAAAAGGAACTTTATTAATTCAGAATGGAAAAGTAATTGGCACTGGAAACTCAATATCTATTCCAAAAAACTGTACTGTAATTGATTTAAAAGGAAAAAGTATCTATCCTTCGTTTATTGACATTTTTACAAATTTTGGTATCGAGAAACCAAAAAGAAACAACTATTCGGATGATGGACCATTATACAACACCAAAAGAGTGGGTTTTTATTGGAATGAAAGCATTAGAGCTGAAGTTAATGCGTACGAATCATACAAATATGATACCGCAAAGGCAGAGGATTTATTAAAGGCCGGATTTGGTATGGTTCTCACCCATTTTCCTGATGGAATTGCTCAAGGTTCTGGAACTTTACTCGCTTTAAACAACAACGTAAGTACAAATCGTGTGGTTTCAAATAAGATAAGCAATCAACTGTCTTTTTCAAAAAGTGCTTTGACAAACCAAGCGTATCCAACTTCTTTAATGGGAAGTATGGCATTGCTTCGTCAGATGTATTTGGATATGAATTGGTACAAAAATGGAAATTCAACTACCAAAGATTTGTCTCTGGAAGCTTTGATTGAGAATCAAAAACTCATTCAGATTTTTGATGCAGGAGACAAACTTAACAGCCTTCGTGCATCCAAAATCGGAAAAGAATTTGGTGTCAACTACATCATAAAAGGAGCTGGTAATGAGTTTGAAAGAATTGATGAAATCAAGAAAACCGATTCAAAATTCATTATCCCTATTAATTTCCCAGAAGCGTATGATGTTTCCAATCCGTACTTAGCCAATCAAATGGATTTGAAAGATTTAAGATATTGGAATCAAGCGCCAAGCAACCTAAAAGTTTTATCAGACAACGGTATAATTTTTGCTTTGACCACTGATAAATTAAAAAAGACAGAAGATTTTAGACCTAACTTATTAAAAGCAATTAAATTTGGTTTTGACAAAACAAAAGCTCTCGAATCATTAACAACTATTCCAGCTTCATTACTGGGGAAAAGTGATGAAATTGGAAGTTTAAAAAATGGAAGTCAAGCCAATTTCATTATCACTTCGGGAGAATTGTTTGATGAAAAAACTATTGTTCACGAAAATTGGGTTCAGGGAACAAAATTTGTAGTTAACGAAATTGTACCAAATGACATTCGCGGGAGTTATGATTTAGTAATTGCAGATGACACTTACAAATTGAAAATAGAAGGCGAAATATCGGCTCCAAAATCAGAAATCACTACAAAAGAGGATCAAAAAGTAAAGTCGAGTCTTACTCTAGAAAACAACTGGATTACAGCTTTGGTGAAATCAAAAGACACTATTAATCCAAATTTCATTCGTCTAAATGGTTTTGTAGAAAACACAAATGTGCTTTCTGGAAAAGCGATATTGGCTAATGGAAATGAATCCAAATGGACTGCTACAAAAACTTCCCCGTTTGAAATCAAAAAAGATTCTACAAAAGCTGAAAAACTAAATCGAATCATTCCGATTTCTTATCCAAATATCGCTTTTGGAAATCAAAAAAAATTAACCCAACAGACATTATTGTTTAAAAATGCTACGGTTTGGACCAACGAAAAAGAAGGCATACTTGAAGAAACAGATGTGCTTGTCAAAAATGGTAAAATTGCATCAATAGGCAAAAAACTATCGGATGGTTCCGCTACAGTTGTAGATGCCAAAGGCAAACACTTGACTTCAGGGATAATTGATGAACACTCTCATATTGCCATTTCTGGTGGTGTGAATGAATCGGGACAAAACAGTTCTGCAGAAGTAACTATTATGGATGTTGTTGATTCTGAAGACATCGATATTTATAGAGATCTAGCAGGTGGAGTTACTACATCACAATTATTACATGGTTCTGCAAATCCAATCGGTGGCCGTTCGGCAATAGTAAAATGGAAATGGGGACTTACAGCCGATGAAATGCTATACAAGGATCAGCCAAAATTTATCAAATTTGCTTTGGGTGAAAATGTAAAACAAGCCAATTGGGGTACAGACAATCCAACCCGTTTTCCTCAAACCAGAATGGGTGTAGAACAAGTATTTACGGATTATTTTCAAAGAGCTAAGGAATATGAAACTACTTGGAAAAACTACAATTCGAATGCTAAAAAAGACAAAACCAAAGCCCCAAGAGTGGACTTAGAAATGCAAACTTTGGTAGAAATTTTAAACAAAGAGCGATTCATCACTTGTCATTCTTATGTGCAATCAGAAATACTCATGATGATGGAAGTAGCTGAGAAATTCAATTTTAGAATAAACACTTTTACCCATATATTAGAAGGTTATAAAGTAGCTGATAAAATGAAAGAACATGGTGTAGGCGCTTCGACATTTTCGGATTGGTGGGCTTATAAATTTGAAGTTAATGATGCCATTCCTTATAATGGACCAATATTACACAATCAAGGTTTAGTGGTTGCCTACAACTCTGATGATGCCGAAATGTCAAGACGTTTGAACCAAGAAGCTGGTAAAGCTGTAAAATACGGAAACATTTCTGAAGAAGAAGCTTGGAAATTTGTCACTTTGAATCCAGCCAAATTATTGCATTTGGATGATAAAATTGGAAGTATAAAAGTTGGCAAAGATGCCGATATTGTGTTGTGGAATAACAATCCGTTGTCTATATATGCCAAAGCAGAAAAAACAATTATTGAAGGTGTAGTCTATTATGATTTGCAAAGAGATGAAGCGCAAAGAATTGCAATTGCAAATGAACGAAATGAAATAATTGCTCAATTATTGTTGGAGAAAAACAAAGGAATGATCACACAAGAGCCTAAAAAGAAAGAAAAAAAGGAATATGAATGTGATACTTTAGAACAATAAAAATAAACAGAAAATGAAACACAAAAATATAGCAATCGTTCTTTTGGTTTTACTTTTATCCATAGCGACAAAAGCACAACAAATTACGGCTCCAAAACAAAGCAAATCAATTTTAATACGCAATGCAACGGCCCATTTAGGCAACGGAAAAATTATAGAGAATAGTGCTATCGGATTTAAAGACGGTAAACTAATACTTGTTGCGGATGCCACCACGATTCGTTTGGCTAGTGGCGCTTACGACACTACAATTGACGCTAGTGGAAAGCATGTTTATCCCGGTTTTATTGCACCAAATTCCACTCTAGGATTGGTAGAAATAGATGCCGTAAAATCATCGGATGATGAAGACGAAATTGGCTTATTCAATCCTCATGTTCGCAGTATTATTGCATACAATTCTGAATCTAAAGTAATTGAAACAGTTCGTCCGAACGGGGTTTTGATTGCTCAAATTACACCTCGAGGTGGTCGTATATCAGGAACATCATCTATTGTTCAATTGGATGCATGGAGTTGGAAAGATGCACTTTTAAAAGAAAATGATGGTATCCATTTGGATTTCCCTTCTAGTTTCAAAAGAAGTGGAAGTTGGTTTGAACCTGGAACAAAGGAACCAAACAAAGATTATAAAACACAAATTGAGGAAATTAATTCTTTTTTATCGAATGCTAAAGCCTATAATTTAGATACAGCTAAAGAAAGAAACCTCATTTTAGAAGCCACAAAAGGATTGTTTGATGGAACTCAAACCTTATTTATTCATGCCGATGAAGAAAAGCAAATTAGAGACGGAATCCAAGTAGCCCTATCAAATGGAATTTCAAAAATAGTTATTGTGGGTGGATATGATGCCTATAAAACTACCGATATTCTTCAAAAAAATAATATTGGAGTATTATTAAGACGTGTTCACGATATGCCTTTAAGTGACGATCAAGATGTAGATTTACCCTTTAAAATGGCAAAACTATTGACGGATAAAGGAATTCTGGTTGGTTTGGAAAACAGTGGAAGTCATGAAAGAATGAATACCCGTAATTTACCGTTTTTGGCAGGGACTTGTGCTGCTTATGGTTTGGACAAAGAAATAGCCTTACAATTGATAACTTATAATACCGCAAAAATTTTAGGAATTGACAATTTATGCGGAACTTTGGAAATAGGTAAAGATGCGACTTTATTTATTTCAGAAGGAGACGCATTGGATATGAGAACAAATAAATTGACTCAAGCTTTTATTCAAGGAAGAGGAATCAGTTTGGAGACACATCAAAGTCAATTGAATACTAAGTTTAAACAAAAATACAATCAAAAATAACACCGATTATGGGACTATTTAATGCAATTTTAGGTAATGCTTCTGAAGTAAACAACGAGAATCTTTCAAAAGAATTTGAACCTTTACTAATTGAAGGAGAAACTATTGAGAAAGGGTATAAAGTAATAAAAGACATGTTTGTTTTTACCAATAAAAGATTGATTTTGGTCGAAAAACAATTAGTAGGAAGCAAAGTTGATTACCTCTCGATTCCGTATTCATCCATTAAAAAATTCTCTAAAGAAAGCGCGGGAATACTTGACATGGATGCTGAATTAAAGATTTGGTTAACTGGTGAAGATGCTCCAATTTCCAAACAATTTGGCAAAGGCGGAAATAACATCAACGAAGTATATCAAATCCTGAGCCAGCATATTTTGAAATAATCGTAGCTTTTCAATTACTGATTTTAATTATTAGAGAAAAGAAGATAGAGAAAAGAAAACAGATTGTAAGACGTTGATTTTAGAATACAGAATTTAATTTTAGTACTCTAACTATTGAATCTTTTTTCTTCTCTTTATTCTATATTCTTTTCTCTATTTTCTATTAAAAAAATCTTAAAACCCACTCTTATGAAAATCATTATTCGAACTTTTAAGCTAAAATTAAAACACACCTTTACAATTTCTAGAGAATCACATGATATTCAACCCACTTTAATCGTTGAATTACAAAGCGACGGATATTCTGGTTTTGGTGAGGCTACTTCAAATCCATATTATAACATTACTGTGGATTCTATGAGAGCCAATTTAGAAGCGATCATTCCGTTTATTGAATCACATAATGATGAAACTCCTGAGGAATTCTGGGATAGCGCTTCGGCATTATTAAAAAACGACATGTTTGCTTTATGTGCTTTGGATATGGCTTACAACGATTTGTATGCCAAGAAAAAGGGCAAGAAACTATACGAACTTTGGGGAAATTCTCCATCGCACAACCCAAAAACCGATTACACTATTGGGATAGACAAAATAGACAAAATGGTCATGAAACTCAAAGAGATGCCATGGCCCATTTATAAAATTAAATTAGGTACCAAAGACGATATTGCTATTGTAACAGAATTACGCAAACATACTGATGCTCGTTTTCGAATAGATGCCAATTGCGGTTGGACGGTTACAGAAACGATTAACAATGCTGTTGCATTAAAAAAGCTAGGGGTCGAGTTTTTGGAACAACCCATAAAAGCAGATCAGTGGGCGGCCCACAAAGAAGTCTTTAAACATTCTGTCTTGCCAATTATTGCCGACGAGAGTTGTATCATAGAGGAAGACGTTGCCAAATGTCATCATCATTTTCACGGTGTGAATATAAAATTGGTGAAATGTGGTGGGCTTACACCAGCCAGAAGAATGATTGCCGAAGCCAAACTCTTGGGTATGAAAACTATGGTGGGATGTATGACAGAATCCTCGGTTGGAATTTCGGCAATTGCCCATTTATTGCCACAATTGGATTTTGTAGATATGGATGGCGCTTTGTTATTATCAGAAGATATTGCCTCCGGAGTAACAATTACTGATGGAATTATACATTATGCAGATTCTAATGGAATTGGAGTTACACTAAATTAAATAACATGGATGTAAACGAGATTCCAAATAGAGTGTTTTATAAGGATGAAAAAGAATATCTATATTTTGGTGGTACCAATTATTTAGGAGTTACTACCCTACCAGAATTCCAATCAATACTTTGGAAAAGTTTGAAAAAATGGGGAACAAGTTATGGAAGTTCGAGATCAGCAAATATTCAATTAGAAATTTATAAAACCGCCGAAGATCTACTGTGCAAATTGATGCGTACGGAAGCTACTGTTACCGTTTCATCTGGGATGTTGGCTGGAAAACTGGCATTAGAACAATTACAACACACCACTGATTTAATTTTTCACTTCCCCGGTACTCATCCTGCTTTAATACATCCTTCTTCTTTGCCGTTACTTCTAAATGGAAAATTAAATCCATTTCTTTTTGACAGTACTGTTTTAAAAATAGGAATAGTTGCCGATGCGATTCCTTCATTAGAGGTCACTCCTATTGATTTAAGTATTATAAATAAAATTCCAAATGAAAAAAAAATAACGTTACTACTAGACGAATCTCATAGTATTGGAATAATGGGTAATGAGGGCCAAGGTATTTTGAAGCAATACGAGTTACCAAACATTATCCAAAAAATAGCCATTGCATCCTTTGGTAAAGCCTTAGGGTTATCAGGCGGATATATCTCAGGTGATTTGGATTTTATAAATGGAATAAAAAAACTACAAAATTGTATTGGCGCTTCAGGAATGAATCCAGCATTTCTAGAAACTTTTGTAAACGCACAAGAAATCTACCAATTGCAAAGACAACTTTTAAAGCAAAATATAAAGCATGTTGCTGAAAATTTAATACCAAATCCAGCTTTTACTTTTTCAAAAGAATATCCAGTAATCTATTTTGACAATGAAGAAGTTTTACAATTAGTATTAGAAAATAATATAATACCAACCTGTTTCCCCTATCCCACTTCCTCGGGAAAATTAAGCCGAATTGTTATCTCCGCCCATCATACAAAAGAAGACTTAGATAAAATGATTCAGCAATTGAATATTGCAACAAAATTATCTTCAGATTTTGAAGGCGATATCCGATTTGTGTTGTAATTTATGAATCAGCATTTTTCAAAGTGTATACTTAAAAGTATAACTGCAAAGAATTATGCACTTCAAACACATTAAACTTAAAATGCATTTTTAACATTAAACAACATTCTTATTTGATTTATAACATATCCATATATTTTGAAACAATTACACTCTTTTAAAAAGAAAATCTGATACAAATAAGCTTGTATAATTACATAAAATTATACATTTTTCGATTTAAATACGAATTTAAACAAATGACCCCTAATTTAATGGGGTCTAAATGAAAATATCATAAAAATTAAAAACCAACACCCATTTTAACTACCGCTTATGAATGATTTTTTATTTTTGCAAAAAAAATTAATTTTTAAAACAATGCGAAAAATAGTTTTAACTGTGATTCTAGTCACAATTTTGGTATTAACCTATTTCTCTAATTTTTTCCTGACCAACAACACAATAAACCCATCCGAAGTTGCAAAATTCAACACCGGTGACATTGCATGGATGCTTGTAGCCTCAGCCTTAGTGTTATTAATGACACCAGGACTTGGGTTCTTTTACGGTGGAATGGTTGGAAAAAAAAATGTTATTAGTACAATGCTCCAAAGTTTTATGGCAATGGTTATTGTAACCGTATTATGGGTCCTTATTGCATTTGGATTATCCTTTGGCCCATCAATAGGAGGCATAATCGGTAACCCATTACCTTACATACTATTTCAAGGGGTAGGAATTGGAACTTCCTGGAAACTTGCCCCTACAATTCCATTTTTATTATTTGCTTTATTTCAAGTTAAGTTTGCAATAATTACACCCGCAATAGTAACAGGTGCTTTTGCAGAACGCATTCGTTTTTGGGCTTACATGCTATTTATGGTTTTATTCATATTATTTGTATATGCTCCACTTGCACATATGACTTGGCATCCAGACGGAATATTATTCAACCTTGGTGTACTTGATTTTGCCGGTGGAACGGTAGTACATATGAGTGCAGGATGGGCAGCATTAGCAGGCGCAATGTTTCTTGGAAAACGCAAAGTTCCCAAAGCAAATCCGGCGCGTATCACTTATGTGCTATTAGGCACAGGATTACTTTGGTTTGGATGGTTTGGTTTTAATGCAGGTTCAGCTATGGGAGCTAATGGTCTTGCTGCTCAAGCATTAGGCACAACAACAGTAGCAGCCGCAGCCGCCTCAATGGCATGGGTATTTATTGATAAAATAATGGGCCACAAACTTTCAGCAATGGGAGCTTGTATAGGTGCTGTAGTAGGTTTAGTAACTATTACTCCAGCTGCAGGATATGTTAGCATGCCACATGCAATAACAATAGGCGTGTTAGGTAGTTTAATTAGTAACATTATGGTAAGTAAATTTCCAAAAGGCAAAATTGACGATGCTTTAGATGTTTTTGCCTGCCATGGCGTTGGAGGAATGGTAGGAATGGTATTAACAGGCGTCTTTGCTTCAAAAAATATAAATCCAGCAGTAGTAGATCAAGGTTTGGCTTTTGGAGAAACAAAGTTATTCACCAACCAAATGATTGCATTAGTAGGGGTTTCAATATTTGCATTTACAATGTCTTACTTCCTTTTCTTTATTGTTAATAAAATAACTCCTTTAAGAGTTTCTGAAGAAAGAGAAGAATTAGGACTCGATATCAGTCAACATGGCGAATACCTATAATACTATTAAATTTTAATAATTCTAAGCACTCTAAAAATCATTTTAGGGTGTTTTTTTTTACCAGCAATACTCCTAACTACAATTCCACAAAAAAAACAACATATTGAATATAATATCAATTTCATCATTCAAAAGATATGATAGATATTAAAAACAATATTTCATATCATTTAGTCTAAAGATTTCCCTTATAGTATTCAATTATAACTAAAATATTTGAAACACAAAAACATAAAGTAAGCTTCATACAAAATGCAATACTGAATAAAAATTAAGTTAACATTAACATTTTTACCGTTCAATTACCCAAAAAGTCGATAATCCCAACCAATACTTGCTTATTTAAGAATAAACTATCAAAAAATACTTAACTATTCATTAACACATTCTATATTTATCATTCAAAAAATATTTACCCCTCAAAATTCATGGGTATATAATTATAAATTCATAAAAATACGCCATCACACCCTATTTTTTTTGCATGTGTCAATACATTTAATACTTTTATAAAAAAATTAAAACCAAAAACTATGCGAAAAATTATTTTAGGTGTGATACTAATCACCATTCTGGTATTATCAATTTTCTCAATTCATTTCTTTGTAGAATCTCCAACATTAGGCGCTCATGTTGTCGAATTAAAATTAGACACAGGAGACACTGCTTGGATGATAGTTGCCTCAGCTCTTGTATTATTAATGACTCCAGGATTAGGATTCTTTTACGGAGGGATGGTTGGCAAAAAGAATGTAATTAGTACCATGTTACAAAGCTTTATGGCAATGGTTATAGTAACTGTATTATGGGTTATAATCGGATTTGGATTGTGCTTCGGACCTTCTATTGGAGGTATTATTGGAGACCCAACTTCGAACATTTTCTTTCAAGGTGTTAGTGCAAATACCGCTTGGGAACTAGCACCAACAATTCCATTCATTTTATTTGCACTATTTCAAGCAAAATTTGCAATCATTACTCCTGCATTAATAACTGGAGCATTTGCTGAACGAGTTCGTTTCTGGGCTTACTTATTATTCATGGTATTGTTCATTTTATTTGTGTACGCTCCATTATGTCATATGACTTGGCATCCTGATGGATTATTCTTCGGATGGGGAGTATTAGATTTTGCTGGAGGTACCGTGGTTCACATGAGTGCTGGTTGGGCTGCTTTAGCTGGAGCTATCTTCTTAGGAAAAAGAAAAGTACAAAAAACAAACCCTGCTCGTATCACTTATGTTTTATTAGGAACTGGTTTATTATGGTTCGGATGGTTTGGTTTCAACGCTGGATCTGCTGTAGGTGCAAGTAGTCTTGCTGCTCAAGCATTAGGAACCACAACTGTTGCTGCAGCTGCCGCTGCCATGGCATGGGTATTTATGGATAAAATCCTTGGACATAAACTTTCTGCAATGGGAGCTTCCATCGGAGCAGTAGTAGGTTTGGTTGCCATTACCCCTGCAGCAGGATTCGTAAGTATTCCTCACGCAATAGCCATTGGTATTATCGCCAGTATCATAAGTAACTTTGTAGTGAGTAAATTCCCTAAAGGCAAAATTGATGATGCCTTAGACGTATTTGCTTGTCATGGAGTTGGAGGTATGGTAGGTATGCTTTTAACTGGTGTATTTGCATCAAAAGCCATAAACCCAATTGTAGGTGATAACCAAGGTTTAATTTTTGGTGATGCTACATTATTTTTAATCCAATTGAAAGCATTAGTTATAGTTTCTATATTTGCTTTCACAGTATCATATGCATTATTCTTCATTGTAAATAAAATCACTCCGTTACGAGTTACCGAAGAAAAAGAAGAATTAGGATTAGACATCTCTCAACACGGAGAATTCCTTTAAAAAAAACCACTAACCAAACCATTTTTCAAAAACACTCTAGAATTTATTTTAGAGTGTTTTTTTTTATTTAGTCTTAGATTAAAATTTTTTAATTTTCAATTCACCTACCCTATTAATTATCATACATACCAATATTAACAATATTACAATATTTTATATTTAGCTTGTAAAATATACATATTTTTACTTAATTTATAAAAAATTTACATTAAGCCATTTTATAAATTAATTTCACATGAATATCTCCACATGCCCTGCATTCACACCTAAGGACGCTTTATTGGTATTAGAAAAACACTGGGGAATAACCGGTCTTTTAAAACCACTTGACAGTTATTTGGACCAAAACTTTTTAGTAAAATCAAAAGATGGCCGTAAATATGTACTTAAAATTGCCAATATAGAAACGCCAGAACTATGGTTGGATCTTCAAAATCAATCATTAAATCATTTACAAGGAAATACAATTCCCCAAATAATTAATTCTAAAGATGAAAAACAGATGCTTTTTATCCAATCACATTGGTGGAGAGTTTTAAATTTTTTAGAAGGCACAATGTTATCTACGGTTCCTTATCGGTCTCAAAAACTATTACAAAATATTGGAACTTTTGTTGGACAAATTTCAAATCAACTAGCTACTTTTTCACATGAAGCTGCCGAAAGACCTTTGCAATGGGATTTACAACAATCGGCTTCATTATTAGAAAATTGGGTCACTTTTGTTGACGATAAAAAAACAAAAAGTACAATATTGTCTATCATGGAAAATTGGAAAAGCAAAATTCCAGAAATTAGTAAAGTCCGCAGAAGCATCATCCATGCCGATTTAACCCGTTACAACCTTTTACTCGATAATTCAGGAAGTCAAATACAAGGGATTATTGATTTTGGTGATGTTTGTCTTTCCTGGACAATCGGAGAATTAGCCGTTTTAGTTTTAGAATCAGCTATGACGGGAAGTCCAACCCCATTTGCCGATGCCTACGAAGTAATAAAAGCGTATCACGATGTCTTTCCGATTACAAAAGAAGAAGTCCAACTGTTATATCCTTTAATTCAATTGCGGTCTGCAACCATTGTAAGTGCATCAGCCAGACAATTATCCATGGAACCCGATAATGAATATGTTAAAAAACAAGCAATAGCCGATCGCGAAATGTTTCAGCAACTTTCTTTAGCAAAAAATGATTTTGCAACTGCTCTTTTTTTAAAAGCCTGCAATTTTGAAAGTGATGTAATGAAAAAATTTGATGCTTATTTTGAAACCAAAAAAATAACTTCTCTTTTTAAAGAAGCCATAAACTTTAAAACAATTGACATTAGTCCATCTTCCGATATCTATAATAATGGAGCATGGACAAATCCTGAAACTTGTAAAGAAAACATCAAATCCAAGCTGGAAAATGGTTTCGGAATTACTGCAGCATACTCTACAATTATAAAACCTTATGCAAATAGTATAAAAGAAACCGAAACTATTGCTTTAGGAATATATGCTTTTGCACCAATTGAGACTATAATTTATGCACCAACAGACTGTACTTTTATAAAACAAACCACCGAAAAACTGATTTTTAAAGCCAGTGATTTTTACATTTATATTTCTGGAATTACCTCCAATTTAGAAATCGGCACTAATTTAAAAAAAGGCGAAATTTTAGGAATAATAACATCCGAGAAAACAGATTCACCATTTCCTCCTCATGTTTTTATACAAATAGACGCATCTGGCAATGCGCCAATCTATTGTCTGCCTAGCGAAAGAATGGGTTGGGAAATTTTATGTCCTGATCCTGCTGTCTTTCTACAATTAAAATCTAAAAAAGATGTTATAAACAACCAAACATTAGAAACACGCAGAAGCAAAATTATTCAACAAGCTCAGGAATACTATTATCAAAAACCGATGAATCTTGTGCGTGGTTGGCAGCAATACCTCATTGCAGATGATGGTCAAGTCTATTTGGATGCTATAAATAATGTGGCACATATTGGACATTCTCATCCAAAAATAGTAGAAGCAGCCACCAAGCAACTTCAAAAACTGAATACCAATGCCCGCTTTTTGTATGAAGACAACATCAATTATGCTGAACGTTTATTACATCATTTCCCAGAATCTTTACAAGTGATTTTCTATACTTGTACTGGAAGCGAGGCCAACGATCTCGCTTTACGATTAGCAAGAGCATACACCAATCAAAATGACATACTGGTTATTGATGGCGAGTACCACGGAAACACAACTGCTGTAGATGAAATAAGTACCTGCTTGATGGATAATCCCACTGCTTCCAAAAGCATACGACCCTTTACACATCCGCTACTACAACCCAATACATTTAGAGGAAAATACAAAGCTGACACTCCTAATGTAGCTGAACTTTATGCGGAAGATGTTGATGAAAAAATAGCCTTTATTCATTCTCAAGGACGTGGTGTTGCCGCTTTTATATCCGAATCTTTATTGGGTTCTGGCGGCGGAGTAGAAATGCCAAAAGGGTATTTAAAAAAAGTATACGAATCTGTTCATCAAGCGGGTGGCGTATGCATAGCAGATGAAGTACAAATTGGTTTTGGGAGAATGGGAAGTCATTTTTGGGGTTTTCAAAAAGAAGAAGTTTTGCCAGACATAGTTACTCTAGGAAAACCCATGGGGAATGGACATCCTATTTCGGCGGTTATTACAACTCGAAAAATTGCTGATGCCTATAAAGAAAAATATACGTATTTCAACACCTTTGCGGGTAATCCAGTTTCTTGCCAAATTGCGAATACAGTTTTGGATGTTATCGAAAATGAAAAATTACAACAAAATGCTGCAGAAGTAGGCCAATTCTTAAAACAAGAATTAGAAAAACTAATTGATGAATTCGAAACTGTAGGTGCTGTTTACGGACACGCTATGTATTTGGGAGTAGATTTGGTCAAAGACAAAAAATCAAGAACTCCAGATAGTCAAAAAGCATTATGGGTGTCGGAAGCGATGAAACAAAATGGAATTATAATTTACCCAACAGGAGATTATTACAATATTCTTAAAATAAAACCGCCCATGTGTTTTACCAAAGAAAATGCAACTTTTCTGGTCGAATCCTTACGAATGATTTTGACAAAAATGGAAAATTAAAACACTTACGTTCGATACAAAAAAACCCAATCTTTTAAAGGATTGGGTTTTTTACTTATTTTTTAAAATTGGCTATTCCTGTTTTTAACCAACTAAGATATTCTTCAACTGAAACATAACTTATAGTAGGCTGTTTAGTATTTAAAGAGTTTCCCTGTAAATCAGTCAAAACATACAATGGCTGCGTGTTGGTATTGTATTTTGTGATCATAAAATCAGTCCATTTATCTCCAATTGTTTCAATTTCTGAACCTGTTGATTTTGAAATAAATTGTTCCGATTTTGGTAATGGCCTTTTATCATCTACATATAAAGAAATAAGTACTACTTCATTATTCAATATAGGCAGAATACTTGCATCCGACCAAACATTGTTTTCCATTTTTCGGCAATTTACACAGGCATGTCCAGTAAAATCGAGCATAATGGGTTTATTTACTGTTTTGGCATAAGCCAATCCTTTGTCATAATCATCAAACACAACAATTTGATGCGGACCCAATTTGGCTCCCTCAGGCAAAATAGTTGTTGATGTACTGGCTACATTTACACTACCAACACCCAGCGGACTTTCACTATATTCCATTGGAGGTGGAAATGCACTAATTAATTTAAGTGGTGCACCCCAAAGACCAGGAATTAAATAAATCGTAAAAGAAAGAACAATCAAACCCAAAGACAATCTCCCAACCGAAATATGACTTAAAGGACTATCATGTGGTAATGTAATTTTTCCGAATAAATAAAAGGCTAATGTTCCAAAAATAGCAATCCAAATCACCAAGAACACTTCTCTTTCCAATAAATGCAATTGCAATACCAAATCGGCATTCGATAAAAATTTAAAGGCCAAAGCCAATTCCAGAAATCCCAAAACCACTTTGACTGTATTTAACCATCCACCCGATTTTGGCAATGAGTTTAACCATCCAGGAAACATTGCAAACAACATAAATGGCAAAGCCAAAGCTAATGAAAAACCAAGCATACCAATTATAGGAGCAATTCCACCTTTGGAAGCCGCTTCTACCAATAAAGTACCAACTATTGGCCCGGTACATGAAAATGACACAATAGCCAAGGCTAAAGCCATGAACAATATTCCAATAATTCCTCCTCTATCTGCTTGACTATCTACTTTGTTTGCCCAAGAATGAGGCAACATAATTTCGAAAGCTCCCAGAAATGAAGTTGCAAAAAACACTAGTAAAACAAAGAAAATTATATTAAACCAAACGTTGGTTGACAAAGCATTTAAAGCGTCAGCCCCAAAAATCCAAGTCACTAAAAATCCCAATAACACATAAATCAATATGATGGAAACCCCATAAATGATGGCGTTTTTAATTCCTGCCGCTCTAGTTTTGCTTTGTTTGGTAAAAAAACTTACAGTCATTGGAATCATAGGAAAAACACAAGGAGTCAATAAAGCCGCAAAACCAGAGAAAAAAGCAATAAAGAAAATCGACCACAATCCTCTTTTCGAATTGTGTTTTGGTATTTCTACTTCCTTTTTTTCGACCGTAGTTGCTGTTTCTGCTTTTACAACTGCAACAGTTTTTGAAGTATCTACTTTGGCTGAATCCAATTTTACTGAAGTAGAAACTGGTGTTATAGCAGAAATCGCTTTTTCAACAGGTATTTTGAACGTAAACTTCTTTTCCAGATTGATGCAAACCTCTTTACAAACCTGATAATTCAACACAACTTGGATAGCAGTAATCTTTGGGTTTACAAGCGTTATTTCTTGTTGAATTTGGGCTTTATCATGAAAGAACGTTTCATTAACCCCAAAAATATCATTAAAAGCAGTAGTTGTTTTACTTTCTTTGGCTTTGCCAACTAAATCAAAATTTCCTTTTTGATCCTTAAAAACAATTTCTAATGGCAGCGGTCCCCCATCAGGAGTAAATTGAGAATACAAATGCCATTCTTTTTCAATAACTCCATTAAAAGTTAAAATGTAATTAGTTTCTGATATCTTTTCAACTTTAGTTTTCCATTTTACAGGATCTAAAAGCTGTGCATTTCCTTTGGCGAAAGCAAAAAAAGCAAGAAGTATAAATAGTAGTTTCTTCATTATATAAATCTAAATTAATTCTATTTTTAATATATTTTTAGTTGAATCTGCAATTCTAAAACGGTTATCAGCTCGTATTCCAATTACCCAAACAATTTGATTATTAGAACACAAAATCCAAACATTTTCTTTTTCAAGAAGGGATAATTTTTCGTCTTTAAAAAGTTTACTGACTTTTTTTGACTTTCCGTCCATTCCAAAAGGAATAAAAATATCACCATTTTTCCACTTGCGTATCTTCAACGGAAAAACCAATTGATCAGCGTCGACAAAGATAGTTTTATTTGTAGCAACCGAAATGTCAGATACTTTACAAAACGTGATATTTAAGGGAATCTTAACTTCATTTTGGCATTCATCAATATAAAAATCCTCCTCTATTTCCGAATCTTCAATTGGTACCAAAACCAACGAATCTCTATCTTTGAGTAATCGAAAACCATTGGTGAAAATCTGTTTTCCCGATTGGCTTTTAACCAAATCATAAATATCGTCCCATGCAGTAAAACCAAATTCTTTCAACCATTGATACAAATACGATTTATAATTTGGTAATTGCAACAATTTAACCAAATCAAAATAGATTAGATCTCCATCTTCTTTTGCCACTTGCTGATAGACCATAATTGCAGCATCTTCAACCATTACCAATGATTCTTGCAGATAACTTTCGGTTTTCAAAAAGGAAGTTATAAAACTGGGATTCAATTCTTTCAGTACAGGAATTAAATGATGCCTTATTTTATTTCTTAAATATTTATCCGATGCATTACTACTATCTTCTCTCCAAGAAATAGTCTGCTCTTTGGCATAATTGTCAATTTCGTTTCGAGAAAAATATAATAAGGGCCGAATAATTTTGTCATTTTGCTCAGGAATACCGGTTAATCCCTCCAATCCAGTTCCTCTCGTAAGGTTAATCAAGAAAGTTTCCAGATTATCATCGGCATGATGTGCTGTCAGGACATAATCATAATTCTCCGTATCCATCAACTCATAAAACCAATTGTAGCGCAATTCTCGAGCAGCAACTTGAGTCGATAATTTATAATCTTTGGCAAAAGCAATGGTATCAAATTGAGTTACATAAATAGGAATCGAATGTACCTCAGCATAATCTTGAATAAATTTTTGATCTCCAAAACTTTCAATACCTCGAAGCTGAAAATTACAATGTGCTATTGCAATTTCGTATTTTAGTTCCTTAAACAGATGCAACAATACCATACTATCTAACCCTCCACTTACTGCTAGTAATAGTTTTTTTTGTTTCAAAAAAGGAATTTCTGTATCGATATGATTTTGAAGTGCATTTTTCATTTATCAAAAATACTCATTATTATTAAGATTTAAAATCGGACTAAGCTTGAAAACAAAAATCAAAATACCTTGAAATAAAACCGCTCTATTCTTGCAAAACTTCCAGCATTGCTTTGGCTTTAAGCAGACATTCTTCATATTCTTTTTCTGGAACCGACAATGAAGTTATTGCACTTCCAACTGAAAATGAAACGTATTGATTTTCTTTATTATACAAAATACTTCGAATTACTACATTGAAATCAAAATCGCCGTTGGGTGCAAAATATCCGACAGCACCGGAGTACAATCCGCGTTTGGTTTCCTCTAGCCCTTCGATAATTTTCATAGTGGCATATTTAGGAGCTCCAGTCATACTTCCCATCGGAAATGTAGTTTTCAAAGCATCAATAGCGGTATATTGTGGATCCATTTTTGAAGTAATCGTAGAAATCATTTGATGCACTTGTAAGAAAGAATAAATTCCACAAAGCTCTTTTACCTTTACCGTTGCTTTTTGAGCTGTATGCGATAAATCATTACGAACCAAGTCGGTGATCATAATATTTTCGGCACGCTCTTTTGGATCTGAAGCCAGATCATTTTTAGATTTTTCGTCTTCCAGTGGATCCAAAAATCGTTTGGCTGTTCCTTTTATTGGCTGAGAAATTAAGTTTTCTCTTTCTTTTTTCAAATACCTTTCTGGAGAAGCTGAAAGTAAATATTGCATATTATTTTTAAAAAAAACAGCAAACGGAGCTTTAGAAATAGCATTCAGTTTAATGAATTTATCTAAAGGATTAATACATGCATTTTCGGCATAAAACTCCATACAAAAATTGGCTTCATACAAATCCCCCTGATGAACATGATCCAGTAATTTATCAACTTTTTTAATATAATTCTCTTTTGAAATACGCTGGTTAATAGTTAATTTACCTTTGCTTTCACCTTTTGATATTTCCCTTTTGACAATGTCATTAAAATCAGCTTCAACTTCATCATCACACATGTTGAGATATTTAATTTCCAGTTGATTTCCTTTGCATAAAAAAAGTTTTTTAGGCTGGAAAAAGAATAAATCCGAAAAATCTAAACCATCATAATTATTGGATTGCAAATGCTCCACATCATTTTTCAAATCATACGACAAATAACCAAACAACCAATCTTTAGTGGTTTGTTGGTATTGTTTTAAATCTTCAAAAGCACTGTGGTAATCGGTTTTTATTGAAGTAAATGCATCGACAGCTAATACGTAATCATAACTTGAATATTCGTCTGAAAATGAATTACTATCCAAGAAAGTTATTTCACGAAACTGTTGTGCCCAAGCTATAAGTTGTTGCTTAAACTGCAAGGGTTGCTCAATAAATTTGTATATGGAGGTTCTCAAAAAATAAACTATTTATGGACTTCAAAATTACAATAAAAAAAGTCGCTTCTCAACAAGAAGTTTCATAAAACTATTGCTCTGTTGAATAAATATAAAAAAAGAGTAATCATTAAAATTATTCCTTTTTTTTATTAAGTAATATTTAAAATCAAAGTAAAACACATACTATTAAAGAAACAAACAAATATCGTTTGGTAATTTCTTTTTCATTAGTATTAATTAAAAATTAAATTTGGTTTAAAAAAGATAATTTTTCTAAAAATAAAAGACATTAAACTACTTTATTGCAATATGTTATAACAAATAAAATCATTCTAATTACTGAAAATTTTAACAAAATTACTTATATTTGATAGTGAAATGGAAATAGCTTTTATTCAGAGAAAGCTATTAATAGTTTTTTTCTATACAATTGTCAAAAAAAAAAAAATAGTTCTCTAGACATTTAACCAAAAATAATTTTGCTATGAAAAATGTTATTCTTTTTTTCCGAATCACACTTGGTCTAATATTGATCTCTTTACCTGTTTGTTACTTTTTCAACCTAATACCTGAACTCGAAAACACAGGGAATTTTAAAGCAATTGAAATCGGATTAATTCCTTCGACATACCTAACGCCAATCACCAAAGTTGTTGAATTCATTTGCGGTCTATCCTTTCTTTCAAAACGATATGTAACTTTGTCCAATATTATAGTACTTCCCGTTACGATAAACATTTTATTCATTAATTATTTTACTGCATCACCAATTGGATTTGCCATCTCAATTTTTATATTTTCAGGAAGTTTAGTCATTTTTTATGCCTATTGGAAAAATTATAAACATCTTTTTGTTGCTTAAACAATATTTTAGTACCAAAAAAAAAAAAATAATTTATAATACTGCTTACTATATCGACTATCAAACAAATTCTGATTGTATAATTTATAGCACTTTAGAATCCTTCTTTTAAAAATCAAAAACCCCAATAGTGCATAAAATCTATTGGGGTTTTACAATATAAAATCAAAATCTATACGTGTAAAGCTCTATTATCCGTAGCTGCCAATGCTGCTTCTTTTATCGCTTCCGCAAAAGTAGGATGCGCGTGTGACATTCTGGATATATCTTCGGCAGAGGCTTTGAATTCCATTGCAGTAACAGCCTCAGCAATTAAATCAGCTGTTCTGGCACCAATCATGTGTACTCCTAGAACTTCATCGGTTTTGGCATCAGCAAGAATTTTTACAAATCCGTCAAGATCTCCACTTGCACGAGCACGCCCTAACGCTTTGAATGGAAAACTTCCTACTTTGTATGCTACTCCAGAGGCTTTCAATTGTTCCTCTGTTTGACCTACAGCAGCCACTTCTGGCCAAGTATAAACTACACCTGGAATCAAATTGTAATCAATATGCGGTTTTTGGCCCGCTATAATTTCAGCAACCATAGTTCCTTCTTCTTCGGCTTTGTGAGCTAACATTGCACCACGAACCACATCACCAATAGCATAAATATTTGGTGTAGAAGTTTGTAAATGATCGTTTACTTCTACTTGTCCTCTATCGGAGATTTTTACTCCGGCTTTATCGGCATTCAATCCATCGGTATACGGACGACGACCAACAGAAACTAGAGAATAATCGCCCTCTAAAGTGATGGTTTCTCCTTTTGCGTTTTCTGCTTGAACAATTACTAGATCTCCATTTCTTTCTACTGATTTCACTTTATGCGAAACGTAGAATTTCATTCCTTGTTTTTTCAAGACTTTCGTCAATTCTTTAGACAAAGCGCCATCCATTCCCGGAATAATTCTATCCATGAATTCTACAACCGAAACTTGTGCTCCCAATCGTAAATATACTTGACCTAATTCGATACCAATAACCCCTCCACCAATAATAACAAGGTGCTTAGGAACTTCCTTCAGAGCTAATGCTTCTGTCGAAGTGATGATTCTTTCTTTATCAATTTTAATAAAAGGCAAAGAAGATGGTTTTGAACCAGTCGCGATAATAATAGTTGTACCTTCAATCGTTTCTGAAGTTCCATCAGCTTTTGCAATAGCAACATGAGTTGCATCTACAAAAGATCCTAAACCATTAAAAACAGTTACTTTATTTTTGTCCATCAAGAAATTAATCCCGCCTGATGTTTGATCAACTACGCTTTGTTTGCGGGCAATCATTTTCTCCAAATTTACTTTTACCTCTCCTGAAACTTCAATTCCATGATCAGCAAAATGTTTAATTTCTGCATAATGATGAGAAGATGACAACAATGCTTTTGATGGAATACATCCAACATTAAGACAAGTACCACCAAGAGTGGAGTATTTTTCTATAATGGCAGTTTTGAAACCCAATTGTGCACAACGAATAGCTGAAACATATCCTCCTGGCCCAGAACCTATAATGACTACGTCAAATGAACTCATAGTATCTATTTTTTATTTTTAGTGTTGCAAAATTAAGGAATAAAGTTTTGTTTAAACTTTATTTATTGAGGTTTTTTGTTCGAATTATAACGAATACAGTAAGGATAATCTATAAAGTCATTAAATAATACAATAAATCAAGATTTCAAATCAAACTACTTTTTTTAAAAAATGTAGTACTCTTTTTTAAGCTAATCAACCTTAAAATACAATTAAATTGAAAAAAAACTATCAATACCGCTTATGCATTCTATATAATCCAATAAAAATAAACTATTTATACTATAACTGCATTATATTATTTGGCTTTGGACTTTTAATTACAAATAAATTACTTATGCATCTAAAATTAAATTTAAATCCGATGTTTCGGTTTTAAATTTAAAACAGTATTCATTTTTTTGTTACAAAAAATAAAGTTACAAACACTATAACGTAATAGTAATAATCTAAAAAACAAAACTTACAAATAAGATGTTAATTTTTTTAATTTTATAAAAAAAAGACCCCAAAAAACTATCAAATACCAAAAAACCATGAATAAAAATTTACTACTACTATTTCTGTTTTTATCTACTTTTTTTTGCGCACAAGCTCAAGTCCACACATCTTATCTTTGGCATTTGCACCAGCCAACTTACTGGGGAGACATCAGTAAAAAAAATCCAAACAGATACCAAATTATCAAAGAATCGCAAGATTTAAAAATATCTGGAGCGAATAATGACAAAAATGGATTAGCGCACCCTACAAACAACTTACAAGAGATTTTTGGTGCAGGAGACCGTGTGGCAGCCTATCAATTCGCTCCAAAAAATGCTATCAATTCCATCAAAGATTTACCTGAGGCCGGAGCACAAATCACATATGGAGGTTCCTTATTAGAAAATGTAAATGAGCTTGCACAAGCCAATCAGTGGGGATATACTCCAGCTTGGATTCAGAATATAAAAGACGCCAAAAGCTGGAAAACATCCGGTGGTTTTCCACGTATGGAAATGGTATCTTTTACAATGCACCACGCCCTATCTCCTTTGTTAAGCGATGAATCATTAAAAAAAGAAATTTTAGCACACCAATATTACTCCACTCAATTATTTGGTTCACATGATTCAAAGGGGTATTGGCCTGCAGAATGCGCTTTTTCTGAAAGAATAATAAAAACATTAACTGAATGTGGCATTGAATGGTCTGTAATTGCCAATAGTCATTTATCGAGAACACTTTCAGACTATCCTTTAAAATATGGTACCGGCGGTACCATGTGCGACATTCCCAACAAAGCAGATCAAGTAGACACAAAAGGAAACGACTGGCTTTCTGCTCAAAAAGATGCACGTGGAGGGCAATTTGCAATCCCATATAGTTATTTACCATACAAATCAAAATATATTGATCCAGAAACTGCACAAGAATACAAAATAACTGTGGTGCCTATGGCTGATTATGAAAGTTATGAGGACGGTTACGCCGCAATTGGCACGACATTAGTAGATCCAATAGTTGCAAAAGCATCTTCTTCCCCAAGACCTCCTCTTGTTTTGTTTGCCCACGACGGAGATAATGCTTGGGGTGGCGGATCTTCGTATTATGATGAATCTGTAAAAGGCTTTTCTCATGCTGCGTCAACAAAAGGAATAATCCCTACAACTATTCCACAATATTTGAAGGATCATCCCGTAGCTGACTCTGAAGTAGTTCATGTCGAAGATGGAGCTTGGGTAAATGCTGATGGTGATTTTGGTCATCCTCAATTTACAAACTGGTTGTGGCCATTTTACAACACAACAACCTACAAATTCAATCCAACGGGATGGACAGAAGACATGATGAACCAAGCTATAACTACCGCTGGAGAAAATCATGCAATCATGGCAGAACAATTAGAAGGGAATGCGCTTCGCATGAGTGAAATTGTAAATCCAACAGCTGCAGTAAGCCCAGCCGAAAAAGCATGGCATTTCCTGATGGCTGGTTACGATAGTGGAAACGCTTATTATGGTCTTGCTGAAGATTTGGAAATAAAAACCACACTTGCAGTAAACCGATGTGTAGAATTTGCTAAACCAACCATCGATGCCCATCCAGGTGTAGATAACACAAAACCTTCTGTATTTATACCGCAACGCTGGCCGTACAATCCTGGAGAAATGGGTTTTGGAGCACCATATGCCTACAAAGCATTTCTAAACTCTGCCGATTTTACCGTTTATACTTTTGCTTATGATGTCAGCGGTATTCAAAAATCGGAATTAAAATACCGTATTGATACAGATGGTAAAAATAACCCAGGCTCAAATCACAACGAAATTTATGCAGGAGGTAACGAAGTTGGAAATTGGATCACGTTACCAATGACCGAAAGGGTTTTTCCAAAAGGAAATATAACAAGCAATACTCAGGCTGATTTATACATGCTTCCAGATGTTATTGCCAATCAATATTCTGCAGAAATTGCTGGTCTATCTGAAAAGCTTGTTGATTATTACGTAGAAGTGACCGATAAAAAAGGGAATATCACAAAATCTAAAATTCAACATGTTTGGGTTGGTAAAAATTTAGACGTAGCGCCAAAAGTAACTTTTGCACCTAGTACAAATTACTCGGCAATACCATTAGATGTTACTATTGCGGCTACTGATTCTACAGATCCTAATCCAAAAGTATATTACACGACAGATGGAAGTACTCCAACAACATTATCTGCTACTTTTACATCGACAAAAACCATAAATATTACCACAACCACTACGTTCAACGTTTTGGCAATTGACATAGAAGGTAATCAAACTACGGCCAGCCAAAAGTTCACAATTGGAGGAAACATTACTCCTATTACAATTTATTTTAAACCAACAACCGCTTGGGGAACTCCAAAAATCTATTATTGGGCTGCAGCACCAACAGGTAGTGTTCCAACAATTACTTGGACACAATCTGAAGCCATGACTGCAACAACAGATGGATGGTTTAAATATACTTTTCCAGGTGTTACATCAATAAACCTAATTTTAAGAAACGAAGCGGGTAATGCACAAAGTCCAGATTTAACAGGAATAACATCAGACAAATGGTATGATTCATCCTATAAAGAAGTTGTTCTTTCTCAAAATGAGAATGTATTACTTAAAGAAAATATAAGCCTTTACCCTAATCCTACTTTTGGTACGGTACTAATTCAATCAAAAGAAATAATTAAGGAAGTTGGAATATTTGATATGAGAGGCACTTTGGTTTCGTTTCAAGCCATAGACAATCAAAAAATAGAATTAGGCGATTTGCCGACAGGAATTTACAATCTAAAGATGATTACTGAAGATAAAAAAACCATCTTCAAACAAGTGATTAAAAAATAACCTTTTTGCCCTGAAAAAAGAGACAAACTTTAATTAGTTGTCTCTTTTTTTTTAATGTTTATTTTAGATGACTGTGAATACTTTTGAACAAAATTATCAAAATGAAATAGTTGCACTTTAAAGAAAAACACTGCTCCTAATCCCAATACCATTAAGTTAAGGATTTCTTACTAGGGTTTTTAAAATATAACTCTCGCAGAGACGCGAAGACGCTAAGTTGACATTGTCCCAAACCCCTCTAATGAATTAAATTCGATTCTACTAACAATCAACTTTTGCTGGTTTATTGAGTAAATAAGACGATAAATTAATAGAAAAAAACATTAAATATTACACCTCAACAACTGTAGTGTATTTTACTTCGCTGATCATAAACGTACTGTGTGTACTACCAATATGCTGCAAAGTAGTCAATTTGGTAACCAAAAATTCGCGATAGGCCTCCATATCTTTGACCACAATCTTTAAAATATAGTCATAATCACCGCTTACATGATGACATTCCAATACTTCCTTGAGTTTGACCACTTCGCTTTCAAACTTAGATATAAATTCAATGGTGTGTTGAATCAATTTGAGATGACAAAAAACAACAAATCCCTTTTCGATTTTTGAATGGTTAAGCAAAACCACATATTTATCTATAATCCCTTCTCTTTCTAATTTTTTTATCCGTTCATAGACAGCTGTTACAGAAAGATTGAGTTTAAGCGATAATTCTTTTGTGGTTTGTTTGCAATCTTTTTGCAATAAATGCAATAGTTTTTTGTCGGTGGAGTCGAGTGTCATTTTTTTTTGTTTTTGAGTTATCGGTTTTGGGTTATCGGTTATGGGTTATTGGTTATGAGTTAAAAATTATGAGCTTTGTTGAATTCTCAATTTTAGCTTTCTGATTATTGCTTCTGATCATACTACTGAATACTGACCACCGACCACTGTCTACTAATCATTAATTAAAAAATGAAATAAAATCTATCTGCATCTTATTTTAATAACAAATTTAGAAATATAATTTAAATAAATGATTTTCAATAGTTTTATAATCTAATATTTACTTCATGTATTGACTAATTATCTAAACTTTTTTTATTTTGAAGTAGAATTAACAACGAAAAGCCCTAGCCCCGATAGTAGTGAAAATCCTCCCGCTTTTTTTCGGGAGATTGCAACGGATAGCGGGAATAGCTCCAGATTACTACATACCTAGTAATGAAATAATTAAATAAATAAAAACATGAAAAATTTCAATCCAGCAGACAACATTCAGGATTTGCAATACTTTGGTGAATTTGGCGGGGTAAATCCTTCTATCTCGGATTCATCAACCTATACGTTTCTTTCGGCCAAAACCATGTTTGACACTTTTGAAGGCAATATGGAAGGCTGTTATTTGTATTCTCGCCACTCGTCACCAAGTAATTTATATTTGGACAAAGCTCTTGCCGCAATGGAAGGAACCGAAGCGGCCAATGTATCCGCTTCAGGAATGGGCGCCATTACTCCTACTCTTTTGCAATTGTGTGGTGCTGGGGATCATATTGTTTCGAGCCGAACTATTTATGGTGGAACATATGCTTTTCTTAAAAACTTTATTTCACGATTTGGAGTCCAAACCACCTTTGTAGATATCACAAAACTAGATCTAATAGAGGCAGCAATTACTCCACAAACTAAAGTTTTGTATTGTGAAACAGTCAGCAATCCATTACTTGAAGTAGCCGATATAGCTCGTTTATCTAAAATAGCAAAAAAACACAATTTGACTTTTGTAGTAGACAATACATTCTCACCCTTATCGGTTTCTCCCGCACGATTGGGTGCCGATATTGTGATTCATAGTTTGACTAAGTACATAAATGGCAGCAGCGATACATTGGGTGGCGTTACCTGTGCCTCTAGAATATTTATTGACAGTTTGAAAAATGTTAACTCTGGTGCAAGTATGTTATTAGGCCCAACAATGGACAGTTTGCGCTCGGCCAGTGTAATGAAAAACCTGCGAACCTTGCATATCCGAATGAAACAACACAGCTACAATGCCCAATTCTTAGCCGAGCGATTCGAAAAAGACGGCATCAAAACGGTGTACCCTGGCTTAAAAAGTCACCCAAGTCACGAATTATATGCTGGTATGATCAATCCCGAATATGGGTTTGGAGGTATGATGACGCTTGATGTTGGAACTTTGGAAAAAGCCAACGCGGTAATGGAGTTAATGCAAGCGCGCAATCTAGGATATCTAGCTGTAAGTTTAGGTTTTTACAAAACATTATTTAGTGCACCAGGAACATCAACTTCATCTGAAATTCCATTGGAAGAGCAACACGAAATGGGATTAACAGATGGATTAATTCGTTTTTCTATTGGATTGGATAATGATATTGAACGAACTTACCAAATGATGAAAGCGTGTTTAGTGGAACTTACCGTTTTGTAGGCTAAGACAGAAAAAAGTAAAAAAAAGCTGCATTATTGAAAATGCAGCTTTTTTTATTAGGCAAAACAGAAAAAAATCTATTTTGTTTTCATTGGCGGTAAATCAAATGCTTTTGCATCATGTTCAAAACCATTACGATGTGATCCATCACAAAAAGGTTTATTGGCGGATAATCCACAACGGCAAAGTCCCAATGCTTCTCTTCCTTGCAAACCATAAACGTTACCGTCTTGGTCGACTATTTCAAAATCTCCTTCAATTTTTAAAGATCCATTTCTATTGATTGTTAGTTTAGTTTTGCTCATAATGCTATTTAGTTATTTTGAGGTCAAAGATTGTAAAATATATCCTGATAGTTTAGCAATAATAACCTTTTTTATCAAAACTTCTTATTTATTCTTTACCCCTATTTATTTAAAACAAATTAACTCAAAAAAAAACCGTTCCAAAATAAATATGAAACGGAAATTAATTTTTAGGTTTACTACGAATTGTGTGAATTTTTAAATTTAAGATTAAATTTAAAACTCTAAACCATCAAGGAATTAAGATTCATTAAGCCATTGTAACCTTTATGAATCTTAATTCCTTGATTTGTTTTCTTTTAATATTTCATTCTTAAATAAGTCCTATTTGATAAAACCCAAGCAATTGGTAGTGCCAATTTTTGTAATTATCTTTCGATTATGATTCTTGAACGTTTAATTTACTGTTTTTGCGACTGAAACTAAAGTAAATCACTAAACCTATAATTAACCAAATTCCAAAGTATATCCAATTCCAAACGCTCAATTCCGCCATCATATACAAACAACAGATTAAACCCAAAAGCGGAATTAAAGACAAGTTTTCTTTGTAGGACCAAAAAACCAATCCAACAATTACGAAAAGGAAAATCCACATTGGAATTTTATGTTTAAACAAATCAAAACCACTTTCATATTTTATAGAATCAGAAATAGGCAATCCAGCAACAACTGATTCATATTTAGCGTCATCTTGTTGATATTGACTTAATAAATGCTCCACGTCTAGTTTTTCAGTAGCATTAGTTTTACCTTCAATACTTACTAAATAATTGTATACTTTTTGAGTTTCCTCTTTATTTAAAGAAGTAATAATAAATTCAGAATCATTGGTTTTGGTTTCGTTGGTAATAAAACCCATTGTTGCTTTTTTATTATATCCAAAAGAAAAGATTAATGCAACAACAATCAACAAAGGAAAAATATATTTTGAATTGATATAAGGAGTTTTGAATTTACCCCTTGGAATATCGGTTCTATTTTGCAAAGCCAAAACACCAGCACAAACCAAAACAAAGGCAAATAATGTTCCTATACTACATAAATCTGTAACCATAGTTAAATTCATAAACAATGCAGGAACAGCAACTACAAAACCTGTAACGATTGTAGCATAAGAAGGGGTTTTGAATTTTGGATGAACCGTTGAAAAGCGTTTTGGCAACAAACCATCACGACTCATGCTCATCCATATACGAGGTTGTCCCATTTGAAAAACCAATAAAACACTAGCCATTGCAACAACAGCACTTACTGCAATAATTCCTGACATCCATTTTAAATCCAATTGATCAAAAACAAAAGCCAACGGATCACCAACATTTAGAGTATTATAACTAACCATACCTGTTAATACCAATGCAATTGCAATATATAAAATCGTACATATAATAATGGCCCACATCATTCCACGAGGCAAATCACGTTGCGGATCTTTACATTCCTCGGCAGTTGTCGAAATAGCATCAAAACCAATATAAGCAAAGAACACAGCAGAAACTCCTTTCAATACTCCAGAAACTCCGTTTGGTGCAAAAGGGTGCCAATTGGTAGTATCTACATAAAAGATTCCAACTGCAATTACCAATAGAACAATACACAGTTTAACAACAACCATGATATTACTCGCATTACGCGATTCTTTCATACCGCGATAAATAAGGGCAGTAATCAAAACAATAATCAGTAAAGCAGGTAAATCGGCAACAAAATGAAAAGAACCAATAACGGGTGAAGTAGTCCAAGCGGTATAGGCATTTTGCATACCTGAGCTTAAATTTTCAAATGTTTTACCAGCTTCCATTAAAGCAGTAGCATCTTTAAAACCATTTGAAGCCGTTAAGTAATCCATTTGCACCCATTGCGGCAAATCGATACCACCACTGGAGAGCAATCCGGTAAAATAATCACTCCATGAAATTGCTACCGTAATATTTCCGACAGAATATTCCATAATAAGCGCCCAACCAATAATCCAAGCTATTAATTCGCCAAAAGCAACATAAGAATAGGTATAAGCACTTCCGGACACGGGAACCATCGAAGCAAATTCGGCATAAGCAAAAGCAGCAAAACTACAGGCAATTGCAGTAAACAAAAACAAGAAAATTACAGCAGGCCCACCATCAAAACTAGCCTTCCCAATTGTACTAAAAATACCTGCTCCAACAATAGCAGCAATACCAAACGCCGTTAAATCTTTGGCAGTTAAATGTTTTCCTAATGCATCATGCCCATCTAAATTGTTTTTCTCGACTTGTTTTAAAATATCTTGAACTGTTTTTTTTCTAAAAAGCCCTTTTAATGCCATGTTGTAAATTTTACCGTTAAAAACTATTTTTTTGTATTATTTGCAATATTTTTTTAATAAAAAAGAAAAAATATTAAAGTTCAAATATATAAAACAAATTCAATCTTTAATCTTAAGATTTTAATTTTTTATAAAATTGGGATATAAATACAATATTTCTCTTTTTTACCTTAAATAAAGTCAAATATACATTTAAAAAAGACTATAAAACAAAATTAAATTCAAATTTTACTAAAAAACAAATAAAAATTCTATATTTTGTAAAATGAAACTTAATAAATACGAAAAGAGAATACCGTATTAAGCGAATATTTTTATTGTATTAAGAAAAAAGTGTTTGTTTTTAATATTATATTAATTCAAGAGGCAGGACTTATGTTATCGATACAGGACTTCTCAAAATAGATAAACCAGACAATCCCATTGTTGATGTTTTGAAGCCCAGTTCTTTTACCAAATACAATTTGTATTAATTTTATTGTTCATTTTTAAAATTCCTGAAATACTTTAGATTCATCATATGTTCACGGAAAAAGTCGGGAGACTTTTATTAGATTTACTGCTTTAAAAGAACATTTAAAAAAAGTTCGAAGTCGGGAGACTTCGCAGAGCGGGTTCATCATATGTTCACTGAAAAAGTCGGGAGACTTTTATTAGATTTACTGCTTTAAAAGAACATTTAAAAAAAGTTCGAAGTCGGGAGACTTCGCAGAGCGGGTTGAAGCTAAATCAGGTAGATATTGGGAAGATCAACTATCGACTTCTACAGGAATTGAAAAGTTTAAATCAGATATGGGATCAAGATTAAAGATAGCTACTGATAATGGTGCTAATTATGAATTGTTCACTAACACAACAATTCCAACATCAATTAAAACTTGGCTTGAAAGTAAAGGTATTAAATATTATGAAATTTTAGAGTAGATGGGATTAGTTGCGTCAATTGACATTAAATTTAATCAAACTTATAGTTTCGATGTAATCATTGAAAAATTAATTTCTAATCACTGGTTACTAAATGATAATGGAAAAATAATATTTTTAGACAACAATGATTACGATTGGAAAGAGTCTGATTTAAATAATCAAGAAATTGTTTTAAGTAATCTTAAAAATAAATTTGATAATAATAACATTGTTGCTTTAAATTTTCTATATAAAGGTGTGACGGGTGGTAATTTTATATTTATTAATGACCGCACAATATCTATTAATTTAAATATTAATAGAAAAAAAATAGATGGCACTAATCGTACTGATTTTTCTTTTTATATATCTGGTTTGAATCAAATTATTAGCAACTGTAATATTACTTGTTCCGAACTCGTATAATTTATAATCAAATGAAAACCCTCAGCTTTGAGGGTTTTCTATTATTGGGACTTTAAAAATTTTCAAGTAAAGAATATCATTTTCGGTAAACAAGTCAATATAGCCTTTCTCTTTCCAAAGTGTTAAATCTTTTTCAATAAGGTCAAAATTGTTTTTGATGTTTTCGGGTAATGAACTCCATTTCCAAGTAGGGTTGTAAAATCCAAAGTCATGTTCAATACATTTTATGAGTTGTTGCAGTACTTTTTTTCTTTGTGATGCCATAACTCAAATTGCTTTAAGTTTAACATTATTAATCATAGCGTAAAGAGCGTAAAGAATACAAGTTTTATCTTGTTCGGAAAATTTAGCGATGTCATTTAATCGCTTCATCATCGAAGGATCTTTTAAAAGTTCTCTATCTTCCGTTTCTCCTAAAAGATAACCTACTGTTGTTTCTGATAGATCAGCTAATTTTTTAACCACATCAATAGTTGGTTTTACTTCATCACGTTCATACTTACCTACAATAGAATGATGCGAATTTATTCTACGAGCAAGTTCCGCTTGTGAAAAGCTTTTTGCTTCCCTGCCTACCCTTAATTTTTGACCGAAAGTATCCATATTCTACGCATTTATGGTGTTAAAAAGCCTTTAAAGCTTTGATATGGCAAATATACAGACAAAATATGAGTTATAAACCCCGCTCCGCGAAGTCTCATGACTTTGCGTTTTTTTAAATGTTCTTGAAAATCGTAAATATGTCAAAAGTCTCCCGACTTTTTCCGTTAATGTTTTTAGAATTAAGCATTTTTAAAATAAACTAAAAGTTCCATCAATGCACCAATGCCCCGCCCCAGATAGTAGCGGCAGCCCCGAGAATTGGAACACTATTTTTTACAGCCGATACAGAGCGACCGCAGGAAGCTCCTGTAGTGGCTAGTAAAAAAAGGGTTGCAATCGAGGGCTATAGCGGATAGCTGGATCAGGCGCATAAAGATTCTTTTTAGCAATACTGCAAAACCAAAAAGCAAATCCGAATTTTATTGGTAATTAATTTAATAAACTTAGCTAAAAAAACTACTTTTGAATGCTGGATAAAAAGAGTAAAAATGATTGTAAAGAAGTCCCTGTTATTCCCAACTATATACCTTCTGTTTTTTGCTGTCATTGGACAGGCCCAAAAAAGGGAGATGCACCCCAAAAACGAATTCAGAGCCGTATGGATTGCCACGGTGGTCAACATTGATTGGCCTAAAAGCAGTACTGACTCCGTGGAGAAACAAAAAACCGACTTCATCGAGATTCTAGACACGTACCAAAAACTGAATTACAATGCGGTGATTGTGCAAATTCGTTCTGTGGGTGATGCAGTATATCCAACGATGCTCGCTCCATGGTCCCGCTACCTGACAGGAAGAGAAGGAAAAACGCCTAATCCTAATTATGATGTACTCGAATGGATGATTACCGAAGCTCACGCTCGTGGTTTTGAATTTCATGCCTGGCTCAATCCTTACCGTGCCACTTTTGATTTGAAAACCGAAACTTTGAGTCCCAACCATGATTTTTACAAACATCCCGAATGGATGATTGAATATGGTGGCAAATACTACTACAACCCTGCCCTGCCTGAAGTGCAGCAACACTTAACCTCTATTGTAGATGAGGTGGTCATTAAATACGATATTGACGCGATACATTTTGATGATTATTTTTATCCGTACAAAATAAAAGGAATTGAATTTAATGATACTGCTTCCTATCAAAAGTTTGGAAACGGGCTTTCATTGGCGGATTGGAGACGATTGAATGTGACCACTTTTGTCAAAAATATTTCTGCTAACATCAAAAAATTAAAACCTTGGGTACAATTTGGAATCAGTCCGTTTGGCGTTTGGCGTAACAAATCGGTTGATCCAAGAGGTTCCGATACATCTTCAGGGCAAACCAATTATGATGATTTATACGCCGATCCCGTTGACTGGATGCAAAACAATTGGATTGATTACATAGTGCCACAATTGTACTGGAGTATTGACCACAAAACAGCTTCGTATGCCAAATTAATCAAATGGTGGTCTGAGAATGTACCGAGCAACACCGCATTATACGTAGGAAACAGCTCTTATAAAATCAAAGCCGATTCAGACAAACATTGGAATAATAAATATGAAATTCCAAACCAAATTGACCTCACCCGCAGTTATGATAATGTACAAGGAAACGGATTTTTTAGTGCCAAATGGTTTATAAACAAAAACCAAGATGTGGTCAAGGTGCTTCAAGATTATGAATACAAATATCCAGCACTTCCTTTACCTGTACCCAACTTCAAAAAAGCGATTACAGAGAGTTTATTGATCAATTCCATCACTAAGGATACCAGCAGTTATTATGTTTCGTTTCAGAAACCAAAACAGTTGGCAAAAGTTAGATATATAGTGGTGTATGGCGCCAAAGATGTTTCGAAAATCAACATCAATGATGCCAGTCAAATTCTGGACAAAATTGCCGTAACAGAAGAAAATGAAGCATTCAACATCGAAGTACCCGAATATAGAATGATAGGAAAAACGGCTTTTGCCTTCACCTTCGTAGATTATTATGCCAACGAAAGTCCAGAAACAATAATCGATTTGCAAGTAGAAACACAAACGAAGTAAAAATTTAAAATGGTTTAATTACTAAGCCGTTTAGACAATCAAAATTTTAATGGTTATTTAAAAAAGAAACATTAATAAAGTCTTGATGAATCTCTAACCTTTGTCAAAGTTTTAAACTTTGACAAAGGTGCTAGACGAAATTATATGATCCTATAATTTTTGATTTACAATTACTATTTGCCAAATCCAAACAATTAAACAATTTAACTTTAAACAATTTAAACGATTAAACAATATAAAAAAATGAAAGACAACAAACCGTGGTATTGGATTCCGTTTTTAAATTTTGCTTCGGGTTTTCCGTATGCCATTATTATTTCAGTTTCGGTAATTATGTACAAAAGTCTAGGGGTTGCTAATGAAGACATTGGCGTTTACACCAGTTTATTGTACTTGCCTTGGGTAATCAAACCGCTTTGGAGTCCTTTTATCGATTTGTATGCCACCAAAAGAAAATGGTTCCTAGCGATGCAATTGGTGATTGCCATTGCGTTCTTGATTGTGGGATTGACCATTCCGATGAATCATTTTTTTATGTTGAGTTTAGCACTTTTTTGGGTAGCGGCATTTGCCTCGGCATCCAATGATGTGGCGAGTGATGGCTTTTATATGCTGGCTTTATCCAAAGACCAGCAATCCTTTTTCTTAGGAATTAGAAGTACTTTTTACCGCCTTTCGATGCTTACCGCCAATGGATTGATTGTAATTCTTGGAGGTTTTTTGGAGCAAAAATTTGGCGACAAAACTAAGGCTTGGTCCTACACAATGATTGTTGTAGCGTTGATTATGGCTTTTTTAACGATATATAACTTTTTTACGACACCTAAAGTGGAGGAAATCACGGAAGCTGAAGTAATTCACAAGGCTAGTTTTGGTGAAGTGTTTGCTACTTTTTTTCAAAAGAAACAAATTGGTCTTGTATTAGCTTTCATATTACTTTTCCGCTTGGGGGAATCGCAATTATTAAAAATGCTGACTCCTTTCTTGATTGATGAAAAAGCCAAAGGAGGAATGGGATTGACCACCGAAGATGTGGGGATAATATACGGAACATTTGGAGTAGCAGCACTTGTTGTAGGTGGAATTTTGGGCGGAATAGCCATCTCCAAAGGAGGATTACGAAAATGGATGTTACCGATGTTTTTGGCCATGCATTTACCTATTTTGGGATTTGTATACTTATCCCACTTTCATCCTGCTGCAACTTTCAATTTGCATTTAGAGATGTTTCATTACACTTTTGATTATGTTTTAAACCCATATATCACTTCAGTAGTAATTATCGAACAGTTTGGATACGGTTTTGGTTTTGCGGCCTTTATGATGTACTTAATTTACGTTGCGGAAGGAGAATCAAAAACTTCTCACTACTCTATTGCAACAGGATTTATGGCTTTGGGAATGATGCTTCCAGGTATGGCGAGCGGTTTTATACAGCAATATTTAGGCTATGGCAATTTCTTTATTTGGGTGTTTTGTGCCACTATTCCTGGATTGATTTTATCTCAGTTTTTGATTTATCCAGCGGAATTTGGTAAGAAAGTGAAGGAGAATGATTCGTTATCCCAAAAAAAGTAAATAGAACACAGATTTCACAAATTTGCACAGATTTTTTTTATAAACTATAAAGTCTATATGAATATATTTATAAGGAAGGGCTTTAAAACAGAGTGAGTTCTTCCAATAAAGTTTACGCAACTTCAATTTCGTCAACACAGTTGACTAAATTGAAATTAATGAGTCAAATAGATTCAATTACGCAGAAGGCTTCTGCGCAATTACAAAGTAATGATAATCAATTCAACTCAAAACGACAGAAGCCCTCTGTCGAATTAAGATTTATTAACTTTTTACCAAAATTAAATTGAACATCGATATCCTAAATTGAAAATTTTTACAGATTATTTCGAGAATTTAATCTGTGTAAATTTGTGAAATCTGTGTCTCAACTTTAATCTAATATTCATTTCAAAATGACACTAGAACAAAAAATAGGACAATTCTTTTTCCCTGCCGTTTTTATCAACGACACGGAAGAGAACATTCAGGAAACAGAGCGATTAATCAAAGAACACAACATTGGTGGATTGACTTTTTTTCATAGCAGAGCCAGTGCGGCTACTAATTACGAATCTAAGAAAAAAGTGGAATTCAACGACGATAGTTTTCAGCGATTGAAAGACCTGATTGTGCGCTATCAAAAATGTGCCACCACTCCCCTATTGATGAGCATTGATGCCGAATGGGGCTTGGCGATGCGCGTGGAGAAAACGCCGCAATATCCGTATGCCATTACTCTTGGCGCTTTGCCCGAAAGAAAAATAGATTTGGTTTACGAAGTGGGAAAACAAATTGCATTGGATTTAAAATCGGCCGGGATTCATTATAATTTAGCCCCATTGGCAGACATTAACAACAACCCCAAGAATCCCGTGATTGGATACCGCTCTTTTGGATCCAATAAAGATAAAGTAGCTCAATATGCTATGGAGTACCTTCGCGGAATGTCCGATGTTGGAATTTTGGGCTGTCTCAAACACTTTCCAGGACATGGCAATACCAGTGTCGATTCGCATTTAGGATTACCGGTTTTACAGGAAAGTCTCGAAGAATTACTCGAAAATGAATTGGTACCCTTTATAAAAGGAATAGAGAATCATGTTGACTCTATTATGATAGGACATTTGGCTGTTCCTTCTTTGAATGATGGAAAAGAAACCTCCGCCACATTGTCCAAAAATATAATTGAAAAATTACTGCGTCAGCAATTGGGTTATGATGGTTTAATTATTTCGGATGCTTTGAACATGCATAGCGTTTCAAAATTATATGATGTTAAGGGTCAACTGGAATGGGAAGCCTTCAATGCTGGAAACGATGTGCTGTGTTTTGCCGAAAACGTAGCTGAAGGCATTCAGGAAATCCTCAAGAATGCTACGCCAGAACGAATTGAAGCGAGTTTGAATCGTATCCTGAAATGCAAACAAAAAGCTGGTCTTTTTGAAACAGAACCCACCATTACTCGTGATTTTGACTTTAAAATTACTTCTGATTTAAATCGAAAAATAGCCGATTATTGTATTACCGATCTCAAAGACAACAACAGTTCTGTCGTTATTTTTGACGCTAAAAATAGAGAACGTCTGGCTAAGTTGAGTATTTATAAAACAATCGACAATCCATTTTTCAAAACATTAGCTTCATTCTTACCATCCCCGGAATATGCTATTGAAAACGCAATTGATTTAATTGACACCACACTAAAAGAAGACCTTGCTCCTTTTGACACCGTTCTTATTTCATTATTTGTCCCAAAAGCCAAACCACTTAATAAATTCGAATTAGAGGATTCGGTTTTAGAATTTCTAGGGCAATTATTCCAAACCAAAAAATGTATTTTATATGTTTTTGGAAATCCATATGCTTTGCAAGTCATACCAAACTTAGATCAAACCAACGGGATTGTAGAAATGTATCAAGATTTTAAAGAATTCCAAGAAAGTGCCGCCGAACAATTATTAGAGGACAAAAAAGGAAAAGGTAGCTTACCTGTCTCAATTACTGCAATTTAACCCGTCGCTATAGTTGTTTACTATTGTTAAATAAATATTAATAATTAATATTTATTTAATCAACCTTTTAATATGCCTTATATTTGCAGCAGTTAAAAAAACAAACCATTAAAATTTATAAAACATGTCATTAGTAGGTAAAAAATTCCCAAGTATTGCAGTAGACGCTATCTCAGAAATGGGAGATAATTTAAAAATCAACATTTTTGAAGAAGCTACAAAAAACAATAAAAAAGTACTTTTGTTTTGGTACCCCAAAGATTTTACTTTTGTATGTCCAACTGAATTACACGCTTTTCAAGCCGCTTTACCAGAATTTGAAAAAAGAAATACAATTGTAATCGGTGCTTCTTGTGATACCAACGAAGTTCACTTTGCTTGGTTAAACACTCCAAAAAACAACGGTGGAATCGAAGGCGTTACTTACCCAATCCTTGCTGACACTAACAGAAACCTATCTAACATATTAGGAATTCTTGATATCGATTCAACTGAATATAGCGAAGAAACTGATTCTGTTATCATTGAAGGTTCAAATGTTACTTTTAGAGCTACTTACTTAATTGATGAAACTGGTAAAATCTTCCACGAAAGTGTAAACGATATGCCACTAGGTCGTAATGTAAACGAATACTTGCGTATGGTTGATGCATATACACACATACAAGAAAAAGGTGAAGTATGCCCTGCAAACTGGGAAGCTGGTAAAGAAGCGATGAATGCTGACAGAAAAAGTACTGCTGAATACCTAAGTCTTAACTAATAAAATCAATGGCAATGACAATGGCAATTTCAATAGTTAAGAATTGCCATTGTTATTGAAATTGACATTGAAATTTAAAAATCTATGTTAATCGAATTAAACGAAGATACGTTAGGGGCTTTAATAGCCCAAAACGAAAAAGTGGTTGTTCAGTTTTCGGCCTCATGGTGCGGAAATTGTAGAATTATGAAACCAAAATTCAAAAAATTAGCTTCAGAAAACGAAGCTTTGACATTTGTTTTGGTCGATGCCGAAAATTCTCCAAAATCACGAAAACTAGCCAATGTAAGCAACTTGCCTACTTTTGCAACTTTTGTGAACGGAAAATTGGTCAACGAGACCCAAACCAATAAACAAGAAGTTTTAACACAATTGGTTCAAGAAATACTATAATTAAGTTAGAGGTTAGATTTTAAAGGAATTACATTATTTCTAACCTCTAAAATCCAACCTCACAACTTATGAAGTTACCTGTAATAAAACACTTAACCCAATTCATAGAAGAAAACGATCAAGATTACATCATCGAAACTATCGAAGTATTGGAAGCCATGACCGAAATTGCCTCATTAAAAGATGAAGAACTGGATGTCATAGGAGAATTAATTTCAAATATGTATGGTGCACTTGAAGTTCATAAATTGATTAAAGACGGAACCGACAAAAAAGAAGCCTTAAACACTTTTATGAAAAGAGTTCTTGGTTCTATCGATAAATAAAATCATTTGACAAGCATAGCAAAACGTACTCCATTTCAGAGTGCGTTTTTTTTATTTAAGAATAATTTCCTTCGTCAGTTCGCAAAAGTTCGTTTGGGCGAGACACCAAAAAGAAAAGTGGCCAAATTTAGATACCGCACATTCGGCCACTTCCCTTTATGCTGTCAGGCTGTATGCGCTACTTCGGTAGCCAGCGTCCATCCTTCTCGCAAAAAGAAGAACTTTTTTGATCAAAAATCAAGTTTCTAGTTTCAAAGACACACACAACCGAAATCTCAAAACCCAAAACCCAAAACCCAAAACCCACAACTAACAACAAATTCTTTCAGTTTCAAATATTAATCCTTACTTTTGAACCTCATTAAAAAACAAACATCATGGCTACAATAACATTAGGAGGAAATCCAATACACACTTCAGGTGAATTACCAAAAGTAGGTTCTAAACTTGCTGATTTTAAATTAGTTCAAAATGATTTATCGGTTGCTGATTTAAGCACTTTTGCCGGTAAAAAATTAGTTTTGAATATTTTTCCAAGTATTGACACAGGAACTTGTGCTACTTCTGTTAGAAAATTTAATGAAAGTGCAAGCAACTTGGCAAACACAACCGTTTTATGCATATCTAGAGATTTACCATTTGCACAAAAACGTTTTTGTGGTGCGGAAGGTCTAGAAAATGTTGTCAACTTATCTGATTTTCAAGAAGGATCTTTCGGAAAAAGCAATGGTTTAGATATTGTAGACGGTCCATTGGCTGGATTGCATTCTCGTGTTATCATTGTTGTTGATGAAAACGGAGTAGTAACTCATACAGAACAAGTAGGTGAAATTGCAAACGAACCTAATTATGAAGCAGCTTTAGCCGCACTTTAAAAAAAAATATGGAATTCCAAAAAGACAACACTTTATTTACAGGCCGATTGAAAAGCATGAAATTTGCTTTTCAAGGCGCTGTAAAATTAATTACCACCGAGCACAGTATTATGGTTCAATTTTCTATTGGAATCATTATGACCATAGCCGGTTTTTATTATCATATTACCACTACCGAATGGCTTTTTCAAACCATGGCAATTGGTCTAATAATGAGTATTGAAGGATTGAATACTGCAGTTGAAAAAATTGCCGATTTTATTCACCCCAATTACCATGAAAGAATAGGTTTCATTAAAGATATTGCTGCTGGGGCTGTATTTTTTGCAGCATTGACAGCAATTGCAATTGGTCTTATTATTTATATCCCAAAATTTTTATAGGCGCAATTTAATTTAAGAATGGCAAAATCTACAAAAAAGGAAACTTTAGACAAAAAAAACGAAGCAGAATCTAAAGGTATAAGGTCATGGAAATTATCCAAACAACACCGAATTGTTTTGGGTTTTTTGTTGGTATTATTTTCAATAGCTTTATTCGTTGCCTTTGTTTCATTTTTCATTTACGGACAAATTGATCAAAGTGCAGTAACCGAATTATCGAATAGAAAAGAAATAGTTCAAAACTGGCTAGGTAAATTTGGAGCGTATTTATCAGATTTTATAATATATAGAGGTTTTGGAATCGCTTCCTTTTTATTTGTTCGTTTATTTTTCTTAACAGGCATGTATTTAGTTTTAGATCTTTCGATAAAGAAACTAAAAGCCGTTTGGTTTTGGGATCTATTTGTAATTATTATTATATCGGTTTTGTTTGGTTTTTTTGCCACTTCTTTACCAGAATTGGGAGGAACTATCGGATTCGAATTGAATCTTTTAGCCCAAGATTACATAGGAAAAACGGGGACGCTATTGGTTTTGATATTTGGATTAATCATTTATATTATTTTCAAACTTCAAGTTTCGCCAGAAAAAGTGCAATCTTTTTTTGAAAACACAAAAAAAGAAATCAAAGATGATATGACAAAAAATCCAGTTTTGTCATCAAATGATAGCTTTTATAATTTGGAAGAATTTGCGGTAGACGAATCTGAAGAGGAAATAGTAAAGGATGACATCCATTTAAAAACTACTGGATCTCAATTCGAGATCAACAAAGAAGCTTTAAAACCAACAATTTCAAACGCCTCCGAAATAAATCTAGAGCCTACGCTTAAACCGCTTGACATGACCATTCTGCCAACGGTACAACCTATCAAAGAAGAAGCTTTTGTGATTGAAAAAGCAATTGAAGAAGACATTATTGAAGATAATTTAGCTTCACGATTGGTGTCCGATTTTGGTCTGTTTGATCCTACATTGGATTTATCCAATTACAAATACCCAACTATTGATTTATTAAAAGAATATTCTACTGGTGGAATTACCATCAATCAAGAAGAACTTGAAGAAAACAAAAACAGAATTGTAGATACCCTACGCAATTACAAAATAGAAATAGCGCAAATCAAGGCGACTGTCGGGCCATCGGTAACTTTATATGAAATTGTCCCCGAAGCTGGAATTCGTATATCAAAGATTAAAAGCTTGGAAGATGATATTGCGTTGTCACTTTCGGCATTAGGGATTCGAATCATAGCTCCAATTCCCGGAAAAGGAACTATTGGTATTGAGGTTCCCAATAAGAATCCAACGATGGTTTCTATGAAAAGTGTAATTGGTTCGGCAAAATTTCAAGAAGCCGAAATGGAATTACCCATTGCGCTAGGAAAAACCATCTCGAATGAAACCTTTGTAGTTGACCTTGCGAAAATGCCTCACTTATTGATGGCGGGTGCAACAGGACAGGGGAAATCAGTTGGATTGAATGCTGTATTAACTTCGCTTCTATACAAAAAACATCCTGCAGAAGTAAAGTTTGTCTTGGTAGATCCTAAGAAAGTAGAACTTACCCTTTTTAATAAAATAGAAAGACACTACTTGGCAAAATTACCAGATACCGAAGATGCCATCATTACTGATAATGCCAAGGTTGTAGCCACTTTGAATTCACTTTGTGTAGAAATGGACAATCGTTATTCTTTATTGAAGGATGCGATGGTAAGAAACATTAAAGAATATAATGATAAGTTTAAAGCTAGAAAATTGAATCCTGAAAATGGGCACCGATTTTTACCTTACATCGTTTTGGTAGTAGACGAGTTTGCCGATTTGATCATGACTGCAGGTAAAGAAGTAGAGGTTCCTATTGCGCGTTTGGCTCAGCTGGCTCGTGCTATTGGTATTCATTTGATTATAGCTACTCAAAGACCTTCGGTAAATGTAATTACCGGTTTGATTAAAGCCAACTTTCCGGCTAGAATCGCTTTTAGAGTAACCTCAAAAATCGACTCAAGAACAATTTTAGATACCGCTGGAGCCGATCAATTAATAGGTCGTGGAGATATGTTATACACAAATGGTAATGATGTGGTTCGGGTACAATGTGCATTTGTAGATACGCCAGAAGTAGAAAAAATTACTGAATTTATTGGTTCGCAAAAAGCATATTCTACCGCGTATTTGCTTCCTGAATTTATAGGAGAAGATGGTGGAATAAGTTTGGAAATGGACATATCTGATAGGGACACATTATTTAGAGAAGCAGCAGAAGTTATCGTAAATGCTCAACAAGGCTCAGCTTCTTTATTACAACGAAAACTTAAATTAGGATACAACAGAGCGGGTCGATTAATCGATCAATTGGAAGCAGCTGGGATTGTAGGTCCTTTTGAGGGCAGCAAAGCCAGAAGTGTAAACATACAGGACATGACAGGGTTGGATCAGTTTTTTAGTAATGAAAGTTAGAGCTTAGAGCTTAGAAGTTATAAGTTATAAAATAGATTACAGAAAGCTGTTTTCGATTTAGAGAATTGACAATAATAGTGGATTTCAAAGTCCCTTGTGATTTTTTGTTTTTTTTATATTTTTTAAATTTTCATAAATAAAATAAATTTATTGATTAACGTACATGCGTGAGGGATAGAAGCTAGCTACCGAAGTAGCGCGAATAGCCCGACTCTTTTTAGGAAAGGGGCTAATAGCGACAATGAATGTTAGCCCCTTTTCTAAAAAGAGTCACGCCCAAAAAGCCATAATCTACTACTGAAGATTTCATATCTAAATAATAGACAACAAAAGAGTACTTTTGCAGCAAATAATTATTAAATGACACCACAATTCAAAACAACAATGAAACAATTTATCAGCCTTTTATTCGTTTTTTTTATTGGATTTTCGGCACAATCGCAAGATAAAAAAGCCAAAGATTTGCTAGACAAAGTAACATCTAAAGTAAAAAGCTACAACAACATCACTATCGATTTTAAATACTCCTTGAACAATGCAAAAGAAAACATTAATCAAGACAGTAAAGGCAAAGTGGTAATGAAAGGGAATCAATATGTACTGGATTTTATGGGTATCAAGAAAATTTTTGACGGAAAAAAAACGTACACAATTGTTCCTGAAGATGAAGAAATTACTATTTCAACCGTTAATGAAAAAGATGATTCGGCAATAACTCCATCAAAAATGTTAACTTTTTTCAATACCGGTTATAAGTTTAATATGGATATTGTTCAAAATGTAGGCGGCAAAAAAATACAATATATCAAATTGATTCCGACCAACCCAAAAGACCAAAGAAAAGAGATTTTACTTGGCATCGATTCTAAAACAAACGCAATCTATAATGTAATTGAAATAGGCAAAAAAGGAACTAAAACAACTTTAACCGTTAATTCTTTTAAAACAAATCAACCATTACCGAAAAATCAATTTACATTTACCGCAAGCAAATATCCCAATTATTACATCAATACATTAGACTAAATATTTAGGTGAAGATTCTAGACAAATACTTATTAAAAACTTTTTTGGGCACATTTACAACGGTATTTGTGATCCTTTTTTTTGTGTTCGTTCTGCAAACCGTTTGGCTATTTATTGCTGAACTAGCTGGGAAAGATTTGGATATTTTCATGGTATTAAAATTTTTAATACTTGCAATGCCAAGAATTGTACCTTTGGTGCTCCCACTTTCTATTTTATTGGCAGCCATTATGTCTTTTGGAAGTTTATCCGAACATTATGAATTTGCAGCAATGAAATCTTCTGGAATTTCGCTACAAAGAGCCATGAGAAGCTTGACGGTTTCTATTGCCATATTGAGTGTTATTGCATTTTTATTTGCCAATAATGTAATACCTTATGCCGAATTTAAGTTTGTTAATTTTAGAAAAAACATTGCGCAAGCTAAACCAGCACTTGCTATTGCAGAAGGACAATTTAGCGACGTTGGTTTATACAATATCAAAGTCAATAAAAAATCGGGAGAAAATGGGAATCATTTAACTGGAATAACGATCCATGAAAAATCACAAAACGGTGACGGAAGTAAAACAGTAATCAAAGCCAAAGATGGAGAATTGATTAGTAGCGACAAATCGAGTATTTTACAATTGGTGCTTAATGACGGAAATTATTACCAAGACATTGTTCCAAAAAAGTATGAAGACCGAACCAAGTTGCCTTTTGCCAAAAGCTCTTTTAAGAAATACCGCATAAACATAGATCTGTCTAATTTGAATAAAGTAGACAATGACCAATCTGTTTCTACAACAAACAATATGCTTAATGTAAGCGATTTGAAATACACACTGGATTCCTTGAGTAAAAATAGGGATACTGAAATTATTTCATTCTCAGAAAATAGCGCTGCTAGACTAGGCATTTTAACGGATAATAAAGCCCCTGAAGTTGCTAAGAAAAAAACTATAACTAAAAATTTATTATCTCTATTTTCCAACAAACAAAAAACAGAAATTCTAAATGCTGCCAGTAGTAATATTCAAAGTTTAATGTATTCAATTGATGCCACAAAAAGCGAACTGGATAACAAAAAGAAAAATATAAACAGCCACATATTATCCTTAAATGATAAATTTGTAATCGTTTATGCTTGTTTTTTGATGTTTTTTATTGGGGCCCCATTGGGAGCTATCATTCGAAAAGGAGGGCTTGGACTACCAATAGTATTTGCTGTTTTGATTTTTATATCCTTTCACTTTATTAACACATTTGGGAAAAGGATTTCTCAGGAGGATGGATTATCCCCATTTTTAGGTTCTTGGATGTCATCTATAATACTGACCCCATTAGCCATTTTATTGACCTATCGAGCCACAAATGACATTGGTTTGATTAATATGGATGTATTACTTGCTCCAATTCAAAAAGTATTTCAAAAACTGTTTCAAAAATTAATTCCATCTCAAAATAAAGAATAAGATGTCTACCAACAAAATACAACTCAACACTATAGAAGAAGCCATTGAGGACATTCGTCAAGGCAAAATAATCATAGTTGTTGACGATGAAGATCGCGAGAATGAAGGTGATTTTCTGGCTGCTGCTGAGAAAGTAACACCCGAAATGATCAACTTTATGGCGACACATGGCCGAGGTTTAATTTGTGCGCCGCTTACTGAAAGTCGTTGTAAAGAACTTGGATTACATGTGATGGTAAGTAACAATACCGACCCTATGGAGACTGCATTTACCGTTTCGGTGGATTTAAGAGGTAATGGGGTAACGACAGGAATCTCAGCAGCCGATAGAGCCAAAACAATACTTTCATTAGTAGATTCAAATACCAAACCGCATGATTTAGCACGTCCAGGCCACATTTTTCCATTGATAGCCAAACAAGGAGGTGTCTTGAGAAGAACTGGGCATACCGAAGCAGCAATTGATTTTGCAAGATTGGCCGGATTCAAATCTGCTGGAGTAATTGTCGAAATAATGAATGAAGATGGAACAATGGCTCGTTTGCCACAATTGGTAAAAGTCGCTAAGAAATTTAATTTAAAATTGGTTTCCATCGAAGCATTAGTGGCGTATAGAATGCAACACGACAGTTTGATTGTCAAAAAAGAAGATTTTGATATTGAAACCCGTTTTGGTTCATTTAGATTAAGAGCGTACCAACAAACCACCAACAAACAAATCCACATTGCTTTAACCAAAGGAACTTGGAATATAGGTGAAGCGGTATTGACACGAATCAACTCTACTTCGGTTAACAATGACATATTAGGAACGTTGACCAATGATGCCAATAAAAAATTGGATGACATGTTTCAATTGATTAACCAGGAAGGTAAAGGTGCTGTATTATTCATTAATCAAGAAGTGGCTTCAATAGATTTACTGAACCGCATATCCGAATTAAAAGTTTTACAAGCACAAGGGGAATTCAAAGCGCCACAAATCAAGATGGACAACAAAGATTTTGGTATAGGTGCTCAAATATTACATGATATTGACATTTCAAAAATTCGATTATTATCAAATACCGAACAAACGAAACGCGTAGGAATGATAGGATACGGCTTGGAAATAAAAGATTTTGTGAAGTATTAGTTTTAGGAACTTAATTATTTGCAAAAATGAATAAAATCATCCTTCTGAAATATATTTAGAAGGATTTTTTTATGCTCTTTTTTGATTGAAACCAAACCACTCTGCACTGAAAGCACATAGATTTGACGGACCATACAGAATCTACAAGGTAAAAGCACTCATTTATAGAATACAAATTACAGAATTTAGCACAAATTATTACCGATTACTTATCCGCTATGGTCCAATAAAAATAGAGCATTTTTATACTCTATCAGTATTTTATCGCTAGTAATAGGACAATTTAAAAAATTAGAGATAAGACATGTAAAAAATTGTTTGATTTGTAGCTAATAATGTTTTGAAGGAAAAGAAAACACATTATTATATATTGCTTTAAACTATATCTAAAACCAATTAAAAGTATAGCTATTGGAAATACAATATCGTTTTTTATAATTAGCCCTCACTCCGACTCCATCCGAAAGAGATAAAACTGGATTTTAATTTATTTCTAAATGGTATCATAGCATCATTCAAAGCCAATTTTCAATCACTTTTCACTAATCACAAAATGGCCACTAAACTTTTTTGAAAATTATTTTTCGCCTAAAGCAAAGCAAATGAAACAATTAAAAAAATCCTTAAAAAAAAGATGAATTTTTTCTAAAAATACACTTGCACAACCAAAAAAGGTTCTTATATTTGCACTCGCAATCAGCAATGATAGCAACATACTGGAGAAATGGCAGAGCGGTCGAATGCGGCAGTCTTGAAAACTGTTGACTGTAACAGGTCCGGGGGTTCGAATCCCTCTTTCTCCGCAGAATAACTTTCAAAAGTTATCAAAACCTCGAAAATCTTATGATTTTCGGGGTTTTTTCTTTTTAGAAACTTTCAAATTATTCAATAAATGACAAAGTTCAAGGAGTCTATCAAGGAGTCACCTAGGATCAATTCTAAAAAACTTCTATTTTTTACATCTACTATCCCAATTTGCCATTGAAAATTCCGTCTGTAACACTTTCTTAATAAACATTTCCCTTATAGAATGCAGGAAACCTTTTCTATTGAATTGACATGAAATAAATTCAAAACCAATTAAAAAATACTGTTACTTCCTTTTTTTTAACAAATCAACAACAAACGATATTCGCCTTCATTTTCTATGGGGGCTCTATGAATACAAGGTAGCACTTGTTGTTTGGGATGATCTACCGCTAGGCGCCAAAGATGACCTATTCCTAAATTAACAGGCATAGCATTTGGTTTGGTTTGATAATGCAAATCAAAATAATTTTCCTTTAAAAAAATTTCAAATTCCTCCGATGGGCCGTTATGCAATTCATTAAGCTTTTTCCGAATTTCAGGTATTAGAATTTTTTGCTCTACATGATCATTTGAAATAATATCACTTGCAGCTCCGTGATACGTACATAAAAAGGTATCTGTAGCGATGGGTGAACGATCTACATGATAGGAATACACATCTGTGGAGATGAAATCAAATTCATCATCGCGTTCATAGCATTTAAGTAAATTAAGAGAGGGAGAAGCTCCAAAATCGGTTAATAATTGTAAATCATTTAAAATAATTTCCCTTGCAATATTCCCCTTTTCTGATAGCTGAAGTGCCACTAGATCTTTAGGATAAACCTCTGTTATATTTTCTTTTAGTTGCAGTTGACCTACGATTTCTTTAAAATCGCCTTCCAAATTTCTGTACCAGCATAGGGCATTCTTTTCTCCCTTAAAATCCGTTTGTACAAGTTCAGAAAAAGTGGAGATCATTCCAATTTGACTGTAGTCAGAAAATGTATTGCTCATAGTATGTTATCAAGAAACTAGTTACTTCGTGTACTACAAAAATAAGGAATTGCAAGCAGCCGCAGCAATTATATAACTATATACTTTAGACTGTAATAGGTTTTCAAAATACCAACACTTTCTAAAACCCACTAGCGATGCCCTAATTTTTTCACACAACGTACACATTACCGAATGGGCACAAGTAAAAATATAAGCTTCAAAAATATTATAATACAAAATAAAATTTGAATTCTAATCACTTTAATAAAATATAAAGAGTATGATTTATATTGTAGTTGATATAAAAAAAACGGAACAACAACAAGAAATTAACTACAATTAATGCAAGCAATCTATGTTTCTTGATAACTATCCATTTTGTTTGAAATCTATATGCAATCTGAAATTTTGAAACCCTTACATTTTAAACTGCAAAAACATTATAATTAATTATATTCCTATCATCCAATCCGAACCAAATTCACAATAAAATTTCAGCAATATAAGTTGGAATTCATATAAAAGTTGGGAAACATTTTAATAATCAAAGAACAATTTTCAATTAAATTTGTATTCATGAAGGAACGTTAAGGAATTACGGGAAAGTGAATATAAAATATCCAAGATGAAAATTGAAAAATTAACTAAAGAATTAAATGATATACTGCAATGTATCATTGAAAATGAGTCAAAAATAGATCAAACCATCTCAGGAATACACGAAAATTATCGATTAAGTGCAAAGAATTTATGTCGTTATTTAATCTTGCGTAGTTTTGATTTAAGAAAATACCACAACAGTCTTTCTGATTATGGAGTGTCCTCTTTGGGAACATCCGAAGGATATGTATATAGCAATCTTTATAATGTAATCAAAAATTTAAAATTAATTCAAGGTCTTCCATTTCAAGAAAAATCAAAAATAGAAATCATTGGCTACCAAAGAAGTAAGAAATTAGTAAAGAAAAATGCCAATAAATTATTTAATGCCGTAAGGAAAAATCATTTTACGGAAATAATGGTTACGCTCCCGAACGAAGCTGCAGAAGACAAATGTATTATTGAACAAATGGTTCAAAGTGGAATGGAAATTGCAAGAATAAATTTGAGTCATGGTGACATTACTATTTGGACAAAAATGGTTCAATTTATTCAAGAAATCAAAAAAGAATCTAAACAAGAAATTAAAATTTACATGGACTTATCGGGTCCAAAATTAAGAACTGCCTCTATTGAAATACCTAAAAAGAATGGTGCTATAAAAAACAGTATTCCAATTAGAGTTGGCGAACATATCATCTTGACCAAAAGAGAAACTTTAGGTAAAAAATCAAAATTCGGAAAAAATGATATTCAACTTTCAAAAGCAGAAATCGGTATATTACTTCCCGAAATAATCGATGATGTTCAAATAAATGACACCGTCCTATTTGATGACGGCATGATAAAATCGATTGCCATTTCAAAAACTGAAGACGAAGTAGAACTTCTTATAACCAATTGTTATAAATCAAAATTATCAGCTCAAAAAGGGATAAACTTACCTGACACTAAATTAAATCTCCCTGCTTTAACCGAAAAAGATATTGAAAACTTACCATTTATTTGCAACAATGCTGATATAGTGGGGTATTCTTTTGTACGAACGGAAAAAGATGTTCACTATTTATATGAACAATTAGATCAAAATAACGCAAAGGATTTGGGTGTTGTTTTCAAAATCGAAAATAAAGAAGCCTTTGAAAACCTACCTTTTATACTACTCAAAGGCATGAAAAGAGACAAAATAGGCGTTATGATAGCAAGAGGTGATTTAGCCGTTGAAATAGGTTTTGAACGAATTTCGGAAGTACAAAATCAAATTCTATGGCTTTGTGAAGCCGCTCATATTCCAGTAATTTGGGCTACTCAAGTATTAGATAATCTTGCCAAAACAGGAATTCCTACTAGAGCAGAAATAAGTGATGTCGTTCAAGGATTACAAGCAGAATGCATAATGCTAAACAAAGGACCTTATATAAATGATGCGATCAAAATGCTAAAAAACATTTTGATCCGGATGGAAGCCCATTCTTTCAAGAAAAAAAATGCTCTTAGAGCTTTAAACATTGCAAAAAATGCAATAAATCAAATTATTGGCGATAATAGTTCTATTCCAAAAAGTTAAAACCATCCTGATCAATATAAATAATAATTCACTAACTATGCTCATCTTATAGTAGTATTGTATAAAAAATGGAAAACAATCAATTTATTTTCTGCCTCGAAGCCGTTCCTGATATAGAGAACACTACCAAAACTGCCGTTATCAAAAACCTCGAAAACCTCGTTTTTGAAGAAGGCATCGCCAGTATTTACAAAACTTGTGATACTATAGAAGGTTTAGTAGATGGTTTAAATGCCCTACTTTATGACGACCATAACTTCAAAGATTATGAAATAATCTATTTTGTCATGCGTGGCGAAAGAGATTCTATTTGCTTGAATGACTATTATTATAGTTTTCAAGAATTAGCGGAGCTTTTTGAAGGTAAACTCAAAGGAAAAATACTGCATTTTGCCAATGCCAAAACTGTAGATTTAAATGAGGAAGAAGCCCAATATTTTTTAGATATTACAGGTGCCGCAGCAGTTTCTGGCTATGGAGTGGCATTCAATATTGTTAGCAGCAATTCTTTAGACAAAGCATTTTTTAGTTTATGTCAAGAATATGATGATGTTACCGAAATTGTAGAAGAATTACATCAAAAACACCTCGCTCTTTGTAAATTATTGGATTTCAGATTGTATTACTAAAAAGGAAATCTCAACAGTCAAATCATCCTTTTAAAGTACCTTTATCAC